>CAVPZK010000018.1:0-235877 GCA_963710245.1 uncultured Alphaproteobacteria bacterium
ACCCACGGTACGGTTACCCGTACAACGGTTTTCGAGACCGTCCCATTCGACCTCTCTGGCACCTCTCCGTCCGGCGCTCATGTAGCTTGCTACCAGGCGCACGGCAACCCGAAGGGCCTGAAATACTTGGGCTAAGGCAGGGACGGGACCGACTCCTTCAAGGCAAGCTGGTAATTGACTTATCGGCCTTGCCTTCTATATTGCGCCGCTTCAAGGCTATTTGCGGCTCGGTTCGCGCGCCTGAGGCGCCGGTCTTTCAAGCCCAGAATTCGGACGGATAACGGACATGTTCGCGGTCATTCGCACAGGCGGCAAGCAATATCGCGTGGCGCCAAACGACATCATCGAGATCGAGAGGATCGCGGGTAAGCCCGGCGATATCATCGAGCTTTCCGAGGTGATCCTGCTTGGCGGCGACAGCCCCAAGACGGGTACGCCCACGATCGCCGGCGCGCTGGTCGCTGCCGAGGTCATCGAGCAGAAGCGGGGCGAGAAGATCATCGTCTTCAAGAAGAAGCGCCGTAAGAACTATCGTCGCAAGAAGGGTCATCGGCAGGAGCTTACCGCGCTCCGCATCACCGAGATCCTGACCGACGGCAAGAAGCCATCCAAGGCGGCTGCAAAGCCTGAGCCGAAAAAGGCGGAGAAGAGGCCTGAGCCGAAAGCCGAGGCCAAGGCCAAGCCCGAGGCCAAGGCGAAGCCCGCCAAGAAGGAAACCAAACCAGCGGCGCGGAAGCCGGCAGCCAAGGCTGACAAGAAGCCCGCGTCGAAGCCGAAGAAGTAAGGAACTAGACCATGGCACATAAGAAAGCAGGCGGCTCCTCGCGCAACGGCCGCGACTCGGCCGGGCGCCGGCTCGGCGTCAAGAAGTCGGGCGGACAGAGCGTGCTCGCCGGCAATATCATCGTCCGGCAGCGGGGCACCAAATGGCACCCCGGCGACGGCGTCGGTATGGGCAAGGACCACACGCTGTTTGCCCTGCGCGAAGGCGACGTCGAGTTCGCGACCAAGCAGAAGGGCCGCGTCTACGTCTCGGTGAAGCCGAACTAGGCTTCTGCCCGCTCGCCCGCGCGAGTTCGCGCGTGTAGCCTACGGCCCGTGAGCATCAGAACGCCAAGGCTCGTGTTGCGGCTGCCGCTCCTTACGGATGCGGCGCGGATCGCTCTGCTCGCCGGCGATTTCGACGTGGCGAGCATGACCGGCACGATCCCGCATCCTTACAGCGAGCAGATGGCCGCCGAGTGGCTTGCGAGCGCCATTGCCGGCGAGGAAGGCGTCGTGTTCGTGATCGAGAGGTCCGGCGCGCTGATCGGCTGCACCGGCTATCGCGCCTTCAGCGACGACCATGCCGAGCTCGGCTACTGGATCGGCAAGCCGTATTGGGGCATGGGCTATGCGAGCGAGGCGGTGCGCGTGCTGATCCTGCATGCGTTCGAGACCGGCGGCTTCGCCTATCTGACGGCCGGGCATTTCAGCGACAATCCGGCGTCGGCGCGGATCATCGCCAAGTTCGGCTTCACGCCGCAGGGGAAAGAGGCGCGGGACTGCGCGGCGCGCGGCGCCAAGGCGCATTGCCTGACCTACCGGCTGGACCGCGCCACGGCATTGGCCGGCGCCTTGCGGGCGTGAGGCCGCCGCAAAGCGCGCGTCCCGTAGTGTATTAGAAAGAAGCCGGTGCTAAGCCCTTGCCATGCAGTTCCTCGATCAAGCCAAGGTCTATGTGCGCTCGGGCGACGGCGGCAATGGCTGCGTCAGCTTCCGGCGGGAGAAGTTCGTCGAGTTCGGCGGCCCTGACGGCGGCGACGGCGGCAAAGGCGGCGACGTCATCGTCGAATGCGTGGCCAATCTGAACACGCTGCTCGACTATCGCTACCAGCAGCATTTCAAGGCGAAGAAGGGCGGCCACGGTAAGGGCCAGAACCGCACCGGCGCCAAGGGCGCCGATATTGTGCTGAAACTGCCGCCCGGCACCGAGATCCTCGACGAGGACGGCGAGACGCTGATCGCCGACCTGACCAAGCCCGGCGACCGCATCGTGCTGCTCCGTGGGGGCAATGGCGGCTTCGGCAATGCTCGCTTCAAGTCCTCGACCAATCAGGCGCCGCGCCACGCCAATCCCGGTCAGCAGGGCGAAGAGATGAATATCTGGCTCAGGCTGAAGCTGATCGCCGATGCCGGCATCATTGGGCTCCCTAATGCCGGCAAGTCGACCTTCCTTGCCGCGGTCAGCGCGGCGAAGCCGAAGATCGCCGACTATCCGTTCACCACGCTGCACCCCAATCTCGGCATGGTGCGGGTCGACGGCACCGACTTCGTGTTGGCCGATATTCCCGGGCTGATCGAAGGCGCGCATGAAGGCGCCGGGATCGGCGACCGCTTCCTCGGCCATGTCGAGCGCACGGCCGTGCTGCTGCATCTCGTTGACGCGACGCTCGACGATGTGGCGGAGGCCTATCAGATCGTGCGTGGCGAGGTGGAAGCCTATGGCGCGGGGCTCGTGGATAAGCCCGAAATCGTGGCACTGTCGAAGGCCGATGCCGTTCCCAAAGACGAGATGAAGAAGAAGGCGAGGCACCTGAAGAAGGCGGCGGGCGCGGCGCCGCTCATCGTCTCGGCCGCATCCGGCGAAGGCGTAAAAGAGGCGTTGCGCGTGCTCGCCAGCGAAGTGAGGGATTGGCGCACGCGGGCCAAGGATGATGCGACGGCGGAGAGGACGCCGGCGCGAGGATGGCGTCCATGAGGGGAGAATGGACGGGCGCCAAGCGCATCGTCGTCAAGATCGGCTCCTCGCTGCTGGTCGATGCCGCGGCCGGCACGCTCAGGCAAGCTTGGCTCGAAGCGCTTGCCGACGACATCGCGGACCTGCGCAAGAACGGCAAGGAGGTGGTCGTGGTCTCTTCAGGCGCGATCGCGCTTGGCCGCAATGCGCTCAAGCTGCCGAAAGGCGCGCTCAAGCTCGAAGACAGCCAGGCGGCCGCCGCGGTCGGCCAGATCGATCTCGCACATGCTTACGAAGAGGCGTTCCGCGCGCGGTCTCTCGTCGCGGCGCAAGTGTTGCTGACGCTCGGCGATACGGAAGAGCGACGGCGCTATCTCAATGCGCGGAGCACCATGACGACGCTGCTCAAGCTCGGCGCGGTGCCGGTCGTCAACGAGAACGACACGGTGGCAACGAGCGAAATTCGCTATGGCGACAACGACCGGCTCGCGGCCCGCGTCGCCTCGATGATGAGCGCCAATTGTCTCGTGCTGCTATCCGATGTCGATGGTTTCTATACGGCGCCCCCAGGTTCGCGCCCCGATGCGCGCCGGCTCGAAGAGGTGACCGAGATTACGCCGGAGATCGAAGCGATGGCCGGGGATGTTGGCTCCGAGCTGTCGAAAGGCGGCATGGTGACGAAGATCGAGGCGGCGAAGATCGCGGTCTCCGGCGGCTCGCATATGGTGATCGCTTCGGGCAAGGTGATGCACCCGCTCAAGGCGCTCGCCGTGAAAGGCGCCGGCACCTGGTTCGTCGCCCGGCAAGACCCGGTGACGGCGCGCAAGCGCTGGATCGCCGGGACGTTGGAGCCGAAGGGCAGTTTCACGGTCGATAGCGGCGCGGCACAGGCGCTCGCCTCGGGCAAGAGCCTGTTGCCGGCCGGGGTGACGCGGGTCGAAGGGAGCTTCGAGCGCGGCGACGCCGTGGTGATCAGGAACGGCGACGGCATCGAACTTGGCCGAGGGCTTACGGCTTACGACCACGCCGAAGCGAAAGCCATTATCGGCCGCAAGAGCGGTGAAATCGCCGAGATTCTCGGCTACCTTGGGCGCCCTGAGTTGATCCACCGGGACGACATGGTCCTACAGCGGAAGAGTTAGACTTGAGCGTGCTCTCGAATAGACCGGAAGCAAGCATCGAGCCTATGATGCTCTATCTTCTGCCCCGATGCCCCAACTCCCGAAATCTCATAGCGTTTTCGCGGAAAGCCCGGACAAGAGCCGGGGCCTTTTGTGGCGTTGGCTGCGCCACTGTCTAGCAACCGGACGCACTACGGGAAAAGTTCGACAGCTCACGGGCAGCGTTTCTGGCTAAGGCCTGGAAGGCAGCACATGAAACCGCGTGCCGGATTGGCTGGCTTAACTCGTAACGATTAGTCCCACCTCCGCTTCGATATCGCCTTCGCATAGGCCTACTGTTCGGCCATGGGGACGCATTCCTGCCGCTGGTCTCCATGAGGGGACCGAAGAAGCGCTGCGGCCCCATGGTTCAGGCCTTCTTTCTTGTGAAGTTGTTGCCCCCTAGCGACAGCCCCCGCCGGTGAGTTTTGCTATTTTTCGGACTCGTTCATCCGGGGAACGCAAACCGACAAAAGCAGAATGGAACCTCAGACTGGACCTGGGGTGTGGCGCTCGCTTCGGCGGGCGCCTCTTTTACTGTGCGCTGACAACATGCCTCATTGGTTTATCGTTTTGGGCCCAAGTTGTGGGTAAGCCACCAACCAAGGTATGGCACATCGTGCGAACCTTTAAATTCGACGCACTCTCAACCGATTCGCGCAACGGGGGTGAGGGATGCTCCTGAAAAAACCTGAACAGCAGCCCACGGAAGAATTGATGAGAAAAGTTCGGGGCTATCTCGATGCCGTTCATAAGTCCGAGGCGACTCTCCTCAAGAGCCGACTTGCTGCAGGACGATATTTGCTCGCTCTCCGCAATAGAGTTGAGGCGGGGAAATCTGAGGTGAATTGGTGGGAGTGGTATGTCGCAAACATTGGGTCTGGGCGGCGCAACGCCGAGTGGTTGATGAAGATGGCAGCGGCGGATACCCAGTGACTGCGCAGGAAGACCTCGCGGCGTTTCGGGGAGCAAGTTGATAACGCCTGCTATTGGTTTCGTGCGCACTCGGGTGCCAAACCTAAGGGTTGATCGTGAAGCGTGAGGCGCCAATGAGACAGACGGAACAGACTGCGCCTGAGTAAGCGCCCTAGTCACTGCTAACTTCTGGCAATGACATAGGAGGTGGAGGAGGAGATTGAATTGCAGGCCAAAGCAGGAGGCCAACAACGATGGTTACGGAAGCAAGGAACAAGAATAATACGCCCACCACTAGCCCAGCAGCCGATGCCTCTCGCTGCACTTGGTCGTGGTGCTCTTCCTTGTCCATGCTCAGTGAAGGACAAAAGCAAGCGCGATCACAATTAGCATAAACACGATGAAGAGGGCCGCGATTGTCACGTCATAGGCTTCATGCGGTCTGATGTCGTATTCCATTACCGCTAAACGCACGAGCGGGCTTTTTGTGTCGTGGTTGGGAGTTAAGACCGAGTACGGAAGCGCACCAAGAAAAACGTGAACTTTTTTTTGCTTGGGACGTTTTCTCTATCGTCGCGGTAGTATCCCCCCTGAGCAGCTGGCGGTCCTGAGCGGCTGGCGGCGAGCGGCAGCAGGGGCGAGATGAGGTCGGGACTCGTCCCCCGGCCTCTTTCTTTTTTGCGCTGCGCCCAAGCAAGAACTCGGCGCCGCTGTGACCTGGAGAGACAACGGCACCGAGCCTGACCACCCACTTGCAGGGAGGAGAGAATTAGACCCGGGCAGGTGGTCAGTCGGGAGTTTAGAGATTGATCATGGGAATCTTGAGGCTGGTGGTCGCGCAATAAGCGGGCCTAACCGTGCAAGGTGCCTGGGCCTTGGACGGCTACGGACGACAACACTGGCGATGAGGGGTACTCGACGCTCGGTGCCTCGCCATAAGTGGGAGGCTCGGCACCAAAATTGGTTTGGTGCGTTTGGTTAGCAAGGGCATTACCGGAAAGGAACCGTCTAATGGACCACTCTCCGGTTTCGGAGCAACGCCGCGCTTTGATCGTGGATGACGAAATCATCTTCGCCCTCAACTTAGAAGCAGACATGCACGCCTTGGGCTTCGACATTTGCGATTTGGCGGCGATGGACAGCAAGCCTCCAAGCTTGCCATGAGCAATCAGCCGCATATCGTCCTGATGGATATCAATCTCGAAGGAGGCCACGAAGGTATCGAGACCGCTCGGTGGCTTCGCGCCGTATGCGAGGCACCTATCCTTTTCATCACTGGGTATACAGATCCTGATACCCTCGACCGCAGAATGGCGGACTGAGCAGGAAGGTCATTCTGCTCAAGGGTCGCGAACTCTACAAGCTCTATCCGCACTGCTAGTGGCCCACTCGGAGAGTGTGAGGGCGGCGGCGCGGCCGTTCGGCCCCGTACCAGCAACCGCTGGCGCTGTGATGAAAGGAGCGCCGACCGAAGCCGACGCCCGCCAAGGTTCACAACATCGCCTGGGTCGAGCCAGCCGACGAGTTTTTGGCGTAGCTCAATAAACGGGTCCAGCTCGCCTTCCACCTTAGATCAGGGACCGCAAGATGGGCATTGCCCGCATCGTCGCGCACGAGTGGCAGACAGATGGATATTTGAAGCCGGGGAAGATTGGGAGCGTGCGGAGGCTGACGACCGAGGAGTTTCTCTGGGATATGTTCGGCTAAATAATCGGCGGAGGTGGTGGCGGCGGCGTGGTCCGAGCGTGACCTTTACGTCAGTCATTGCTTTGATCCATCCCGTACCGAAATAGAGTGGCAGATTACCCTTCGAGCGCGAGGCGGTCAATTTGAAAGGGCGCCGACCGAAGCCGACGCCGCACGGCGCACTAGTCGTGACGCATTCGGCGAGATGCGATATTAGCCGCAAGGAGAATGGTCACGACGTTCGCGGCGATCACAGCCAAAACTACTGCTGAATCCACGTAGCAGCATGTTACTCCCTCGAATCACACAGCTCCTGCTACGGTCGGATGGTTTCAGGAGCTAAGCCTCGCTCTGCGACCCACGCCAGCAAAGCCAGCAATGCTCCTGTCTTGCGGTCCTGATCCGTGGCAATGATGACAAAGGAGCTTTCCGTGAAGCACTTGCACGTGAGCCACGTCTTGCACAAGCGTGAGCATTGCGAGGTGATGAAAGACGCCTAGCCGCCGCCGCACGCTTGACCGAATAACGCACATGAGGATTACCCGGATTGGCGTTGAGTCGATCACACTCGTTGAGCGCGCCGTTTCTGTTCTTAAAGGACAGCAGCATACCGTTTCGGATGACCGGATTGGCTGCTGGTCCGAAGATGCTGCGAGCGTCTCGGTAGGCCCAGATAATGTAGCTCGTGGCATTGGCCATTTTCTATCGTCCCCAAAGAAACGGCCCCGGAGTAGGAGCCAGGGCCCTTAGAGGCAATGGGGCACCACGCGCAGAACCTCGCCAACTCATGGTTAAGCAATCGTTGAGCGCGCGAACTTGTTCGCCAACGGCAAGTGGCCAGGAGTGCGGCTAGCGAAATGAGTTTATATTGACGTGAGCCCACCAACCTCGTTAGCTAACTGTTAGCTAACGCTAACTTGACAGACACGAAAATTGAAACAAGACAATGACTTAGCCACCATTGAGCCAATGATGCTCTATATGGGACGCCGCGCGCGCGATGCGGCGCGCGAGCTTGCGCTTGCCTCGACCGAAGCGAAGAACGAAGCGCTTGAGCGGATGGCGGCGCGGATCGAGCTCTCCGCCGAGAAGATCATCGAGGCCAACCGCCAGGATCTCGAGGCCGCCCAGAGCAAGGGCCGCGATGTCGCCTTCCTCGACCGGCTCAGATTGGACGGACTTCGCGTGGCGGCAATGGCGAGAGGCTTGCGCGAGGTGGCGGCGCTTGCCGATCCGGTCGGCCAGGTGATGGCGCGCTGGACGCGGCCAAATGGCCTGGAGATTTCCCGCGTACGGGTGCCACTTGGCGTGATCGGCATCATCTATAAGTCGCGGCCGAATGTGACGGCCGACGCCGCGGCGCTTTGCCTGAAATCGGGGAACGCGGTGATCCTGCGCAGCGGCTCCGAGAGCTTTCTCACCTCGCTTGTCATTGCCAATGCCTTGAGCGAGGCGGTCGTAGCCTCAGGCCTGCCCGAAGCCTCTATCCAGCTCGTGCCCACGGTCGATCGCTCGGCGGTGGGCTTCATGCTGGGCGGACTTGGCGGTGCCATCGACGTGATCGTGCCGCGCGGCGGCAAGAACCTCGTCGCGCGCGTGCAGGAAGAGGCGCGCGTGCCGGTGTTCGCGCATCTGGAAGGCGTCTGCCACGTCTATGTACACAAGGCCGCCAACCTCGACATGGCGAAGCATATCGTGCTTAACGCCAAGCTGCGCCGCACCGGAGTCTGCGGCGCCGCCGAGACGCTGCTGGTCGATCATGCCGCCGCGCCGACGCACCTTGCGCCGCTGGTCGAGATGCTGATCGAGGCGGGCTGCGAGGTGCGAGGCGATCCCGAGACGCAACGCGCCGACAGCCGGGTGAAGGTCGCCAACGAAGAGGATTGGCCGAAGGAGTTTCTTGACGCGATCATCGCGGTGAAGGTGGTCGACGGCCTCGACGAGGCGATCGACCATATCGCGCGCTACGGCTCGCAACACACCGACGCCATCGTCACCGAGGACAAACAAGCGGCCGAGCAATTCCTCGCCCGCGTCGACAGCGCAATCGTGCTGCACAACGCCTCGACGCAGTTCGCCGATGGCGGAGAGTTCGGCATGGGCGCCGAGATCGGCATCGCCACTGGGCGCTTCCATGCCCGGGGCCCGGTCGGTGTCGAGCAGCTCACGACCTTCAAATATGTCGTGCGCGGGCAAGGCCAGACCCGACCTTAAATCCGCCTGGGGCGCCTCTTGTCCAAGAAGAAGCACGCCGAGAAAAAGCACGCCAATCGCAGAGGCGACGCCAAAGGTCAGTCCAAGCCGGACAAGCCGGAAGTGACGCGGCTGCCGATGGCGGCGCCCAATATGCGCATCGGCCTGCTCGGCGGCTCGTTCAACCCGCCCCACGCAGCGCATCGCGCGATCAGTCTCACGGCGCTGAAACGGCTCGGGCTCGATCAGGTCTGGTGGCTGGTGACGCCGGGTAATCCGCTGAAGGACACGTCGAAGCTTGAGAGCCTTAAATCCCGCATCGAAGCGGCGCGCGATTTGGCGAGGCATCCACGCATCGCCGTGACCGGATTCGAAGCCGGAAGTGGCTCCGCCTATACGATCGACCTGCTCGCCGAGCTCAAACGGCGGTTTCCGGGCGTGAGCTTCGTGTGGTTGATGGGCGCCGACAATCTCGCTGAGTTCGACCGCTGGCGCGCCTGGCAGGAGATCTTCGCCGCCGTGCCGATCGCGGTGCTGGATCGCCCGGGTTTCAGGCTGAAAGCGCGCGCCGGCAAGGCGGCACAGCGCTTTGCGGCCTACCAGGTCGACGAATCAGATGCGCGTGGGCTGGCGCGCCTCGAGCCTCCAGCCTGGACCATCCTCACCCACACGCTGTCACATCTGTCCTCGACCGCCCTGCGTGCCAAGAAAGCGAAGCAGGACAAGGCGAAGGGCAAGGACAAGAAGTCCAAGAAAAAAGCCAAGCGACACTAGAGCTATTGAGCGGCGGCGGCGGTCATACTATGTTTATGGTGCGAAGCGGCATCCGAAATGCGTTGTCATGCGTTTGGCACGCGTATCGGAGTACAAGCGGCTTCGTCGTGGAGCAATGGCAGAAGGATACTCACTCAAACATGCGCTCAGCTAGAGAGGGTGCCGCGCACGGCACACCTCCTAACGGATTCGCGTCATTTGGCGCGCATCCGAATCGTCTGCTCAAGATCGTGCTCGACACGCTCGATGCCGCCAAGGCGGAGAAGGTCGCGACGATCGACTTGAGAGGCAAAACCTCGATCGGCGACCAGATGGTGGTCGCATCGGGACGCTCGCAACGGCATGTCGGGGCCGTCGCCGACCAGATCATCAAAAAACTGAAAGACGAAGGCTTTGGCCGCGCTCGCGTCGAAGGGACGCCCCAATGCGATTGGGTGCTGATCGATGCCGGCGACGTCATCGTCCATATCTTTCGGCCCGAGGTTCGCGAGTTCTATAACCTCGAGAAGATGTGGTCGGCCGATCGCCCCATGGAGCGGTTGGTGATCTGATCCGATTGCCCGGCCGCTTGGCCTAAAGGCGAGCAACCATGCGGCTCCTGATCGCTGCCATCGGCAAGCTGAAACAGGGGCCGGAGCGCGATCTGTTCGCGCATTATCTCGGCCGCGCCGAAGCCGCCGGCCGGAAGCTCCATCTGTCGCCGCTGACTGCGATCGAAGTAGCGGAGTCCAAGGCCGCAACCGCGTCAGCCCGGAAAGCCGCCGAAGCGCAAGCCCTGCTCGCCAAGATTCCCTCAGCGCATCTCACGATCTGTCTCGATCCCGGCGGCGAGGCATTGTCGAGCGAGGCCTTTGCCAGGCTGCTGGCGAAGTTTCGCGACGAGGGCACTGACGGCGTGGCCTTTGTGGTCGGCGGCGCCGACGGCCTCGGCAAAGATGTGTTGACCAAGGCGGCGAGGCTTGTCTCACTCGGTCCGATGACCTTGCCGCACGGACTCGCGCGAATCGTTCTTGCCGAGCAAATCTACCGCGCGGCGACCATCCTTGCGGGCCACCCCTATCATCGCGCCTGACGCCGCCCCCAAGGTTAAGGATTGGTAAGCGTTTTGCCTTGATTCTGCCGTACCGCTCCGTTGTCGTTGCCATCGGCTGAACGGCCAAGGCGCATGGCGCATCCTGATCGATTGACTTCCCCACGCCACAGAGTCTGGTCCGCGCTGCTTGTTGCCGGCCTGGTATGCGCGTCGCCGTGGCTCGCCGCGGCAGAGGACGATTTGTCCCGCGACGAGGCGAAGCAAAGGCTCAACCAGACCGAGCAAGAGCTTCAGTCGAGCCGGGCCAAGGCAGAGGGGCTGACCAAGGATCTGGCGGCCCTCGCCGAAGAACGGGCGAAGCTGAACAGCGAGTTGATCGAAGCCGGCAAGAGGGTGCAGGCGAGCGAAGCAAAACTCTCGGAGACCGAAGCGAAACTTGCCGAGCTCACCGAGCAGGTCAATGTCATCCAAAACTCGATCACCGAGCGGAAGGAAGCCATCGTCAAAATGCTGAGCGCCATGCAAAGGATCGGCCGCACACCGCCGCCCGCGCTGGTGACTAGACGAGACGATGCGCTTGCCGTCGTGCGCAGCGCCATGCTGCTCGCCAATGTTTTCCCCGAGCTGAAATATCAGGCCGACAACCTCTCGCGCGAGCTGGAAGGTTTGGTCACGGTCGAGAACGGCATTCGCGACCAGCGCGATAAGGAGAAGAGCGAGGCCGATGGGCTGGCGGCGGAGCGGGCGAGCCTCGATCGCTTGCTCGAGGAGAAGAGGCGCGCCACGGCGCAAGGGGAGGCCGAGCTTGCCAATCTCAGGCAGTCCACGGCCGAGCAGGCCCAGACCGTCACCGACTTGAACGAGCTGATCGACCGGCTCGACAAGCAGATCGCCAAAGTCGAGATCGCCCAATATGACGCCGAGCTTGCCGCCGAGCGCGCCTTGCTGGCCCGGGAGCAGCAACAGGCTCTGGCCACGCCGGCCAATGAGAGCGTGGTCGAGATCAAACCGGGAACCAAGGTCGCCTTTGCCAGCCCCGACCGGCTCAAGCCGGCGCTCCCCTTCGAGGCGGCCAAAGGCAGTTTGCGGCTGCCGGCGCAGGGGCGCAAAGTGAAGCGTTTCGGCGACACCGATGCCGCGGGCGGCACGCTCAAGGGGATCTCGCTGCAAACCCGCGGCGAAGCCCGGATTACGGCTCCGGCGGACGGCTGGGTGGTCTATGCCGGCGAGTTCCGCTCCTATGGGCAGCTATTGATCATCAACGCAGGCGGAGGGTATCATATCCTGCTTGCGGGGATGAGCCGCATAGACGTAAGTCTGGGCCAGTTTGTCTTAGCCGGAGAGCCGATCGCGGTGATGGGCAACTCGGCAACGCCGAGCCAAGGCGATGATAGTTCGCGCCCCGTCCTCTATGTCGAATTCAGAAAGGACGGCAGGCCAGTAGACCCTGACCCATGGTGGGCCGAGGCTTCCGAAAAGGTGCAAGGATGATGCGGAAATCCGAATACGCGCTTTGGGCGCTTCTGGTGTTGGCCGTGCTCGCTGCCGGATCGACGATGGTGAGCTTGGCGCGCAGCCAGTCGGCCTCGGCCGCCAACTCGGAGATTTACCGCCAGCTCGACCTGTTCGGCGAAGTCCTGGAGCGCGTGCGCTCGGACTATGTCGAGAAGCCCGACGATCCCAAGCTGATCGAGTCGGCGATCAACGGCATGCTGACCGCGCTCGACCCGCATTCGGCCTATCTCACGCCAAAGCATTTCCGCGACATGCAGGTGCAGACCCGCGGCGAATTCGGCGGGCTCGGCATCGAGGTCACGATGGAGAACGGCGTCGTCAAGGTCGTCGCGCCGATCGAGGACACCCCCGCCGCGCGCGCGGGCCTGATGAGCGGCGATCTCATCACCCATCTCGACAAGGAGCAGATTCTCGGCCTGACTTTGCAAGAGGCGGTCGAGAAGATGCGCGGCCCGGTCAATTCGCCGATCACGCTCACCGTCGTGCGCAAAGGCACTGAGGATCCCTTCGACGTCAAGGTCACGCGCGACGTGATCCACATCAACCCGGTGAAGTACAATGCCGAGGGGGATGACGTCGGCTATATCAGAGTCACCACCTTCAACGAGCAGACCACGGCCAATCTGCAAAAGGCGGTCGAGGACCTGAAGAAGCAGCTCGGCCAGAATCTCAAGGGCTATATCATCGACCTCCGCAACAATCCGGGCGGATTGCTCGATCAGGCGATCTCCGTCTCGGACGCCTTCCTCGATCAGGGCGCCATCGTGCTGACGCGCGGCCGCAATCTTGAGGAGACGCAGCGCTCCAACGCGCGCCAGGGCGACATCACCGATGGGCAGAAGATCGTCGTGTTGATCAATGGCGGCTCGGCCTCGGCCTCGGAGATCGTGGCGGGAGCGTTGCAGGACCATCACCGCGCGACCATTCTCGGCACCCGGTCCTTCGGCAAGGGCTCGGTGCAGACCATCATTCCGCTCGGCTCGAACGGGGCGCTCAGGCTCACCACCGCGCGCTACTACACGCCGTCGGGCCGCTCGATCCAGGCCAAGGGCATCGAGCCCGAGGTCGTGGTCGAGGAAGAACTGCCCGACGATCTCAAGCAGAAGGCCGAGCTGCAAGCTACGCGCGGCGAAGCCAATCTGCGCGGTCACCTCAAGGGCGAGGATGCGGCCAAGCCCGAGGGCGAAGACGCGGCCAAGGGCGAGGGCGAGGACGGCGCTGCCGCCGAGGAGGAGGAGCAGTCCGGAAGCTCGTCCTATGTGGCGCCCGAGAAGGACAAGGACACTCAGCTGAAATACGCGCTCGATCTGTTGCGCGGCATCAAGTCGGTCGACACGGAGGCGAAAAAGAAGGCTGAGGCCAATTAAGCTCGAACCTCGGCTGCGAGCCGGCGGCATGCCGGCCATGACGACATAATCGCCGGGGGAGAGGAGGGCTTGCAACCACGACTGGCCGGCGAGCGGGGAGGTAAAGTCGAATGAAGGCGCTAGCCGTCGCTACTGGCATTGTGTTCTGGACGCTCGTGATCGGCATCGCGGTGCTGGCCTTCTTTCCGGGCAGCGATGCGGGCGAGCCCGTCGCTATTCTGCAAATAGAGCCGGCGACGGCGCCTGGCGCCGCCGCGCCCGAGCCCGCGACCGAAGCGCCCGCGCCTCCTGAGGCCGCGGCTGAAACGCCTGCTCCTGCCGAACCGCCTGCGGCCGAAGCCAAAGGCAACAACATGGACCTTCCGCCGGGCTTCGCCGTACCGTCTGAGACGCCGCAAGCGCCGATCGTCGAGGGCCCTCCGGGTCTGCCAGTGGCGCCGCAGGGGCAGAGCGAGGCGCCGCCGGCGCCGGCCGAGGCACCCGACGATTCGGCGCCGCCCGATGACAATCCCGACCAGCAAGGCGCCGCCACTCCGGCGCCGGGGATGCAGCAGGCTGCGGTCGAAGCCCCGGCTGCCGCGCCACCACCACCGCCGCCCCCGACGATTCCAGACAGCGAGACCGGATCGATCACGCTTGCCGAGGTGCCTGTCGCCGAATTGGTCGAGGAATCGCAATACGGCCCGTTGCCCAAGGTGGCAGCCGACGGACGGCGTTCCATCGATGTCTACGCAAGGCCGTCGCGCTATGTCGTGGCGAAGGCCGGAGACCCGCCCCGCATTGCCGTATTGGTGACCGGGCTCGGCCTTCCGGACGCGCCGGCTGGCGACGTGCTGAAAGGCCTGCCGGCCGCGGTTAGCGTGGCGTACGGCGCCTATGGACGGAACCTGCAAGAGAGCGTGAGCAGGGCCCGCGGCAACGGCCATGAGGTTCTGCTGCAGATCCCGCTCGAGCCGAACAATTATCCGACCGTCGATCCCGGCCCGCACACGCTGCTTACGACGCTGCCGCCACAGGACAATATGAAGCGGCTGCAATGGCTGATGTCGCGCTACACCGGTTATGTCGGCGTCACCAATCACATGGGCGAAAAGTTCGAAGCGACGTCCGAGTCGCTGACCCCGGTGCTGGAGGAGCTGAAACGGCGCGGCCTGCTTTATGTCGATGACGGGAGCGCGAAGGATTCGACGGTCAGCCAGATCGCCGGCGCCATCGGCCTCGACTACTCGGTGGCCAATGTGCAGATCGATCCGGGCAACCTCGCCAAGCAATTGGCGCAACTCGAGACGACGGCCAAGGAGCGGGGCGCCGCCATCGGCGTGGTCAAGGCGACGCCCGCCACCGTCAAGCAGCTGTCAGACTGGGCGGCCAAGCTCGAGGCGAAAGGTTTCGTGCTGGTGCCGGTGAGCGCGGCGGTGCGGTCGCAGCGGCCAAGCTGAATTATTTCCATGACGGAGAAAGAGGGGCTGCCCTACCGGCCTTGCGTCGGCGTGATGCTGATCAACGCCGAAGGTCGGGTCTTTGTCGGGCAACGCTCGGACCGGAGCGAGGAAGGCGTCGGAACCTGGTGGCAGATGCCCCAAGGCGGCCTGGATGAAGGCGAGGAGCCGGAGGCCGGCGCCCGCCGCGAGCTCGCCGAGGAGACCGGGGTGACAAGCGCACGCTTCGTGGCGCGGACGCGGGACTGGCTCGCTTACGATCTTCCGGACGAGCTTGTCGGCATCGCCTGGGAGGGCCGCTATCGCGGCCAGAAGCAAATGTGGTTCGCCGCACGCTTCGAGGGTCCCGAGAGCGAGATCGACATCGGCCCGCGCGAAGGCCACGAGCAGGAGTTCGACGCCTGGCAGTGGGTGACGCTCGCCGAGTTGCCGACACTTGTCGTGCCGTTCAAGCGGAAAGTCTATCTCGGCGTGATCGAAGAGCTCGGCGCGGTTGCGCGCTCAGCGCTGAACCTTACAGGTTGAGCGCGGTCTGCACCTGGCGCAGATGATCGAGCTTGGTCTGGGCGCGGTCGCGGACAGCGCCCTCCGCGGCATCGGTCACGTCTTCCTCGGCATCCTTGACCGCTTGCGCGAGACGGCCGGCGTCGAGTTCGACGAGGTCGATGGCCGTCTCGGCGAGCACGGTAAGCCCCGAGGGCCCGACCTCGGCAAAACCGCCGCGGATGAAGAAGCGCTGCCGCACCCCGCCGGGGAGACCGATCTCGAGCAGGCCCGGGCGGAGCGTGGTCAGAAGCGGCGCATGATGGGCAAGCACAGTCATGTCGCCCTCGGCGCCCGGCACCAGCACCTGCTCAACCTTGCCCGAGACGAGCAGCCGCTCCGGCGATACGAGCTCGAATTGGAATGCGTCTGGCATTGTTAAGCAGCCTCGGCGGCGAGCTTCTCGGCCTTGGCGACGGCCTCCTCGATGGTGCCGACCATGTAGAACGCCGCTTCCGGCAGATGGTCGTACTCGCCTTCGCACAGTCCCTTGAAGCCCTTGATGGTGTCGGCGAGATCGACGAACACGCCGGGCGAGCCGGTGAACACCTCGGCCACATGGAAGGGCTGCGACATGAAGCGCTCGATCTTGCGCGCCCGCGTCACGGTGATCTTGTCCTCTTCCGATAGCTCGTCCATGCCGAGAATGGCGATGATGTCCTGGAGCCCCTTGTAGCGTTGCAGGATCTCCTGCACGCGGCGAGCGACCTTGTAATGCTCCTCGCCGACGATGCGCGGGTCGAGCATGCGCGAGTTCGAGTTCGAGCGGGTCAACGGCGGGATAGATGCCTTTCTCGGCGATGCCGCGCGACAGCACGGTGGTGGCGTCGAGATGGGCGAAGGAGGTGGCGGGCGCCGGGTCGGTCAGATCGTCGGCCGGCACATAGATCGCCTGCACCGAGGTGATCGAGCCGTTCTGCGTCGTGGTGATGCGCTCCTGCAGCGCGCCCATGTCGGTGGCGAGCGTCGGCTGATAGCCCACGGCGGAGGGAATGCGGCCGAGCAGGGCCGACACTTCCGAGCCGGCTTGCGTGAAGCGGAAGATATTGTCGACGAAGAACAGCACGTCCTGGCCCTGGTCGCGGAAATATTCGGCGACGGTGAGGCCCGACAGGCCGACGCGGGCGCGGGCTCCCGGCGGCTCGTTCATCTGGCCATACACCAGAGCGCATTTCGATCCGGCGGTTGAGCCGTTGTTCTTCTTCGGGTCCTTGTTCACGCCCGAATCGATCATCTCGTGATAGAGGTCGTTGCCTTCGCGGGTGCGCTCGCCGACGCCGGCGAACACCGAATAGCCGCCATGCGCCTTTGCGATGTTGTTGATCAGCTCCATGATGATCACGGTCTTGCCGACGCCGGCGCCGCCGAACAGGCCGATCTTGCCGCCCTTGGCGTAAGGCGCAAGCAGATCCACGACCTTGATGCCCGTGGCCAGGATCTCGGCCTCGGTCGACTGATCGACAAAGGAGGGAGCAGGTGCATGGATCGGCCGCCTCTCTGCGGTCTTGATCGGTCCCGCCTCATCAACCGCCTCGCCCACCACGTTCATGATGCGGCCCAAAGTCTCCTCGCCGACCGGCACGGCGATCGGCTGCACCGGTGTCGACCACCTCCTGGCCGCGCACCAGGCCATCCGTGGAATCCATGGCGACGGTGCGGACTGTGTTCTCGCCGAGATGCTGGGCGACTTCGAGCACGAGGCGGTTGCCGTGATTCTCGGTCTCGAGCGCGTTGAGGATTTCCGGAAGATGTTCGGCGAACTGCACGTCGACCACGGCGCCCATGACCTGGCGCACATGGCCTTTGGCGCCCTTGCCTTCGGCGATCCTCTTCTCTTGCTTTTTGGTCTCGGCGATTACGGGTGACTTCTTTGCCATTGCAAAAGTTCCTTACGGTCTCTCGATGATTATAGCGCCTCGGCGCCGGAGATGATCTCGATCAGCTCCTTGGTGATCATGGCCTGGCGGGTGCGGTTGTAACGGAGCGTCAATCTGCCGATCATGTCGCCGGCATTGCGGGTGGCGTTGTCCATGGCGCTCATGCGCGCGCCCTGCTCGGATGCTGCGTTCTCGAGCAGCGCCTTGAAGATCTGCACGGTGATGTTGAGCGGCAGAAGCTCAGTGAGGATGTCCGCCTCGTCGGGCTCGTATTCGTAGACGGCGCCGCCGAGCGCCGCGTCCTGCGACGGCGTGTCGGCCGGGATTGTGGCAGGGATGATCTGCTGCGCGGTCGGGATCTGGCTGATCACGGACTTGAAACGCGAAAAGAACAACGTGGCGACGTCGAAGGCGCCCTCCGACGAAAAGCTCGAGCACTCTGGCTGCCACCTTCTCGGCATGCTCGAACGACAGCTGGCGCACGCCCCTGAAGTCGATGGTGTCGATGATGAGCGGCGCATAGAGCCGCTTCAATTGGTCGAAGCCCTTCTTGCCGACGCAGAGGATCTTCACCTGCTTGCCGTCGGCCAGCAGCCGACCGAAGTGCTCACGCGCGAGCCGCACGATAGCCGAATTGAACGCGCCGCACAGGCCGCGCTCGGCGGTACAGACGACGAGCAAATGAACCTGATTCTTCCCGGTGCCGACCATCAGCGGCGGACCGCCTTCGCGGCCTTTAAGCGCGGTGGTGAGGTTGACAAGCACCGCTTCCATGCGCGTGGCGTAAGGCCGCGCCGCCTCTGCCGCCGTCTGCGCACGCCTGAACTTCGCCGCGGCCACCATCTGCATGGCCTTGGTGATCTTCTGCGTCGCTTTGACGGACGCGATGCTGTTGCGTAGCGCTTTCAGCGACGGCATGGCTCAGTCACTCACAACCTTCCTAGGCGAAGGCCTTGGCGAATTTGTCGACGGCAGCCTTGAGCTTGTCGCCGGTCTCCTTGGAAATCTCTTTCTGGTCGCGAATCGCGTCCAGGATGCCCGCATGCTCGGCGCGCATACAGCGAAGCAGCTCGTCCTCGAAGCGGCGCACGGAAGACACGGGGAGCGGATCGAGATAGCCGTTCACGCCGGCATAGATCACCACCACTTGCTCCTCGACCTTCATCGGCGAGAATTGCGGCTGCTTCAAAAGCTCGGTCAGCCGAGCGCCGCGATTGAGCAGGCGCTGGGTCGTGGCATCAAGGTCAGAGCCGAACTGAGCAAAGGCCGCCATCTCGCGATATTGCGCGAGCTCGCCCTTGATCTTGCCGGCGACCTGCTTCATCGCCTTCACCTGCGCGGCGGAGCCCACGCGCGACACCGAGAGGCCGACATTCACCGCCGGGCGGATGCCCTGATAGAACAAGTCGGTCTCGAGGAAGATCTGCCCGTCGGTGATGGAGATGACGTTGGTCGGGATATAGGCCGACACGTCGTTCGCTTGCGTCTCGATCACCGGCAGAGCCGTGAGCGAACCCGAGCCGTTGTCCTTGTTCAGCTTGGCAGCCCGCTCCAAAAGACGTGAATGCAGATAGAACACGTCGCCGGGATAGGCCTCGCGTCCCGGCGGGCGGCGAAGCAGCAGAGACATCTGGCGATAGGCCACGGCCTGCTTGGACAGATCGTCGTAGAACACGACGGCATGCATGCCGTTGTCGCGGAAGAACTCGCCCATGGCGCAGCCGGCAAACGGCGCGAGATACTGCGTCGGCGCGGGGTCTGAAGCCGTGGCGGCAACGACGATGGAATAGGGCAGCGCGCCGTTGTCCTCGAGCACCTTGACGAATTGCGCGACGGTCGAGCGCTTCTGGCCGACGGCGACATAGATGCAATAGAGGCTGGTCTTGTCGTCACCCCGCGCATTGATCGATTTCTGATTGAGGATGGTGTCGAGGATGATGGCGGTCTTGCCGGTCTGGCGGTCGCCGATGATGAGCTCGCGCTGGCCGCGGCCGATCGGGATCAGGGCGTCGATGGCCTTCAGGCCGGTCTGCATCGGCTCATGTACCGACTGGCGGGGAATGATGCCGGGCGCCTTCACGTCGACGCGGCGCTTCTCGCTCGCCTCGATCGGGCCCTTGCCGTCGATCGGATTGCCGAGAGCATCGACCACGCGGCCGAGCAGCGCCTTGCCGACAGGTACCTCGACGATAGCGCCGGTGCGCTTGACGACGTCGCCTTCCTTGATGTGGCGGTCGTCGCCGAAAATCACGATGCCGACATTGTCGACTTCGAGATTGAGCGCCATGCCGCGCGTGCCGTCGGCGAACTCGACCATCTCGCCGGCCTGCACCTTGTCGAGACCGTAGACGCGGGCGATGCCGTCGCCGACCGACAGCACCTGTCCGATCTCGGCGACTTCCGCCTCTTGGCCAAAATTCTTGATCTGCTCCTTGAGGATCGCGGAGATCTCAGCGGCCCGGATATCCATTAGCCAACCTCTTTCATGGCAACTTTGAGAGAATTCAATCTGGTGCGCAGCGACGTATCGATCATGCGGCTGCCGACCTTGACGACGAGGCCGCCGAGCAGCGAGGGATCGACCCGCTCATCGAGCATGACGTCCTTGCCGAGCGCGGCTTTCAGTGCCTGCTTCAGCGCGGTGATTTGGCCCTCGGTCAGCTTCGCCGCCGCGGTGACGGAGGCGCTCATTTCGCCCCGATGGCGGGCGAGCATGGCGCGAAACGCGCGGATCATGTCGGGGGCGGTGAAGAGACGGCGGTTCTTGGCGACGAGCAGGAGAAAATTGCGGGTCAAACCCTCGATCTTCAGCTTCTCAAGGATGGCGGCGAGCGCCTTGCCCTGCTCTTCGGCGGAAAAGACGGGGCTCTTCACCAGCCGCGTCAGGTCCTCGAAGGCGTCCAGCGCCTCGTTGAAGCGGGTAAGATCGACGGCAACCTGCTCGAGCGCCTGCTCTTCGAGAGCAAGCTCGAACAAGGCGGTCGCATAGCGGCCGGCTACGCCTGAACTGGTGTCGACCTCTCCTGCCACCCCTAAAACGCCTTTCCTCCCGAACGCGCGCTTCTTTACGACGCCTCGTCCCCGGAGCCGAGAAATGTTGGATTGGTGCTCCCGCGCCAACAGGGCGAAACCCTGCCGGACGGTCCCCCCGGAAGCCCGCGGAGCCTGTAACATATGGGGCAGGGTGGCGCAACATTAGCCATGGCCAAATTTCCCGAAGAATAGGGCTTTGCGGGGCCAGGCTATTTTGACGGCTGTAAGCAGCGTTCCGCGAACATGGAGTCATCGACGCTTCCGTGGCGAGCCGATGGCACGTGCTGGTGGGCTCGTCGGCGCGTCTGCTCGAAGGGCTCAGCGCTGAACAAATGGCAGACTGGATCTCATCGCTCGAGCGCTTGCCGAGCGTCAGCAGCCGCGATGGCCGAGCTCCAAGGGTGCAGCCTGATCGTGCACGACGAGCGCCGAGGTCCTCCGAAGTGGATTGTGCCGAACAAGAAGATATATCTTGCGATAGCCTAGTAGTATCTTACGATACATCTTTATAGGAGAACCGTAAGATGCATGGACTGAGACATTCTGAAGACCGCTGCGGCGGTAAACATTGGGCGGCGCGGCGTTTCGGCCGCTTCGGCGAGGGCCCGCGTTGGGGCGGCCGTGGCGAAGGCAGAGGCGGCGGGCGGGGCGATTGGTTCCGCGTCGGCCGCATGCTGGCGCAAGGCGACCTCAAGCTGCTCGCGCTCGCTTTGATCGCCGAACAGCCGCGCCACGGCTACGAGCTGATCAAGCTGATCGAGGACAAGACGCGCGGCGCCTACAGCCCGAGCCCGGGCGTGGTCTATCCGACGCTGACCTTCCTCGAAGAGGCGGGCTATGTCACCGCCGAGAGCGAGGGCGCGAAGAAGCGCTACACGATCACCGACGAAGGCCGCGCCTATCTCGAAGAGAATCGCGACATCGCCGACATGGTGCTGGCGAGGCTCGCGGCCATCGGCGAGAAGCTTTCGCGCATGCGCCGCAAATGGAGCGCCGAGAGCGACGAAGAGGAGAGCGTCCCGCGTCTCGTCAATGCCGCGCTCGACAATCTGCGCGAAGTCGCAGCGAAGCGACTTGAGACCAGCGAGGATGCCGAGGCGAAG
Source organism: uncultured Alphaproteobacteria bacterium (assembly GCA_963710245.1). GTDB lineage: Bacteria > Pseudomonadota > Alphaproteobacteria > Rhizobiales > Methyloligellaceae > Methyloceanibacter. The sequence continues at coordinate 21,358 of CAVPZK010000018.1, forward strand.
ATCGTGGAGATCCTGGCGCGCGCCGCGCAGGAAATTCGCGGCGCGTAAACCGGCAGACCGACTTCGAACTCATTCGTGGATCTCGGTCATAAGAAACTATACGGATCGACGTCCACGAAGAGGCGGACATCGCCTTTGGCCTTGGGCACTTGGCTAAGCCAGAGCCGCAGATAGGCTTGCAGGTCGGCTTCGCGCGCGGCTTTCACCAAGAGCCGATAGCGGTGGCGGCCGCGGATCACCGAAAGCGGCGCTTCGGCCGGACCTAGCACCTGAATCTTGGCTGCCGGCGGCGCGGCGAGCGCCACGGCGCGGGCGTAGAACTCCGCGGCGTCGCGTGCGCTGGCGCTGACGAGCAGAGAAGCGAGGCGTCCGAACGGCGGCAGAGTCGCCTCGCGCCGCGCTTCGATCTCCCGCTCGAGGAACTTGTCGCGGTCGCCTGAAACGAGCGCGGCGACCACCGGGTGCTCGGGCATATAGGTCTGGATCAGCCCGCGTCCGGCAATGGCCGCGCGGCCGGCGCGGCCGGTCACCTGACTGAGCAGCTGGAAGGTACGCTCGGCCGCGCGCGGATCGGCCTGGGCGAGGCCAAGATCGCCGTCGACCACGCCGACCAGAGCAAGACCCGGAAAGTGATGGCCCTTGGCGACGAGCTGGGTGCCGATGATGACATCGACCTCGCGCTCCTCGATCTCGCGCAAGGTCTGGCGCAGATCGCTGATGCTCGGCGTGAGATCGCTCGACAGCAGCACGCGGCGCGCGTCGGGGAAGCGCTCGGCCACCTCCTCGGCGATCCGCTCGACGCCCGGCCCGCACGGCACGAGCGAATGCTCGGCGCCGCAATTCGGGCATTCTTCCGGGATCGGCACGAAGGTCCCGCAATGGTGGCATTCCAGCCTGCGGCGGAACCTGTGCTCGACCAGCCAGGCCGAGCAGTTCGGGCATTCGAATTTGAAGCCGCATTTCCGGCAGAGCGTCACCGGCGCATAGCCGCGACGGTTCAGGAACAGCAGCGCCTGCTCGCCGCGCCCGAAAGTGTCTCGGCGACCGCATCGACGAGAACGGGCGAGAGCCAGCGCCCGCGCTCGGGCGGATTCGCGCGCATGTCGATCGCGGCGATGTCGCGGGAAGACCCGCCGCCTTATAGCGGACGCCAAGCCTGATATGGCGATAGCGGCCTTGCTCGGCGTTGACCAGGCTCTCGATCGAGGGCGTGGCCGAGCTCAGCACGACGGGGCAACGGCCGAGCGAGCCCCGCACCACAGCCATGTCGCGCGCCTGATAGGTGACGCGCTCCTCCTGCTTGTAGCTCTGGTCGTGCTCCTCATCGACGACGATCAGGCCGAGATCGGTGAAGGGCAGGAACAGGGCAGAGCGCGCGCCGACCACGAGCTTCGCCTTGTTCTCGGCAACCGCCCGCCAGATGCGGCCGCGAAGCGGCGCCGACACGCCGGAATGCCATTCGGCGGGGCGCGCGCCGAAGCGCTCCTCGCAACGGGCGATGAACTGACTGGTCAACGCGATCTCGGGCATCAGCACGAGCACCTGCTTGCCGCGGGAGAGCGCCGCGGCGATCGCCTCGAAATAGACTTCGGTCTTGCCCGAGCCGGTCACGCCGTCGAGCAAGCTCACGCTGAATCCGTCGCGCGGTATTGGCGAGCAGCTCGCGCGCGGCCTCTCTCTGCTCCTTGGTCAGCGTCGCCCGCTCGCGCGTGAGGTCGAGCGGGATGTCATGCCAATCGGGCAGGGGCTCGGCGATGAGCGCGCCGGAATCGACCAGGCCGTCGATGACGCCGGGACTGACGCCGGCGGCTTCCGCTAGGCTCGATTTGACCCAGGTGAGCCCGTTGTTCGCCGCCGCCAGCACGCGGGCGCGGGCCGGCGTCATGCGCTCGGGCGGCGGCCCGGCGAGCCGCACGCCGTAGCGCGGCGCGGGCGGATCGAAGGCGCGGCCGGCGCTCATCATCATGCGCAACACCATGCCGGGGGAGGAGAGCGTGTAACTCGCCACCCAGTCGGCGAAGGTGAGCGAGACGCGCGGCAGAGGCGGCACGTCGTCAACCAATTCGATGATCTCGCGGAGCTTCTTGCGCTCGATCTCGGGCGGCTTCTCGCCCTCGGGCCGCGGCCAGACGACGCCGAGATAGTCCACAGGTCCGAGCGGCACGACGACGAACTGCCCCGGCGCGACCTGCATGCCCTTGGGCACGAGGTAGTCGTAAGGCGCCGGCAGCGCGAGCGGCAGCATGACGGGCACCGTCTGCGTCGCTTCGGACTTTGCAGGTCTCGGCTTGATCTTTGTTTTGGCCAGGGGTCGCTCTTCTGGTTTAGTCTCGGATTAACAACTCAGCAGCGCATAGTAGCCTGCTCGCGCGCGCGCCGTTCATCCGCGTCGAATTCAGGGGATCGCCAGCTTGGCGGAAGACGCCAAATCATCCGCTTATATGGGGTCGCCTTACGTCAAGGAGGCGGTCGAGGGCTGGCTTGCTTATCTCACCATCGAACGCCAGCTCGCCGCCAATACGGCGGAGGCCTATAGCCGCGACATCTCCCAGTTCCTCGCCTTCTTCGCGGGGAAGCTCAACAAGCTCCCTGACATGAACCAGCTGCTGGCGCTGCAAGCGCGCGACGTTCGCGGCTTTCTTGCCGCGCGGCGCGGCGACGGCGTCGGCAGCCGCAGCCTCTCGCGTAGTCTCAGCGCGCTGCGCATGTTCTACAAATTCCTCGAGCGGCGGGGATACGGCAAGAACGACGCGATCCGCGCCGTGTCCTTGCCGAAGCTGCCGCATTCGGTGCCGAAGCCGCTCACCGCGCCGAAGGCGACAGCTCTGGTCGATGGCGCCGATATCGCTTCACCCGATGCGCCTGAATGGATCCTGGCGCGCGACACAGCCGTGCTTGCGCTGCTCTACGGCTCGGGCTTGCGCATCTCGGAGGCGCTGTCGCTCGAACGCAAGGACGCGCCGATCAAGGGTCGCGACATGCTGCGCGTGACGGGGAAGGGCAACAAGACGCGTGTCGTGCCAGTGCTGCCGATCGTGCGCGAGGCGATCGAGCGTTATCTCGCGCTCTGCCCGCTGAAACTGGGTTCTGACGATCCTCTATTCCTGGGGGCGCGCGGCAAGCAGCTTTCGCCCCGCATCATCCAGCTCAGGATCGCCCGCGCCCGCGTGGCGCTCGGCTTGCCCGACACGGCGACGCCGCATGCGCTGCGGCATTCCTTCGCCACGCATCTCTTGGGCGCCGGCGCGGATCTTGCGCGCGATCCAGGAGCTGCTCGGCCATGCCAGCCTGTCGACGACGCAAGGCTATACCGAGGTCGACAGGGCGCATCTGCTCAAGAGCTACGATAGCGCGCATCCCCGCGCGTGACGGTTAAGTTACTGTCACACAATCGTTTTTGATCCCGATCAAGGCGCCGTTCACCCTCCAGGCGATAAACGTCGCCGATCCCTCTATTGCCCATTGCAGTACTGACCGGTCAGTCATTATATTGGGTACATCGGTCATTGAGAGGGCGGAGCCATGGCCCGAGAGAAAACATTGCGGAAGAGCCAAACCCCAGGGCGCGAAGCGGCGCGAGCGTCGCGACACGCGCCCGCAAGAGATCGTCGCCGCGGCCTTCGAGGAATTCGCCACGCATGGCTATGCGGCGACCAAGGTCGAGGATGTCGCCGCCCGTGCCCGCGTCAGCAAGGGCCTGCCTTATCTCTATTTCAAGACCAAGGAAGAGCTGTTCAAGGCGGTGGTGCGCAGCGTCATCACCGCGCATTTCGACGCGATCCGCGAGCGGATGGAGAAGACCGAGCTTTCGGTCGAGGCCTTCCTCAAGGGGCCGTTCCTCTCCTTCATCCAGGAGCTGGTCGGCTCCAAGCGCGCCTTCATCGCGCGGCTTATGATCGCGGAAGGGCACAAGCATCCGGAGCTCACCGCCTTCTATTACGAGCAGGTGGTCTCGCGCGGCATCGAGACCATGACGCGACTGATCGATCGCGGCATCGAGAGCGGCGAGTTCAAACCCACGCCTCTGCGCGATTACCCGCAGCTGCTGTTCGCCCCGGTGCTCACCGCCATCCTCTGGCGCCAGCTGTTCGAGCGGCACCATCACCTCGATACCGACGGGCTGCTCAGGACCAATGTCGAGCTGTTGACCGACGCGATCAGGGCGCCCGCCGCCAAGGAACCCGCGCGATGAAGCGAATGGTGATTATTCTCGGCGGCATCGTCATCGCGGCGGCCTTCGTCCTCGTGCTGATGACCTTCCACGCCAACGAGGATTCCGAGTTTCCCGGCTATATGGAGGCCGATCTCGTGCTGGTCGGCTCCGAGCAAGGCGGCCGCGTCGCCGAGCTCAGCGTCGAGGAAGGCGCATCCGTCAAGCAAGGCGATCCGATCTTCGTGCTGGAAAGCGAAGAGCAAGAGGCATCAGTCGCTGCGGCGAGGTCGCGCCTGCAAGAGGCCGAGGCGCGGCTTGCCGACGCCAAGGCCGAGCTGCAAAGGCCCGATGAAATCCAGGTGCTCGAGGCGGCGCTTGCCCAGGCGCAAGGCCATGTTGCAGGTGGCGACCAACAATCTCAATCGCGCGCAGTCTTTGTTCGACAAAGGGTGGATCACCAAAGCGCAACTCGACGACACCATCGCCCAACATGACCGCAATCAGGCGGCGGTGGCCGAGGCCGAGAAGCGCATCACGGCAGGGAAGCTCCCAGGCCGAGCCGACATGATCGCTGCGGCCGCGGCCAATGCCGAGGCCGCCCGTCATGCGCTGACCGAGGCCGAGAAGAATCTCGGCAAGCGAAAGGTGTTCGCGCCGGCAAACGGGACCGTGGAAGAGGTCTATTTCCGCCCCGGAGAGGTCGTGAATTCCGGGCAGGCCGTCGTCGCGCTGCTGCCGCCGCGCAATCTCAAAGTCCGCTTCTTCGTGGCCGAGCCCGAGCGCGCGAGGCTTCAGGTCGATCAGAGCATTGCCATCAGTTGCGACGGCTGCCCGCCCGACCTCCACGCCAAGATCAGCTTCATCGCGCGGGAGGCCGAATTCACCCCGCCCGTGATCTTCTCGCGCGAACAGCGTCAGAAGCTCGTCTATCTCGTCGAGGCGCGCCCGGAAGGCGACGCGACCGCTCTCACCGCCGGCCAGCCGGTGACGGTGACGCTCGGGCCCGGCCAGCAGATGGTGCGGCGATGAAGGAGATCGCCATCGACGTGCATGGCCTCACCAAGAGCTTCGGCCCGCGCACGGTCGTGCGCGATCTCAGCCTGCAAGTGCCGAAGGGCGAGATCTACGGCTTTCTCGGGCCTAACGGCAGCGGCAAGACCACGACGCTGCGCATGCTGTGCGGGCTGCTCACGCCGGACGCCGGCGAAGGGACTTGCCTCGGCTACGACATCCGCACCGAGTCCGACGCGATCAAGCGCAATGTCGGCTATATGACGCAGCGCTTCAGCCTCTACACCGATCTTTCCATTCGCGAGAATCTCGAATTCGTCGCGCGCGTCTATGGCGTCCCCAATCCGCGCCAGGCGGCGCGCGAGGCGATCGGACGGCTCGGGCTTTCCACCCGCGCCGACCAGCTTGCCGGCGAGCTGTCGGGCGGCTGGAAGCAGCGGCTGGCGCTCGGCGCCTGCATCCTGCCGCAGCCAAGACTGCTGCTGCTCGACGAGCCGACGGCCGGCGTCGATCCCAAGGCGCGGCGTGAGTTCTGGGACGAGATCCATAACCTCGCCGCCGAGGGCATCACCGTGCTCGTCTCCACCCATTACATGGACGAGGCCGAACGCTGCCACGAGCTGGCCTACATCGCCTTCGGCGAACTGCTGGCCCAGGGCACGGCGAAAGAGGTGGTGGCGCAGTCGGGCCTGAGCACCTGGATCGTCTCCGGCGCCGACCTGCATCGCCTCGCCACCAAGCTCGAGACCTGCGACGGCATCGACATGGTGGCGCCGTTCGGTACCGAGTTGCACGTCTCGGGCCGCGACAGACACGCGCTCGATACGGCGATCGATGCGGCCAAGAAGGCCGACGGCGCGCATAAATGGACGCGCGGCGAGCCTTCGCTCGAGGACGTATTCATTTTGCTGATGGACAAGGCCAAGGACAATTTCGCATGAGCCCCTCCCGCTATAACGGCGCGACCGAGCACGATCCCGGCTTCCTCCGACGCATGTGGGCGATGGTGGTCAAGGAGTTCGTGCAGATGCGGCGCGACCGCATGACCTTCGCCACCATGATCTTCGTGCCGATCCTCCAGCTCACTCTGTTCGGCTACGCCATCAACACCGACCCCAAGCAGCTGCCGACGGCGGTGCTGGTGCGCGACGACGGCCCGCTGACCCGCGCCGTGCTGGCGGCGATGCGCAATACCGACTATTTCGATTTCCGCTGGCAAGTGCGCGATCCCGAGGAGCTCGACAAGCTGATCAGGTCGGGCGATGCGCAATTCGCCGTGGAGATTCCCGCGAGCTTCGAGCGCGATGTGCGGCGGGGCGACCGGCCAGCCGTGCTGGTCATCGCCGACGCCACCGACCCCGTGGCGACCGGAACCGCGATCTCTGCCGTTGAAGGACTGCTCGACACCGCGCTCAGGCGGGAACTGCGCGGGCCTGACGCCAGCGTCAAGGCGACCTCGCCGCCATTCGAGCTCAGGCTGCAGCGCCGCTACAATCCCGAGGGCATCACCCAATACAATATCGTGCCCGGTCTGCTCGGCGTGGTGCTGACCATGACCATGATGATGTTCACCGCGCTCGCCGTGACGCGCGAGATCGAGCGCGGCACGATGGAGAGCCTGCTCGCCATGCCGATCAAGCCGGTCGAGATCATGATCGGCAAGATCGCCCCCTTCGTGCTGGTCGGCTTCGTGCAGATGACCATCATCATCGGCGCGGCGCATTATTTGTTCGACGTGCCGATCATGGGCAGCGTGTGGCTCCTGGTGGCGCTTTCGACCTTGTTCGCCGCCGCCAATCTCGCCGTGGGCTATACGTTCTCGACCTTCGCCACCAATCAGCTGCAAGCGGTGCAGATGACGTTCTTCTTCTTCCTGCCCAATATCCTGCTGTCGGGCTTCATGTTCCCGTTCCGCGGCATGCCGGAATGGGCGCAAGCCATCGGCGCGGCGCTGCCGCTCACGCATTTTCTGCGCATCGTGCGCGGCATCACGCTGAAGGGCACCGGCTTCGCCGACATGCATATGGACGTGTTCGCGCTGGTGCTGTTCATGGCTGTCGCCATGGGGCTTGCGCTGTTCCGCTTCCGCCGCACGCTGGATTGAGGTAGCAGAGGGCATGCTGCTGAAAGCGACTCGATTCGTTGCCGTCATGCTCGCCGCGCTGACGCTGGGCCTGAGCTTCTGCCATTTGATGCAACTGCCCTCGCGCATGGCTTGGGACCAGTATCTGTGGGTCGGCTCGACCGTGCAGGGCGGGCTTTATGCCATGTTCGGCTCGATCGGCGCGGTGATCTTCGTGGCGACGGTGATCGCGCTTGGGCTGCTCGCCTATTTCGTGCGCGAGCATGGCCGGCCCGGCTTTCCCCTCGCGCTCGCCGCCGCGGTGCTGTTCCTGCTCGCGCTCGTGCTGTGGTGGGTGCTGGTCTATCCGGTCAATGTCGAACTGGCGAAATGGGTCAACGGCCCGGTGCCCGCCGACTGGACCGAGTATCGCGCGCGCTGGGAGTGGGGGCACGCGATCATCGCGCTGGTCGAGCTGATTGGCTTCGCGGCGCTCACTTGGTCCGTGCTGGCCGACACGCCGCGTAACGCCTCGTCCTGAGGAGCGGGCATAGCCCGCGTCTCGAAGACGAGGGCTCATGCTTCGAGAGGGCGCGTTCCGCGCCTCCTCAGCATGAGGAAGCAAATCACATATGGATGGCGCGCTTATCGACGGCGAGCGCCGCTTCTTTGATCGCCTCGTTCAGCGTGGGATGCGCGTGGCAGATGCGCGCGAGGTCCTCGGCCGAGCCGCCGAACTCCATCAGCACGGCGGCCTCGGCGATCATGGTGCCGGCATCGGCGCCGATGATATGCACGCCGAGCACGCGGTCGGTCGCTTCTTCGGCGAGAATCTTGACGAAGCCCTCGGTGGTGCGGTTGACCTTGGCGCGGCCATTGGCGGTGAAGGGGAACTTGCCGGTCCTGTAGGCGATGCCCCGCCTGTTTCAGCTCCTCCTCGGTCTTGCCGACCGATGCGACTTCGGGAGCCGTATAGATCACGCTCGGGATCACGTCGTAATTCACGTGCCCCGCCTGGCCCGCCAGGATCTCGGCGAGAGCGATCCCTTCATCCTCCGCCTTATGCGCGAGCATCGGCCCTTTGATCACGTCGCCGATGGCATAGATGCCGGGCACGCTGGTCGCGTAATGCGCATCGACGATGACTCGCCCGCGATTGTCGGTTTTCACGCCCGCTTCGGCGAGACCAAGACCTTGCGTGTTCGGCACGCGGCCGACAGCAACGAGCACGACATCGCATTCGAGGGTCTCAGGCTTGCCGCCTTGCGCCGGCTCGAGCGTGAGCGTCAGGCTCTTGCCCTTGGCGTCAACGCCGGCGACCTTGACGCCGAGCTTGAAGGTGAGGCCCTGCTTGGTGAGCACGCGCTGAAGCTGCTTGGCCACCTCGCCGTCAAGGCCCGGCGCCACGCGATCCAGCATCTCGACCACGGTGACCTGAGAGCCGAGCCGTGACCAGACCGAGCCAAGCTCAAGCCCGATATAGCCCGCGCCGATCACCACCAGCCGCTTCGGCACTTGCGGCAGCGATAGCGCACCAGTCGAGGAGATGATGCGCTTCTCGTCGATGGCTATTCCCGGGAGGTTGGCCACCTCGGACCCCGTGGCGATGGCGATCGCCTTGGTGTCCACCATCTGCTTCTCGCCGTTGATGAAGGTGACCTCGACCTTGCCCGGCCCGATGATGCGCCCGGCGCCGTGGAAGTGATCGATCTTGTTCTTCTTCAATAGGAACGCGACGCCGTCGACATTGCCCTTCACGCCTTGATCCTTGAAGGCAAGCATGGCGGGGAGGTCGAGCTCCGGCGCGACCTTGATGCCCATGGCGGCGAAGTCGTGGCCGGCTTCCGCGTAGGCCTCGCTCGCATGCAGCAGCGCCTTGGACGGGATGCAGCCGACATTGAGGCAGGTGCCGCCATGCGTGGCGCGCTTCTCGACCACGGCCACCTTCAGCCCAAGCTGCGCCGCACGGATGGCGCAGACATAGCCGCCGGGCCCGGTGCCGATAACGATCAAATCGTAGCTCATAATGGCTCCCTGCCGGTCATTGTTCAGGCGTCAGAGTTTCCTCGCCAAGGCCCGCATCCCAAAGTCCGGTCAGGCTGCCATCCTCGGCGAGCGCATAGACGACGGGCGTCGATGAACCCCAGTTCACGGTCAAGACATTCCCGGTCAGTGTGCCCGAACCCCGATAGCTCGTGTTGCCGACTTTCCAGCTCAATTGATAGACCTTGCCGTGCTTCGTAATCGTGACGGTGCCGTCATAGGCGCTGCCATCGGCATTTCGGCCTACGACCTTGTATAATCCAGCGGTTAAGGGTCACCTCGCTCGGCGCGGCGCCGTGCCGACGGGCAGAAGCGTTTCGGTCGCCGAGCCGTCGGCCCATTCGCCGTCGAGCGCGCCACCGTCGCCGAACGTATAGATCACCGGGTGCTTGTCGCCCCAATTGACCACCAACATCTTGCCGGCGAAATGCCCGGTGCCGTGGAACACCTGCTTGCCGATCCACCAGGTGAGGGTGAACTCGTCGTTCTGTTGGCTCAGCGCCACCATGCCCTGATACTGGCTGCCATTGGGATTGGTCCCACTCACGCGATAGATGCCGGCGAGCTCGGGCTTCTCGGCAGGGGCTTGCTGCGGGATGGGCAGCGGCCGGACCATGGCCTCTTGCTGCGGACTGCCGCTTGCGTTTGGCGGTGGGGCATCGGGTGAAGATGCGGATCCCATCCTTGGGCCGAAAGACGAAATCGCCGAAAAAGGTCGATGAGATCCAGGGGATCTGCTCGCCCTTGGTCTCCATGATAGACGCCCTTCAGTGTGCGCTTGAAGGTCTCCTCGATGTTCAGATTGGGGGTGGCGATCGAGGTGGCGAGATATTTGGTGTAGGGGCTGTTGCCGCCTTCGCCGTCGAGCGCCACCGCGCCCGGCGAGGTGGAATAAGACACGAACAGGCTCTCATTGGAGTCGATGCGGGACAGCCCGCGCGTGGCGCCCTTGTTGATGGGATTGTTGCGGCAGGCATCGAGCACGACGATGTTGAGGCCGTTGCGGGCCGAGGCCATGGCATCGACGATCTCGGTGGCGGTTACCGCGCCGGTCTTGATGTCGCTCTCGCCCCTGATGTGGCCGCCGACGGGAAGCAGATAGTTCTCGCCGCTCATCTGCACGCCATGGCCGGCGAAATAGAACAGGCCCACGCCACCCTTCTGCTTCAGCGCATCGCGGAAAGCGGCGATCGCCTTTTGCATCTCGGCTTGGTCGGCGTCGGTCTCCAGGGTGACGGCAAAACCGGCCTCCTCCAAGGACTTGGCGACCGCTTCGGCATCGTTGATGGGGTTCTCGAGGGCGCCAAACGAATAGTCGGCATTGCCGACGACCAGTGCCGTGCGCGGCTCGGGCGCTTGCGCCTGGGCGAGCGTAAGCGTGAAGAGCAGAGCGATCAGACGAAGACAAACCGGTACGAGACGCATCGCGGCGACAGCACAGCAAACCGCGGAGCTGATTTCAAGGGTTGGGTCGCGGCTCGGTTATCGAGGGGAAAGCGACTAAAGATCGAGGACGAGGCGCTTGGGGTCCTCGATGGCTTCCTTGATGCGCACGAGGAAGGTCACGGCCTCTTTGCCGTCGACCAGCCGGTGGTCGTAGGAGAGCGCGAGATACATCATCGGCCGCGCCACGATCTGGCCGTCGCGCACCACGGCGCGCTCCTCGGTACGGTGCATGCCGAGAATGCCCGATTGCGGCGCATTCAGGATGGGGGTGGAGAGCAGCGAGCCATAAACCCCGCCATTGGAGATGGTGAAGGTGCCGCCTTGCATCTCCTCGAGCGCGAGCTTGCCTTCGCGGGCACGCGCGCCGAAATCGGCGATCTGCGCTTCGATCTCGGCGAGGCTGAGCTGATCGGCGTTGCGCAGCACCGGCACGACCAGGCCGCGCTCGGTGCCGACGGCGACGCCGATGTGATAATAGTTCTTGTAGACGATGTCCTCGCCGTCGATCTCGGCGTTGACCGCGGGGATCTCCTTCAGCGCCTGCACGGCAGCTTTGACGAAGAAGCCCATGAAGCCGAGCTTGACCCCGTGCTTCTTCTCGAACGCCTCGCGGTAATCGCGCCTGAGCTCCATCACCGCGCCCATATCCACGTCGTTGAACGTGGTGAGCATGGCGGCGGTGTCTTGCGCCTCCTTCAGCCGCTTGGCGATGGTCTGGCGCAGCCGCGTCATGCGCACGCGCTCTTCGCGCGAGGCATCGTCAGGCGCGAGCGGGGCGCGGGGCGGGGCAGGAGGTTTCGGCTTCGGCTCGCGCTTCAGCAGCGCCTCGGCGGCGCCGGCGATGCTCGTCACCGGCGCGGCAGGACGCGTGGCGAGCACGTCAGGCTTCAACACTTGGCCGCGGCGGCCTGAGCCTTTCACGTCGTGCGCGCTCAACCCCGCTTCGGCGATAAGCTTGCGTGCCGCAGGCGATGGCGGCATTTCCTCGGCGCTCACCTCCTCGCGCCGCATCGGCTCGCGCTCAAGCGTCTTGGGCTCGGTTGGCGCCGGCTTGGGCGCGCGCAAAGCAGGTTCTTCGACGATTGCCGTCGCCTCCGCCGCGGCGAGGCTGAGCGTCGCCGCCTCAGGCTTGGCCTTGGCGGGCTTGGTCTGGGCTTGGCCCTCGCTGATGGCGCCGAGCAGCGCGCCGACAGGAACGGTCTCGCCCGTCTTCACCGCGATCTCCGACAACACGCCCGAGGTGGGAGCCGGCACCTCGACCGTCACCTTGTCGGTCTCGAGCTCGACCAAGGGCTCGGCAGCGGAGACCGTGTCGCCTGCCTGCTTGAACCATTGGCCGACCGTCGCCTCGACGATGGACTCTCCCAAGATTCGGCACCCGGATCTCAGTCGCCATGGCCGTCGCCTCTATGGTTTCCGCCTAACCAAGCGCTTCGTCGAGAAACGCCTTCAGCTCGCGCGTATGCTTGCTCATCAGCCCGGTCGCGGTCGCCGCCGAGCTTGGGCGGCCGGCATAACGCGGGCGCTTATGCTTGGCGCCGATATGGTCGAGAACCCATTCAAGGTTGGGCTCGACGAAGCTCCAAGCGCCCATATTCTTGGGCTCCTCCTGGCACCATACCATCTCCGCGTCCTTGAAGCGCCCTAACTCCTGGATCAGCGCGCGGGCAGGGAAGGGATAAAGCTGCTCCATGCGCAGCAGATAGACGTCGTCAACGCCGCGCTTCTCGCGCTCGTCGTAGAGATCGTAATAGACCTTGCCCGAGCAGAGCACCACGCGCCTGATCTTGTCATCCGGGACGAGTTTGATCGCCTGATCGGGAAGGAACTGGGCGTCGTCCCATAACAGGCGATGGAAGCTCGAGCCCGGGCCGAATTGCTCCAAGTTCGATACCACGCGCTTGTGACGGAGCAGCGACTTCGGCGTCATCAGCACCAGCGGCTTGCGGAACTGGCGGTGCAGCTGCCGGCGGAGGATGTGGAAATAGTTGGCGGGAGTGGTGCAGTTGGCGATCTGCCAATTGTCCTCGGCGCAGAGCTGGAGATAGCGCTCGAGCCGCGCGGAGGAATGCTCTGGCCCTTGGCCTTCATAGCCATGCGGCAGCAACAGCACGAGCCCCGACATGCGGAGCCATTTCCGCTCGCCGGAGGAGATGAACTGGTCGACGACCACCTGCGCGCCGTTGGCGAAGTCGCCGAACTGCGCCTCCCAGAGAACCAGCGCGTTCGGCTCGGCGAGGCTATAGCCATACTCGAAACCGAGCACCGCCTCCTCCGAGAGCATCGAGTTGATTACCTCGAACCGCGCCTGATCCCGGGCGACGTGCTTGAGCGGCGTGTATTTCTTCTCGTTCGCCTGATCCATCAGCACGGCATGGCGCTGGGAGAAAGTGCCGCGCTCGGAATCCTGGCCCGATAGGCGCACGGGGAAACCTTCGACCAGAAGCGTGCCGTAGGCGAGTGCTTCGGCGGTCGCCCAGTCGATGCCTTGGCCCTCATCGATCATCTTGCGGCGGGCGGCCATGATGCGGGCGATGGTCTTATGCGGCGTGAAGCTTTTCGGGAAGGAAGTGATCTTGCGGCCCACCTCTTTCAGCAAATCGAGATCGACGCCGGTGACGCCCCGCCGCGCGCCTTCCTCGGCATGGCCGATGCCGGACCATTTGCCGTCGAGCCAGTCGGCGCGATTCGGACGATAGGCTTCACCCGCCGCGAACTCCTCCTCGAGAAAATTGCGGAAATCCGCCTGCATGCGGTCAATCTCCTCGCGGGTGAGGAGACCCTCCTCGACCAGGCGGTTCGAATAGACCTCGACCACGCCCGGATGCTGGGCGATGCGCTGATACATCAAGGGCTGGGTGAAGGCGGGCTCGTCGGCCTCGTTATGGCCATGGCGCCGATAGCAGAACATGTCGATCACGACCGGCTTGCCGAAACGCTGGCGGAACTCGATGGCGATCTTGGTGACGTGCACTACGGCCTCGGGGTCGTCGCCGTTCACGTGGAAGATCGGCGCGTCGATCATCTTGCCGACGTCCGACGGGTAGGGCGAGGAGCGCGAAAAGCGCGGCGCCGTAGTGAAGCCGATCTGATTGTTGACGATGAAGTGCAGCGAGCCGCCGGTGCGGTGGCCTCGCAAGCCGGAAAGGCCGAGGCATTCCGCCACCACGCCTTGTCCGGCGAAGGCGGCGTCGCCGTGCAGCAGTAGCGGCAGCACTGATTTCCGCTCGTCGTCCTTGCGTTGGTCCTGCTTCGCCCGCACCTTGCCGAGCACCACGGGATCGACGATCTCGAGATGCGACGGGTTGGCGGTGAGCGAGAGATGCACCCGATTCTCGTCGAACTCGCGGTCCGACGAGGCGCCGAGATGGTACTTCACGTCGCCGGAGCCCTCGACCTCATCGGGATGCGCCGAGCCGCCCCTGAACTCGTTGAAGATCGCCCGATAGGGCTTGCCCATGACGTTGGCGAGCACATTGAGGCGACCGCGATGCGGCATGCCGATGACGATCTCGTTGACGCCAAGCTGGCCGCCGCGCTTGATGATCTGCTCGAGCGCCGGAACCGTCGACTCGCCGCCGTCCAGCCCGAAACGCTTGGTGCCGGTATATTTGAAGTCGAGGAAGCGCTCGAAGGTCTCGGCCTCGATCAGCTTCTTGAGGATCGCCTTCTTGCCGTTCGGCGTGAAGCTGATCTCGTGGCCTTCGACGCGATCCTGGACCCAGTTCCGCTGCTCGGGATCGGAGATGTACATGTACTCGACGCCGATATGGCCGCAATAGGTGCGTTTCAGGATGGAGAGCACCTGCCGCAGCGTGCCGAATTCGAGACCCAGCGCGCCGCCGAGATAGATGGGGCGGTCGTAGTCGGCTTTGGTGAAGCCGTAGGTCTTGGGCTTGAGCTCCGGATGCTCGCGGCGGGTGACGAGCTCGAGCGGGTCAAGCTTGGCGGCGAGGTGGCCGCGGGTGCGGTAGGCGCGGATCAGCATGCGCGCGCCCAACGTGTCCTGCGCCGCGGCAAGCGCCTCACGCTGGCTCAGCGCGCCGCGCGGGACGGCCGGCGCGAGCGCCGTTCTGATCGAGGGCGCCCAGGAGGGACCACGCGCCCCGGCGATGACGTCGTCTCTGTGATCGTCGAGGCTCGAGAAGAACGCACGCCACTCGGGATCGAGCGAGGCCGGGTCCTCTTCGTAACGAGCGTAGAGCTCGGCAAGATAGGTGGCGTTGGCGCCTTGCAAGAACGACGTGCGGAGAAACACCTCGTTCAGTTCGTGTCGCGTCATTTAAGTCAACCCTGCCGGCCGTTGAAGGGCCACCGGCGTGCCCGGCAAACAAGGCGAGCTTTGGGCGCTCGCCTCACCTGTCATTTAATAATCGTGCAAGGGTTGTTCCAAGGGCGGCGGGGGAGTTTGCCACGACAATTCCCGCCTCACGCATTGCCTCAATTTTGTGCTTGGCGTCGCCTTTGCCGCCTGAGATCACGGCACCGGCATGGCCCATGCGACGACCGGGCGGGGCGGTCGAGCCTGCGACAAATCCGACTACCGGTTTCGTGTTTCCCGCTTCGATCAGGAATTCGGCGCCGTCCTCTTCCGCGCTGCCGCCGATCTCGCCGATCATGATGATGGCCTCGGTCGCGTCGTCGCCGAGGAACAGCGAAAGCGCATCGACGAAATTCGTGCCGTTGACGGGATCGCCGCCGATGCCGATGCAGGTCGATTGGCCTAGCCCGACGGCGGTGGTCTGCGCCACCGCCTCATAGGTGAGCGTGCCTGAGCGCGAGACGATGCCGACCTTGCCGGGCTTGTGGATATGGCCCGGCATGATGCCGATCTTGCATTGGTCCGGCGTGATGATTCCCGGGCAATTCGGGCCGATCAGCCGCGTTTCTGAGCCATCGAGCGCGCGCTTCACCTTGACCATGTCGAGCACCGGCACGCCTTCGGTGATGCAGACGACCAGCGGCATGCCGGCGTCGATCGCCTCGAGGATGGCATCTCCGGCAAACGCCGGCGGCACATAGACCGCACTTGCATCCGCACCGGTCGCCGCCACAGCCTCCTTGACGGTGTCGAACACGGGAAGGCCGAGATGCGTGGTTCCGCCTTTGCCGGGCGTTACGCCGCCGACCATCTTGGTGCCGTAGGCGATGGCCTGCTCGGAATGGAATGTGCCTTGCGCGCCAGTGAAGCCCTGGCAGATGACGCGCGTGTTCTTATCGACGAGGGCGGACATGGGACGATCTGATTACCCTGCAAGTTTCAAGCCGCGGCCTTGACGGCGGCCACGGCCTTCTTGGCCGCGTCGTCGAGGTCGTCGGCGGGAATGATGGCAAGACCGGAGTCCCGAAGCAGGGCCTTGCCGCGCTCGACATTGGTGCCTTCGAGCCTGACCACCAGCGGCACGGAAATGTGCATCTCGCGCGCCGCGGCGATGATGCCTTCGGCAATGGTGTCGCAGCGCATGATGCCGCCGAAGATATTGACCAGCACGCCCTTCACATGCGGGTCCGATAGGATGATCTTGAAGGCCTCGGCCACCCGCTCCTTGCTCGCCCCGCCGCCGACATCGAGGAAATTGGCGGGCTCGCCGCCATAGAGCTTGATGATGTCCATGGTGGACATGGCGAGGCCGGCGCCGTTGACCAGACAGCCGATCGACCCGTCGAGCTTAACGTAGGAGAGACCGAGATTGGCCGCCTCGACCTCGGCGGGATCCTCCTCATGAATATCGCGCAAGGCGGCGATGTCCTTGTGACGGAACAGCGCGTTGTCGTCGAAGCCGATTTTGGCGTCGAGACACAGCAGATTGCCCTCCTTGGTCACCACCAGCGGGTTGATCTCGATGAGGCTCGCGTCTTTTTCCACGAACAGCGTGTAGAGCGACTTGACTAGAGAAGCGCATTGTTTGGCGAGCGGGCCTTCGAGCTTGAGCGCCGAGGCGATCACACGCCCATGAAAGTCGCTGATGCCTGAGGCCGGATCGACGGTGAGCGTGACGATCTTCTCCGGCGTGTTGGCGGCCACCGCCTCGATGTCGACGCCGCCCTCGGTTGAGGCGACGAAGGCGACGCGCCCTGAACCGCGATCGACCAGCAGCGAGAGGTAGAGCTCGCGCGCGATGGACGCGTCCTTTACCACATAGACGCGGCGCACGACACGGCCCTTGGGCCCGGTCTGCGGCGTGATGAGCGGCTTGCCGAGCATGCGGTCGGCCTCGGCGTGCAGTTCCTGCAAGGTCTTCACCAGCTTGATACCGCCGCCCTTGCCGCGGCCGCCGGCATGGATCTGTGCCTTGACCACGAAGGTCTCGCCACCGAGGGCGCCGGCATGCGAAGCGGCTTCCTGTGCGGTCTCGGCTACGCGACCTTCAGCCACCGGCGCTCCATAAGCATGCAGCAGGGTCTTGGCCTGGTATTCGTGAATGTTCATAGGAGACCCGCGGCCGGTTAACGGCCGCGCCTTAAGCGATGTGAAGCAATGGCCCTAAGCGGTGGCGAGGCTCGGCGCGATCCTCTGGCACAATTCGACGAGCGCCTTCACCAACTCGACGGAATGCATGAAGGCGTCCTTCTCGGCCGAGGTGAGATCGAGCTCGATGACGCGCTCGACGCCCTTGGCGCCGATGATGATGGGAACGCCGGCATAGATGCCTTTCACGCCATACTCGCCGTTCAGATAGGCGGCGCAGGGCAGCACCCGCTTCTGGTTCTTGAGATAGGACTCGGCCATCTCCAGCGCGGCGGCGGCCGGGGCGTAGTACGCCGATCCCGTCTTCAGCAAGCCGACGATCTCGGCGCCGCCGTCACGCGTGCGCTGCACGATGTCGTCGAGCCGCTTCTGAGTGATCCAGCGCATCTTGACGAGATCGGCCAGCGGAATGCCGGCGACCGAGGAATAGCGGATCAGCGGCACCATGGTGTCGCCGTGCCCGCCCATCACCAGCGTGTTGATGTCCTCCGGGCTCACGTCGAATTCCTGGGAAAGGAAAAAGCGGAAGCGTGCTGCGTCGAGCACGCCGGCCATGCCGACCACCTTGTTACGCGGCAGCCCGCTCGTCTTCTGTAGGGCCCAGACCATGGCGTCGAGCGGGTTGGTGACGCAGATGACGAAGGCTTCCGGCGCGTATTTGCGCAAGCCGGCGCCCACCTGCTCCATGACCTTGAGGTTTATTTCGATGAGATCGTCGCGGCTCATGCCGGGCTTGCGCGGGATGCCGGCGGTGACGATCACCACGTCGGCGTCCTTCAGCTCGGCATATTCGTTGGTGCCCTTGAATTTCGGTACATAGCCCTCGACCGGCGCCGATTGGGACAGGTCGAGCGCCTTGCCCTGGGGCACGCCGTCGACCACATCGAACAGGACGATTTCGCCGAGCTCTCTGATACCGGCAAGATGGGCCAGGGTGCCGCCGATCTGGCCCGCGCCGACCAGCGCAATACGATTACGCGCCATGAGATCCCCTTCCGCTAAGACTGCCCGCCGCCCGCTCCCGCAGGCCAACACCATCGCGTGGTTGGTTAAATGCAATCGGGCCCGCGCGCAAGGTACTAGCCGGGCATGGACCCGTTTAGGGCCTATCGGCTAAGCTTTGCAGCTACAGCCTTTCTTGGGGGAGGGAGGGGCGCCATGACGGAACATGAGGCGGCAGGCGACCCCGAGACCGAACATTGGCCGGCCGTGGTGTGGCTCGCCCGGCTCAGCGTCTATTTCCTGGCGCAAGGCGCTCTCGCGCTGCTGGCCTATGCCTATTACGGCTTCGGCAGCGATCCAAACAGCTTCGCGTTGGGCTTCCGCATCGACCCGATCCTTGCCGCGATGAATCTCGTCTGGGGGCTGATCGGCACCTATATCGGCTTCTTCAATCCGCGGTACGCGACCGCATTCGTGCTCGCCTGCGCCGCGTTCTATACGGTGCTCGCCGTGCTCGGCACGTTCACCTCGCAGCATCTCGGCATGCTGCTCAACGACCGGGTAAATCTGTTCCATTGGGCGATCGTGCTGCCGGCCTGGGCGATCGGGCTTTATGCGCTCTGGCGCAAGCAGGTCTGATGATCATTGCGGTGGGGCAGGCATCTCCACCACCAACGGCGCATCCTTCGGCTTGATGCGCACAACGAACAGCTTCACCGGCTTGTCGGATTTGTTCATGCCGCGATGCACGACATTCGGCCGGAGATAGGCGGCTTCTCCGGCCTTCAGCTGCTTCACCGGCTCGCCTCCGTCGCGCACTTCGGCATACCCGGACCCCGAACTCGCCGGTCATTACATCCGGTTCGCCCGACTGGCAGGCGAGTGTTCTGTGTTGTCGCCCGCGATCCGAACGGCAAGCAGGTGTGGCACACGATGGGCGATACCAGCACGCACACGTCGATCAGGCGCGCGAAGAAGCTAGGGAGACGATCAGGGCAATCAAGACCGGTGGCAATCGTGATGGCGTCGAGACGTTCGAGACGGTTGCCAGCGAGTGGATCAAGCGTCACGCCGAGGCGAAGGGACTGATTAGCACGCGGAGGATTCGCGCCACCATTGACCGCAATCTTCTGCCCGCATGGTCCGGTCGAGAGTTTGTTTCGATCACGCCGCGGCGATGTGACGAAGTTGCTGGATGATGTAGAGGACAAGTCGGGACCGGTTGCCGCTGACAATGCGCTTGCCGTTATTCGCGGTATTTGCAGTTGGTACACGACGCGCAACGAGGATTACGCCAGCCCCATCGTGCGAGGTATGCGGCGCAGCAATCCGAAGGACCGCGCACGAGAGCGTATCCTTGATGACGATGAGCTAAGGGCCGTGTGGCGCGCAGCGGATGGAACCTATGGCGCATTCATCCGGCTCGCACTACTGACCGCACAACGACGCGAGAAGGTTCTCGGCTATGCGCTGGGACGGACATCAAAGACGGTGAGTGGTTCATTCCATCCAAGAAGCGCGAGAAGAATACTGCTGGCTCATTATGAAGCAATGCCGCCGTCCAAATACGAATTTCGGTGCGCTAAACCTCATCCCGATGATAGCCACCGAGTGCGCCAGCCACGCTTCCAATGAAGGCTCCAATGAGCAAGGAAAGGGCGGTGAAAGTCGAAAAAGCCGCTGCCACCCGCCGCGCTTGTTCAAAAGCCTCCGCCGAAGTCTCGGTTTCGGCCAGTGCGCATCGCTACCTCGTTGACCGAGGATTTGGAGAGGTATCTCGGATCGGTCGAGAGTTGCGTGTGGTTGACGGGCGTCAGAGAAATGCATCGCCACCACGAATGCGCTCGTGCGCAAAGTCGTAGCCGTTCGGCCACTCTTAGTTCGCCGCCGCTCGTTGCGCCTTGCCTTCCTTCTCTCGGCAGATTCTGTCCGTCGTTTATCAAAGGACATAAAAAGGGCACCCGGCTAGCGAGTGCCCTGCTGCGCTAAATCGAGCGTTGACTAGAAGCCGATCCACACGCCTTTGTTCCAATAGCCGCGCCCTTCGTGCTCGCGCCAACGGTACTTGTCTCCGGACCAAGTCCAGGTGTCAGGATAATCCTGCATGCCCCATTCAGGCCTATAGTCGTACTTCTCTTTGACGTGCCAGCAATCGCCTTCGGCGTTGCAAACGATGGCAGCTGAGGCACTCGTCGCCGTGAACGCGAGAATGCCGACCGCACCGACAATGGCACTAACGAGATACTTTTTCATGGTCTTCTCCTTCCAACTATCTGTCGTGCGGCTTGAACGTTTCCCGCGCCTATTTGTTTCTCGAGGCCACCGAGGTGAGGAGTATGTGCGTCAAAGGACATAGCGCCAGAAGTGGGAAGGCGCGTTGTTCGGCCCGTTGTTCCGTGGGCCTGGCAAGGCGTAGGGCTTGGTGCTTGCACGACAGCCCGATGCCCTGCTTAGGGCATGCGCCTAGTGTCACTCTTCGCTAGTTCGACTTTCAGTCTGAGGAGCAGAGACGGATTGGTTAGTGGGAGCCAGTGTGACGGAGTGAGTGCAAACCGGCCGCTCGTCAATCTAGTGTTGGTAGGGTCGCGGTCTAGGTTCGGATTTTTTCCGTTGGCAATTGGAACCACACAAGGCTGCCTGGGATTGTTTCTGAGGAAGTGCATGGAGGTTGGCAAATGCTCAGGAGATTATTCCTCACACTCGGTACGATTGCTCTGCTCCTTTTTGCATTCCCTGAGGCGAGCCGGGCCAGCGAATTTGGAACTGCCGAGGAAGCGAAGGCGATGCTCGATAAGGCCGTGGCGGCGGTGAAGGAGGACAAGCCGAAGGCTCTTGCCATGTTCAACAATGGTGGGAGTGGCTTCAAAGACCGTGATTTGTACGTCCTCTGCGCAAATGCATCAGATGGGACCATCACTGCTTCACAGGACAACAATGGATCAAGCCTCAAAGACTTTCCACCGGGCCAAAAAGTGATGCAGACGGCAACGGAGGGAAAAGTGCGCGAAGTAACGTATTGGTGGCCTCGTCCTGGTTCGATCAAGCCGCTCAAGAAGCATACGTTCTATACAAAAGTAGGCGATCAAATTTGTGGTGTCGGTTATTGGGAAGGATCGGGAACTACAATCTCCGCCCAGGCATCAAAGAGCAACTCTCGTTAAGAGAGCACCTCTTAACTTACTCCGCCCCCACCTCGCGCGCGTAAGGCCAGGGCCTGACCGTTGGCGTCTTTGACTTTATAGCTCCCAGGTATTTGCTCGACAGTCCATGGCGGTGGAAGCGGCGGGGCATGGTTCACCCAAGTCACGCCACCCGACGTTACAAACAAAAAGCCCCGCTAGAGACGGGGCTGAGTTTAGCAATATGGAGGCTTCCAATGCGGAAGCCCGTTAACCATACAAGCGGGGGGAGCCTGCACAATGCTTAAACGTGCCAAAACCTGGCTCATTACGACGTGAGACTTCGCGGCTAGCACCGTACAATCGTCCAGGCAACCCGCGCCCTCTTCGGCAGAAGGCACGCTCGCTAGGAAGTTCGCTGGAGTGCCAGCCACTCGCTTCCTGATTCAAATTCCGCAGCGAGACGCTTCCACGCTCAGCAGCCACAATAAGGCTTTTCTTCAGTACTGGGTCGGTGACCTCGGCCGCCCGCTTTAAATACAGCTCGGCATGCTCAAGGCACTCCCTGGAATTGGTCATCACGTTCCGCCCCTTCCCGTTATTGCCGCTTTCTGGAAAGGCGCTCCCTTCGCATGTCTGGACTTACGGCGTCGTTAATAAGCCAGCATCGCGGCACACACTTATTGCCAGAGGAGGGCCGGGCACTCCTCCCGCCTGACCTCGGCGGCCCTGGCCAAGTCAAACGGGGGAACTATCGGTCGGGGCCGCTTAGGCGGGCCGTAAATGAAGAAGTCCCCAGAGACGGGGGGATTAGGGGCTTCTCCGGTTCCTTACGGGGGAACCGTGATGGGGAGGGAAAACCCACTTAATACCCGACTGGGAAAGAAGAAGCCCACAGCCGACATCTGGCTCAACGCCATCGACGATAAGCACGGCCCGCCCAGTATCCGCGATGGGGGCGGTAGGAGCGCGGTCGACACGGGGGTACATAGAATCGGCCGGGGCCTAACCAGCCAGCCTTGCACGAGGAGGAACAGGGTCCAGCTGGCTACGGTGATTCTACCACGGCGGCCCAGCGCCGGAGAGTGTTGCGCGTCGCGTCCCGCGCCGGGCCTAACCAGCCGCGTGGCGACCAAACCCTCGGCTGGCTGGCCCTTAAACGAATGCATCCACGTCATGTTCCAATAAACGGCCCAGCACTGCTGTCCGATTTATGCAGAAGAGCACCAGGCCTAACCATTCGCTGTCGTCGGGTTAAGTCCAGCAGAGTGGCTACGCACACTGCAACCGTTCAGCTGAGGACTGAATGACCGATCTCACACTCGTTGTCTGATGACCTTTACCCCAGAAAAGACTTGGCCGTGTTTTATCTCGATATTGCATTTGGGGATCCTGGAAGCGCCCCGAAATTCGGCTGGTTGGTGTTCAACGTGCCGGAATTGACCGAGGGAGAACCGAACTCCGGCGGATTGCCGAGCAACCCCGGATTGACCGGCGGCGGAACCGGAATGATCGGTGGAGTCACACTCTCGACGCTCGGAGGGGGAGAGCATCGTTCTGGCCGAGGCGGCCTGTGCCGTGCCAGTGGCCGTAAGCAGGGCTGCGGCGGCGAGGATAAGCAGGGAAGATTTCATGAGACCAATCCTTACGCGTGGATACTGAGACCACTCAACTGGGCATCGCGGGCCGCGTTCCAAAGCCCCAAGCTATGCGACCAATTACCCGGCGCTTGCGTGATGGAGGCAGCATCAGTGGTGGGGACCGCCTGGGGTAGTGGGTGGGGGATGGGGGCAGCATGGTACTAGGCCGTGTACTCATAAATCGAGTTTGGTAAGCGGCGGTTGGTCCATGTCCGCTTTACCCCCAGAAGCGGACATTCGTCAGCGCATTGAGCATGTCTGCTTTGTGCCAATAGCGGACATGCTGGCGTTTTTTAGACTGATCGGCTAGCCTCCCCGGCGGGGGAAACGGGGATGCGCTGTTTTCATGGGCCTATATTGTGGGCCGCGTTCGCCGCGATGCCGATTGCATTGGCTTATCCGATGACAGCTCGGGCCCATTGCGAAGTCGGTGATCGCACATTTGCATCCACGATCACCTTTGATGATCCATGCGTCACTGACGAGTTATCGCTGCCGACGATCCAAAGCTTCAAAAATGGCGACCAGCCGTCCGCGCAAGAGTTAGACATCTCCGGAGAGTACACGAAGACGATCACCCGAAATTTTGGAATCTCCCTCGAGGAGGAATGGGTCCATCTCGACATTCCCGGCGAAGGCAATCGCAGTGGATTCGACAACTTAGGCACTAGCTTTAAATATCAGTTTGTCCGGGATGCCGACCGCGAACTCGCCATGTCTGTCGCACTCGATGTGGATTGGGGAGGAACGGGGGCCAAGGCAATAGATGCCGAGCCATTCACGACTCTGACGCCAATATGGTTCGCGGGAAAAGGCTTCGGCTCCGCGGCATCGCGATTTCTCCGACCGCTGGGTGTTACAGCGGAACTCGGCTACTCATTGCCCACGCAATCCTCCACGACCGAAATTGAAGATGGGGCGATTGTCAAAGTGGATAATCCGCAGTTCTTGATTTGGGGCGGTTCGGTTCAATACAGCATGCCCTATCTCAAAGAGAAGGTCGCTGATCTTGGTCTTCCAAATTTCGTGAACCGGCTCATCCTGATCACAGAGTTCAGCTTTCAGACCGAGACAAGCAATTTTGACGAGGAAGAGCGAACCACCGGCACCATCAATCCGGGCCTAATCTACATGGCCGATAAATTCCAACTCGGTATTGAGGCTATCATCCCGATAAATCGAGCAAGTGGCGACGACATCGGCGTCATCGGCAACGCTACTTTCTTCCTTGAAGATATTCTGCCCCGCTCCCTCGGAAGGCCGCTTTTTGCCTCGGGGTCAGGAGAACACCCCGCCCACTGAATGGCCTCTAGCGTGCCCCTGATTATTGGTGCTCCCCGTGATGCTCGTGGTCACCGCCCATCTCCATTTTTTGCATTAGCTCTTCGTGTTTCGGAGCGTTCTTCACCAGAGCCTCATATTGCTCGGGTGTCAGTTCGGGTAGCTTGCGCACGAACGCCACCACGTCCCAAAGGAGTTCGTCTTCATGGGTGACGCCCCAAGCTGGCATGCCCGTCATTTTGACGCCGTGCTTGACGATCCAGAACTGCTCGGCAGGCGTAAGGTCGGTTTTGCGCCGAAGCTCGGGCGCGCGGGGGTATAGGCCCTGACTGATCTCCGTCCGCTTCATGCCAGGCGCAAGATGACAGCCGCTACACATTTCCGCGTATTCGCCCGCACCTTTTGAGATGCGGTTCGCATCATCCAGATCCTTTGGAACAACAATGTCCCGGGCCCGCGCTATGACCGAGCGTTCTCGTGCCGTTTCAAGCAGCCAGTAGACGGGTTGGGTGTGAGGAACGTCAGCCGCAATGTTGTAGAGGCCAGCATAAATCCCCCCCACGGCGGCGACTACGAGCACTAACAACGCGCCTGCCACCAGCCCCCAACGCCTTCCGGCACTCCAGCGAGCCATCTATTTCTCCGTGGCCTCCATGGCGCTGTGCTTATCGTGGCTAGGATAGGTTCCAGTCAGACCGGCACGCCGCAAAGGAGGGGGAGAGGTTTTGAAGTCTCTCCCCGTCCGTTGCAGAGCCGAGTAGGTGTGGGCGGCGAACCCGACTGGACAAAAGCATCCCAACTCGCAATGACCAATCAGCCCGATGTTGTGTTGATGGACATTAATCTCGAAGGAGGCCGCGAAGGGATTGAGGTCGCTCGGTGGCTTCACAGTGTATGTGATGCCCCTATCGTTTTCATTTCCGGATATACGGACCCCGACACCGTCGAGCGCATCCATCAGCAAGTCCCTGATGCTCGTGTGCTCTCCAAACCGGTTTATCGCAGCCGCCTTGCCGCTGCCGTGGCAGCGGTCAGTCATCACTGAGCAGAGCGACATGGCAGCTCCCGATCGTTTCATCGCTTGGTGCAAGCACCACACCCGGGTTGCAGGGTTATTCTCCGGGTTCCGCAACTGGGCTAACATCGCACCACATTGCCATCGATAGACAAGCGCCCGTCAGAGCCGCTTCTTCGGTTTTGTGCGTGGAGCAGGTTGATCTCCCCCGCCTCCCATATGCTTGAGCTGTTCTTCGCGGAGGGCTTCATTCTTGGCTTCCGTCTGACCAAGGTCAGCGTTCGTGGTGGTAGCGGCGGTTTCTTGCGCCTTCGGCGGCTCACATCGGCCAGGAAAGAGGCGACAGAGAAAACTCATAATGGTCATGGTTGCTAAACGCAGGACAGGTTCGGTCGTTGCAGCCAAAAGAAAGACTCGGCGCCGCTGTGACCTGGGAGAAACAACGGCACCGGGCCTGACCACTGCTGGGAGGATCGAAAACCGCAGGAGGTCGGCGACAGCTTCGGGGAATCGTGAGACGGCAATGAGACGAACAGTCTGTTCCGCAAGAGGAGCACCAAGTGCCGAAGGCAAGCGCCCTTACTTACGCACCCCAGGCAGGGGGGTAGGAGGCGGCGGGTTCACGTGAATAGCAGGCCAGAGTGTGACCAGAGCAATCACCCCAACAACAAGCAGGAACAAGATGAATATGCCGACTAGGAAACCAGCCGCCGAGGCTTCTCGTTGCTCTTCTTTGTCCATGCTCACCGGACAAAAGCAAGCGCGATCACAATAAGCATGAACACGATGAAGAGGGCCGAGATAGCCAGGTCATAGGCTTCATGCTCTCTGATGTCGTATCCGCGTTCGTGTCTCATGAAAGCTAAACGCTTCTCGGTGCCTCGTTGCTCCTTGACCATGTTCTGGTTTCGTTCTCTAATGGCTGATGGGTGGGCGTGACGAGAGGATTTGCCTTTTCGCATCGAGCTGTGGGACGACGCGGACCGGCATGTAGAAGAATCATTGCTCTGCGTCAGACTACGCCAGCGCATGCGGAGCTACGAAGAGGCCGTGAAGCGCCGACCGGGAAAGCTCATCACGCTTAGGCAAAAGGCGCGGGTGATTAAGAAGAGTCGGTAGGATGCACTGCGACCGTTGCGGGGAACGGCTTATCGAGATCGACCGTTATGGCGAGCGACTGGCGGCGAGTGCAATTGTTGGAACAGTAATAGAAGCGCCTTCATCGAAGAGCTCTCGGTGGAGGATTTTCAAGGCGCTTCGAGAACTAAGAAAAGGCGTTGAGGAACTTCCGTGAAAGAAAGCCCCGCTGCAAGCTCATGAGCGGGGCTGAGTTATCGGAACTGCAAGTTCGGTAAGAATAGCGAGGACCGGGGACAGGAAAGGTCTCTCACCGAACTCTGCCAAAGAAACTCGCTATCCGTTTGCGTGTTCCACAACAAAGCCCCGCATAATGCGACAAAGGAGCGCCGACCGAAGCCCTCCTCAGTACGCCGAGAGCGTTATTCCGGCTTGATAGGCGGTTTGCCCTTGTTTTCTTCGCCGGGGGTTGTCGCTGGGGCCGCTAAGTCACCCTTGCCTTCCGTCACGCTAGTATTGCCAGCAGGTGGGGTGCTTGGCGTGTTGGCATATTGATCCCGACGGGCAACAGCAGCCTTGCCGGTAGCATTCGGATCGAGAGATGTCGGCGGCGAAGGCCGTCGCGCTGGTAGATCAACATGGCGGCTAATAGCAAGCTCTGAACTCGAAACATGGGTTTCTCCTTGTCGCGCCTCCGATGGAGGAACGTCAAAGGCAAAGGGCCATTCCAACGCCATTAATTAGCCAGCATCGCGCCTGATCATGTTACCGAGTCTGCGCGGGGAAGAGCTGGTCGGGGTCGCGTAATGAAGAAGCCCCAGAGACGGGGGGACTCGGGGCTTCTCCGGTTGTTTATGGGGGGAACCATGATGGGGGAGGGAAAACCCATCACAACAAGAGCGACTTGATACTCCGGACTCTGGAAAGAAGAAGCCCACAGCCGACATCTGGCTCAACGCCATCGACGATAAGCACGGCCCGCCCAGTATCCGCGATGGGGGCGGTAGCCGTAATATCCATATGGGCGGCCCCGGCACTCAGCGCGGTACGGGGGTACATACGGGGGTACATACGAATTGGGCACCGGGGCCTAACCAGCCAGCCTTGCACGAGGAGGAACAGGGTCCAGCTGGCTACGAGTACGATGTTTACCACGGCGGCCCAGCGCCGGAGAGTTGTTTGGCTTCCGCGTCCCAGCGCCGGGCCTAACCAGCTGGGGCGGGGGGACAACCCTCGGCTGGCTAGCCGTTAAACGAATGCATCCAAGTCATGTTCCATTAGACGGCCCAGCGCCAAGTGTGCGGTTGGCCTACCTAGACTTGACGCTGGGCACTAACCAGCCGGGAGACTAGCTGAGAATTAAAACACGCGTCCCACTCGTAGTGTTCCGGGGTGTGGAGTTCATCGACCTAGTATGTTTGGAAAAAAAGGGGGTCCTTCGTGAGACCCCGAGTACAGGAGACAAGTCAATCAGGGTAGTCTGACCCGAGCACAAGGGGACTAGTCGTTCGGGCCGCCCTAGGGGAAGAGCCTAGGGTGTTCGCATCTTAGCCGGATTTTCAATTCGATGCTGTGACTTAGGGGCAACGGCTTGCCGTCTTAATTGACAGTCACGAGTTCACCAACGGCAAGCGGACGCGTCTTAGTGGTAGGTTTGCGGACCGAGAATATTCAGGCCGTGATCAATGCGCTTGCAGCTCGCGGCATTGAGATCGAGCCGGATGGCCTCCGGATGAAGCCGAAGAAGCGGAGCCGTTAGCCAGGTGTTAGCCGACAAATGGCCGGAGTGCTAAAAATGGCTGAAACCAAGGTAAAACCCAGCATTTCACCTAAGATGTCCAGTTTCAGGCAGCTTCGTCGGCGCGGAGCACCGCTCGGCGCGCTTTCCGGCATGATCGTGCTGGCGGCCTTCAGCGCCGCGCCGCAAGCCGGCCAATATGAGCAGCCGCCGTCCTTCTCGGCCTCGCAGGTGCTGTCCGCCAATCTGCTGCGCAGCCCCTATTACACGGTCGGCGATCATGTCGGCCTCGACGACTTCCAATATGTGTTCAGGGTCGACACCAAATGGGGGACGTTTACCGTCGAAGGCGCCGACCTGATGCGGGTCAGGGCGCGCGAGATCGCCGCGACCGCCAAGATGGAGGAAATCGGCGGCGCCGAGACCGTGGTCGATGCCGCGGGGCGCACCGCGCTGAAGCCGCTCGCCACTGCCAAGGATCTCGTCACCGCGCCCGGCAAGACCATCGGCGATACGTTCAAGGGCGTCGGCAATATTTTCGGCAGCGCCGGCGCGTCGATGTCGGCGACCGACCCGCATAAAGAGGGTGTGGTCGCCTCGCTCACCGGCGGCGCCACGGCGCGGCGCAAGCTCGCTTATGCCTTCGGCGTCGATCCCAACACCAGTTTTCCGCCGCTGCATGATGAGCTGACGCGGCTTGCCACGGCGAATGCCATCGGCGAGACCGGCGTCAATGCCGGGCTTGCCTTCGTCACCGGTGGCGCCGGCATCGCCATCAGCGTCGGCGGCACCAGCCGGACGCTTCGGCTCGCGCTGCGCGACAAGACGGCGGCGCAGCTCGAGCAGGACGGCCGCGGCATGCTGGCCTCGATCGGCGTGTCTGGTGGGACGGTAGATGCCTTCTACGCCAACCCCAATCTCTCGCCGACCGACAAATTCATCATCGTCAATGCGCTCGTCATGCTGGGGGGAACCAGCGGCCGGGAGATTTTCATCGCCGGGGCGGCCAATGCCAAGAGCATCGAGATGGGATTCTTCTACCGCCGACAGGCGGAGCTGATCGCCGAGTACGATAAGAAGGTCGCGCCGGTGACGGCGTTCGTGCGCGCGGGCGGCGCGCCGATGCTGCAAACCGGCAAGGGCACGGTCAGCATCTTGCCGGTCGACTATCTCTTTTGGTCGCCCCCGCTCGAGGGCCTGGTCGCTGGCGCGGGACGTGGCGGCGAGCTCTGGATCACCGGCCGCGCGAGCCAGAGAGCGACAGCTCAACTCGCGGCGCTTGGCTGGGCGCTGGTGCCGAAGGCCGGCGGCAGACTAGGCGAATAGCCCAAGACTATTTTTCGATGCCGATGCCCGGGCCGTTGGTATGATAACCGGGTCCGAATCTCGAACTCGTAATGCGGCCCGATATAGCCCCAGCGCGGCCCGTCGATGCGGTCGCGGATGATCATGCGCCGCGGTCCGGCCGGCGTTCTGAAATCGCCATAGGTCGGCGCACCCTTGTTGACATAAATCTTCTGCCGCTTGGCGGCCTCGCCGGGAGTCGCCGCAAGCACGGCGCAAGCGCCCAGTACAAGCGCCAGACCGGTCATTCTAGTGAGCGTGGTGAGCGTGCTCATGTTCATGCTCCTCGATGGCGCGGCGTCGCGCCAGTCTCTCCTTGGCCTTTCGCTCACGCCATGAAACGCGGAGTTTATGAATAAACAGCCAAGCGTAGAAGGCGGCAATGGCGGTAAGGGCAGCGCCTGCACCAACGATCAACATGGAAGCGCCCTCTCTACTCTTCGTCACCCGCCTGTTTAGACCCGCCGCCGCCGCTTGGTTTCGGGCTTAGTGCCGCAGTCTAATCGATGCCGATGGAGAGGCCAATTCCGGGCCCGCCAATGGCAATGCCGGGGCCATAATCGTAATAAGCGGGCGGGCCGTAATCGTCGGGTTCGCCATAATCCAGATCGTAGGCGTAGGGCGGCGCCATATAGACCGGCGCGGCGTAATAATGGCGCTCATGGCGCCAGTGATCGCTCGGCCCGATGCGCGTCCAGGTGCCGCCAAAATCGCCGCGACTCTGGATCGAGCCCGCCGACGCCGTCTGCGGCAAAGCCGTTGCAGCGATCAGCGCCAGCGCAATCGCGCCGCCGCGCAAGGATTTGAGGATCGTGTTGGCTTGCATGCTGAAGCCTCCTTTTTGGTCTTTTCGCTTGCAGGACCAACGGTTAGGGCAGGGGGAGGGTTCCGGCCCAGGCCGATCTCGCCGCAGCATCCCAAAACGGTTGAGGACATCAGCAGGATGTCGAAGGACGCCGACTAGAACCCGAACAGAGCGCGGGTGAAGTCGTTGTCCCGCCCGGGCCTGATGCGGCGCTTGTTGGGTGGCGCCGCCCAATTCTGGTTGTCGGCCATCTCCTCGTCCGCCCAGGGTTCGGGCAAGTATCCCTTGCCGCTGAGCGCCGCGTTCATCCGGCCATCGTGGCCGTAGATGTCGTTGAAGGTCGAGATCGAGCCGTCGTCGTTCACGCGCAGGGTGAAATAGGTGATGTAGACGGGGATGTGCTGGTCGAGCGCGACGTGGTTGTCGCCGCCGGCATCGAAGGTCAACTCGACGCGGGCCGGGCTCCAGTTCTTGTCATGCTTCAGGATGACCTCGGCGAGCTTCTCGGGATATTGCACGCGCATGCAGCCATGGCTCTCGGCGCGCACGGCATTGTTGAACAGAAACTTCTGCGTCGTATCGTGCATGTAGACGTCGTGCTTGTTGGGGAACACGAATTTGACGCGGCCGAGCACGTTGCCGGGTCCCGGCGGCTGAACCAGATCGAAATTGCGGATGTCGTTACGGCTCCAATCGATCGAATCCGGATCGACGTCGCGGCCGCCATATCGGATGAGAAGACCGTGGCGCTGAAGCACGGAGGTGTCAGCGCCGCCGCCGAAGAAGCCGCCGCCATAACCCATATAGGGCGCGATCTCTTCCATCTTGATGGAGTTGGGTACGTTCCAATAGGGATTGAAGACGACCTCCTCCATCTCGTCGGAGATCACCGGCGTCTGCTTGTCGGGCTTGCCGACCACCACGCGCGTGGTGTGGATCGGCGTGCCTTCCTCGACCACGCGCAGCGTGAATTCGGGGATGTTGACCGTCACGTAGAACGCGCCCAGGTCATGCGGCAGCCAGCGCCAGCGCTCCATATTGACAAGGATCTGCTTGATGCGCGCGGGACTTGCCACCGGCTCTTGCGGCTGACCGCCATTGAGGATGCGGCGCGTGCCAGTGCCAACCATGCCGTCGGGCAACGAGCCGTTGGAGCGCTGGAACTGCTTCACCGCCTCGAGCACGGCCTCGTCGAATCGGTTCGGGTTCGAGCCGGCGGGCACATCGAGCCGCTGCCTGAGCAGCGCGACCTGTTCGTTCTCGACGCCGAATTTCAGCACCGGTCCGGGCGGGATGGTCACCACGCCAGGCTTCGGCTCCTCGACCTTGCCGCCTCGGAGCTCGAGCAGCTTCTGCCGCAGCGCCTCGAATTGCGGCTGGTCGGGCTGGAAGCTCCTGAGATAAGCGCCAGGGTCGGAGCGGATGGCGATCAACTCCAGCACTTCCGACGGATTGGGAAGCGCAAGGCTCGGATCGAGATTCTTGCTGATGCGCAAAGGCTGGATCCGCCCGCCGCGCGCGTCATTGGCATAGTCGAGCACGGCGTAGCTCACCTTCACCTCGGCATCGGCGAGCCAATCCTTGGCCTTGGGATCGGAGGCATTATAGGTGCTGGCGTCGGGCAGCTTATAGTCGGAGGCGGTGAGGCCGTAATCGTCGGCCTTGCCGATCTCGGCGATGACGGACTTGGCGCGATCGGTCAGGCCGTTGTCGTTGACCCACAGCAGCGGCTGGTCGGGAACCAGATAATATTCGATCAGCGCATCCTTCTGCGCCTTGCGCATGCTGGTATCGCCCGCCTTCTCGGCGAGCAGGCCCTGCACGCCGATGCGGACGGCTTCGGTCTGGTCGATGAGATTTTCGGGCCCATTAGGCTCGGCCGCGTAACCAGGCAGGCTGGCCGTCGCCGCCAAAAGCAGCCCCAAAACGAATGCCCTCATCATCAGCTCCCTCAAGCCAAGCGGAATGGCGCGCCCAGCAATGTCTACCCCGTGCCTTTCCCTAAGGTGCCCGATTGCGTCTTGTTCGGCTAGCATGAAAAGCAGCTCAAATTTGGGCTGATTGCGGCATGGCCACAGGAAAAATCCCGGAAATCCTCGGTTGCACGTGCGGGCACCTTGCCGCGACGCATCAAGCGTCCGGGCTATGCGTTGTCTCCCAGAGCGAGGACTGCGGGGCACCGATCGGCCGCGTCCGTTGCGCAATTTTGGGCAGCCTTTCGGCGCCCCGCTTATGCGGCGATATTTTAGGGCCCATGCCGTGCGCCTTACCTCTGTTTCCGCCGCGCCTCGATCGGCGCGGAGGATTAGACCTGGACGGTTCCAGTCCAGGCGACAGCGGGTTAGGACCCCTGAGGCTGGTCCGTTAGCCTGCCGGCGGGGTCGGGCTTGCTCTACACCGGGCCCTGGTGTCCGCCGGCACCTCAGGCGCCGCGCCCCTCATCACAAGTTACAGACGGTCTGCAGCTCGCGTCCTCATGGACGAGGGATGGGTGCAGTCTAATGCAGCCCTGAGGGGCGGGGATAAGTTCCGCTTCGTGCCATAAGCAGACATCCCGTCAGCCTAAGTGTCGTAGGCTGTTAATTAAGCGCAACCGTAACGCGTAAGAAGGTCGCAGGAATGGAGGTGACATTCCTGCTTGGGCTTTTGTTTTGACGGTTGAATAGAGCTTCCAGTTCCTTCTGCAGATCACCGGCACGACCGTTCTTTTCCGCCGCTTCAAATGCATTCATGGTTGGCCCATAGTATTTTCTGAAGGCTTCAACGAACTCTGGTGGCGGGCCAGGAAAGTTGAAGGTGTAGGTGTCTCTGACGAACGATATCGTCTCTTTTGCAACCCCCGCGGCCGCAAATCGCTCGATCACATTGTTCTCGACCCCCCACGTCATAGGGCTAATGAAGCCTTCCGGCGGCGGCGGCGAGTACGAAGAACTGATTTTCAAAATTTGTGCGACCAATGTCGGGTCGTTTGGAATCCAGTTCCCCATCACGATCCGGCCTCCGGACCGGGTCACGCGCACCATCTCCTTGGCCACATCAAACGGCTTCGGCGCGAACATGGCGCCAAAGATGCTTACGACGAGGTCAAAAGTATGAGCTTTCAGCTCGTGTAAATTAGACGCATCGCCTTCCTGAAACTTGCAGTTCGTGAGGCCCTGCTCCTTTGCTCGCTTGTTACCGGCCTCGACAAGGTTGCTCGCGATATCGACGCCCAACACGTCCGCTCCGAGTCTCGCGGCTGGCAATGCCGTCGTTCCATCACCGCATCCAAGATCCAAAACCTTGAGCCTTTTGGTGATTCCGAGACCGCTGACGAGCGCCTCTCCGCTGTCTCTCATACTTTCCGCAATGCGAGTGAAGTCGCCTTTTTCCCAAAGTGCTTTGTTTGGATTCATTGGAGTACTCCCCATGCAGGCCACGCGGACTGGGGTCTCGTTTGGGCCCCGCGCCGTGAAATCTTTCCATATGTCAACATGAAGGGTATCAGCCTACCGGAAACGAGCGCATCCCGGGGAAAAGCGGTCCCACCGCCAGAGTCAGCAAGGCTGAAACCGTTCAGCGCATTCGATCAATCAAACATTGCGGCGCAAAGTTCGGAGAGCATTCGATGAGGGAGCAAGACGACATTGAAGGCTGTTCGAGCGCTTCGCACGCGCGTGCCCATGGATGCGGTGCAGATGCTGGTAAGGAAACGCCCGAGCAGCCGCAGTTGCTCTTGCAAATTATTCGCATGTAAGATACATACAGCATGGGGCGGTCCGTTAGGGGCCGCGATTTACGAGCCTTCGGGCTCCCTTCCCGAAACGAAGGACAGCCATGCTGAGGCCCTATAAGGCGGCCAACGAGACAGGTGCGGCGGCGGCGACGCTGGACGGCGCGGCGCACGACGTCGACCGCGGCTGGCGGCGGCCTTCGGGCACGCCCTCGCTCGCCGAAGTGTTCGGCTCGATCAGGACGCGGCCGACCGGCTCGCTGGTCACCAAGCTGCTCGCCTTTCTCGGTCCCGGCTATCTCGTCGCCGTCGGTTACATGGACCCCGGCAACTGGGCGACCTCGCTCGCCGGCGGATCGAAGTTCGGCTACGCGCTGCTGACCATCGCGCTGATGTCGAACCTGATGGCGATCCTGCTCCAGGCGCTCTGCATCAGGCTCGGCATCGCGTCGCGTCGCGACCTCGCCCAAGCCTGCCGCGACGCCTTCCCGCGCTTCGTCGCCTATCCGCTCTGGGCGCTCGCCGAGCTTGCCATCTGCGCGACGGATCTGGCCGAGGTGATCGGCACGGCGATCGGGCTCAATCTCCTGTTCGGCATTCCGCTCGAGATCGGCGTGCTGCTGACCGCGCTCGACGTGTTTCTCATTCTGTGGATGCAGCAGCTCGGCTTCCGCTATGTCGAGACTCTGGTGGTGACGCTGTTCCTGGTCATCGCCGTCTGCTTCGGCATTCAGATCGCCATGGCCGATCCGAACTGGGGCGAAGTGATCCGCGGCTTCGCGCCGACCGTCGAGATCGTGAAGAACCCGGAGATGCTCTATCTGGCGCTCGGCATCATCGGCGCCACGGTGATGCCGCATAATCTCTATCTGCACTCGGGCATCGTGCAGACGAGGCGGTTCGGCGACAGCGTGCCAGAGAAGCGCGAGGCGATCACGCTCGCCACCATCAATTCGACCATCGCGCTGATGTTCGCGCTGTTGATCAACGCCTCGATCCTGATCCTCGCGGCCTCGACCTTTCATAAGACGGGCCAGACCGACGTGGCGGAGCTCGGCGAGGTCTATAAGTTCTTGGCACCGCTGCTCGGCTCGGCCGCGGCGCCGTCGCTGTTCGCGCTGGCGCTGCTGTGCTGCGGGCTGAACTCCACCATCACGGCGACGCTGTCGGGGCAGATCGTGATGGAGGGCTTCCTCGATATTCGGCTGCCGCCTTGGGCGCGGCGGCTGGTGACGCGGGGCATCGCCATCATCCCGGCGGCCATCGTCACCATCTGGTGGGGGGCCGAGGGCACGGCCAAGCTGCTGATCCTGTCGCAGGTGGTGTTGAGCCTCCAGCTGCCTTTCGCCATCGTGCCGCTGGTGATGTTCACGGCGGACAAGCGCAAGATGGGCGTGCTGGTCGCGCCGCGCTGGGTGACCGCGCTCGCGGTGCTGATCGCCGTGACCGTGATCACGCTGAATATCAAGCTGCTCTACGATTTCTTCTTCGCGCTCTAGGACGCTCCGGTCCTCCGTGCGCCGCCATGATGCCGCCGGATTTCCGAGTGACGAGCATGGCATGCGCTCCACTCATAGTTTCATCGCGCTCGCGATCGGCTGTGCATGTCTCCTTGCGGCCGGCGGTGCAGCCGCTAAACAAGACCCCGCGGCGCCTTATCTCGGCATGAGCCAGGCCGAAATCATCGCCTGCGCGGGCGAGCCGCATTCACGCTTCGAGAGCGGGTCAAATAAGGAGACGCTCACCTATCACTATTCGGGCGCAGGCCCGGTTCCCGCCGAAAAGTCCAAGTCGGACGACAAGAAGTCCGACGAGAAAAAGTCTGACGATAAGAAATCCGACAAGAACAAACTCTCCTCGATCTTCGGCAAGAACAAAAAGAAAGAGGACAAAGACTGGACCTGCTCGGCAAGCCTCGTGTTCGAGGACGGCAAGCTGGTCAGGGTGAACTTCTCGCATAAGGACGTGCGCAGCCCCTACGATTGGCAGGCCGAGAAGGATCCGAAAAAGCAGGAGGAGATGCGCAAAGAGGGCGTGCCCACTTGCGAGTTCTCCCTGCCGCGCTGCGCGAGGTAGCCCCGCTCACGCGGGGAGATGACACACCGCCTCGATATTGTTGCCGTCGAGATCGAGCACGAAGGCGCCGTAATAGTTGGCGTGGTAATGCGGCCGCAAGCCAGGCGGGCCGTTGTCCTTGCCGCCGGCCGAGAGCGCGGCTCGATAGAAGGCATCGACCGCCTGGCGCGATGACGCGACGAAGGCGACATGGACATGCCCGCCGAGCCGCTCGCCCTCGCCGATCCAGAAGAACGGCTTTTGATTCGCGCCGAAGCCAACCGCCGCGCCATGGCCGGACTCTTCGGCCGAGACCTGCATGACGATGGCGATGCCGAGCGGCGCTAGCGCCTTCAGATAGAACTCGGTGGCGCGGGCGATGTCGTAGACCGGCATGCCGATATGGTCGATCATGGCGGAGCTACTCCGCGCGCTCGACCAGCTTGCGCTTGAGCGAGGCGATGGCCGCGGCCGGGTTCAACCCCTTGGGGCAGGCCTTGGTGCAGTTGAGGATGGTGTGGCAGCGATAGAGGCGGAAGGGGTCTTCCAGCTCGTCGAGCCGTTCGCCGGTCCGCTCGTCACGGCTGTCCTCGACCCAGCGGTCGGCCTGGAGGAGCACGGCCGGCCCGAGATAGCGGTCGCCGTTCCACCAATATGACGGACAGGCCGTGGAGCAGCAGGCGCAGAGGATGCACTCGTAAAGCCCGTCGAGCTTATCGCGATCCTCCTTGGACTGGCGCCATTCCTTCTGCGGCGTGGGCGAGTCGGTCTGGAGCCAGGGCTCGATGGAGCGATGCTGCGCGTAGAAATTCGTCATGTCGGGCACGAGATCCTTGATCACCGGCAAATGCGGGAGCGGGTAGATCGGAATCGCGCCTGTTGCGTCGTCGGCATGCATGGTGCAGGCGAGGGTGTTGGTGCCAGCGATGTTCATCGAGCAGGAGCCGCACACGCCCTCGCGGCATGACCTGCGGAAGGTCAGCGTGGCATCGACGTTGTTCTTGATCCAGAGCAGCGCGTCGAGAACCATCGGCCCGCAATCGTTCATGTCGACCCAATAGGTGTCGAGCCGCGGGTTGTCGCCGGTCTCGGGATCGAAGCGATAGATGCGGTATTCGCGCCAGCGGCCATCTTCCGCGCCCGCCGGCGGCGGATTCCATGCCTTGCCTTGTTTGACCTTGGAGTTCTTGGGGAGGGTGAAGTGGACCATCGGCGAACCTTCTCGATCGGTCATTGGTAGCGGGAGGCGCGTAGAGGGGCAAGCCCGCTTCGCTTAAGCGTCGAGCATGTCGCGGACTTTGCGGGCCAGGTCCTGCTGCGTGTAGGGCTTGTTCAGCAGCTCGACATCGGCGTCGAGGCGGCCCTGATGCACGATGGCGTTCCGCGTATAGCCCGTGGTGTAAAGCACGGGGAGGGAGGGATATTCGCGGCGAGCCCGGTTGGCCAGCTCGCGGCCATTGGCGCCGCCCGGCAATACCACGTCGGTGAATAAGAGATCGACGCGCCGCGCCCTTGCCAGCACTTCGAGCGCCTGGTCGACGTTGCCGGCCTCGAGCACCGCATAGCCGAGCTCCCCGAGCACCTCCTTGGCATAGTCCCGCACGCCCTCATTGTCCTCGACGATGAGGATCGTCTCGCCGTTTTGCGCGTGAGGCACCGGCGAGACATCGGCTTGCTTGCCGGCGGGAGCCGCGCTGACCTCCTCGGCATTGGTGAGACGCGGCAGGTAGATCTTCACCGTCGTGCCCTCACCCTCCTCGCTATAGATGCGCATATGGCCGCCCGACTGCTTGACGAAGCCGTGCACCATGGCGAGGCCGAGGCCGGAGCCTTGGCCGGTAGGCTTGGTGGTGAAGAACGGCTCGAACACGTGGTCGAGAATCTCCTTGGGCATTCCGGTTCCGGTGTCGGTCACACAGAGCACGACATATTGTCCGGCCTCGACGTCGCCGAAGCGGCGCACATAGGCGGCATCGAGATAGGTGTTGGCCGTCTCGATCGTCAGGTGGCCGCCATTCGGCATCGCGTCCTTGGCGTTCAACGCGAGATTGAGCAGCGCATTCTCCAACTGGTGGGGATCGGCGAAACTGGGCCAGACGCCCGCGCCGAGAACGGTCTCGATGCTGATATCGGCGCCGAGCGTGCGCCTCAGCATATCGAGCATGCCCGAGACCAGCCTGTTGGCATCGATACGGGACGGCTCGAGCGTCTGGCGACGGGAGAAGGCGAGCAGCCTCTGGGTGAGCTGCGCCGCGCTCTTCGCGCCTTGCACGGCGGCGTCCACCGGCTGAGTCAATTTGGCGCACAGCTCGGCTCCGGCGCCGTTCTTGGCGAGATCGAGCAAATAGCGCCTGACCGTGTCGAGATTGCCGAGAATGATGGTGAGCAGATTGTTGAAGTCGTGCGCGATGCCGCCGGTGAGCTGGCCCACGGCTTCCATCTTCTGCACCTGGAAGAGCGTCAACTCCGCCTCTTGGCGAAGTTTCGACTCGGTCTCCAGCTCCTTGGTGCGCGCGATCAGTCCTCGCAAGGATTGCAGCGTCGAAAATGCGAGAAGGCCGGAAAGCAGCGCGGCCGAGATCAAGGCGAGGCCGATGAGGAAGGCGAGCAAATAGCGCTCTTCTTTGGCCTCGGTCTGGCGCTCGGCAAGGAGCTTGCTCTCGGCTTGGATCACAGCGGCGATGTTTTCGCGGATGTCATTGATCAACTGCCGGCTGCCCGACGTATTGAGGATGGCAAGCGCCTCCTGGGGCTTCC
The DNA here is from genome assembly GCA_963710245.1 of uncultured Alphaproteobacteria bacterium. GTDB lineage: Bacteria > Pseudomonadota > Alphaproteobacteria > Rhizobiales > Methyloligellaceae > Methyloceanibacter. The sequence continues at coordinate 60,027 of CAVPZK010000018.1, forward strand.
CCTGCTGGATCAATGCATGCGTGCGCTTTAGCTCGTCCAACTTGGCGTCGATGAGCTTGCCAAGCTCGGCCACCCGCGCTCGCTGCTCTGGGTTGTCGCTGGAGAGCGTGCGGAGCCGGTCGAACTCTTCGGGAATCGCCTGCATGGCGCTGCCGAAGGCTTCCATGTAGTCGGGCGTTCCCGTCAGCAGGAAGCTGCGCTTGTTGGTCTCGGCGTCCCTGACGTCGATCAACAAGCTCTGGGCCGATTGCTGCACCTCCAAAGTATGCACGACCATCTGGTCGGCATCGCGGGAGCGGACCAGCCCGATCACCACGGCGATGGCCGCGATGAGCAGCAAAAGGAAGCCCGCCGGGATGATGACCTTGGCGTTCTTCAGCAATCGGTTGGCTTTCAGGGCGCGCGTCGGCACGGCTCACTCAACTTGATCTGGACCACAGGGAAAACCACTGCTAGCGGAGCTTTCGGCCCCTCGATACACTTGCTGCATGCGCATCCCCGCGCAAGCCGTTTGTGAGGATTACCTTAGCGTGCCGCGCATTCTTGTACTGGACGACGAACCGCTGATCTCCATGCTGGTGGAGGGCTGGCTCACCGAGCTCGGTTGCGAGGTGGTCGGGCCCGCACGTTCGGTCGAGGAGGGGCTCGATATAGCCGGCAGCGCGGAGCTCGACGCGGCGATCCTCGACGTCAATCTCGGGGGAAAGAACTCGTTCCTCGTAGCCGACGCCCTCAAGCAGAGGGGGATTCCCTTCGCCTTCGCCACCGGCGATAGCGGCGTCGATGCAAGCGCCGGCTACAACGATCCGATCCTGCTCGCCAAGCCGTTCGATTTCGAGGGCGTAAAGGCCGTGCTCGGCAAGCTGCTGCAACAAGCGAATTAGCCCTGGCCTAATACACTCGCTCTTTCGGCTGGATATAGGCGATCTCGTTGGAGAGCGTGAAGCTATGCACGGGCCGGAAGTCGAGCGTCACCTCGTGCGTGGCGTGGTCCGCCCATGACAGAGTGTGCTTCATCCAATTTACGTCGTCGCGCTTGGGGAAGTCCTCGCGCGCATGCGCGCCGCGGCTCTCCTCGCGAGCGAGCGCGCCTTGCACGGTGACGGCGGCCTGCGAGATCAGATTGTCGAATTCGAGCGTCTCGATCAGGTCGGTGTTCCAGATCAGCGAGCGGTCGGTGACGCCGATATCCGCCGCATCGTCCCAGACGGCGCGGACAGCCTTAACGCCTTCTTTCAACACCTTCTTGGTGCGGAACACGGCGCAGTGGTTCTGCATGGCCTTCTGCATTTTGAGGCGCAGTTCGGCGGTGGGCGTGCCGCCGTCGGCATAACGGAAGCGGTCGAGCCGTTCGATCGCCTTCTCACCCGCGCCCTTCGGCAGCTCGGGGATGTCGCCGCCCTTCTTGATGAGCTCGGCGCAACGATGCGCGGCGGCCCGGCCGAACACGACAAGGTCGATCAGCGAATTGGAGCCGAGCCGATTGGCGCCATGCACCGACACGCAAGCCGCCTCGCCGAGCGCCATCAGTCCCGGCACGGTGGCATCGGGGTCGCCGCCGCGCGGGCTGATCACCTCGCCATGCATGTTGGTGGGGATGCCGCCCATATTATAGTGGCAGGTCGGTAGAACCGGGATTGGCGCCGTTCGCACATCGACACCGGCAAAGATGCGCGCCAGATCGGTGATGCCCGGCAGCCGCTCCTCGATGAGCGCCGGGTCGAGGTGGTCGAGATGCAGATGCATATAGTCCTTTTCAGGGCCGTGCCCGCGGCCTTCCCTGATCTCGATGGTGATGGCGCGGGAGACCACGTCGCGCGAGGCGAGGTCCTTGGCCGAAGGCGCATAGCGCTCCATGAATTTCTCGCCGGCTGAATTGCGCAGGAAGCCGCCTTCGCCGCGCGCGCCTTCGGTGATCAGCACGCCAGCGCCATAGACCCCCGTCGGATGGAACTGCACGAACTCCATGTCCTGGAGCGGCAGGCCGGCGCGGAGCACCATGGCATTGCCGTCGCCGGTGCAGATATGCGCCGAGGTGCAGGAGAAATAGGCGCGGCCGTAGCCGCCGGTGGCGAGGATCACCTGATGTGCGCGGAAGCGGTGCAAGGTGCCATCCTGCATGGACAGCGCGATCACGCCGCGGCAACGGCCCTCGTCGTCCATGATCAGGTCGATGGCGAAATATTCGATGAAGAACTCGGCCGAGTGGCGCAGCGCCTGGCCGTACATGGTGTGCAGCATGGCATGGCCAGTGCGGTCGGCGGCGGCGCAAGTGCGCATGGCCGGCCCCTTGCCGAAATCCATGGTCATGCCACCGAAGGCGCGTTGCAAAATCTTGCCGTCATCGGTGCGCGAGAAGGGCACGCCCCAATGCTCGAGCTCGTAGACGGCCTCTGGCGCGTTGCGGCAGAGAAACTCGATGGCGTCCTGGTCGCCCAGCCAATCGCTGCCCTTCACCGTGTCGTACATGTGCCAGCGCCAATCGTCGGGGCCCATATTGCCGAGCGCCGCGGCGATGCCGCCTTGCGCGGCTACGGTGTGCGAGCGGGTGGGGAACACCTTGGTGATGCAGGCGGTGCGAAGCCCCGCCTCGCTACAGCCGACCACGGCGCGAAGCCCCGAGCCGCCGGCGCCGACCACCACCACGTCGTAAGCGTGATCGATGATCGGATAGGCGCGGCCGTTGATCTGGACCGCGTTGTGCGGCGGGGTGTCTTTGGGCGTTGCGTCTTGAGGCATGAAACTAGGATCCGAGACTGATCTTCACGATGGCGAGGATGGAAGCAAGCCCGACGCCGACGGCGAAGAAGGTGGCGAGCAGGATGGCGACGACCTTGGCGCCGCCATGCACGTAGTCCTCGATGATCTCCTTGAGCCCAATGCGCATATGGATGGCAGCGGAGAGAATGAGCGCGGCAAACGCCAGCGCGACGAGGGGCCGGGCGAGGAACGCATGCACCTCTTCGTAGCTCGCGCCGATATGGGTGACGACAGCGAGGATGAGGAAGATGACGAGCGGCACATTGGCGACGGCCGTCAGGCGCTGGCGCCAAAAAGTCTCGGTGCCGTGATGGGCGGCGCCAAGCCCGCGAACGCGCTTGAGGGGTGTTGCTATGGCCTTACGCCCCCCTCAGCCAATAGCCGACGACCCAGACCAGCACGGTCAGAACGGTCGAGCCGATGATGGTTGCCCAGGCAAAGATCTCGATGCTGACCTTGTCGAGGCCCCGGCCGGTGTCCCAGATGAGGTGGCGGATGCCGCCCAGCATGTGGTGGATCAGCGACCAGCTGAACAGAAACAGCAAAAGCCGTCCAAGGATGCTGGCAAAGAAGCTCGAGACTTGGGCGTAAGCCTCGGGGCCAGAGGCGATAGCGACCAGCCACCAGACGAGCAGGAGGAAACCGACCGCGTTTGCCGCACCCGAGATGCGGTGCGCGATCGACATCATCATGGTGAGCATCGGCCGGTAAATCGAAAGATGTGGGGAGAGCGGCCGCTCAGCCCCCAATTTGGCGTTGCCCATGGGTTTTCGGTGCTGTTGTTGCCCAGACGAGCCTTGTCATAACGCAAGTTAAGGGGCGGGGGCAATCAACCCGGTTTGGGCCGGCTCAGGCCAAGCCGGGTTAGGGCGTAATGACGCCGCAGGCGATGCGGTCGCCAGCATTGCCGGCGGGGTCGGTCTGGTAGTCGTCGGCCACCGCATGGACGACGATCGCCGCCCCATCCTCGTCGAGCAGCGCCGACTCGGCGCTGAGCGTGACGGTCGGGTTGAGCACCTCAACCTGCACCTTGCCCTCGGCCCCGACATGCAGGTTCGGCATGTCGCCGGCATGCGGACCTTGCGGGTTCATCAGGCCGTGCTTGGTTTGGTCGGGATTGAAATGCGGGCCGGCGGATTCGAAGTTGGGCGGCTCGCATTTGCCGACGGCATGGATATGGAAGGCGTGCTCGCCGGCGGGGATCGCGGTCAGGTCGAGATTGATCAGCACGCCGCTCGGGGTCGAGGTCAGAGTGGCTTTGCCAACCTCGTTGCCTTGCGCGTCCTTCAGCACGGCGCTCGCCTTGTCCACCGCGAGCGCTGGCGATGCGAGCAGCAGAGTGCCGGCGACCGAGGCTACGAGCCAAGCGCATTCGCGATTCATTGCCTTCCTCCTGATGCGCTCCTCACGACATCAACGCGCGGATCGCACCGTAAGTTGCCTAGCGCGGGAGCGCGACCCAGTAATCCATGTCGAGCACGACGCCGTCCTCGTGGCTGCCGTCAGCCTTGTAACCGGGGAAGCCGTCGCACGAGCGGTCCTTGACGGCGAAGGTGCGCAAGCGGAGCGCGCCCATGTCGTTCCGCCCCGGCAACTCGGCTTTGTCGAGCACCTCGCTCCAGGCATAGATGGTGTCGCCGGCGAAAGACGGCGCCACGTGGCGCGCGCCGTTCAGCCCGAGGATGTGGAAGGCGTTGGCGAGGCCGTTGAAGCTCAACGCCCGCGCGATGGAGATGATGTGGCCGCCATAGACGAGGCGGCGCCCGAAGCGCCCCTTGCCCTCGACATGCTGATTGAAATGCACCCGCGCGGTATTCTGGAACAGGCGGGTGGCGAGCTGATGCTCGGCCTCCTCTATTGTCTGCCCGTCAACATGGTCGATCTTCTCGCCGACCTGATAATCGCCCCAGCGCTTGGGCGAGCCGGCGAGCGCGTAATCGTAGCCGCCGATGTCGAGCGGCGGGAGCGCCGCGCCGAGCGTCGCCGGATCGACGCTCGCGGCGAGCTCGGGCACAACGGGGGTCGGCGCCGGCGCATCGACGTCGCGCTTATTGACCATCACCCAGCGCGCATAGGACAGTACCGGGTGTCCGCGCTGGTTCTTGCCGGTCGAGCGCACATAGACCGTGCCGCTCTTCTTGTTGGAGTTCTCCTTGACGCCGATCACCTTGGAGGTCGAGGCCAGCGTGTCGCCGGGATAGACGGGGGCGAGGAAGCGGAACTCGGCATAGCCGAGATTGGCGATGGCGTTGCGCGAGATGTCCGGCACGGTCTTGCCGATGACGATATGGAAGACGAGGAGATCGTCGATCGGCGAGCGCGGATAGCCGATCTCATGCGCGAACGCGTCCGACGACTGCACCGCGAAGCGCGACCCGTACAGCGCGGTGAATAGGCTCGTATCGCCGACCGTGACCGTGCGCGGGGTCGCATGCACGATCTCCTGGCCGAGCTTGAAGTCCTCGAAATAGTTGCCGGTGACGGTCTTGTCGTGAATTTTGGCGTCGGTGTCGTTCATTGGTGTTTACGGCTCTACTTGGGTCGAGCGGACCATAGTTTGCGGCTCCGCGTCTGTCACCCCTCGCCGGAAGCCTCCGCCGGTGCTGACCGGGGGAACAGCAGGCGCTGGTAGAACCAGCCGATGCCGATCAAGACCGCGCCAAGGCCAAGGAAGGAGAGCGCCCGGTAGATGCCGGTCAGGTCCGACATGTCGACGAGGAACACTTTCAGCACGGTGAGCACCACGACGGCGGCTGAGGCCGCGCGCAAGGGCAGCGAGCGGAGGAAGATGCCGGCGGCGAGCAGCGCCACGCCGAACAGGAGCCAGACCGCCGAATAGGTATATTGCTCGGCATCGGAGGTTACGCCTTCCGTCAGCACAGGTCCGTGGAACAGCGTGCAGATCTCGAGCGAGAGATAGGCAAGGGCGAGAGCCAGCGCGGTGGCGGCAGCGGTCATGCTGTACCAATAAGGCCGGTTGCCGCGGGTGATGACGGCGAGAACGCCGGCGAGAACTGCCGGCAGGCCGTAACCGAGCAAGATGAGATTGATGAAGCGTCCGCCAACCGGCTCGCCGGTGAAGAAGGGATTGTCGCTCACCCCCAGGCTGAACACGATCATGATGAAGACGATGGCGGCAAGTAACTGTGCGCCGAGATCGTGGATGACGCTGCCGCTTTTCAAGCGCAGGCGCTCGAGCCCGATGACGACGGCGAGGAGGAGTGACACGTCGAGCGCCGTCTCGGCCAGCGGGCTGGCCTCGCCATACGGGTCGCCGGTGAGGTAATGCCGCACCTCGAAGACGATGAGCATCACGGTGAAGAGGATGGCCGCGGCGTCGATCACCCTGGCCGGCGCATCGTCGGCGCGGCGGCGCAGCATATGCCCGGCGAGCCAAAAGGAGACGGCAGGCACGCCATAGCCCCAAAGCAGCCAATTGAAGACAGGCATTGTGCCGAGGCCTTCGCCCATGATGCGCGGGTCCCACATGATGCGCCCGAGCACGCCAACGGTGACGGCGGCGGCGAGCCAACGCAGCGCCGGCCAAGGTCGCTTCTCGGCGACCCAGGCGATGCCGGGGACCATCAGCGCCAGCGCTACGGTAAGCCAGCCCTTCTCCAGTGCGAGGCTGAGCGCGAGCGCGAGCGACGCGATCGAGCCGGTGGCGAAGATGGCGCTCGCCGCCTCGCTGCCAGGCCGCTCGCCGCGCCTGCCGATCGCCTCAGTGGCAAGCGCAAAGGCGCCGGCAAGAACGACCGCGGCACCGGCGAAGGGGATCGAGCGGTCGAAGCCGGCGATGCGGTAATAGAGCGCGATCAGGATGGCGATGGGGGCAAAGACGGCTGACGCGCTCCACAGGATGGCGAGCATCGCATTGGTTGCGCGCTGCTGGGCGAGAAATCCCGACAGGCCGAACAGGAGAGCGAAGCAGGCGCCAAGGGTGAGCGGCGCGCCGAACAGATAATGCTCGGGCTTCCACAGGCTATCGGGCACCGGTCCCGCCGGCAGGCCAAGTTCGCTCACGTCGAAATCGAGCGACCAGTGCAGGAAAATCAGCGTGACGAGGACGGCGGCGGCGGGCACCGCGGCGGCGGCGGCGTCGGTGCGCCAGGCAATCGCCACGGTCCCAGTGACGAGCGCGACGAACAACGTCAGCGCGAGCGTGTCGTGGCCGGTCGCGAGCACGAGCAGCATCGAGGCGAAGAGATAGGCGGCAAGCGTGCCCGAAGAGACGAGGTCGATTTCGCCCGGCGCTGCATCCGGCCCGAACAGGAGACCCGAGACGATCAGCAGGACCGCGAGCACGAAGCCGGCGGCGATGTGGAAGGCGTGCGGACCGAGCGCCTGAAGATCGCCGATGCCGGGCAACGCCCAGAGCACGCTTGCCGCCACCGCGGTGACGGCGAGCCAGCGCCAGAGCCGCGCCCGGGCGAGACCGAAGGCGGCGGCGGTGACAACGGCGAGGTAGAGATAGAGCGCCCAGTAATTGGGTTGCTCGGTCGAGACGATGAGCGGCGTGAGGAAGGCGCCGACCAGGCCAAGGCCGGCCAGTGCGGGTCCATGCACGAGAGAGGCGGCAAGCGTGCAGAGCGCGACGAGGCCGAGCAGCACGAAGGCGGCTGCCGGACCGATAAAGCCGTAAAGCGCGTAGGCTGCATAAGCATCGGCATAGGCGATCGCCGTGCCGGCGGCGGTGAGCACGCTCGGGATGTCGGCCTTGGAGAGCCCCATGGCGCCGGTCGAGATCTCGCGGCGCCGCGCCCATTCGCCCGCGGCGATCAAAGCAAGAGCGACGATTCCGGCAAGTACCACGCGCGCGCCGGGCCCGAACCAGCCTTGCTCGATCGAATAACGCACCAAAAAGAAGCCACCGAGCGCGAGCGCGATGCCGCCGGCCCAGACCACCCATTGCGTGCCGAAGCGCTCCTCGAGGCTGATCTTTTTCGGCGCGGGCTGCTTCGGGGCTGAAGGCACCGCGACGACCTCAGGCTCAAACGGGGGCGCTATCTCCGCGGGCTCCGCCTGGGCCTCCTCGATCGCCTCGGGCGGAGGTTCGGGAAGAGCGCCAGGAGCGGTCTCAGCCGGAGCCGCTCCGCCGGCCAGCCGGGCGAGCTCCGCTTCGATCCCCGCAAAGCGCGATTCGATCCGGGTGAGTCGCAGCCGCGTATTCACCGCCATGACGATGGCGATGACGGCAAGCACCGGAACGGCAAGCAGGATGGCGACGAGCGGTGCGATCATCTGCGGCTTAGTGCGTCAGCGGGAGAAGCAGATGGAAACGCGCCATTGCCGATATGCCTCGACCTGAGCGGGAGGACTATCTAGCCCGACGCTGGGGGCGAGGGGAAGCTAGGCTGGTGGGTACAAGCGATGGGAGAGGAATGTCAGCGGCGGGCTGAAAGCAGAAATGGCGATCCCCACTTTCGTGGGGACCGCCACCTCAAGCGAAAACTTGTAAGATCGACTCGGACTAATTAAGCGCGGTCGAGCTCGGCAGGCAGATAGCTCGTAACTTCCATGCCAGCCTCAGACTCGGTGATCTCGGGTTTCAGCCACTCTTTCATGGTCGTCTCCTTCGGTGAACTTACGAGTAGGATACTTGGCGATAAGGCATGGATGCCGCATGAAGCGCCCATGAAAACCACCTGAATGCCAGATTAAGAAATTCTGACAGGAAAGCTTGGCAATAAACACCGCATATGGTGGCTTAGCCCTTCGCTCTCGCCCCAATATATTGATTGCCGCGGTGGCGGCCGGGGTCGAAGTGGGAAAGAGCCTCGTTGGGCCCACCCAAATTCATCTACGGCACGGCTCGGGCAGCGCTTCCTGCCCGCGAATCCGCGCCAGGACCCTCGCAAGAGCGGCGCGCGCTACTCGAACAAGACGAGCGCTTTGTCCACGGTGATCCAAACGCCCCAAAGCAGCGGAATGCCGACCGCCGCCCAAGCCAAAGGCGCAATCTCGAGCCGCCTCGGGCTCAACACAATTCCCGCCAGCCAAAGCGCGAGCCCGATCCACATCAAGAAGGGCCGATAGGCAAAGCCACCCGCGAGCTCCGACTTGGTGATGGTGTCGAGACAAGGCGTGGCGCTGTAGAACAGGCACTCCCAGGCGCCGCCGATGCCGCCGGCCTTGGTGTAGAAGGTGATCCACCAGACAACGGCGACGGCGATCAACGCCATGCCGATCGGCTGCAACAGGCGGATGCCGGGATGCCGGTCGTCGCTTCCCCTGATCTCGACCGCATGCATCGCACGTTCGCGCGCGGTCTTGGTTTGCAGCGCCTCGACCTCCTCGGGCTTCATGAACCATTTTTTGTCGAGCGGCCTGATCAAGAGGTTGGCGATGAAGCCAGCCACGAGCAGTCCGGCCAGCACGTAGAAGATCGGGTGATAGATCTGATCCGGCGGCACGCCCTCGGCCTTACGCGAGTCGTGCATGTAATTGACGATCACCGGACCAACGATTCCGGCCGTCGACCAGGCGGTGAGCAGCCTTCCGTGAATGGCGCCGACGAACTGCGTGCCGAAAATGTCGGCGAGATAAGCGGGGATGGTGGCAAAGCCGCCGCCATACATCGAGGCGATCAGACAAAAGGCCGCCGCGAATAGGCCGAGCAGGCCGAGTGTCGCCAGCGTCGGCGCTGACGCGTAGCAGATGAAGCCGAGCGTGAAGAAGATGAAATAGGTCACCTTCCGCCCGATCTTGTCGGAGAGCGAGGCCCAGAAGAAGCGGCCGGCAATGTTGAAGAGCGAGAACAGGCCGACAAAGGCCGCGCCGACCAGAGCCGCCTTGGCTTTCTGGTCGTCGCTGAAATTGGCGAAGCCTACGGACGGATCGCCGAACAGCCTGCCGCCGAAGGTCTCCTGCAACATCGGCGCGGCGGCGCCGATGATGCCAATGCCGGCCGAGACGTTGAGGCAGAGCACCGCCCAGATCAGCCAGAATTGAGTCGTCTTATGCGCATCCCGCAAGTGAACATGGCCAGAGGTGATCATCGCCTTGGCGCTAGCGGGCGGCGTCCAGCCCTCGGGTTTCCACCCCGTGGGCGGCAGCCTGTAGCCGAACGCGCCGCCGAGCATGAAGGCAAAATAGATCACGCCCATGGTGACGAAGGTCTCCCACACTCCGACCGACGTGGGCGTGGCGTAATGGTTCATCAGGATGGTGGCGAGCGGAGAGCCGATCATGGCGCCGCCGCCGAAGCCCATGATGGCCATGCCGGTGGCCATGCCGCGGCGGTCGGGGAACCATTTGATGAGGGTGGAGACGGGCGAGATATAGCCGAGGCCTAGCCCGCAGCCGCCGATGATGCCGGAGCCGACCCACAACATCCAAAGCTGATGGATATAGACGCCGACAGCGGAGATCATGAGGCCGCCGGCCCAGCAGAGTGCGGCGACGACGCCGGCTCTGCGCGGTCCGACGCGCTCGAGCCAACCGCCCCAGACGGCGGCAGAGACGCCGAGCAGGACGAAGAACAGGGTGTACATCCAGCCCAGGTCGAACTGGGTCCAGTCGCAGCTCGTCGTGAACAAGGCCCGGCCGGTGATGGCGAGCTTGCCGAAGAAAGTGGTGGCGTCGCCGGGGCATGGAATTGGCTGGCCGGTGCCGGCCGCCACCCCAAGTGCGCGGCCGAGCGGCAGCCAGAACACGCTGAAGCCGTAGGCCATGCCGATGCAGAGATGGATGGCGAGCGCGGCGGGCGGCACGAGCCAGCGGTTATAGCTCGGGCCCGCGATGATGCGTTCTTTGTCGAGCAGGCCGACTCTGTGGTCGGCAGTCTCTGCGCGTGCAGCAGTCGCCATTGTTTCTCCCCCCAGGAAGATCGGGCTCTTTACGGCCCATTCATTTGCCAGCAATTTGAACGCGCTTGGCGTAGACCGCAAGGCCCAATGGAGAGGTAACGGGTCTCACGTTGACAGGTTTTGGGGGCTGCGACGCCAGGTCACGCGAGAGCGGTCCATAGATTGCATACCCATCTTGTTGCAGCGGAGAGGTTTCCGTGCAGAAATTCTCGCCGCAAAAGGAGAATGTCATGTCCCCCAATCGATTGCGTCGCCGCATGGTGGCGATACTCGTGCTCGGCGTGCTCGCCGCGCCCTTCATGGCGGTTGCCGCGCAGGCAGCCGACGTCACCGTGTTTGCCGCCGCGAGCCTGAAGAACGCGCTCGACGATGCCGCCAAGCTCTACCAGACCAAGACCGGCGACAAGGTCAGCATCAGCTATGCCGCATCCTCGGCGCTGGCTAAGCAGATCGAATCGGGCGCGCCGGCTGACATCTTCTTCTCCGCCGATCTCGACTGGATGGACTATCTGCAAGAAAAGAAGCTGATCAACGTCGCTTCGCGGCACACGCTGCTCGGCAATACGCTGGTGCTCATCGCACCGAAGGGTTCCACCGTCTCGCTCACCATCGAGAAGGACTTTCCCATCGTGCAGACGCTCGGGCCTGACGGCAAGTTGGCGATGGCCAGCGTCGATAGCGTGCCCGCCGGCAAATACGGCAAGGCGGCGCTAACCACTCTCGGAGTGTGGGACGCGGTGTCACCGCATGTGGTGCAGGCGGAGAATGTACGAGCGGCGCTCGCCTTCGTCGCCAAGGGCGAGGCTGCGCTCGGCATCGTCTACGGCACTGACGCCAAGTCCGAGCCGGCGGTCCGTGCGGTCGGGATATTCCCCGAGGAGAGCCATCCGAAGATCCTCTATCCGGTCGCGCTCACCGCTTCAGCCAAGCCCGAGGCACGCAAATTCCTCGAATTTCTCCTGTCGTCGGAGGCCGCGCCCGCCTTCGAGGCGCAAGGCTTCTCGATCCAAGGCAAAGTTGGCTAGGGGAGAGGCCAGGTCGTCCGGGATCGGCGTGGCACCGGGTCTTCAATCTTTCCGATGACATGATTTGGCCTCGGTCGAACGGTTACTTGCCGGCCGCGTTTGGGTTATCGTCGACCTCCTGCCTCTCTCATGCGGTCATCAGACAGGTTCAACACCATGAAAGCCACACTCGGTATCGCCCTTGGCACGGCGGGTTTCGTCCTTACTCTCCTCGCGATTCCGGCCTTGGCCGAATACACCGCGAGCGCGAGAAGCGCGATTGCCAGAAGGACTACCACGCCTATTGCGGCGAGTATGGGCTCGGGACGGAGGCGCTGCGCGCCTGCATGTCGCGCAATATCAAAAAGGTCTCGCATGCATGCGTGGGGGCGCTGGTTGATGCGGGCGAGATGACGAAAGCCCAGGCGGACAAGCTGCGGGGATCGCATAAAGCCAGCACCAGCAGCAAAAAGAAGAAGACCACCACCAAGAAGACGACGCATAAGAAGGTCACGAGCAAGAGCTCGACGAAAAAGAAGTAAAGCCGCTCGACGAGAAGGCTCGCCGTCCCTCGCAATTTGCGAGGAACGGCGATTCGGTTTCTAGGCCGCGGACTTCTTGAACTTCGCCGCTTCCTCGGAGCCCTTGGTGGCGTCGCCTGCCGTATAGGAGTGCGCGCCGGTGCCGGCGAGCTTGCCCTTGTCCACGATCAGATATTCGGTGCGGATGGGCTTCTTGGCGAAATAGCTCTCGAGGATCTCGCGCGTGCCCGCGGCGTAACGCGCCTGGGCTGAGAGCGAGCTTCCCGAGATATGCGGGGTCATGCCGTGATGCGGCATGGTGCGCCAAGGATGATCCTTCGGCGCCGGCTGCGGGAACCATACGTCACCGGCATAGCCCGCGAGCTGCCCGCTCTCCAGCGCGCGGACGATGGCGTCGCGGTCGCAAATCTTGCCGCGCGCCGTGTTCACGATATAGGAGCCGCGCTTCATCATGCCGATCAGCTTGTCGTTGAACAGGCCTTCGGTCTCGGGGTGCAGTGGCGCATTGATGGTGACAACGTCGCAGACCTTGACCAGCGACTCCACGTTCGGATGGAAGGTGAGACCGAGCTCCTGCTCCACCTCTTTCGGCAGCCGGTGTTTGTCGTAGTAATGAAGCTTGACGTCGAACGGCTTGAGGCGGCGGAGCGCGGCAAGGCCGATGCGGCCGGCGGCAACGGTGCCGATATTCATGCCTTCGAGGTCGTAGGAACGCTCGACGCAATCGGCGATGTTCCAGCCGCCTCTCACCACCCAGCCATAGGAGGGGATGTAATTGCGGACCAGCGCCAGGATCATCATGACGATATGCTCCGACACACTGATCGAGTTGCAATAGGTCACCTCGGCGACGGTGACGCCCTTGTCCATGGCGGCTTGCAGATCGGTGTGGTCTGAGCCGATGCCGGCGGTGATGACGAGCTTGAGCTTCTTCGCTTTGTCGAAGCGCTCCTTGGTCATGTAAGCGGGCCAGAAGGGCTGCGAGATCACGATCTCGGCGTCAGGCAGTTCCTTCTCGAAGGTCGAATTCGGACCATCCTTATCGGAGGTCACGACCAACGTGTGGCCGGCCTTTTCCAGGAACTTGCGCAAGCCCAACTCGCCGGAGACGCTACCGAGCAATTCTCCAGGCTTGAAGTCGATCTTGCTCGGCGTCGGCGTGGTCATGCCGTCGGGATAGTGGTCGATCTTGGGGATCGAGTCGCGGGCATATTTCGGGGGGTAGCCGTCGACCGGATCGTCGTAAAGAACGGCAAGAACTTTTGCCATGGGTACACTCCTTCATCTGGGGCGACCCGGCGCACGACATTGATCGCCTCGCGCGCACGCGGGGAGAGCAACGACCTGCTGCCATGTCGCTGTCGAATTGGATCAAGGCTTCGCGTGGAACACGCATTCCGCCTCGTCCTCACGTTTCCTCATGCCGGCCGGCGCAGGTTGATCGCGCTTCTGGGGGCTGCCGACGGTCGGAAGCTTCGCCCCAGGCCTAAAGCGAGATCAAGTAGGCGCTCCGTAACGGTCGATAGAAGCGGTCTATCGACCCGGCTCCCTGGACAAACGCGGATGTGGCTGAAATGGTTGGCGAGGCTTTGTGACACAGGGGTGAGATTTGCTGGGTTTACCGAAAAGTTTAGTCGAGGGTCATTTCCGCTTCCGCCGCGACGAGCATGCAAAAAATCGCGGCCGCTATCTTCAGCTCGCCGAGCTTGGCCAGGCGCCGACCGCGATGGTGATCGCCTGCTGCGATGCGCGGGTCGATGTCTCGGCGATCTTCGATGCGGAGCCGGGCTCGCTGTTCATCATGCGCAACGTCGCCAATCTGGTGCCGCCTTACGAACCGGAGGGCAAATATCACGGCACCAGCGCGGCGGTGGAATATGCCGCCACCGCGCTCAAAGTGCCGCACATCATCGTGCTTGGCCACTCGCATTGCGGCGGCGTCGACACCTATCGCCGCGGGGTGCGCGACAAGATTCCCGAGCACGGCTTCATCGGCCGTTGGCTCACTCTGCTCGACGGCCTGAAGCTGGTCGAGAGCGACGTCTTCGCTTATGGCGACGAGATGGCGTTCGAATTCGCGGCCGTGCGCTCATCGATCGCCAATCTCGGCACGTTTCCCTTCATCCAGAAGCGAATCAAGGACGGCCTGCTCTCCTTGCACGGGCTGCATTTCGATCTCGGCACGGGAGAGCTGCTCAGCCTCGAACAGGAGACCGGACGCTTCGCGGCGATCGGCGAGCCTTGAGACGCGAAGCGTCAGGCCGCCTTTTCCAGCAGGTTGCGGTTGATGATCAGCTCGGCGATCTGCACCGTGTTGAGCGCGGCGCCTTTGCGCAGATTGTCGGACACCACCCAGAAGGACAGCCCGTTGTCGACGGTCTGGTCTTCACGGATGCGGCTGACGAAGGTCGCATAGTCGCCCACGCATTCGACCGGCGTCACATAGCCGCCCGGCTCGCGCTTATCGACAACGAGCAGGCCCGGCGCCTCGCGCAGGATCTTGCGCGCCTCGGCTGCCGTGATCGGCTCCTCGAACTCGACATTGACGGCTTCCGAATGGCCGACGAACACCGGCACGCGCACGCAAGTGGCGGTGAGCTTGATCTTCGGATCGAGGATCTTCTTGGTCTCCGCCATCATCTTCCATTCCTCTTTCGTCTGGCCGTCCTCCATGAAGACGTCGATGTGAGGAATGACGTTGAAGGCAATCTGCTTGGTGAATGCCTTGGGCTCGGAGGGCTGGGTGGTGAAGATGCCCTTGGTCTGGTCCCACAATTCGTCCATGGCCTCTTTGCCCGCGCCGGAGACGGACTGATAGGTGGCGACCACCACGCGCTTGATCTTGGCACGGTCGTGCAGCGGCTTCAGTACCACGACGAGCTGCGCGGTCGAGCAATTCGGATTGGCGATGATGTTCTTCTTGGTGAAGCCGACCACCGCGTCGGCGTTGACCTCGGGCACGATCAGCGGAACGTCGGGATCCATGCGCCAGCAGGAGGAATTATCGATGACCACGCACCCAGCTGCGCCGATCTTCGGCGCCCAATCCTTGGAGACGGCGGAGCCCGCCGACATCAGCGCGAAATCGACGCCGCGGAAATCGAACTGCTCGAGGTCGCGGCAGGTGAGCCGCTTGTCGCCGAAGGAGACCTCGACGCCCATCGAGCGACGCGAGGCGACGGCGAACACCTCGTCGGCGGGGAACTCGCGCTCGGCCAGGATATTGAGCATCTCGCGCCCGACATTGCCGGTGGCGCCGATGACTGCGACCTTGTAACCCATGCTTTCGCTCACTCCTGGTTCAACTCATGATTTGCGGCCGATTTACGTGGAATGACCCGTCGTTGTAAAGGCGGCCAAGGGGAAACTCCCCGGACCCTAAAGACGTTCTTGGCTAGCCCCTTTTCTCTCGTCGGACGGATCATGACTGCACGCATAGCCCTGCTTTTGACGCTTGCCCTCATTCTGGCCGCTTGCGATGCGGCCGATGTGCCGGAGGCTCAGACCCAAGGCCCCAACCCGGAACTCCCGGCGCCGAGCACCGCGCTGATCCCTACCATCAATGTGGCCAAGGCGACCGGCTGGCCGGAGGGCCAAATGCCCAAGCCGGCGGAGGGGCTCAGCGTGAACGTCTTTGCCACGGGCCTCGATCATCCACGTTGGTTCTACGTCCTGCCAAATGGCGATGTGCTGGTCGCCGAGACGAATACGCCCAAGCAGGAAGAGGGCGTTGGCGGGATCAAGGGTATGGTCATGGGCTGGATGATGAAGCGCGCCGGCGCCGGCGTACCGAGCCCGAACCGCATCATGCTGCTGCGCGACGCCGACGGAGATGGCGTGGCCGAGACCAAGAGCGTGTTCCTGAAGGACCTCAACTCTCCCTTCGGCATGGCGCTCATCGGCGACAAGCTGTACGTCGCCGATAGCGACGCGCTGCTCAGCTTCGATTACAAAGACGGCGCGACCGAAATTGCGGGACCGGGCACCAAGGTTGTCGATCTGCCGGCAGGACCCCTCAACTACCACTGGACGAAGAGCCTTGCCGCGTCGCCGGATGGATCGCGGCTCTATGTGGGCGTCGGGTCGAACAGCAATGCAGGCGAGAACGGGCTCGACTGGGAAAAGGACCGCGCGCGGATCCTGGAGATCGATCCGGCGACGGGTGAAGCCCGCACCTTCGCCACAGGCTTGCGCAATCCGGTGGGGCTCGCCTTCGAGCCGCGAACCGGCGCGCTGTGGGTCGTGGTGAATGAGCGCGACGAGTTGGGCTCCGATCTCGTTCCCGACTATCTGACCTCGGTGAAGGACGGCGCGTTCTATGGCTGGCCGTTTAGCTACTGGGGCCAACACGTCGACGAGCGGGCGAAGCCGCAAAATCCGGAAGCGGTGGCAAGAGCGATTCCGCCAGATTATTCGCTCGGCAATCATGTGGCGCCGCTCGGGCTCGCCTTCGCGCAAGGCGATCTCCTGCCCGAGCGATTCCGGACCGGCGCGTTCATCGGCGAGCATGGCTCGTGGAACCGCTCGCCGTTCAGCGGCTACAAGGTGGTGTTCGTGCCGTTCGCGCAAGGCAAGCCGTCGGGCCTGCCGGTTGATGTGTTGACCGGCTTTCTCGATGGCAGCGAGGCGCGCGGACGCCCGGTTGGCGTCGCCATCGACAAGGCCGGCGCGCTGCTCGTCGCCGACGATGTCGGCAACACCGTGTGGCGGCTGACGCCCGCCGCGCAGACCGCAATGCCTTAGCTCGACGTGTTAGCGGCGCAGATTGTCGAGCGCGAGCGCGCCGGGGCCAGAGCCTGCAAGCACGAGGAAGCCGCCGGCGATGGTGATGTTCTTCATGAAGTTGATCATCTGCATCATGTCGCCCGGCTGGTAATGGAAGAACCACGCTGCAAGCAGGCAGAAGCCGGCGAGCGCGATCGCCGCATAGCGCGTGAACAAGCCAAGCAGGACGAGGAGCCCGCCGCCGAGCTCGGTGAGAATGACGAGCGGCAGCAGCGCGCCGGGCACGCCGGCCGCGTTCATATGCTCGGCCGTGCCGGCATAACCGAAGATCTTGCCCCAGCCCGACTGGATGAAAATGATCGACAGAATTATGCGGCCGATCAGGATGAGATAAGGCGCTGCTCTTTCCATCGTGCTCCCCGGTGGCAATTGGTGTGGCAGCCACTCTAATCGTTGACGGTCATAAGGGAAACGCCGCCGAGCTCGCTTGACGCGGCGCGAAGCCGCGACCTACGCTGCCGATATCACGCTTCGGAGGATGATCGATTGGCGGAAGCAGCCGAAGAGAGCTTCGACGATTTCTGGAAGACCTATCTCCGCTACCATGCGCAAGAGGGGACGCGGCTGCTGCATGTTGCCGGCACGGGGATCGGCGCCACTGCCCTGGTCTTAGGCCTCCTCACCATCAATCCGCTGATCGTGCTTGCCGGCACCGCGCTCGGCTATCTCTGCGCCTGGACCGGGCATTTCCTCATCGAGAAGAACCGCCCGGCCATGGTCTCGCACCCGGCTTGGGCGTTCCAATGCGACATCCGAATGTTCAGGCTGTGGCTCAGCGGACAGCTCGGACCGGAGCTGAAGCGCGCCGGCGTGGCCTAGGCCGAGCCGAACAGGCTTGACAGCAGCAACTGGGTGGCGGCGATCAAACCGCCGACCACGACGCCGATCACGATCAGGCTCGCGGCTCCCACGCCGAGGCCCACCAGCACGGCCACGCCATCCTTCTCGACCAGAGCGAGGCCGACAATGGCGATGGCGAATGCCGGCAGCCAATTGCCGAAAGGGATTGGCAAAATCAGCGCGATGGCGAGCACGAGAAGGGCGACGCCGATGAAGCGCTCCCCGGTCCACGACAACAATCCCGTCAAGCGCGGCTTGAGCAGGCGCTCAGCCCGTTCCAGATAGGGCAAAGCGTGCATGACGATAGCGGTGAAGCCGAGCCGCGGGAAGGAACGCTCCGCCAGCCAGGAGGGGAACCACGGCTTGTGCCGGCCGTAGGACAACTGCGCGGCGAGCAAGACCAGCGGCAGGCCAAGCACGGCGGAGACAAGCGGGATGTTGTGCGGCAGAAGATTGGGAAAGGCGAAGACAAACAGCAGAACGCCGAAACCGCGATCGTCGAGCGCATCGCGGAGTGCGCCGAGGCTGATGCGCGGCCCCGTCTCACTCGCCACGAAGTCGCGAAGCAACTGCGACGTGCGCCGCGTCGGCGAGGCGTCGTGTTTGCCTGGAGCGGGGCTCTTTGTCGGGATAGCGTCTTCCTGAACCGTCAAACCGCGTTCTCTTTCGCCGCGCCGCCGATTACGGAGTGCCGGCCGGCGCTTCAGCCTTCACCTCGATGCATTTCTTGGTGGTGAACTCGTTCACCAGGTGCACCACCTCGGGCCCCAGAACATTGGCCGAGTTGTCGAAGCCGGTGCCGGCATAGATCAGCGGATAAATGAACATCGGCGCCGACGCCTCGCCCCAATTGAGCGTCGCCTCGGACGCCTTGCCGTCCTTGAATTTCACCTTCGGCGCCAGGGTGATCTCGATAGCATAAGGCTCGCCTTTCTCTTTCTGGGCGAGGGTACAGCGGACTTTTTGCGCCGGCATGACGATCTCATACTCGGATTCGCTCATCGCCAAGGCGAGAGGCTTGCGCTTCAGCTCGAGTCTCGACTGGCACACCGCCTTGCCCCAGGGCCAGCTGATTTTGCCGCCGAGCATCTTGACGATGTCCTCCTCGCGCCAGGTCTTGGTGATGTCGCAAGCCACGTCCTCGCCGTTCGGATCGCGCGTGGCGATGATGTCGCAGATCTTCTTCTTGCATTCCTTGCGCGCCTCCTTCTCGGCGAGTTCCTCGGGCGTGAGCACGGGCTTGGCTGAGACATCGGGCGCGGCCGGAGCCGCCTCGCTTGGCTCTGCCGCGTTCGTTGCCGCATCATCAGCGGCAAAAACCGGGGCATAGGCGAGAAGCGTCGCGGAGATCGCCGCGCAAAAGAGCATCCGTCTCATGCTTTAGCCTCACTGTCAGCGGTCGAGCGCCGCGATAATGGCCTCACCCATTTCGGTCGTGCCGACGGTGCGGCAGCCGTCTTGGGCGATGTCGGCGGTGCGCAGGCCCTGGTCGAGCACCTTGGCGATGGCCCCGTCGATCCGGTCGGCAATATCCCCAAGAAAGAAGGAATAACGGAGACACATGGCGAGGCTGGCGATGGTGGCGATCGGGTTGGCGGCACCCTTGCCGGCGATGTCGGGCGCCGAGCCATGTACCGGCTCGTAAAGCGCGCGCCTGTGTCCGCGCGTGTCGGCCTCGCCGAGCGAGGCAGAGGGCAGCATGCCGAGCGAGCCGGTCAGCATTGCCGCTTCGTCTGACAGCATGTCGCCGAACAGATTGTCGGTGACGATGACGTCGAACTGCTTAGGCTGACGCACCAGCTGCATGGCGCAATTGTCGGCGAGGATGTGATGCAGCGTCACGTCGCCGTAGCGCGAATCGTGCAGCTTGGTCACCACCTCGTTCCACAACACGCCCGTCTTCATGACGTTCCGCTTGTCGGCGGAGTGCACTAGGCGCTTCCGCTCGCGCGCGAGATCGAAGGCTACCGCGGCGATGCGCTCGATCTCGTAGGTGTCGTAGACCTGGGTATCGACGGCGCGCTTCTGGCCGTTGCCGAGATCGGTGATGGTTTTCGGCTCGCCGAAATAGACGCCGCCGGTCAACTCGCGCACGATCATGATGTCGAGCCCGTCGACCCGGTCGCGCTTCAGCGAAGACGCGTCGGCGAGCGCTGGATAGCAGATCGCGGGCCTGAGATTGGCGAATAGCTGAAGGTCCTTGCGCAGGCGGAGCAGCCCGGCTTCCGGGCGCTTGTCGTAGGGCACGCCATCCCATTTCGGGCCGCCGACCGCGCCGAGCATGACGGCGTCGGCGGCGAGTGCGCGGTTCATGGTCGCCTCGGAGATGGCCTCACCATGCGAATCGTAGGCGCAGCCGCCGACCAGGTCGGTCTCGGTCTCGAGCGAGGCAAGCCCGCTTGCGTTGATCCAGGCGACGAGGCGGGAGACCTCGCCCATCACCTCCGGCCCGATGCCGTCGCCGGGGAGCAGCAGAAGCTTATAGGTCGTCATGTTTCTCCCGCTCCTTTGCCGTTTCCCCTGGCCGGTCCTGTGCTAGACCGGCCCGGCTCTGCCTAAAGGGAGTAGGAAATGCTGACAAGGGCGCTGTTTATTGTGTTGTTGATTTGCGGGGTTGCGACCCCGGCTGTGGCCGAAGACGCCAAGGTGCTTGCCTTGGGGCTTGCCGATCACGAGGTCGCCCAGGAGGAGCTGGACAAAGGGGCGCCGCCCGTGCCGCGCTTCAATACCCCCGCCATCGCCTATGTCTCGGCCGCCAATCTCAAGAAGGGCGACACCGTCGAGATCACTCTCAGCAACAATGACAAACCCTTGCTCACCAACACCGAGACGCTTGCCGAGGATAGAGCGGTCTATCTGCTGCAAGCGGGGAAGCGGGGCGTGCCGGCAGGTGGCTGGCCGTCGGAGTGGACCTATTTCGCCAAGCTCAAGATCACGCGCGACGGCAAGCCACTGATCGAGCAGGCCACAACGCCGATTCCGTTCGAATAGCCGCTAACGACCGCTTCTGGCCTTGACGTCCATCCGTTGACCATCCATATAACATCCAACTGGATGGAGAACGGATATGAGCGCTGAGATTTACCGCCTGCGCGAACGACCTGGCGAGACCGAAAAGATCACGATCAACCTCGGCTATGTCGACCTCGGTCATATCGATCTGCTGGTGCAGGAGGGTTTCTACTCCAACCGGACCGACTTCATTCGCACGGCGATCCGTAACCAGCTTTCGACCCATCGCGAGGAGGTCAGGCAATCCATCGTGCGTCACACGCTCGAGCTCGGTCTCAGGCATTACACGCGCGCGGATTTGGAGGCCGTGAAGGCCGCCGGTGAAAAGCTGCACATCAAGGTGCTCGGGCTCGCGAGCTTCGCCCCAGACGTGACACCGACGCTCGCTTCGGCAACCATCGAATTGATCACCGTGCTTGGCGCGCTTCACGCCAGCAAGGAGATCAAGGCCGCGCTCGCCGATCGCATCACCTGACGGCGCAAAACATCCCAAAAAGGATTCAAGCAATGAACATGGATTTTGCAAACGGCATGCGCGCGGCGATGAGACTGATCCAGGCTCAGAAGCTCATGCAGGCAACGCGCGTCATCCGAAGAACTCTGTCGGGCGGAGCGGAGTCCGAGCCTGCTACCGAGCAAGCGGCGGAAGCTCGCGCAATCGAAGGCCCACTCATCGATCTCACGGCGGAAGTGACGACACGTCCCCGAGGGTGGCGCAAGCCTTGCCCCGGGATTGTCGCTGCCGCCGAGCGCTGGTGTCTGGGCGCGGCGCATGGGCGAGATGGTCCCGGCGCATGGCGACATCGGGCTTCCAAGCTTCAATCTCGAAGCGCTGAAAGTCGCCAGACCAAGCAAGATTGTCGACGTTCCGGACGGCGCTCAGTTCCTGAGCCGGTCCTTTGCCTGCGCCGCCGGGAGCCGAGACTACAAGCTCTATATTCCTCGCCATCTCCCGGAGGGCGGGCGCGCGCTGCTGGTGATGCTGCATGGCGGCACGCAGGATGGAGACGACTTCGCGGCGGGGACGCGCATGAACGACCTGGCCGAGGAGCATG
Source organism: uncultured Alphaproteobacteria bacterium (assembly GCA_963710245.1). GTDB lineage: Bacteria > Pseudomonadota > Alphaproteobacteria > Rhizobiales > Methyloligellaceae > Methyloceanibacter. The sequence continues at coordinate 81,833 of CAVPZK010000018.1, forward strand.
GATTTATCGTCGCCTATCCGAGCCAGTCCAAAGCTGCAAACGCATCCCTATGCTGGAACTGGTTCGCGCCCGAGCACCAGAAGCGCGGGGCCGGCGAGCCCTCCATCATTGCCGGGCTCACGCATGAAATCGTGGCGAGCTACGGCGTGGACCCGGACCGCGTGTTCATAGCGGGCTTATCGGCGGGAGGCGCAATGGCGGCCGTAATGGCGGCCACGTACCCTGAGATGTACGCCGCGATCGGCGTGCATTCCGGCCTGCCTTACCGAGCTGCGACCGATCTGCCTTCAGCCTTCGCGGCGATGCGTGGCGGCGCGGGTCCCCGCGGCCGCCGAGCGCGGAAGCCGCGCGGGGCGGCGGTCGACTCCCCTCGCGTGCGTACCATCGTATTCCACGGCGATGCCGACAACATCGTCCATCCGTCGAACGCCACAGGAATCGTCGGTGCGTCCAAGGCTGGTGAGAGCATCGACCGCGCGGAAACTCGCTCGTCCGACGGACGGACCTACACCCGCACCGTCATTCGCGACCAAAGCGGGGCGGCGGTCGTGGAGGACTGGCTCCTGCACGGAAGCGGCCATGCCTGGTCCGGCGGCAGCGCGGACGGTTCCTACACCGATCCAAGCGGCCCGGATGCCTCACGCGAAATGCTGCGCTTCTTCTTCGAGAACAGCGGAGATCGCCGGTCCTGAACGAGCGTCAGGCCCAGGGGCGCTCGGTGCGTGCCTTGCCTTCGAAAGCCTCGATTGCGTCGGCCTTCTCCAGGGTCAGCCCGATATCGTCGAGACCTTCCATCAGGCAACGCTTGCGGAACGGGTCGATGTCGAAATGAATCTTGCCGCCGTCGGGGCCTCTGATCTCCTGCGCGGGAAGATCGATGTGCAGAACCGCGTTGGCGCCGCGCGAGGCGTCATCGATCAGCTTGTCGATCTCTTCCTGCGGCAGCGTGATGGGCAGAATGCCGTTCTTGAAGCAGTTGTTGTAGAAGATGTCGGCGAAGCTCGGCGCGATGATGCAGCTGATGCCGAAATCGAGCAGCGCCCAGGGCGCGTGCTCGCGGCTCGATCCGCAGCCGAAATTTTCGCCGGTGATGAGGATCTTCGCCTTGTCGTAAGGCGGTTTGTGCAGCACGAAATCGGCATGCGGCTTGCCAGCCTCGTCGTAGCGCAGCTCGGCGAACAGGCCCTTGCCCAACCCGGTGCGCTTGATGGTCTTGAGATATTGCTTGGGGATGATCATGTCGGTGTCGACATTGATCATGGGCAGATAGGCCGCAATCCCGGTGAGCGTGGTGAATTTCTGCATGCTGTCCTCATTCGACGAAAGGCTATGTAGCCTCAAGCGGCCAAGCTTTCCAGTCGCATAGACGTCTTAAAGGGCCGATATCTCCGCTTTTCAGCGCGGAAGGCAGGCTCTAAGGTCCGCGAGGCAAAAAGCGGGATGAGGGACGCAGCATGGCGGGAACGGTGATTTACGAAGCGCATCCGGCAATGTTCCGGGCGCATCCCTTCTGGTTCATCCTCTGCGTGCTGCTGATCGCGGCCTTCGGCATCGGCATTCTCATCCTGCTCTATTGGTACATCAAGACGCGCGCCACGGCGCTCACCGTCACCGACAACGAGCTGATGTATGAGCGGGGCATCCTTAGCAAGGACCGCACCTCGGTATCGCTCAAGCATGTCCGCTCGGTGCATGTCACTCAAGGATTCGTCAATCGCATTCTCGGCGTGGGGACGATTCAGATCTCGACCGCCGGGGACGAGCCGGAGTTCACCATCGCCGACATGCCGGACCCGCATCTGATCCGCGAGGCGATCACCAAGGCGCAGGAAATGCGCGACGACCGCGACTGAGCGAGGACGCGATGCCAAGTCAGGGCGACCGGCGCGAGCGCAACGAGGCCTTGCGGCTATTCATTGCCGCCGCGGCCGCGCTGCTGCTGTTGATCGTGGTTGGCGGCGCAGGTTTCTACTATCTGTTCGAGCTTGGCGGTGAGGGCGACCCGTTCTCGGAGGGTCTCGGGCTGAAGAACGCGGCGCTGATCTCCTTCGGCGTGTCGTTCGTCGCCATCCTCATCATGGCGGTCGTCTCCGGCGGCGACGCCATTTTCGGCGAGCTGCCCTTCACCATCGCCGGCTTTCTGATCTTCTTCGTGATCTTCTGGCTGATGATCGCCTGGATCTTCTGAAGCCGCTAATGCGGCGGGCCCAGAGTTTGCGCCTGCGAGGAGGGGGTAGGGGTGGCGGCCTGCTGCGGCGCCGAGCCGATCAGCTCACGATAGTATTTGCGCATGGTCTCGCAGCGTTGCGGGCCGGGCGGATGTACCCCGTCGCCTTTCAACTGCGAGATGAAGGTGCAGATGTCCTCCATGCCTTGCGCATCGAGCCAGCCCCATTTCACGCCGCGCCTGATGGCGAAAAGGTCTGCTTCCGTTTCATCGGCGCCGATGAACTGGTGCCCACATTCGTGGCTGTAGATATAGAGCTTCACCTGGGTGGAGAGCCCATTGATCTTCTTGGTATTGAGGATCAGGAAGCCGGGAAAGGCGCCACCCCAGCTGTCGAAATTGGTGGTGAGCACGGTCGGCCGCTTGCCGCAATTGACCGACTTGCCGTCCAGCTTGAGTGCGCCATGGGCGATCACCTTGGCGTCGGGACCGGCCTCTTTCAGATAGTCGTCGAGACTCGGGCCGGCGGTGGTCGAGCCTTCATTGCCGGACCATTCCTGCGCGGTTGCGGGGCCCGCGAGGCAGAGCGCGATGCCCAAGGCGCCAGCAAGCGCCAACCCCAAACTTGCCCGTCCATCCCTCATGTCGAATCGTACTCTAAGGCGCGGGCTACCCTCGCGCAATTGCCGGAATGTCTCAGTTGCCGTCCTCGCTGGCGGAGAGCTCGCTTTTCTTGACAAAGCATTGCCTTAGTTGCTCGCAGCGGGCCTCGGGATCGGGGTGCATCGGCCCGTGGCCGGCGATGTTGAACACCGCGCAGACATCCTCGAGCGCCTGTTTGCTGAGCCAGCCTTCGCGCCGCGCCCGCCGCACCGCGTAGCAATCGGCCGCCGTCTCGCTCGGGCCGAACAGGATGTGTCCGCACTCATGATAGTAGATCAGCCACTGCACCGGCCGGGGCAGGTCCTTCAGCGCTTGCATGTTCAACATGATGACGGTGGAGGAGACGGCGAAGCCTTCGAAGTCGCGAAGCAGCGTGGCAGTCGCGCCGCAAGAGAGCTTTCGCCCGGCGACCACGAGCCGTCCCGGCGCGACGAGCTTGCCCTGCTCGAGCGCGGCCGCGTTCTCGTGGTGGCTCGATGCGACCAGCGCAAGACAGAGCGCAAGCCCCATGAGACGGGCAGCTGACCGCATTGTCGTTCCCTCTGCCGCCCTGTCCCGTTGGTCTTTGGCGCCTAGTCTGCGGGCGGGGCGGGGCAAGCGTCAACGGCAAATCCGATCACACGGCAGCTTCCGACTCGATGTGCTCCATATCGGCATCGGAGAGGCCGAAATGGTGGCCGATCTCATGCACCAGAACATGGGTGATGATGTGCCCGAGCGTCTCCTCATGCTCGGCCCAGTAGTCGAGGATCGGGCGCCGGTAGAGGAAAACCATGTCGGGCAGCGACGTCACGTCCATGACGCTCTTCCGCGCGAGATCGACGCCGGAATAAAGGCCGAGCAGGTCGAACGGCGATTTCGATCCCCATCGCATCGAGCACCTCGTCGGTGGGGAAGTCCTCGATGCGGATCAGAAGATCGCCGGTCAGCGCGCGGAACCGCTCGGGCAGGCGCCGATAGGCGGCATCCGCGATCGCCTCGAACTCGGCGAGGTTCGGCGCTTCGAGCTTGCTCCAGTCGGTCCTGCTCATGGCGGGCATTATTCCAGGATGTCGTGGCCCAAGCGAAGCCAATCTGAACGGCAGATGAATTTGCCGCTCAGAAGCGGTTCAGCCGCGCAGCCCTAATGTCTTCTTAAGTGCTTCACGCAATCACGCGGAAGCATCGAAACGCGGAGAATTTCCATGTTGAGAAAGAGTTTGATTGGTGCGGTCGCCGTGCTCGGCATCGCGCTTGCCGGCAGCGTCGCCAGCGCCCAGCCGGCGTCGGCCGGTTATGCCTGCGGGCCATGGAACGGCTATTGCGGCTACTTCCTCTATCCCGGCTGGGGTTGGGGTTGGAACTATGGCTGGTACGGCAACAAGCACCACAACAACTGGAACAAGTACGGCCACAAGGACTGGGACAACGACTGGCACAACGGCAAGGGCAAGTACAAGGGCCAGGCCTACAAGAACGGCAACTGGAACAAGTACCACTAGGCTTCGTCGGGGAGTCTCTCCTCTCCCAAGCGTCGGCACGCCGTCTCAACCCCTCGCGCGTTCCCCCCATGCGCGAGCCTAGGGACGGCGTGTCCGGCGTTTAGTGGAACTTGCGGATGTCGACGAAGCGGCCGGCGAGCGCGGCAGCTGCCGCCATTTGCGGCGAGACCAGATGCGTGCGGCCGAGCCGTCCCTGGCGTCCTTCGAAATTGCGGTTCGAGGTCGAGGCGCAGCGCTCTCTGGGCGAGAGTTGATCCGGGTTCATGCCGAGACACATGGAGCAGCCGGGCTCGCGCCACTCGAAACCGGCCTCCTTGAAGATCTTGTCCAGCCCTTCGGCTTCAGCTTGCGCCTTCACCAGGCCTGAGCCCGGCACGATCATGGCGCGGACTTTCTCGTTCACTTTGCGGCCTTCGACCACTTTCGCCACTTCGCGCAAATCCTCGATGCGGCCATTGGTGCAGGAGCCGATGAACACGCGGTCGAGCGTGATGTCGGTGATCTTCTCGCCGCCCTTCAAGCCCATATAGTCGAGACTGCGCTCGGCCGCTTTCCGCTTGGTCTCGTCGGCGATCTCGGACGGCACCGGGACGCGGCCCGAGATTGAGACGACCTGCTCGGGGCTCGTACCCCATGAGACGATCGGCGGCAGCTCGTTGGCTTTCAGCCCGACGATGCGATCGAAATGAGCGCCCTCGTCGGTATAGAGTTGCTCCCAATGATGCTTGGCGACCTCGAAGGCGCCGCCTTTCGGTGCGCGCGGGCGGCCCTTGATATAGTCGAAGGTCTTTGCGTCGGGCGCGATCAGGCCGGCGCGGGCGCCGCCTTCGATCGACATGTTGCAGATGGTCATGCGCCCTTCCATGGAAAGCGCACTGATCGCCTCGCCGGCATATTCGATGACATGGCCGTTGCCGCCGGCGGTGCCGATCTCGCCGATGATGGCGAGGATGATGTCCTTGGCGGTGACGCCTTCGGGCAGCGTGCCGTCGACGCGCACCAGCATGTTCTTGGCCTTGGACTGGATCAGCGTCTGGGTGGCGAGCACATGCTCGACCTCGCTCGTGCCGATGCCGTGCGCCAGCGCGCCGAAGGCACCATGCGTCGAGGTATGGCTGTCGCCGCAGACGATGGTGGTGCCGGGCAGCGTGAAGCCCTGCTCGGGCCCGACCACATGCACGATGCCCTGGCGGCGGTCGCGTTCGTGATAGTACTCGATGCCGAAATCCTTGGCGTTCTCGGCGAGCGTGGCGATCTGTAGCGCGGACTCGGGATCGTCGATGCCCTTGGAGCGGTCGGTGGTCGGCACGTTGTGATCGACCACGGCAAGCGTCTTCTCCGGCGCGCGCACCCTGCGGCCGGCCATGCGCAGGCCTTCGAAGGCCTGCGGGCTCGTCACCTCATGCACGAGGTGACGATCGACATAGAGCAGGCAGGTGCCGTCGGGCGCCTCATGCACGAGGTGCGCGTCCCAGATCTTGTCGTAGAGGGTGCGGGGTTGGGTCATGAAAGTTCGCGGCTTTGGATTTCTAGGCAGAGATAGCGTCTCAGCGGTCGGTTTACAAACCCCCAAGAAACGACCTTGTCATCGCCCGGCCTGACCGGGCGATCCAGTAACCACTGCCAGTAGTAGAAGCGCGACCTCGGTGGCTACTGGATGCCCGCTTTCGCGGGCATGACAGCCATCATCCGGACTGGACCTCAGCCCTTCTTGGGCTTTTTGGCGGGCTTGGCCTCTTTGGCCTTGGGCGCCTTTGCGGGCTTGGCCTCGGTCTCGGCCTCCTCGCCTTCGGTCTCTTCCTCTTCCTGGGCGGGCACCTCGTCGGCCGTGGTCTCGGCCATCAGCTCGACCGATTTGGCGACCCAATCCTCGTTCTCGATGGCGCCGTTGAGCTTGAGCTCCTCGTCGAGCCTGGCGATCTCGTCGTCGGTGAGATTGGCGATCTGTTCGAACTTGATCAGGCCGAGCTTGTTCAGCTTCTTCTCGAGCTCGGGGGTGACGCCGGTAATCAGCTTGAGATCGTCGGGCTCGCCCTTGGGCTTGGTGAAGCCCTTGAAGGTGTCGGCGCCCTTCTTGCCCGTCCTGACCTCCTGGCGCTCGGTGATGCGGGCAGCCTTGCCGCGGCGGCCGCGCAGATAATAGAGCTTGGCCCGGCGCACGCGGCCGCGGCGCACCACCTCGATCGACTCGATCAGCGGCGAATGCACCGGGAAGACGCGCTCGACGCCCTCGCCATAGGAAATCTTGCGCACGGTGAAATTCTCGTTCAGCCCGCCGCCGGCGCGGCCGATGCAGACGCCCTCATAGGCCTGCACGCGCGTGCGCTCGCCTTCGACCACCTTGACGTTGACGCGCAACGTGTCGCCGGGGCCGAAATCGGGGACTTTCCGCTTCTTGGAGAGCGCCGCAGCCTGCTCTTTTTCGAGCTGCTCGATGATATTCATGGCAATAACCTTTCCTCGGGCGCCTGCCTGGCTTCTCAAGCCTTCCGGCGAACGCCATTCTTTTTGATTGATCCGCTGTAAACGCGGGGCAGGGAAGCACCCGCGCGGGGGTTTCCTAGCCCAAGGTTGCGGCTCTGTCGATGGCAATTCGCCTTGGGCTGCCATCATTTGCAGCGATAGAGCGCAATCCAGTCCTGGTTCTCCGGCAGGCCGATTTTGATGTGGTCAGGGTCGGAAAGGTCGAGGGTCAGCACGCCAAGATGCACCTTATCGCCTTGCGTGCATTTCGCTTCATAGGCTTCGTGACCGGCGCCGGCCTCCTTGGGAGCGCCGAGGATACAGAGCAAATTCGGTCCTTCGACGATGCCGCGCCTGATTTCAAACTCGGGCGTGGTCCCGCTCTCGCAGCCGTCGTCGGTCGTGGCGTATTGGCCGAGCAGCTCATCCAACGCCGCATGCGCGGTCGCGGGCAGAATCAACAGGAGCAAAGCTGCAACAATGGTCCTCAGCGGCATGACGCGCTCAACCCTTGCGGTCCAGACTGCGGATATAGGCGACGACGTTGCGCAGCTCGTCAGGCTTGAGCATGATGTTGGGCATGGTCGGGTGCGAGCTTTGCATCCAGACGGTGAGCGCAAGCTCGGTCATGCCGGGTGTGTCGGCCACCGACTGGAAGGTCGGGGCTTGCGGCAGAGGCGACATGTTCTCGTTGGCGAGCACCGCATGGCAGGCGGCGCAAACCTTTTCGGCGTAAGCCTCGCCAGCCGCGCTATCGGCGTCTTGCGCGTGTCCCGCGTAACTCGACAGCAGCAGCATCGCGCTTGCCAGCAGCACCGCATTCTTCATGCCCAGCACCTCCTTATTTATTTGTCTGTCTTGATAGCACTTGCAGCGGCGCGATGTCTGACCCTGGTCAAGGTTTTCGCTTATGACGCTGCCACAGATCGGGGCGGCGGTCTTGCGTCAGCTTCTCGGCCTCCGCGCGCCGCCACTCGGCGATTTTCTTGTGATCGCCCGACAGCAGCACATCGGGGATGGCGCGGCCCTCGAAGTCGCGCGGCCGGGTGTAATGCGGATATTCGAGCAGCCCCGCCGCGAAGCTCTCCTCGGCAAGCGAGCTCTCATTGCCGGCGACACCGGGGATCAGCCGCACGCAGGCATCGATCAGCACTTGCGCGGCGAGCTCGCCGCCTGACAGGACATAATCGCCGATCGAGATCTCCTCGATGTCGCGCGCCTCGAGCACGCGCTGGTCGATGCCTTCGAAGCGGCCGCACAGCAGGATCGCGCCGGGACCTTGCGCGAGATCGCGCACGCACTGTTGCGTGAGGGTCTTCCCGCGCGGCGAGAGGTAGAGCGTGGGCGTGCCGGGCTTTACGCCCGCCCGCGCGGCATCGATGGCAGACGCGACGACGTCGGCGCGCATCACCATGCCCGCGCCGCCTCCCGCCGGCGTGTCATCGACCGAGCGATGCTTATCGGTCGCGAAGTCGCGAATGTCGATGGTGCGAAGCGCCCATTTGCCTTCGGCGAGCGCCTTGCCGGCGAGGCTTAAGCCGAGCGGCCCCGGGAACATCTCGGGGAAGATGGTGAGCACGGTGGCGCGCCAGATCGCGGTCATGCGCGAGCGATCCCGGCGCCGGCGCCACGCTCCTCCTTGAGCAGCCAGGTCTCGAGTTTGCCAACGCCCTTGACCTGGATTGGGCCGCGCGCTTCGAACAAGAAGCCCTCGCCGAGCGCGTCCCGCACCGCGCCGGACACTTGGATCTCGCCGGGAAGCCCGTGCGATTCCAGCCGCGAGGCGAGGTTCACCGTCTCGCCCCAAACGTCGTAGGAGAATTTGTCGGTGCCGATCACGCCGGCCATCACCGGCCCGATGGCGATGCCGATGCGCACCCGCAAATCGACGCCATGCGCGGCGGATAGCCGTTCGACCAGTTGCGGCAGGCCGAGCGCCATGCGCGCAAGCCGGCATAGATGATCGTCTTGCGGCAGGCTGACTCCCGTCACCGCCATATAGCCGTCGCCGATGGTCTTGATCTTCTCCACGCCGTGCCGCGCGGCGAGGCGGTCGAACTCGGTGACGATCTGGTCGAGCAGCGCCACCGTGCGCGCCGCGCCGAGCTTCTGCGCGAGCTCGGTGAAGCCGACAAGATCGCTGAACAGGACGGACGCCTCGGCGACGCTGTCGGCGACGCGCTCGTCGGGCCGTTCCTTAAGCCGCTCGGCGATGGCCGCCGGCAGGATGTTGGTGAGCAGCGCGTCGGCCTCGGCCCGCGCTTGGTCGGCCACAGTGAAGGCATAACCCACGATCAACGCGATGATGCAGAAGCTGGTGACGGCGGAGGAAATATAGAGATTGGCAAGCAGGCTCGGCTCGGCGTGAAACAGCGCGCGCTCTTGCGGGTAGAGGAACCAGGTGGCGAGGTGCAGCGCGAGGCCGACCGAGATCACCGCGGCCACGAGGCGGAAGCGGGACGTGCCGTAGATGGCGAAGGCGACCGCCGCGGCGATGATGTAGTTGATTTGAATGCCGGATTCGCGACCGAAGGCGCGGACGAAGAAGAACAAAGCGGTGTATTCGACGATGGCGAGCAGGATGGCCGCGGCGATGTCGTTGATGCGGTGGGCGAGCGGCACGAGAAGCGCGATCACCACCAGCAGCAGATTGACGGCGATCAGATGCCGGTAAGCATGCGCGTCGTAATAGGAGAAGACGATCGCGTAGATGATGGAAAAGAACGCGATCAAGAACGCCATCGTGTTGACGATGGTCAGCCGCCGGCGCACGGCGCGCGGATAGCCTTCGGTGCCGAATTCGGCGAATGCGGACAGCGGCCCGAGCCAGGCAAACATGGGCGCGGGACGCTTCGGCGCGGTGGTTACTGCTTTGCTCATGATAACGCTCAAACGACGCAGCGAAATGATACGTCATCGCCCGGCTCGACCGGGCGCCTTCGCGGGAATGACTCGTTATAGCTCGCGAAGCTCGGCACGAATACGCATAAGCAGATGGCCGAGCCGGTTCTGGCCGGTGCCGTCGCGGCCCACGCCCCAGTAGAAGTCGGTGGGCGCGGCTTCGGCAAGCTCCTCCTCTCCCGTTCCGAGGAGAAGCTCGCGAAGTTCATCATAGAGCTCGAACTTGCGGCGGACGGCACGCTCCATGATTGCGTCCTTCCCCTCGTCCCAGTCGAGTCTCGCAGTCGCTCGATATTTGTCGGCAAGAGCTTTGGCGATCACCGGCTTCTCGGCCTTGCGGATCTTCTTTTGCAGCTCGGGATCGGCGAATTTCTGCGCCTGATAGTAATGCTCGACCGTCGGCCAGCGCTTGCCGTCGAGATCGATGGGGAAGGGCGCGAAGTTGGAGAACTCGCGATGAGTTTCTGATTTCGAAAAGAAACGAATGGTCACTCGAATAGGCCTTCGGGAGGGGCGAGCGTGAGGCGGCCGCCTTCGACATCGACCTCAGGCACGGTATCGCGGGTGAAGGGCACGAGCACGGTGGCGCCGCCAGTGGCGGGCTGAATTTCGATGAGATCGCCTGCGCCGAAATTATGCACCGCCACCACGGTGCCGATCGGCTCACCGTCTTGGCGAACCGCGGCGAGCCCGATCAGGTCCGAGTGATACCACTCGTCTTCCTCGCGCTCGGGCAGCCGCGCGCGGTCGATATAGAGCTTGGTGTGGGTCAGCGCCTCGGCGCCCTCGCGCGTGGTGACGCCCTTGATGCGGGCGATCAGCGCCTTCGGCGTGACGCGAACGCGCTCGATCTCGATCGCGCGGCCTTGCTCGTCCTCCAAAGCGCCATAGCGGGCGATGGCCTCCGGGTCCTGCGTATAGGAGCGCAGGCGGACCTCGCCCTTCAGTCCTTGCGCCGCTCCGATCTCACCGAGCAGCACGCGGTCTTGCTTGTCGCTCAAAGGCTACTCTGCGGTGGGCTGCTCGGCAGGAGCTTCAGGCTCAGCCGGCGGCGGCGGAGCAGCGGCGGCTTCGGCGGCGGCCTTGGCCTTCTCCTCGGCAGCGGCCTTCTTCGCCTCCTCGCGCTCGAGACGCTTCTTGCCGGGCTGGCCCTTGTTCGGGTTCGAGCGCGCATCGCGCTTCCTGATGCCCGCCACATCGAGGAAGCGGAGCACGCGGTCGGTCGGCTGCGCGCCGACGCCGAGCCAATGCTTCAGTCGGTCCTCGACGAACTTCACGCGCTCGGCCGAGTCCTTCGGCTGGAGCGGATCGTAAGTGCCGATCTTCTCGATATAGCGTCCGTCGCGCGGGCTTCTCGAGTTGGCGATGACGATACGGTAGTAGGGCCGCTTCTTGGCGCCGGCCCGCGCCAGCCTGATCTTCAGTGACATGTCTTCGTTCTCCTAAGTGTGTGTTGATCTATCGTTTCTTGGAACCTGGAAGTCCGGGGAGGCCGTGCGGCAGCCCGCCGGGGAGGCCCGGAAAGTTGCCTGGCAGGCCGGGGAAACCGCCGGGGGGAAGGGGAGGCAAGCCGCCTTGCGGCAAGCCCGCGGGAAGCTCGGCCGGCATCTCGGGCGGCGGACCGCCGCCAAACAGAGCGCCGAGCATGCCCCGCTTCTTGCCCATCGCCTTCATCATGTCGGCCATCTGCCGGTGCATCTTCACCAGCCGGTTGATGTCCTGCACGCTCGTGCCCGAACCCGCCGCCACGCGCTTCTTGCGCGAGGCATTGAGCAGCTTCGGATTCTTGCGCTCGGCCTTGGTCATCGAGCCGATCATCGCCTGCTGGCGTTTCAGGATCCGGTCGTCGAGATTGGCCGAGTCGAGCTGCTTCTTGATCTTGCCGATGCCGGGCAGCATCGACAGCACGCCACCCATGCCGCCGAGCTTCTGCATCTGCTTCAGCTGCTCGGCGAGGTCGTCGAGATCGAAGGCGCCCTTCTTGACCTTGCGGGCGATAGCCTCGGCCTTGTCGAGCTCGACGGTCTGCATCGCCTTCTCGACCAGGCCGACCACGTCGCCCATGCCGAGGATGCGGCCGGCGATGCGGTCGGGATAAAACTCTTCGAGCGCGTCGAGCTTCTCGCCGGTGCCGATCAGCTTGATCGGCTTGCCGGTGACGGCGCGCATCGACAGCGCCGCGCCGCCACGACCATCGCCGTCGACTCTTGTCAGCACGATGCCGGTCAGCGCCACGCGCGCATCGAAGCTCTTGGCGAGATTGACCGCGTCCTGGCCGGTCAGCGCGTCGGCGACAAGCAGCGTCTCGTGCGGCTCGGCGATCTTCTCGATCGCCGCCGTCTCGGCCATCAGCTCTTCGTCGATATGGGTGCGGCCGGCGGTGTCGAGCAGCAGCACGTCATAGCCGCCGAGCTTGGCGGCTTTCAGCGCGCGGGTTGTGATCTGCGTGGGCGTTTCCCCGGCGACGATGGGGAGCGTGGCCACGTCTGTCTGCTCGCCGAGCACGCGCAGCTGCTCTTGCGCAGCGGGGCGCCGCGTATCGAGCGAGGCCATCAGTACTTTCTGCTTGTCGCGGGTCTGGAGGCGCTTGCCGAGCTTGGCGGTGGTGGTGGTCTTGCCCGAGCCTTGCAGGCCGACCAGCATCATCACCACCGGAGGCGTGGCGGCGAGATCGATGCCTTGCGCGTCATGCCCCAGCACCCGCACCAGCTCGTCATTGACGATCTTGATGACCATCTGGCCGGGCGTGATGGAGCGCACCACGTCCTGGCCGACCGCCTTCGCCTTTACGCTGTCGACGAAGTCGCGCACCACGTCGAGCGCGACATCGGCTTCGAGCAGCGCGCGGCGCACCTCGCGCATGGCTTCCGCGACGTCAGCCTCGCTCAGCGCGCCCTTGCGGGTGAGCTTGTCGAGGATGGCGTTGAGCCGCTCGGATAAAGTCTCGAACATCAGTCTCTCAGTCTCAAAACACCAAACGCGCTCAAGCCGGCCGGAGGCCGATAGCGCAAACAACACAGCGCTCAAGCAGGCCAGAGGCCGATAGCGCAAACAACAATGTCACCCGAGGGCGCAACGCGCTGTCGGGTGTTGACCCCCCTGACTCTTGATTTGCGCTACCGCGCTTCGCGCTACTTGAGCGCTAGAAAGGCAAGTGGCTTAATCATGTTCAGGGCGGCGGCTCTTCAAACGGAGCTGCCTTGAATTTCGGCCGGAATGTCGGCTGCCAGGGCTTCCAAGTCAAGTCATCCGAGACGCGCTCGGGAAGAAATTGCCGTGGAAGTGGAAGGGGATGGCGTGAGGGGCAGTCGCCCGCGCGACCTCGGCCAGGCTCGCCGCATCGAGCACGAGCAGGAAAGACAGCTCCTTTTCGATGTCGAGCACCACCGACAGCAGCACCCCGTCATCCTCGGCTGTGGCTGACGGCGAGGGCACGAAGACCGGCTCGCCCGGATAAAGACCCGCCGCGTGCCAGGTGGCGACCGTGCCGGATTCCGTATCGATCTTGACGATGGAATCGAGGAAATCGCCTCTGGTCTGAACGCCCGTGCCCCAGACATAGCGGTAGGGTTTGCCGGCGTGGCGCTCGTAGTTGATGCGCGGCAGTTCGAGCGGAACGTCCGCCAGAATGCGGCGGGTGACCGGCGCGTCGTCGGCGACGGGAATATGAAACCGCGTCAGCGTACCGGTCGCCGTGATTGGCGCGCTTGAGCGAAGCTTTGCGAGATAAAGCTGATCGATGATCGTCGCGTCAGGGTAGGTGATGGCATCGACGGCGACACGGTCCCCATCCGCGAATGCATTGACGTGGTGAAAGGCGAAGGTGGCGTCCGCCGTGGCCGTGCGCACCAGCTTGCCTGTGTCCTTCTCGACGATATGGAAGACCAGGCCGCGCTCGGGCTCCCAACGATAATTCTGGATGAAGGGCTTCCCTGAAAACTTGAGCTCGATCGGGCTCACCACCAGCGGGAACTCGGTGAGCACGAGGTGATCCTCGCTCATGCCGAAGCTGTGCATATAAGCCGGCCGCTCGACGGGAAGCTTGGCGACCACCCTCTGTTTGCCGTCGTCGCCGATCCGGCACAGCCGATAGAGGCTCTTCATGCCGAAATCGGCGATGTAATTGTAATGGCAGGCGCGCTTCGCATCGTAATGCGGGTGCGCGGTGGAGACCTGACCGCTCAGAGCCCGGCGATAGCCGAACACGCCAAGCGTCTTGAGCGTGTCGGGCGCGAAGCGCATCGGTATCGAGGTCTCGGTGAATGCGACGACTTCGCGCGCATAGCCGGAGACGTTGACGCAGCAATTGTCGGTGAGCTTCGGATCGAAGATCGCGGCGACGCGGCCGAACAGCGTGCGGCAGGGATCGGTGGCAAACTCGGCGTAGGAGATCTTGCCGGTCGCCTCGGCCGCGCGGAAGGCTTTGCTCTCGAGGAAGCGGTTCGTGTAGGTCACGCCGCCGTCGGCGAGCGCGAATTTGTGCAGCATCGCCAGCCCGTCAAACCAGTGATTATAGGTGCGGGCACCCACCTCGAATTTGGATGGTCCGGTGCGAAGCAGCGCGCCTTTCAGCCATGATGGCAGCGTGCCGGTGACGGAGAGCGCGATCGGCGAAGCGATCTCTTCCGTCAGCGAGCGGAAGCCTGCGCCGTAAGGAAAGGCCGGTTTGTCCAGCATCGCGTCCTCGCCAGTCTCAACGCGACGAGCTTAGGGCGCGTTCCTTAAGATGGGCTCAATCCGGACGGCGAGATCGAGCAAGGCTTCGTCGGCGCCCTTCCAGCCAATGAAGGAAAGGCCGATGGGGCAACCGGCGGCTTCGGTCGCGGGGATCGAGATCTGCGGCAGGCCGGCATGGCCGGCGAGGCAGGTATAGCCAAGAGTGTGCGCGCGGAACTCGGAGAAGGAGGCGCCGTCGGGAATCTCACGCTCTGGTGGAAGGGTTGGCGTCGTCGGCAGCACGATCAGCGTACCCGGCGGCACGAGCGCGGCGAGGTAGTTCACGATCTCCGTTCGCTTGACGCGCGCGGCCTCAGCCTCGGCATAAGTGATTTGCGCCGCAGCCTCGAAGCGCTCCTTGATGCCTGGCCCGAGATCGGCGTTGTGCGACTGGATGAAGGGGAGCAGCGTCGACTGGATCTCGAAGCCCTGGATGAGGCGGAAGGCGTCGCGCCATTCGTCGAGCTCCTCGCCGACGATGGTCCGATGCTCGGGAGCGGGGAGCGCCGGGCCGATGCTCGCCAGCACGCGCCACAGCGCCTGATCCGCGCTCGCCTCGGCATGGCCGAAGAAATCTTCCGCCAAGATCAGGCGGTCGATCTTCGCGGCGACGCCGTCGCCTTCGAGCAGGACATGTCCGATCTTGCGGGCGAGCTCGGCCTCGCGCGCGAGGAAGCCGATCGTGTCGTAGCTCGGCGCCATCGGCGTTGCGCCTTTGGTATCGATCCGGCCGAAGGTCGGGCGGAGACCGTAGAGCCCCGAGAAGGACGCGGGCACGCGGATCGAGCCGCCTGTGTCGCTGCCGAGCGCGAAGTCGCACATCGAGGCGGCGACCGCGGCGGCCGAGCCGCAAGAGGAACCGCCGGTGACGTGCTCGGGCGCGCGCGAATTCACCGGCTGGCCGTAATGGGCGTTGGAGCCGAGCACGCTGTAGAAGAACTCATCGCAGATGGTGATGCCGGTGCAAGAGGCGCCAGCGTCGAGCAGGCGCGTGATGACAGGCGCTGTCTCATGCGCAGGGGTGGCGTGCTCGTAGAAGTCCGGATTGCCGTTGCTTACCTTGCGGCCTGCGATGGCGAACAGATCCTTCACCATGAAGGTGAGCCCGGCGAGCGGTCCCGACGTGACGGCCAGCAAAGGCTCTTGCAAAGTGTGAGGGACGAGAGCGCCGACAGGGTCGGCGGAAGGAACTGAGATCATCTTGTTCTCGCTTTGCGAATGCTGAGCAGGCCGCCGTAGACTTCTGGCAGGGAAGGCCATATAACACCGGCGACCAACCCTCAATGCCAAGAGACGGAGAACGCCCGTGCGCGCGGCGCAGGCAACGGGACGGAACTTACCCCGGGCGGTATGGGCGCTGGGGCTCACGTCGCTGCTGATGGACACCTCATCCGAGCTGATCCATGGCCTGCTCCCTGTCTTCCTGGTCGTTACGCTCGGAGCGAGCGCAACCGCGCTTGGCGTGGTAGAAGGCATTGCCGAGGCCACGGCGCAGATCACTCGCGTCTTCTCGGGCTGGCTGTCGGATGTGCTCGGGCGGCGCAAGGCGCTCACGGTGGCGGGCTATGGCCTCGCCGCTGTCACCAAGCCGCTCTTCCCGCTCGCCAACTCCATAGGGCTCGTGCTCCTCGCCCGCTTTCTCGATCGCATCGGCAAGGGGATCAGAGGGGCGCCGCGCGATGCGCTCGTCGCCGATTTGACGCCGGCTGACAAGAGGGGCGCGGCGTTCGGCCTTCGCCAGTCGCTCGACACGGTCGGCGCCACGCTGGGCCCGGCCGCGGCAATCGGCCTGATGTATCTCTTCAACGACGACATCCGCACGGTGCTCTGGTTCGCCGTGATCCCCGCGGTACTAGCGGTCATTGTCCTCATGGTGGGCGTAAAGGAGCCCGCACATGCCGAAGCCAAGGCGCGGGCTCCGCTGCATGCCAGGGAGATCAAGGAACTCGGCTCCGCCTATTGGCGCGTCATCGTCGCCGGCGCGGTGTTCACGCTGGCTCGGTTCAGCGAAGCCTTCCTTGTCATCCGCGCGCGCGATCAAGGGCTGGCACTGGCGTGGGCCCCGGCGGTCATCGCGGTGATGAGCCTCGTCTATGCGGCAAGCGCCTATCCCGCGGGCCGGCTCCAGGACAGGATCGGCGCGCGGCCTCTCTTGCTGTGCGGCCTGCTCGTCCTGATCGCCGCCGACCTCGTGCTGGCCTTCGGCTCGACGCTTGTTGCCATCTTCCTCGGCATTGGCATGTGGGGACTGCATATGGGGCTCACCCAAGGCGTGCTCGCGGCTCTGATCTCGGCCACGGCCCCGGACCGCCTGCGCGGTACGGGTTTTGGGCTGTTCGGCCTCATCACCGGGCTTGCCAGTCTGCTCGCCAGCGTTCTCGCCGGCCTGCTGTGGGATAGGATCGGCGCTCAGGCCACCTTCCTTGCCGGCGCTGCCTTCGCCGCGGCGGCATTCGTCGCCTTCCTGCTCGTCAATCGAGATCCGAGCGGCGTCCCTGGAAGTGCATGACCTGCTCGCCCTATATAGGGGCAGCAAAGCAATAAGGCTCCGATGCAGGTTCCTTCGATACCCTTCCGCAAGATGAACGGGCTCGGCAACGATTTCGTCGTGCTCGATGCGCGGGCGCGCCCGCTTCCTCTCGGGCCGGACGCGGTGCGCGCCATCGCCGACCGCAAAGAGGGGATAGGCTGCGACCAGCTCATCGCGCTAGAGCCCTCGCGCAAAGCCGATGTGTTCATGCGCATCTGGAATGCCGACGGCGGGGAAGTCGGGGCTTGCGGCAATGCCGCGCGCTGCGTTGCGGCGATCGTCGCGGCAGAGCGTAACGCGGCAGACGTCAGCATCGAGACGGAAAGCGGAGTGATCGGCGCCGTGGTGAATAAGGACAGCAGCGTCACCGTCGACATGGGTGCCCCGCGTTTCGCGTGGGACCAGATCCCACTGGCAGAGCCGTTCCACGACACGCGGCGGATCGAGCTACAGATCGGGCCGATCGACGATCCCGTGCTGCATACGCCTTCGGTGGTTAACGTCGGCAACCCGCATTGCCTGTTCTTTGTCGATGATGTCGAGGCGCATGATCTCAAGCGGTTCGGGCCGATGCTCGAGCATCATCCGCTGTTCCCGGAGCGCGCCAATATTTCGCTGGTGCAGGTCGTGGCGCCGCACGCGCTGAAAGTCCGCACCTGGGAGCGCGGCGCTGGGCTGACGCGGGCTTGTGGCACGGCCGCTTGCGCCGCCGCAGTCGCCGCCGCGCGACGCGAGCTTACCGGCCGCAAGGTGCGGGTGAGTTTGCCCGGCGGCGATCTTATGATCGAGTGGCGGGAGAGTGACGACCATATCCTGATGACCGGGCCTTACGCGCTCGATTTCGAGGGTCAGCTGCCAGAGGCGCTGTTTCAGCCCGCGCGCATATGAGCCTCGCGTAGGGTCGCTGACCGCAAACTTTCATGTTAGAAGCCGCCAATGTCGGACCTTGAGATCATTACTTTCGGCTGCAGGCTCAATGCCTATGAGTCCGAGGTCATGCGCGAGCAGGCGGCGGCCGCCGGGCTGTCCTCGGCGGTGATCGTCAACACCTGCGCGGTGACGGCGGAGGCGGTTCGTCAGGCGCGGCAAGCTATTCGGCGGGCGCGCCGCGAGCGGCCCGAGGCCAAAATCATCGTCACCGGCTGCGCGGCGCAGATCGATCCAGCCCGCTTCGCCGGCATGGACGAGGTCGATCACGTCATCGGCAATCAAGAAAAGCTCGAAGCCAAGACCTTCGCCGGGCTCAGCATCGACGGCGGCGAGCGCGTGGTGGTCAACGACATCATGTCGGTGCGCGAGACCGCCTCGCATCTGATCGAGGGTTTCGGCACGCGCGCGCGGGCCTATGTGCAAATTCAGAACGGTTGCGACCATCGCTGCACCTTCTGCGTTATCCCGTTCGGCCGCGGGCCGTCACGCTCGGTTCCGGCCGGCGAGGTGGTGGCGCAAGCGCGGCGACTGGCGGAGAAGGGCTATGCGGAGATCGTGCTGACCGGCGTCGACATCACCGCTTACGGCAAGGACCTCCCCGGCGAGATGACGCTCGGCAAGCTCGTGCGCTCGGTGCTCAAGCTCGTGCCCGAGCTGCCGCGCTTGCGGCTCTCCTCGATCGACTCGGTCGAGGCGGACCCGGCGCTGCTCGCGGCGATCGCCGAGGAGGAGCGGCTGATGCCGCATCTGCATCTCTCGCTGCAAGCGGGCGACGACCTTACCCTGAAGCGCATGAAGCGACGCCACGCTCGGGCCGATTCGGTGAGCTTCTGCGAAGAGGTGCGGCGCTTGCGACCCGACATGGTGTTCGGCGCCGATCTCATCGCCGGCTTCCCGACCGAGACCGACGCGATGTTCGCGAACTCGCTGTCGCTGGTCGACGATTGCGGGCTCACCTTCCTGCACGTGTTCCCCTACTCCGCGCGCGAGGGCACGCCTGCCGCGCGCATGCCCCAAGTACATGGCAGCGTGATCTCGAAGCGCGCCGGCGCGTTGCGCGAGAAGGGCGTCGCCGCGCTGAAGCGCCATCTCGAAAGTGCCAAGGGGCGCCATATCAGCGTGCTGATGGAGAATGCAATGCAGGGGCGTTCCGCCGACTTCACGCCTGTCCTCATCGAGGCAGAGCACGGAGCGGGCGCGCTGATCGACGCGGTGGTCGCGGGCGACGACGGCGCCGCGCTGATCGCGACGGCCGCACCATGAGCGACACCAAGAAGCCGGGCTTCTTCAAGCGGCTGTTCGGCATCGGCGATGACGCGCAGAAGCCAATCGAGACGCCGCCGCCTCCCAAGCAGGAGCCGCCCGGCAAGGGTCCTGGCAAAAAGGAGCCGCCGAAAGATCGTCCTGCCAAGCAAGAGCCGCCTAAGCGCGAACGCCTGCCCAAGGAGGCTTCCGCCAAACCGAAACGCATGCCTAAGCCAAAGGGCCCGCCACCCGCAGGCCCACATCCCCATTCCGCGCCGGACGATGCCGGCAAATCCGCGCCGTCGCCCAAGCCTGCGCCGCCGCCCGCCGGGCCCGTAGCGGCGCCCGGCGCCACGCCGCCTGAGGAATTGCCGCCTGGCGAGCGCAAGAAAGAGAAACCCAAAGCCTCGGCGATGGCTGAGCCAAGACGGAGCTGGTTAGACCAGCTCCGCTCGGGGCTCGCCCGCACCTCGAGCGCATTGTCGGACAATCTCGCGAGCGTAGTCACCAAGCGGAAGCTCGACGAGGAGATGCTCGACCGGCTGGAAGAGGTGTTGATCAAGGCCGATCTCGGCGTCGCCATGGCCGCGCGCATCCGCACGAGGATCGCAAGCGGCCGTTACGACAGAGGGATCGATGCCGATCAAGTGCGCGACATTCTCGCGTCTGAGATTGCCGACGTGCTGGAGCCGCTTGCGCATGATTTTGCGCTTAGCGCCGGGGCCAAGCCGCATGTCTTCCTGGTGGTCGGGGTGAACGGCACCGGCAAAACCACCACCATCGGCAAGATGGCGCATGTGTTCCGCCGCCGGGGCTTGAGCGTCATGCTGGCCGCAGCCGACACGTTCCGCGCCGCCGCGATCGACCAGCTCAAAGTCTGGGGCCAGCGTGTGGGTGCCGAGGTCGTCGCCAAGCAGGCCGGCGCCGATCCGGCAGGCGTCGCCTTCGAGGCTTTCGAGCGCGCCTGCGACGAGGGCAAGGATGTGCTCTTGATCGACACGGCGGGCCGGCTCCAGAACAAGTCGGACCTGATGGCCGAGCTCGCCAAGATCGTGCGCGTGCTGAAGAAGCTCGATGCGAACGCGCCGCACGGCGTGATCCTCGTGCTCGACGCCACCACGGGACAGAACGCGCTCAACCAGGTCGAGATCTTCAAGCAGATCGCCGGCGTCAGCGGCCTCGTGGTGACCAAGCTCGACGGTACGGCGCGCGGCGGCATCCTGGTCGCCATCGCCGAGCGCTTCAAGTTGCCCATCAACGCGATCGGCATCGGCGAGGGTCTCGACGATTTGAAGCCGTTCGATGCGCAAGACTTCGCCCGCGCCATCGCGGGAGCAAAGAGCGAGAATGAAGCCGCCGCTTGAGCGCAAGGAAGCGTCCGCCAAGCCAGCGGCCACCGAGCCGGCGATCCTGCCCAAGCTCGCCATCGAGCTCGGACCGCTGCTCATCTTCTTCGCCGGAAATGCCTTGGCGGGGATCTATGCCGGCACGGCCGCCTTCATGGTGGCGACGCTGGTCTCGCTGATTGCCGCGCGCATCCTCTATCACAAGCTGCCGGTGATGCCGCTTGTTAGCGGTGTCATAGTGCTCGTGTTCGGCGGGCTCACGCTCTATCTCCGCGACGACACCTTCATCAAGCTGAAGCCGACCATCGTCTACACCCTGTTCGCGGTGTTGCTAGCGGCGGGCCTCGTTGTTCAAAAAGCCGGTGCTCGAGCTTTTGTTCGGGCCGGTGTTCAACCTCACCGAGGAGGGGTGGCGCAAGCTCACTTTGCGCTGGGCGGCCTTCTTCGTCGCCATGGCTATCGTCAACGAGATGGTGTGGCGCAATTTTTCGACCGATGCCTGGGTCAGCTTCAAGGCGTTTGGCTTCCTGCCGCTCACCTTCCTGTTCGCGCTCGCGCAAGTGCCGCTGATGCAGCGCCACGGAGAGCCGCCACAGGGCGACGACCAGAAGCGAACCTAAACCCCTCCTGTAACGTTACTCCTCG
This sequence comes from uncultured Alphaproteobacteria bacterium, assembly GCA_963710245.1. GTDB lineage: Bacteria > Pseudomonadota > Alphaproteobacteria > Rhizobiales > Methyloligellaceae > Methyloceanibacter. The sequence continues at coordinate 102,920 of CAVPZK010000018.1, forward strand.
GGTCCGCGGGCTTGGTCTCTTGCAAGGGACTCTAGCCGTACCGATATGCTGAGCGGCCTCAATACAGACTCTCGGGGCCATATTATTGGTGAATTGTCCTGCAACCTGTCGTTTGCTGTTAGCCGTTCCGAGTTGTACAAGGAGAGGCAAAGCGCCTTGATTGCCAAGGGCAGTCCATTGGAGATACACGCCTTACGCGAGTGGGGCGTGTGGCAAGATGGTTAAAGGAGCGAGAGACCACCTCGACCGCTCCGCGATGCACCTATTACATCGCGCGGGTCAATGCGCGGCCGACATCTTCGCGTCGGAGGCGCGTACCAGCGGGCTTACGCCGCGCCAATTTGCGGTACTCACCATCGTTGCCGAGGAGGAGGGTCTGACCCAAACCGACCTCGTCGAGCGGACCGGCATCGACCGCTCCACACTTGCCGATATCGTCGGGCGCCTGCTCGGCCGTGGGCTGATCCAGCGTCGCCGCGCCAAGGACGACGCCAGAGCCTATTCGATCAAGCTAACGCCGCAAGGCGCCAAGGCGCTGCGCGAGGCGCAGCCCGGCGCCGCCGCCGCCGATCAAAAGCTGCTGGCAAACCTTCCCCCCGCCAAGCGGCAGGAGTTCCTCGAGACGCTCAATCTGATCGTCACCGCGATCCGCAAATAGCCATCAACCTTGCGGCTTGCTGCTCGGCGACTCCAGCAGCGGCAAGATCTTGTCCCTGATCGCGCTCTCGGTGAGAGGGCCGACATGGCGATAGGCGATCTTGCCGTCGCCGGTCACCACATAGGTCTCGGGCACGCCATAGACGCCGAAGTCGATTGCCGTGCGGCCGGAGGCATCGGCGCCGACCCTTGCGTAAGGGTTACCGTAGCGGCCGAGGAAGCGACGCGCCGAGGCCATGTCGTCCTTATAGTCGATGCCATAGAGCCTGATGCCCGGCTCCTGGCTCAGCGCAAGCAGCATCGGATGCTCGACCTGGCACTCAACGCACCATGAGGCGAACACGTTGACGATCGTCGGCTCGCCTTGCGCGAGATCGGTCGAGGCAAAGCCCGCGACATCCTTGCCGTCGGCGCTCAGACCTTCGATGGGAGGCAGGGTGAAATTGGGCACCGGCTTGCCAATCAGGGGCGAGGGCAGCAGCGAAGGATCGCCGGCATGCAGCGCATACCAGAAGAGGCCGGCGAGAATGGCGAAGATCAAGAGCGGCAGCGCCAGCCCGAAACGCCGCATGGTTGGAGCGGGGGTCGTCTTGCTCACGGCGCGGTCTTCCGCTTCGACTTCGGCTTGCTCGGTGCCGCCTTCGGTTCGGCGGAGCGCCGCCTGATTCCTCTCGCCTCGAGCTCGGCGAGGATGCGCCGCTGCTTGCGGTCGTCATCGACGATGAAGAAGGCAAGCGCGGCCACGGCGAGGAAGGTTACGCCATAAGCGGCGAGGATGAAGGTCGCGTGCGGGCCGAGGTCTGGCATGGGTTGAGTTTAAGCCTCGACCAGAGCGGCGCGCTCGACTTGGCTTTGCTGCAATGCGCGCACGCGGCGGCGAAGGATCTCGGCGCGCATGGCGATGAGATGCAACAGCACGAACAGCAGGGTGAAGACGAGCGCCATCACCAGCAGCGGCCACAGCATCGCGGGGTCGATGGTCGGGCCACCCATGCGGATGATGCTCGCGGGCTGGTGCAGCGTATTCCACCAATCGACCGAGAATTTGATGATGGGCACGTTGATGGCGCCGACCAGAGCGAGGATGGCGGCGGCGCGCCCGGCGCGTCCCGGCTCCTCGATCGATTGCCACAGCGCGATCAGCCCGAGATAGAGCAGGAAGAGCACGAGGACCGAGGTGAGCCGCGCGTCCCACACCCAATAGGTCCCCCACATCGGCTTGCCCCACAGCGAGCCGGTGACGAGCGCAATGAAGGTGAAGGTGGCGCCGATCGGCGCGGCGGTCTTGGCGGCGACGTCGGCCAGAGGATGCCGCCAGATCAGCGTGCCGAGCGCGGCGACGGCGATCAGCATATAACCGAACATGGCGAGCCATGCCGCGGGGACATGGATGAACATGATCCGGACCGTCTCGCCCTGCTGGTAGTCGGGCGGCGCCACGAAAAATGAGAGATAAAGCCCGACGCCGAAAAGGATGAGGGTGGCGGCCGTGAGCCATGGAATGACGCGGTCGACGAGGCCCAGGAAACGCGTCGGATTGGCGAGACTGATCATCGGGTTTGATCTAATTCCTTTGATAGCTCAACGCAATGCGGTGCGGAGAGCGGCGGCGGCGGCGAGCGGAGCGAGCACGATGCTGGCCAAGCTCAACGCGCACAGCATCAGAAACGGCGGCCAGGGCGAGGCGGGTCCGGTGATCGCCGCCGACGCGGTCGCCACGCCGAAGATCAGCACCGGCACGTAAAGGGGCAGGACCAGCAGCGCGAGCAAAAGTCCGCTGCGGCGCAAGCCAAGCGTCAGGCTGGCGCCGATCGCGGCGACGAAGCTCACGGCCGGCGTGCCGGCGAGCATCGACAGCACGAGCAGCGGAATCGCCTGAAGCGGCAGATTGAGAAGAAGCCCGAGCAGCGGCGCGACCAGCGCCAGCGGCACGCCGGTGGTCAGCCAATGCGCGACGCTCTTGATGGCGGCGACCAGCGGCAAAGGCAGAGGGCCGGTGATCAGCACGTCGAGCGCGCCGTCCTCGTAGTCGTTGTGGAAGATGCGGTCGGCGGAGAGCAGCGCCGCAAGCAGCAGCGCCACCCACAACATGCCCGGTGCGATGCGTGACAGAAGATTGAGGTCTGGGCCGAGACCGAGCGGGGTGATGGCGACGACGACGAGATAGAAGCCGAGAGCGACACCGATAGCGCCGCCTTCGCGGAAGGCGAGCTTCACGTCGCGGATAAGCAGGGCGAGGGCGGCGCTCACGCGAGTGCTCCTGGTCGCCGAGCGCAAGCTTGTGCGCAAATTTGGTCTTGAGCGGCGTGTGGCTCGCCACGAGCGCGATGCCGCCGGCCTCGAGATGATCCTTCAGCGCGGCGTCGAGCAGCTTGACCGAAGCGGTGTCGAGCGAGACCTGTGGCTCGTCGAGCAGCCAGATCGGGCGCGACGTGGCGAACAGGCGCGAGAGCGCCAGCTTCCGCTTCTGGCCTGCCGAGAGGAGACCGGCGGGAAGCTCGGCAAGGGGCTCAAGCCCGAAGGCGGCAAGCGCGCGGTCGAGACTTCCGCCGTCCTCGCCAAGAAACTCCGCCCAAAAGGCGAGGTTCTCGCGCACGCTGAAGCTCGCCTTCATCGCGTTCAGATGGCCGACATAGTGGCAAAGCTCCGGCAGGCCCAGGTCGGGCGAAGCGCCGTCGAGGCTCAGGCGCCCGGCGGCAAGCGGCAGCAGCCCGGCGATCTGGCGCAACAGGCTGGTCTTGCCGGCGCCGTTGGGCCCGCTCACCAGCAGAGCTTCCCCGGGTCTGAGCGCGAAACTCAAGCCATCGAAGATGGTCCGGCCGCCGCGCTGGCAGCTCAAGTCGTATGCGGCGAGGCCGATCCTATGCGGCATTTGCTTAGGTTTTGCGCAAGTTGAGACAGGGAAAGGCAGTCGAAGCGGCGAATTCAGTCTCTTCGCGTCATTGTCTCGTTGCCGCAAGGGCTTTTATATAGGCTGGAACGCGCAAGCCTTCAGCCAGCAGCTGTCTCCCCGGGATGGCGGGACCGTCCCGGACGACACTTGGCCACGCCTTTGCATGCGCTTCGACGATGATTGCTACGTCTTCAAGGAGATCCCGTTGACATCGGCACTTGATTCTCGCTCGACAGCTTCAATTGCCGGCGCACGCTCGATGTCGACGGCGAGGCCTACGACTATTTCGACCTGAAAGAGGCCGAGGCGAACGGGCTCGCCGGGATCGCCAGCCTGCCGTTCTCGCTCAAGGTGCTGCTGGAGAATCTGCTGCGCCACGAGGACGGGAGAAGCGTTACCTCAGACGATATTCGCGGCGTTGCCGAGTGGTTGAAGGAGCGCACGAGCGACAAGGAGATCGCCTTCCGTCCGGCGCGCGTCTTGATGCAGGATTTCACCGGCGTGCCGGCGGTGGTCGATCTCGCCGCCATGCGCGACGCCATGGCGGCGCTCGGCGGCGATCCGAAAAAGATCAATCCGCTGGCGCCGGTCGATCTCGTCATCGACCATTCGGTGATGGTCGATGCCTTCGGCTCCGACAAGGCGTTCCAGATCAATGTCGACAGGGAATATGAGCGGAACGGCGAGCGCTACGCGTTCTTGCGCTGGGGTGCGGGCGCCTTCGACAATTTCCGCGTGGTGCCGCCGGGCACGGGCATCTGCCATCAGGTCAATCTCGAATATCTGGCGCAGACGGTATGGACCAAGAAGGCGAACGGCGGCAACCCGGTCGCCTTCCCCGACACGCTGGTCGGCACCGACAGCCACACCACCATGGTCAACGGGCTTTCGGTGCTCGGCTGGGGCGTCGGCGGCATCGAGGCCGAAGCCGCCATGCTCGGCCAGCCGATCTCCATGCTGATCCCCGAAGTGGTCGGCTTCCGGCTGACCGGCGAGCTGAAGGACGGGGTCACCGCGACCGACCTCGTGCTGACCGTCACCGAGATGCTGCGGCGTTCCGGCGTGGTCGGCAAATTCGTGGAGTTCTTCGGCATCGGCCTCGCCAATCTGCCGCTCGAGGACCGCGCCACCATCGCCAACATGGCGCCGGAATATGGGGCGACCTGCGGCTTCTTCCCCGTAGACGAGGAGACGCTGGCTTATCTGAAGGCGACCGCGCGCAAGAAGAAGCGCATCGCGCTCGTGGAGGAGTACGCCAAGGCGCAGGGACTCTATCGCGAAGCCGACACGCCGGACCCGGTCTTCACCAAGCTGCTCTCGCTCGATCTCGGCGATGTCGAGCCGTCGCTCGCCGGGCCGAAGCGTCCGCAGGACCGCGTGCCGCTCACCAAGGCCGCATCGGCCTTCACCGAGGCGCTCGACAAGGAATACGGCAAGGCGCACGAGGCCGGCAAGCGCGTGCCGGTGAAAGGCAGGAATTTCGATCTCGGCCATGGCGACGTGGTGATCGCGGCCATCACCTCCTGCACCAACACCTCGAACCCCTATGTGATGATCGCGGCGGGGCTCGTCGCCAAGAACGCGGTGAAGCGGGGCTTGAGCGTCAAGCCGTGGGTCAAGACCTCGCTCGCGCCTGGCTCGCAGGTGGTCACGGACTATCTCGACAAGGCAGGCTTGCAGAAGGACCTCGACCGGCTCGGCTTCAATCTCGTCGGTTATGGCTGCACTACCTGCATCGGCAATTCGGGGCCGCTGCCAGAGGAGATCTCGCAGACGATTCACGAGAACGGGCTGGCGGTCGCCGCCGTGCTCTCCGGCAACCGCAATTTCGAGGGCCGGGTCAATCACGACGTGCGCGCCAATTATCTCGCTTCGCCGCCGCTCGTGGTCGCCTATGCGCTCGCCGGATCGGTCGCCATCGATCTCGCCACCGAGCCGCTCGGCATCGGCTCGGACGGCGAGCCGGTCTATCTCAAGGATATCTGGCCGTCGGCGAAGCAGATCGCCAAGACGGTGCGCAAGGCGGTGAAGCGGGAGATGTTCAAGGAGCGCTACGGCGACGTGTTCCGGGGCGATCCCGAATGGCGCAAGATCGCGGTGAAGGGCGGACTCACCTATGGCTGGGACCCGCGCTCGACCTATGTGCAGAACCCGCCCTATTTCGCCGAGATGTCGTTGACGCCCTCGCCGGTCACCGATGTCGAAGGCGCGCGCATCCTCGGGCTGTTCCTCGATTCCATCACCACCGACCATATCTCGCCGGCCGGCGGCATCAGGCGCGACAGTCCCGCAGGCCGCTATCTGATCGAGCATGGCGTCGCACCGCACGATTTCAATTCCTATGGCTCGCGGCGCGGCAATCACGAGGTGATGATGCGCGGCACCTTCGCCAATACGCGCATCAAGAACCAGATGGTGCCGGGCGTCGAAGGCGGCGTCACGGTGCATTACCCGTCGGGCGAGAAACTGGCGATCTACGATGCGGCGATGCGCTATCACGCCGACGGCGTGCCGCTGGTCATCTTCGCCGGCAAGGAATACGGCACCGGCTCATCGCGCGACTGGGCGGCCAAGGGCACGCGGCTGCTCGGCGTGCGCGCGGTCATTGCCGAGAGCTTCGAGCGCATCCATCGCTCAAATCTGATCGGCATGGGCGTGCTGCCGCTCGTGTTTGCCGAAGGCATGTCGTGGAAGACGCTCGGGCTCAAGGGCGACGAGCTCGTGAGCCTCAAGGGCCTCGCGGACATCAAGCCGATGCAGTGGCTCGAGGCGGACGTGGTTTACGCCAACGGCGAGACGCGCGCCGTGCCGCTGCGCGCGGCGATCGATACGTTCGACGAGCTGGATTATTTCCGCAATGGCGGCATTTTGCATTATGTGCTGCGCGGTCTCGCTCGCGATGCGGCGTAGCTACTTTGCAGGTTGAAGCAAACTTGCGGTCTTGAGTTCAGACCAGGACTGATTGAGGACCACGAACGCACCTTGCAGCGCGAGCGCCGCCATGATGGCGGCAACCGCCACATCGGGCCAGCCCGTGCCGGTGCCGAACACGCCCACGGCGGCAAGCAGCACCGCGAGATTGCCGAGCACGTCGTTGCGCGTGCAGATCCAGGCCGAGCGCATATTGGAGTTGCCGCTGCGATAAGCCCAAAGCAGGCCGAACGAGATCGCGTTGGCGATGAGCGCGGCCGTGCCCACGGCCCCCATGGTGAAGGCTTCGGGCAGAGTGCCGTGCCAGGCGTGCCACGCAGTGACACCGATCACCCACAAGCCGAACAGGCCCATGGTCGCGCCCTTCAACAGGGCAGCCATGGCGCGGTATTGAAGCGCCATGCCCACCACGAACAGGCTGATGGCGTAGTTTCCCGCATCGCCGAGAAAGTCGATGGCATCAGCCTGAAGCGAGGCCGAGCCCGAGGCCAGACCGGCCGCGACCTCGACCGCGAACATGGCCGCGTTGACGATCAAGACCGCCCAGAGGACGCGCCGGTAACCTTCATCCCCGCGATGGGTGTCGACGGGCTGGTTGCAGCAGGATGCGCTCATGAGTTTGACTTGCGTCACTTGGCATCAGAATTCAAGCCTGGCGCCGCTGCGCCAAGTCACTCAGTTGTGACCTCGGGGTGAGCCGTTTTTGCCGGAAATTTCCGCCCACTTCCTGCATGCTAGGCGGCATGAGCCCCTTCTCACGCAGAACCGCGCGCGCCTGGCTTGGCGTTGTCCTTGCCACGCTCGCCGCACCGTCGATGGCGCAGCCTCCCACTCCTCTGGGTCAGGAGAAGGCGGTACTCGAGCTGTTCACCAGCCAAGGCTGCTCGTCCTGCCCGCCGGCCGACGCGCTGCTGGCGCAGTTCGGCAAGCAGCCGGGCCTCATCACGCTGTCCTACTCCGTCGACTATTGGAACTATCTCGGCTGGCACGACACGCTGTCGAGCGCCGCCAACAGCGAGCGCCAGCGCGAATATGCGCGGATGCGCGGCGACGGCAGGGTGTACACGCCGCAGATCGTGGTCGACGGCATCATCCACGAGAACGGCAGCAACGAGGCGGCCATCGAGATGGCGATGCGCAACGCGGCCAAGCGGCTGGCAGACGTCAAAGTCCCGGTCCGCATGCATGCCGAAGGCGACACTTTGGTGATCGGCATCGGCGCCGCGCCGGAGACGTCCGACAAGCGGTCAGCGACGGTTTGGCTGGCTATTGCCAAGGAGGAGGCGACAGTCTCCATCACCCGCGGCGAGAATCGCGGCCGCGACCTCAGCTATCACCACCCGGTCAGAGACTTGACCCCGGTCGGCATGTGGGAGGGCGAGGCGATGACGCTCAGGCTCCCGCTGAAAGACCTCAAGGCGATGGGTGGGGATTGCCTGGTTGCTCTGCTCCAGGTGGAGAATGCCGGGCCGATTCTCGGCGCCGCCGAGTACGAGCTGGAACCGTCTAAGTCCTGAAGCGCAATCCGCAAAAATAAAACGGGCCGGCTAGCCGACCCGTTCGACGCGTTGCCTCTGGAATAAATGGCCCGGTCCGAGAGAAGACCCCGGGGGGGCTGGGGGGCTGAGATTCCGAAGACCTCTCCTTTGGACCGGGCCGAGAGGCAACGATGATGATCATACGGTTCTTTGGGGCGTGGCAACGGCTGAACTTAGGCCGAACTGTGATTTATGTTTCGTTATGTTACACCTCGTGTAACCTCAGGCTCCCGCTTGAATTTCCTTAAACCTCGGCTCATCATGAAGCTTCCGTTACAGGAGGCGCCTTTGAGCGAAACGGAACCCATAATCTTGCCGCTGGCTCGTAGGGCCGGCGGCAATGCAAATCTTCCAGATGGATCACCTCGACGCGGCGACATCTCATTCGATCGCCGGGAACTCACCCAAATCCTCAACGTCTATGGGCGGAAAGTAGCGAGCGGCGAGTGGCGCGATTACGCCATCGACACGCTGAGGGAGAAGGCCGTGTTCTCGGTCTTTCGCCGCGCTTGCGAAACGCCACTCTACCGCATCGAGAAGGCACCCAAGCTTTCTCGGCGGCAGGGGGCCTATAGCGTGATCGCGGCGACCGGGCTGATCCTGAAGCGTGGCCACGATCTCGCGCGTGTGCTGCGCGCGCTCGACAGGGGCTTGCGCCTGGTCGAGGCCTGATTGGTGAAACTAGAAAGTAAAAACAAAAGGCCCCGGCGGTGACGCCGGGGCCTTGGTGTTTGTAGCTGATGCTGTCGCTTAGCGGCGGTCGCCGAACAGCTGCAGCAGCATCATGAACAGGTTGATGAAGTCGAGATAGAGCCTGAGCGCGCCCATCACCGCCTTGCGGCCGGACGCCGACCCGTCGTCGTTGACGCTGTACATCTCCTTGATCTGCTGCGTGTCGTAAGCGGTCAGCCCCGCGAAGATCAGCACGCCGATCACCGACACGGCGAATTGCAGAGCGGTCGAGGCGACAAACAAATTCACCAGCGAGGCGATGATGATGCCGATCAGGCCCATGAACAGGAACGAGCCCCAGCCAGACAGGTCGCGGTTGGTGGTGTAGCCCCATAGGCTCAGCGCGCCGAACGAGGCCGCGGTGATGAAGAACACACGCGCGATGCTCTCATGCGCATAGACCAGGAAGATCGAGGAGATCGAGGCTCCCATCAGTGCGGCGAAGATCCAGAACGTGATCTGCGCCGTGCCGAGGCTCATCGAATTGATGCGCGCGGAGATGAAGAACACCAGAGCCAGCGGGGCGAAGATCACCACCCACTTGAAGGCGCTGGCGAACATGAAGTTGCCGAAGGGCGTCAAGCCGGTGATCGCGCCATCGGCGCCCGTTACCACCGACATGGCGTAAATCGCGTAAGCCACCACGCCGGTGATGGCTACGCCGCTGGCCATGTAGTTGTAGACACGAATCATGTAGGCGCGCAGGCCCTGGTCGACGACGCCCGCATCGGTGCGTCCGACGGTCGTGCCTTGCGCATAACGTCTGTCGAGATCCGCCATTGTTAAGAGGGTCCTTTCCCCAAGCTGCTTGAACAGTTCACGATAAGCACTTTGGCCACGAATATGGGGGGCTTGGCCTCCCTTCGCAAGATGACGCGGGCGCGGCGCCGGAAACCCTATTCGGCCCTGAGATAGGGCGCCGCCTTGGCCGACAGCACGCGCCAGGTGGCGACGGCGCCGATGATCAGGACAAAGGCAAGGGCAAGGAGAACGGTCTCCATCGCGGCAATCGGCGAGAACACGAAATCCACCTCGAACGCCCATTTGCAGAGCGCCCAGGCGGTGAGCGTGGCGATCAGCACGGCAAGCAGCGCCGTGGCGAGCCCGAGCAGGCCGAATTCGATCAGCTCGGCACGGAGGATGCGGGCGCGCGTGGCGCCGAGCGTCTTGTAGATCACCGCGAGATATTTGCGCCGCTCCTGGCCCGCGGCGACGGCACCTGCAAGCACGGCGGCGCCGATCAGCAAGGTCACGCCGGCCGTAGCGCCGATCGCCGTCATCAGCCTGCCGAGCAGCTCCTTGGCCGCCTCGACGATGTCGCCCACCCTGATGGCGGTGACGAGCGGGAAGCGATCGGACAGCGCCTGGAGCACCTTGCTTTCTTTCGCCTGGTCGGTGCCTTTCGGGAATTCGAGCGTGGTGAGCATGCGGTGCGGCGCGCCTTGCAGCGTGTTGGGCGAGAACACCATGACGAAATTGATGGCGAGCGATTCCCAGTCGATCTTGCGCAAGGAGGCGATGGTCGCCTCGACATTGCGGCCGAGAATGTTCACCGTGATGGGGTCGCCGAGCTTCAGCCCGAGCCCCTCGGCAAGCTCCGCATCGAAAGAGACGAGCGGCGGCCCCTTGTAGTCTTTCGGCCACCATTCGCCCGCGACGATCTCGGAATCGCGCGGGACCGTATCGGTGTAAGTGAGACCCCGATCGCCGGAGAGCACCCAGCGGGAATCCGGAGCGGCCTCGATCTTTTCGACCGGAACGCCGTTCAGCGCCACGATGCGGCCGCGCAGCATCGGCGCGTCATCGAGCTTGGCGTTGGGCTCGATGGCGAGCACCGTATGCTTGAAGGTGTCGAGATCGGCGGCCTCGACATCGAGGAAGTAATAGGCAGGTGCGTCGACCTCGATATTGCTTGCGATCTCGGTGAGCAGCGAGCGGTGGATCAGCGCCACCGCGACGAGCAGCCCCAGCCCGAGGCCGAGCGACACCGCGATGGAGCGGGCGAGCGATCCCGGTCCGCCGATGCTGGCGAGCGCGAGCCCGAGGGAAGGGGGCTTGGCGCGGCGGAATCTTGAGGCGTAGCGCTGCACCAGGAGCCCGAAGCCGGTGAGGAGGAGAAAAGCGAGCACGATACCGACGGAGATCGAGGCGGTGATGGCGCGCTCCTCGGAAGCCGCGATGGCGAGCACGAACAGCGCCAAGCCGGCCGCCGCGGATCCCATCGCATAAGGCCAAGCTGAGCGCTCGCGCTCCTCGCTGAGATGGGCGCGCATGAGTACCGCGGGTGAGACGCTTGCGGCGCGGCCGAGCGGCCAGAGCACGAACAGCACCATGGTGAGGAGGCCGGCGAGGGCCGCGGTGAGGAGCGGCAGCGGATGCGGCTCGACGGCAAGCGTGATCGGCAGCGCGTCGGCATAAAGCGCCGCGATCAGTGAAGGGGTGAGCGCGCCGAGGACGAGCCCGATGGCGATGCCGACGAGCGCGAGCATCAGCGCCTGGAGGAAATAGACGGCGAGCACGAGCCGGCTCGGCGCCCCGAGACATTTGAAGGTGGCGATGATCTCCCGCTTCTTCGCCATGTAGCTTTGGATGGCGTTGCCGACGCCGATGCCGCCGAGCAAGAGCGCGGTCAGGCCGACGAAGCTGACGAATTGGGTGAAGCGGTCGGCGTCGCGGCGGAGCGACGGCGCGGGATCGGTCCAGTCGCGGATGGCGAAGCCGCTTTGCGGAAATCGGCTCTCGATGCCCTGCCGCGCTGCCTTGAGCGCGTCCTTGTCGGAGGCGCGGTCCTCGGGGAGCTTCACGCGATAGGTCCAGCGAATCAGGCTTCCGGGCTGCACCAGCCCGGTGCGCGCCAGCGTCTCGCGCGACATCAGCAGTTTCGGCCCATAAGCGAGACGATCGGCGAGCCGGTCGGGCTGGGCGCCCAGAATGCCGCCGATGGTGACGGTGGCCTCGCCGATGGTGAGCGGGCTGCCGATCTCGACGCCGAGCCGATCGAGCAGACCGCGCTCGACCAGCACCACGCCGGGGAAGCGCCAGGCGGGACCCGCATTGTCGGGCTCCAACACCACGACTTCGCCATAGAGCGGATAAGCGTCATCGACCGCCTTCACCTCGATCAACGCGGTTTTGCCGTCCGCAGAGCGCGCCATGGCGCGGAAGCTCGCCGAATTCGCTGACTTGGCCCAGCGCATCGAGCGCCGCGCGCTCTTCGGTATTGGCTTGGCGGTGGATCAGCTCGAAGGAGAGATCGCCGCCGATCAGAAGGCGGCCCTGCCGCGCCAGCGCCTGGTCGAACGATGCCGCCAGCGAGCCGATCGCCGCCACGGCGGCGACGCCGAGCGCGATGCAGAGCACGAACACGGTAAGGCCGCCGGCGCCGGCGCGGAGCTCGCGCAGTGCGATTGAGAACGCGAGCGGCAGCCTTAAGCCTGAAGCGGCGGGCGCGGCTGCCGCGCTAGAAGCGGTCACGATGCCGCGACCTTGCGCTTGGCGCCGGCGCTCACAATGCGGCCATCGGCGAGGCTCACGATGCGGTCGCAACGCTTGGCGAGGGTCCGGTCATGGGTGATGAGCAGCAAAGTCGCTCCGGTGCGCTCCTTCAGGCCGAACAGCAGATCCATCACCTCGCCGCCGGTGGCGAGATCGAGATTGCCGGTGGGCTCGTCGGCGAGGATGAGGGAGGGGCTGGGCGCGAGCGCCCGCGCGATCGCCACCCGTTGCTGCTCGCCGCCGGAGAGCTGGCCGGGGAAATGCGCCTCGCGATGCGAAAGCCGACCTCGGCAAGCGCCGCGCGCGCGGCATCGAACGCATCGTCGCGATCGAGGAACTCGAGCGGCAGCGCCACGTTCTCCAGCGCGGTCATGGTCGGCACGAGATGGAAGGATTGGAACACGATGCCGATATTGGCGGCACGGAGCCGGGCGAGCCCATCCTCATTGAGCCCGGCATAGTCGGTATCGAGCACCTGCACGCGACCTTCCGTGGCGTGTTCGAGCCCGGCAATGACCATGAGCAGCGTCGATTTGCCGGAGCCGCTTGGCCCCACCACGGCGATGGCGTCGCCCGTTCGCACCTCGAGGTCGATGCCGCGCAGGATGGCGACCGGACCGGCGCGCGAGGGCAGCGTCACCTGCAAATCTTCGAGCTTGATTGCCGAGTGGTGACGCTGTTTCAGAGTGTGGTCCATGGGTGGGGGGCGATCGAGTCACTGACAGATGGCACGGGGACCGGCAATAGAGAAGGATAAAGAGGTCGAAAAGATGAAACGCACTGCCTCTCTATTGATCATGCTCGCGGCATGCCTCCTGCTCGCGCCGTTGCACGGAATTGCGGCAGAGACGCAGCCGCCGGTGATCGTCGCCTTCGGCGACAGTCTCACGGCCGGGCTCGGCCTGCCGCAGGACCAAGCCTTTCCCGCTCAGCTCGAGGCGGCATTGAAAGCGCGCGGCACTGAAGCGACGGTGGTCAATGCCGGCGTGTCAGGCGACACCGCGGCGGCGGGGCTGGCGCGGCTCGATTGGTCGCTGCCTGACGACGCGAGCGCCGTCATCATCGAGCTTGGCGCCAACGATGCGCTGCAAGGCGCTGCCGCCGGAGGGCACCAAGCAAGCGCTGGCCAAGATCATCGAGACGGTGCAGGCGCGGGGACTGCCGATCCTGCTCGCCGGCATGGAGGCCCCGCCAAATATGGGCAAGGACTATGCGGACCAGTTCCGCGCGATCTATGTCGATCTCGCCGAGCGCTATCACGTCCTTCTCTATCCGTTCTTTCTGGAGGGCGCGGCGATGAACGACGGCATGACGCAGGGCGACGGCCTTCACCCCAACGCCAAGGGCGTCGCGGCGATCGTCGAGAACATCCTGCCCAAGGTCGAGGAGCTGCTGGCCGAGGTGAAAGCCAAGCAATAGCGATGGCTGGCCGATAGCCGGGGAAAGCATTACAACGGCTGGTCGTCAGGGGGCGGGGCGGAATTGGCAACCATCTACGATCTCAAGCCGCGCTTCCAGGCCCTGCTCAGGCCGGTCTCGGACGCGCTGGTGCGCGCGGGGCTCAGCGCCAATGACGTGACGCTCGGCGCGCTGCTGCTCAGCGTCGCGCATGGCGCCTGGATCGCGCTGATGCCCGCATCGGCCTGGCCGCTGCTGCTGCTTCCCGTCACGCTGTTCCTGCGCATGGCGTTCAACGCCATCGACGGCATGATGGCCAAGGAGCACGGCCAGGCGAGCGCGCAAGGCGCGGTGCTGAACGAGCTTTCCGACGTGATCGCCGATGCCGCGCTCTATCTTCCCTTCGCGCTGATCCAAGGCCTCGATGCGCCGCTCGTGGTGCTGGTGGTGGTTGCCGGCATCATCGCCGAGATGGCCGGCGCGCTCGGGCCCATGATCGGGGTCAAGCGTTGCTATGCCGGCCCGCTCGGCAAGAGCGACCGCGCCTTCGCGCTTCGGCCTGCTCGCTGTCTTGCTCGGGGCGGGCCTCACGCCCGGGCTATGGAGCACGCTTTATCTCGCGGCACTGTTGCTGCTATCGGCGCTGACCATGCTCAATCGCGCCCGCGCCGTCGTCGGCGAGGCCAAGGCTAAGGCTAAGGCGCCATGAGCGAGCTCTTCGGCATCCCGGCCAATGTCGTCTATGCCACGGCTGGCATCTACGCCGTGCTGGTGCTGGCGAGCATCGTCGTGTGGGTCATGCGCTTGCGCAATCCCGGCGAGCGCTATCAGGAGCTCGCCTCGCGCACCGAGTCCTGGTGGTGGATGATCGGCGCCTTCACGCTCTGCATCCTGTTCAACCAGACCGTCGCGATCGTCTTCCTCGCCTTCATCTCCTATCTCGCGCTGAAGGAATATCTCTCGCTGATCCCGACGCGGCGCATCGACCGCGAGGTTCTGCTGTTCGCCTATCTCGCCATTCCCATCCAGTTCTATTGGGCGGCGATCGACTGGTACGGCATGTTCATCGTGTTCGTGCCGGTGTGGACGTTCCTGTTCTTTCCCGCGCTGATGGCGCTCAAGGGCGAGACGCACGGCTTCCTGCGCGCGGTCGGCACGCTGTCCTGGGGCCTGATGATGACGGTGTTCACGCTGAGCCACATGGCGTGGCTCTTGGTGTCGGGCGATCGTGTCAACCCGGTCGCGGGCGGGGTGGGGCTGCTGTTCTTCCTCGTGGTGCTGACCCAGTTCAACGACGTGGCGCAATATTGCTGGGGCAAGCTCACCGGCCGCCACAAGGTCACGCCGACGGTGAGCCCGAAAAAGACCTGGGAGGGGCTGATCGGCGGCATCGCCACGACGGTCGTCGTCGCCGCTTTGATCGGGCCTCACCTCACGCCGATGGATTTCCGCTGGTCGGCGCTTGCCGGTCTCATTCTCGGCGTCTCGGGCTTCCTCGGCGACATTACTTTGTCGGCGGTGAAGCGCGATCTCGGCGTCAAGGATACCGGCGGACTGATCCCCGGCCATGGCGGCATCCTCGACCGCGTCGACAGCCTCACTTATGCGGCGCCCGCCTTCGTGCATTTCATCCGCTATTTCTTCTATCCATGAGCCAGAACCCGATCACGCGGCTGCTCAGATTCCTGTTCTTCGCCGTGGTGGTGCGCGCGGTGATCCTGGTCGCGCTCGGGTTGACGGTGCGGCATCGCGAGCGGCTGCCGAAGGAAGGGCCGGCCGTGCTCGCGGGCAATCACAATTCCAATCTCGACGCGCTCGCCATCATGTCGCTGATGCCGCTGCGGCTGTTGCCGAAGCTGAGGCCGGTGGCGGCGATGGATTATTTCTACACGAGCAAGCTACGCGGCTGGTTCGCCAACAATATCGTCGGCATCATCCCGGTGAAGCGCGGCAGCGGCAAGGACGGCGGCAATCCGCTCCAGCTCGCCGAGGAGGCGCTCGATCGCGGCGAGATCCTGGTGATCTTCCCGGAAGGGACGCGCGGCGAGCCGGAGACACTGCAAGCCTTCAAGAAGGGCATCGGCCATCTCGCGCATGCGCACCCGAACGTGCCGGTCATGCCGATCTTCATGCATGGGCTTGGCAAGGCTCTGCCCCGGGGCTCGATGCTGCTGGTGCCGTTCAACGTCACGGTCAATGTCGGCGAGCCGGTCTACGGCACCGAGACCTACGCGGAGTTCGTCTCGAAGCTCGAGCGGGCGATGACCGCTCTCGCCGCCGAGGAGAAGCTCCCGGCTTGGGAGTAAGCGCTACTCGCGCGACAGGAGTGCGCCGCCTTCGACCAGGGCCCAAATGAAGGCCGCGGCGGCGCCGAGCGCGGCGATCCAGCGCACGTGATTCCATAAGCCCCAGCTGGCGCGGAACTCCTTCCAGACGATCGCGCTCTCGATACTGCCAGGTGTGACGGCAGCGAGATGATTGTTGAGCGGCAGGTTCTTCAACAAGGTCACGCCGAACGGGCCGTTGAGATAGAGCAGACTGCCGATGAGCAGGTAGAGCGCGCCGGGCTCGGACCATTTGAGCGTCGCGGCGATGCCGAGCAGGCGGCAAGCGCCGCCGTGCCGAAGAACACGACGAGGAAGAGTGGGCTTTTGATCGCGGCGATCATCGTTTGCATGGCGGTGATGCCCGCTGGCGCCGGAAGACGCGACAGCGCGGCGAGCACGAAGGCGGCGAAGGCGAAGAACACGCCCGCGATCAGGCCCGAGCCGAGCGCAGCCACCACGGTCGATGCGGTGAGCAGGCAATCCATTGCAGTCCTCCCTCTTTATGCGATGTGCCCTACGGGATTCACTTCACCTCGACCTCGTCCCAAAAGCCGAAGCGGTCGGCGACGTGGCGCATCGAAGGACGCGGCGCCTCGTAGCGCCAGGCCGCGCGCTCGTGCCGCTTGCCGTCGATCACCACGTCGTAGAATTGGACGCCGTGCGGACATTCGAGATCGGACGCGGTCTTCTCGGCCTTTTCCAGCAGCTCGACCCGCACATGAGCGTTGGGGAAATAGTGATAGCCGCCTTGCGCGACGATGTCGTCGCTCTCGGCGATCACGCGGCCTTTGAGCACGGCTTTCATGGGGTCAGCCTCACCACGCGGGATTGGTGCAGCGGATGCCTTTCGGCTTGACCGAGGCGATTTGCCCGGTCTCGATCGTGATCTCCCAGGCGCGTTTGACGTCGGTCCACCATTCCTTGGTCTCGCTGCCCTTGGCCTCGCCCATATATCTCAGCGTGGCGTCCTCGCCGGCCATCACGCAGGCGATGGAAAACTGGAAGTCCTTCAGCGGCTTCGGCACGATCAGCGCATCGGTCACGACGTAAGAGGCGGCCGCGATGGCGCTCGCCTTGATAACCTCGCGGCTGGTCAGCACGAGAAAGGTGCCGTCGGCCTCACGCTGATATTCGCGGATATAGACCGGGGGCGTGACCAGGCCGCCGCCGAGATCGATCCAGCCTTCGATGTCGAGCTCGTCTTCGTAGGTCTTGCCGAGGAAGCTTTTGGCGAAGGTGGCGTCGGCGTTCTCCGCCTCGGTCGGCTGTTTCGGCTCCGCCAGCGCCAGGGCGGGCATCAGCAGGCAGAGCGGCGAGGCAGAGGCACGGCAGGGTACGGCGAAGGCTGACCATGACAGTTTCCCTCAAAGGCACGATGCAGGCGCGACCGGCTCCCAGTCTAAACATAATCGTGACAAAAACGGCACCGCGCGAGACCTCTTCATCTATGGGAGCATTGCCGCTTCCCAGGCCTAGCCTAAATTCCACCTTCTCTTTGGCGGAGACAAGCGAGCTTAAGATTGTCCGGCTCGTGCTGCTTCGGTGAAACAGCGAAAAGACGCATCTAGTCCTCACGCCCTCGCCGTTTGGCTTACCCCCTGCTTTTGCTTGACTTCCTGATGATTGTGAAGCGCTTCAAGTCCATGACAAGGATCCTGATCACCACTTGTCTCTTCTTACTTGGGCTTGTGCTCGGCGCCCCGGCGTCCGCCTTCGATATCGAGACCAAGCCGCCGACCGACGCGCTGCTCGATGCCATGATCGGACAGATGATCATGGTTGGCTTCAGTGGCAACAGCGAGCGCGATGCCGGGGTTGCTTTGGCGCGCGAGCAACTCAACAAGGGCACGATCGGCGGGGTGGTCCTCTATCCGGAGAATATCGGGCCACCGAAGGAGCTGCGTACGCTGACGGCATTCCTGCGCAATGCGAAATCCTCGCCCATTCCCTTCATCGCGGTGGATCAGGAAGGGGGCCTGGTGCAACGGCTCACGCGACGGAATGGGCATAGCTATTTCCCCTCGGCATTCAGCGTCGGCAGGAATCCGAGCTTCGCCTCTCCCGCGAGCGCCGAGAAGCTTTACGCGACTATGGCGGCGGAACTCGCGGAGGCCGGCTTCAACCTCAATTTCGGACCCGTCGTCGATCTCAACCTCAATCCCTGGAATCCCGTGATCGGCCAGCGCGACCGCAGCTTCGGCACCGATCCGAATACCGTCACCATGCTGGCGCGCGCCTTCATCACCGCGCATCGCGCTGCGGATATCGTCACCGTTGCCAAGCATTTTCCCGGCCACGGCTCGAGCCACGTCGACAGCCACAAGGCGCTCGCCGATGTGTCCGAGACCTGGAAGGAAATCGAGCTCGAGCCTTACCGGAACCTCGCCAAAGAAGGGATGCTGGACGCGGTGATGATCGGACATCTCTATCATCCGCGCTTTAGCGACGGCGCCAAGCTCCCGGCTTCGCTGTCGCGTCGCGCGGTGCAGGCGCTACGAGCGAGCTATATCGGCTTCGACGGCATGGTTGTCAGCGACGATATGGAGATGGGAGCGGTGAGCGATGACTATTCGTTCGAGGAGCGGGTGATCAAGGCGGTCAATGCCGGCACCGATCTCCTCGTGTTCTCCAACGTCTCCGGACGGGACCCGGAGCTTGGACCGAAGATCCACGCGGTGATCGCCGATGCCGTGCGGGATGGCCGCATCTCGCGAACGCGCATCGAAGGGGCTTACGGCAGGATCAAAATGCTGAAGCGCCGCCTTGCCGAGCACGACCTGCCGGGCAAATGGTGACGCCACGCTCCTCTCGCCTGCGCTGCTCAGCCGAGGCTTGACCGGATTCGCTGCCAAACAGCCGGTCGTAGAAGGCCCGCAGCCTTCCCTGCTGCCAAGGACCTCCGTAAAGACATGCCCTGGGGCTTCGACGGGCACCCTTCTAACGGGATGGTGCGCTGAAGCATCTCGACGCTTTGGACGTCGGCCGGGTGGCCGGTGTTGTGCAAGGCGAGGCACGCCGCTTGGCGGTGCAGGGACGATGACGTGCAACGCAATCCCCCCGTCGCACTAACTATGAGTTGTGACAATAAAGCCCTAGTCAGGACTCGCAAGTTCAGAGCTTTAGCGGGTCAATGATAGGCGTCGTGCTCGGAGGCTTCCCAGAACACATAGTAAGAATAAGCGGTGTAGCCGAGGATGATGGGAAGCAGCGGTACAGCACCATAGAGCATGAACAGCTGGCTGTCGGGCGCGGCCGCGGCCTGCCAAATGGTGATGTGAGGCGGAATGATGAAAGGGAACAGGCTCACGGCGAGCCCGGTATAACAGAGGATGAAAATGCCCACGCCCAACAGGAAAGGCATGTAGCGCTGGCGCGCTTTCAGCGCTCGCCATAGCGCCACGACGCAGGCGGCGGTGGCGAGCGGCACGGGGCTCAACATCACCATATTGGCTGGCTTGAACCAACGCGCGGCGATCTCCGGGTGCAGGAACGGCGTCCAGACGCTGAAGATGACGATGAAGGTTGCGACCGCGGCGAGCGCGCTGAAAGCGATGCCATAGGCCCATTCGCGCAACGCCTCGTCGCCCTTCATGATGAGCCACCCGGCCGATAGCAGCACATAGCCAGAGAGCAGCGCCGCGGCAGTGAGCGCCGAGAAGGGCGTCAGCCAGTCGAACGCGCCGCCCGAGAATTTGTTGTCGGTTACCACGAAGCCATGCACGAAGGCGCCCATGATGGCGCCCTGCATCAGCGCGGCAAGCATCGAGCCGAGGGTGAAGGCCATGTCCCAGGTCCAGCGATAGCGCTGCGACTTGAAGCGGAACTCGAAGGCGACACCGCGCAGGATCAGCCCGATCAGCATCAGGATAATCGGGATGTAGAGCGCGGGCAGCATGACGGAATAAGCGAGCGGGAAGGCCGCGAGCAGGCCGCCGCCGCCGAGCACGAGCCAGGTCTCGTTGCCGTCCCAGAAGGGCGCGACCGAGCTCATCATGGCGTCGCGGTCCTTGTGCGATGGCGCGAGCGGGAACAGCACGCCGAGGCCGAGATCGTAGCCGCCGAGCAGCACATAGAGAAACACGGCGAGCGCGAGGATCGCCGCCCAGACGAGCGGCAGGATCACCGGGTAGAAACTCCGTCATTTGGCTCTCTGCGCCGGTCATGGGTTGCCTGAGGCTGCCAGGGGACGATGGGAAAGGTCGGCCTCGCCATTTTCGGGCACGGGCGGCGTCTCGTCGGGCCCGCGCTGCACGAGCTTGGCAATGTAATAGAGGCCCGCGCCGAACACGATGCCGTAAACGAGTACGAACAGAATAAGCGAGGCGAGCACACTGCCGCCGGGAACCGGCGATACCGCATCGGCCGTGCGCAGCACACCATATACGGTCCAGGGTTGCCGGCCGACCTCGGCGGTGAACCAGCCGGCAAGCACGGCGACGAAACCGAGCGGCGAAACCCAGGTCAGCGCGCGCAAGAACCAAGTGCTCGTATGGAGCCGGCCCATGAGCCACAGCACCGAGCCGACGATGCCGACGGCGATCATGATCAGGCCGATGCCCACCATGATGCGGAAGGCGAAGAACGGGATGATCGGATTGGGGCGGTCCTCTGGCGGGAAAGATTTCAGCCCTTTGATCTCGCCGTCCCATTCGTGGGTGAGGATCAGGCTGCCGAGCGCGGGAATCGCGAGCTCGTAGTGATTGGTCTCCGCCTTTGGGTCGGGGAGCGCGAACAGGATCAGCGGAGCGTTCCTGCCTGTCTCCCAGTGTGCTTCGAGCGCGGCGATTTTAGCGGGCTGGTGCTCGAGCGTGTTCAGACCATGTAGATCGCCGATGACGAGCTGGAGTGGTGCAAGCCAAACGAGCAGGCTCAACGCCATGCCGAGCATGATCCGCCCATGCGGCACGCTGCGCTCGCGCAAGATGTACCACGCGCCGATGCCGGCGACGATGAAGGCCGTGGTGAGATAGGCGGCGGCGACCATATGCGCGAAGCGATAGGGGAAGGACGGATTGAATATGACCTGCCACCAGTCAGCCACATGCAACACGCCGTCTTCGGCGACGCGGAAGCCGGCGGGGGTCTGCATCCAGCTATTGGCCGACAGGATCCAGAAGGCCGAGATCGCCGTGCCGAGCCCCACCATGCAGGTGGCGAAAAAATGCACCCATTTCGGCACGCGCTTCCAGCCGAACAGCATGATGCCGAGAAAGCCTGCTTCCAAAAAGAAGGCGGTCAGCACCTCGTAGGACATCAAGGGGCCGATGACGTTGCCGCCGCGCCGCGACAGCTCGCTCCAATTGGTGCCGAACTCGTAAGAGAGCACGACGCCGGAGACCACGCCCATGCCGAACGACACGGCGAAGATCTTGGTCCAGTGCAAGGCGATGTCCATGTAGATCGCCTTGCCGGTCTTCAGCCACAGCGCCTCGAGCACGACGAGCCAGGCGGCAAGGCCGATGGTGAAGGACGGAAACAGGATGTGGAAGGAGATGGTGAAGGCGAACTGGATGCGCGAAAGCAGAAGCGGGTCGAGCTCTGGCATCGTTGCTCTGCCTCACCGCGTTTCGTAGGGGCCCGGCCGCTAGGCGACTCAGGCGCGATTAACTGCCAGCTTAACCCCAAGGTTTCGTGACGCAAAGCCACCTGCTCGCCGCAGGGCCGGTCAAGCTCCGCGCGCAGCGGTTAAGGCCGCCTCGTGATGCATCCGCGACTCAGCGCCGAAGCAGCAGAACACGACGCGGTTCACCGTGCCCGTGCCACCAAGGGCGTCGAGCACGGTGCGCAGCGCGATCAAGGCGGCGCGGTCGGGAGGAAAGCCGTAAGCGCCGGTCGAGATGGCGGGGTAGGCGATGGAGGCGAGGCCATGCGCTTGCGCGAGCGCCAGAGCGTTGCGGTAGCAGCTGGCGAGCAGTCTGTTCTCGCCCCGCTCGCCGCCGCCCCAGACAGGGCCTACGGTGTGAATCACGTAACGCGCCGGGAGACCAAAGCCTGACGTGATCTTCGCCTCTCCGGTGTCGCAGCCGCCGAGCTGCGCGCACGCCGCGCGAAGCTCGGGGCCAGCGGCGCGATGAATGGCGCCGTCGACGCCACCGCCGCCGAGCAGCGTCTTATTGGCGGCATTGACGATGGCGTCGACCTCAAGCCTGGTGATGTCGCCTTCGACGATCTCTATGCGGCCGGGCATCCGAGTATTGGATGCCCGGATCGATCTGGATCAAGTACCGCGCGACGCGCCGCTATTGCGGTGCAGGCGTGCTAGTCGGAGCCGCCGAAGCCGAAGAAGGGGCGCCAGCAGAGGAGGGGTTCACCGACCTGATCCAGGCGATGATCTTCCAAAGATCGTCGTCGGACTTCACGACGGTGCCCATCGGCGGCATCGGCCCGACCACATTCTCGGAGCCCTTGCGGCTATAGCCCTGCTTCTGCAACTCGTCGGAGCCGAGCGCGATCAGGCGAAACAGCGTGTCGTCGTCTTTGCCGTAGACCCAGACTTGATTGGTGAGGGGCGGGCCCATGCCGCCGCCGCCGGTGCCGCCGTGACAGCCATTGCAGCCGGCGGCCATGAATTTCTGGTGGCCTTCTTCGGCGACCTTGGCGAAGTCCGCATAGCGGACTCTTCAGGCTGCCCTTCTCTGCTTTCCTCGCCGTCTCGGTTGGGCTGCCGCCAGCGGCGGCTTCGCCTCCGCCCGGCGCGGGCGCCTCGGCGGCGGGCGCGCTTTGCTGCGGCGGATTGGTAGTGTCGGCGGCTAAGAGGGCGGTCGTTGGCAGTCCGACGATCAACAAAGCGGCGGCAATGGGTTTCAGCATATGCGGCTCCTCGTCAGGTTGAGCCTGCCTGGGACGCTTTGAGGAAAGAGCCGCCGCCCCGCGGTTTCCTGGCCCTGGCAGGGCGCGTTTAGGGGTTAACGAGGGCCCGCAGGGCCAAGTTCCGGCCTGTTGCGGCGAATTGGCGCTTGGTCAAGGCGCCGCTTGACGGGCGCCGTTGATGTTATGTTATATCATCGCTTATGAACGCCGCCCATCACCACCACGAGCCCAAGCTCTCGCGCAATCAGAGCGAGATCCTGACCTGCCTGCGCAAGGCCAAGGAGCCGATGAGCGCCTACGCCATCCTCGACCAGGTGAGGATTGCCGGCATCTCGCACCCGCCCACGGTCTACCGGGCGCTGAACGATCTGATGCAGAAGGGGATGGTGCATCGTCTCCAGTCGCGCTCGGCCTTCGTCGCCTGCGGCCATGGCGCGTGCGACGGCAAGTTCGCCTTCGCCATCTGCCGGCAGTGCGGGAAGGTGGTCGAGATCCCGCTCACCGACGAGGACCAGGCGGCGCTGCTCGGTCTGGCGCCCGATGAGATCGCGCCCGAGCAGGTGACGCTCGAGATCGCGGGACTTTGCGAAGCCTGCCGTCCGGCCTGACGCGCTCAAAGCCAGCAAGGAATTCGAAATGCGGGGGAAAGGTCATCGGCATGTTGCGCTCGTCGCCACTGAGGGCGAGGAAGCGGCGCCACATACGCACGCGGTCGCTGCGCCAATGCCTCTCGCCAACGGCATCTCGCTGCTGCGTCTCTCGGTGCCGGCGCGACTTTTGATCGTGGCGATCGCCTCGGCGCATGCTTTGGGGCGCGGTGATCTGGGCGTTGGCGTGAACATGCAGCACAAACAACCGGCAATCGTGTTTCGCGACCTGACGCTCGGCTATGACCGGCATCCCGCCGTGCATCACATCACCGGCGAGGTGCAGAGCGGCGAACTGCTCGCGATCGTCGGACCCAACGGCGCCGGCAAGTCCACGCTGCTCAAGGGCATCATGGGCGAACTCAAGCCGCTCGGTGGCAGCCTCTCCCTCGACGGGCTGACCAAATCCGACATCGCCTATCTGCCGCAACAAATCGAAATCGACCGCAGCTTTCCGATTTCGGTGTTCGACTGCGTGGCCATGGGGTTGTGGCGCGAGATCGGCGCCTGGCGCGGCCTCGATGCCGGGCGCAAGGCCGAGGTCACCCGCGCGCTCGCCACTGTCGGCCTGCAAGACCTTGGGCATCGCCCGGTCGGGGCACTTTCGGGCGGCCAGTTCCAGCGCGTGCTGTTCGCGCGCCTCCTCTTGCAAGATGCTTCCCTCATCCTGCTCGACGAGCCGTTCCGCGCCGTCGACACCAAGACCATCGCCGATCTCATCGCGCTCATTCTGCGCTGGCACGGCGAGGGCCGCACCGTGCTCGCAGCGCTGCATGATATGGAGCAAGTGCGCGCGCATTTCCCCATGACGCTGCTGATCGCGCGCGAGGTCGTGGCCTGGGGCGAAACGCGCAAGGTGCTGACGCCTGCCAATCTCTTGAAGTCGCGGCAGCTGGTCGAGGCGTTCGACGAGCATGCCGAGATCTGCGACCGCGACGAAACTCCGCGCGAGCGGCAGCCGGCATGATCGACGCCGTCACCCAGCCTTTCATCGAGTTCTCCTTCATGCGCCGCGCGCTGGTGGGGTGTCTTGCACTCTCGCTCGGCGCGCCGCCGATCGGCGTGTTCCTGATGCTCAGGCGCATGAGCCTGATGGGCGACGCCATGAGCCACGCGATCCTGCCTGGCGCTGCGATCGGCTTTCTCGTTGCTGGGCTGTCGCTGCCGGCGATGTCGCTCGGCGGCTTCGTAGCGGGATTCGCCGTGGCGCTCGCAGCGGGGCTCATCGCCCGCACCACGATCTTGCGCGAGGATGCGAGCCTTGCCGCCTTCTATCTCGTGTCGCTTGCGCTTGGCGTGCTGATCGTCTCGGTCAGGGGCAGCAATATCGATCTGCTGCATGTTCTGTTCGGCACCGTGCTCGCGCTCGACGACGCGGCGCTCATGCTGGTCGCCGGCATCACCACCGTCACGCTGGTGGTGCTCGCCGCGATCTACCGCCCGCTCGTGCTCGAATGTTTCGATCCCCAGTTCCTGCGCTCGGCAAGCGGCCTGAGCTCGCCGACGCATTTCACCTTCCTCGTGCTGGTGGTGCTCAATCTGGTGGCGGGCTTCCAGGCGCTCGGCACGCTGATGGCGGTCGGCATCATGCTGCTGCCGGCGGTCGCCGCGCGTTTCTGGGCCGAGGATGTGTCGGGGATGATCCTCGTCGCCGTGCTGATCGCCTTTCTGTCGAGCATGACGGGTCTCCTGCTCTCTTATTACGCCAATCTGCCGACGGGGCCCGCGATCATCCTCACTTGCGGCGTGTTCTATCTGCTTTCGATCCTGGTCGGCGCCCGCGGCGGACTGATCTACCGCCTCGTCCCGCGCAAGCATTTGGAAGCTTGATCCCCCAACTCAAGGAGTGTCGTGTCATGAAGACTCGTTTTGTGATGCAGATCGGCCTCGCGCTGCTCGTCCTGCTCGGTCTCTCCGGCAGCGCGGATGCAGCCGACAAGGTCAAGGCCGTCGCCTCGTTCTCGATCCTCGGCGACATGGTGAAGCAAGTCGGCGGCGACCGCGTCGATGTCGTCACGCTGGTCGGGCCGGATGGCGACGCGCATGTCTATGAGCCGACGCCGGCCGACGCCAAGAACCTCGCGTCCTCGCAGATCCTGTTCATCAACGGCCTCGGCTTCGAGGGTTGGATGGAACGGCTGGAGAAATCCTCTGGCTTCAAGGGCAAGGTCGTGGTCGCCTCGACGAGCGTGAAGCCGCGCACCATGATCGAGGAGGAGGGCGGCACGCCCGAGACCATCACCGATCCGCATGCCTGGCAGAGCCTCGGCAACGGCAAGCTCTATGTCGTCAATATCCGCGACGCGCTGATCGCCGCCGATCCGGACGGCAAAGCGGTGTACGAAACCAATGCCGCCGAATATCTGCGCGAGATCATCCAGGAGGACGACGCGGTGAAGGCCGCGCTCGCAACGCTGCCCCAGGACCGGCGCAAGATCATCACCAGCCACGACGCCTTCGGCTATTTCGGCGCGGCTTATGGGCTCGAGGTCATCGCGCCAGAAGGCGTGAGCACCGAGAGCGAGGCGTCGGCGCAGGACGTGGCGAAGATCATTCGGCAGATCAAGTCTGAGCACATCCCGGCCGTGTTCATGGAGAACATCACCGACCACCGCCTGCTCGATCAGATCGCGCGGGAGACCGGCGCCAAGATCGGCGGCGAGCTTTATACCGACGCGCTGTCGGGGCCTGACGGGCCGGCCGCGACCTATCTCGACATGTTCCGCCACAATGTCGGCGCGCTGACCGAGGCACTGTCGGCTTAGCGGAGGCGATTGTTCGGCTCCCGTACGCTACACTGGCGGCGGGAGCCTGAGCATGACTACAGGCAAGCGAGCCTATTGGTTTGCAATCGTAGGCGCCATTTTGCTTGCGGCCATCGCCGCCGACACGCTGGTCCCAGTCGACTGGCAAATCCGGCTCGGGCTGCATTGGCTAATTGAGCACTTCCTCGCTTATTTCGTCGTCACTTTCGTCATCTGCCTTGCCTGGCAGAGGCCGCTGATCGTGGCGGTATGGCTGATGGCGCTGGCAGGCGCGCTGGAGGCGGTGCAGGGCCTCACGGCCGATCGCATCCCCGATCTCCCCACGGCCTTTTGCGGGGCTGCAGGCGTGCTCACCGGGGCGCTGCTGGCAAGCTTCTTTGTGAATCCGGTGCGACAGAAGGGGGCCTGAGGCCCTGGCGTTGGCCGCCAAAATCTGTTGTATCCTCTCGCTTATGAACAGCTCTACGCGCCGGCACGCCATCCCGGTCCGGATCGGCAACCTCACGCTGGGCGGCGATGCTCCTATCGTCGTTCAGTCGATGACCAATACCGACACGGCCGATATCGAGGCGACGACCGCTCAGGTCGCTGCGCTCGCGCGCGCGGGCTCGGAGTTGGTGCGCATTACCGTCGACCGTGCCGAGGCCGCGGCCGCCGTGCCTTACATCCGCGAGCGGCTCGATATCCTCGGCGTGGACGCGCCGCTGATCGGCGATTTCCACTACAACGGTCATACGCTGCTGCAAGAGCATCCGGCTTGCGCCGCCGCGCTCGCCAAATACCGCATTAATCCCGGCAATGTCGGCTTCAAGGACAAGCGCGACCGGCAATTCGCCGAGATCATCGAGATCGCGCTCAGACACGACAGGCCGGTGCGCATCGGCGTGAATTGGGGAAGCCTCGATCAGGACCTGCTCACCCGGCTGATGGACGAGAACGCGCAACTGCCCGAGCCGAAGGATGCGCGCGAGGTGATGCATGAGGCGATCGTGCAGTCGGCGCTGCTGAGCGCCGAGCGTGCCATCGAGCTTGGCCTCGGCCCCGACCGCATCGTGTTGTCGGCCAAGGTCTCGGCCGTGCAGGATCTGATCGCCGTTTACGCCATGCTCGCCGCCCGCTCGAAGCTCGCGCTGCATCTCGGGCTGACCGAAGCGGGCATGGGGTCCAAGGGCATCGTCGCCTCAGCCGCGGCGCTCGGCGTGCTGCTGCAGCAAGGCATCGGCGACACCATCCGCATCTCGCTCACGCCGGAGCCGAATGGCGATCGCACGCTCGAGGTGAAGGTGGCGCAGGAGCTGCTGCAAAGCATGGGCTTCCGCGCCTTCGTGCCGCTGGTCGCCGCCTGCCCGGGCTGCGGGCGCACCACCTCCACCACCTTCCAGGAGCTTGCCCGTGACATCCAGGATTTCATCAGGTCCGAGATGCCGGAGTGGAAGCGCCGCTATCCCGGCGTGGAGACGCTCTCCGTCGCGGTGATGGGCTGCATCGTCAATGGGCCCGGCGAATCCAAGCACGCCGATATCGGCATCTCGCTGCCCGGCACCGGCGAGGCGCCGGCGGCGCCTGTGTTCATCGACGGCAAGAAGGCCATGACCTTGCGTGGTCCCGGCGCGGCGGCCGAATTCAAGGAGATGGTGCTCGATTATATCGAGCGGAGATTTGGGCAGGGTGCCATCGGGCGCGACGCCGCGGAGTAGGGAATGCGCTTAGGGTTGCTTGCGGTGTTGGCGGTGGTGGTCGGCTGTTCCGCGGCCTTTGCCCAAGCCGAGGGGGCCGAGGAGGCGCCGGACCCATGGATTGGCTGCTGGGCCCGCGTCTACGACGCCGTGCATCTTGCCAAGCACCCCGGCCAGAAGGTCGCGGCGCTGACGCTGTCGATCGCTACGCGCGAGGGGACGAGCGGGGATGCACCGGGGAATTATCTCGCCAAGGTGACCGCGCTTCTGCGCGACAAGCCCGACACATATTCCAATCCCGGCGGCGCGCGCTGCGTCGCATCGGGCGACAAGCTTTCCTGCTTCACCGACGGATTCTTCTTAGGGAAGTTCTCGGTCGAGCGCGCGGGCAAGAATATTAAGCTCGCCATCAGCGGCGCCGACGAGCATGTGGCGCTGGTGCCCGGCGTCGATCTCAGCAGCTTCGTCGTGCTGTCGCCCGAGAATCCCGAGCACACGCTGTTCTTGCTGAATCCGGCACCGGGCAAGACCTGCGCGAAATAGCCAGCGCGTCTAACCCTGCACCAGCTGCGCCGCGAGGTTGACGGCGAGCGCGATCACCGCCGTGTTGAAGAAGAACGACAAGATGCCGTGCAGCATCACCACGCGGCGCATCGCGCGCGAGCAAACGTCGACATCCGAGGTTTGCGCCGTGGTTCCCACCACGAACGAGAAATAGAGAAAGTCGAGATAGTCGGGCGTGCGGTCGTCGGGGAATTTCAGCCCGCCGCCCTGTCCTCTTGCTCCGCCGTGCCCCTCGGTGTGGAATTCGTGCGCGTAATAGAGCGCGAACACGGTGTGGATCAAAAGCCATGACAGGAAGATGGTCGAGACCGACAGGCCTATGCTGAGCGAGCGGTCCATGCCGTGCTCGCTCTTGATCGCCATCAGCTGGGCGAACAGCGCGAGCATGGTGACGATCGAGCCGAAGATGACGACGACGAGGACAACGATGCGGCTTTCCCGCTCGATGCCGGCCTCGCGCTTGATGCCCTCGATCTCGGCACGCCCCATTTTGATGGCGACCAGCAGCAGATAGAGCCACCCGCCCGCGTTCCAACCGGCCAGGATGCGCGGGACCAGATCCTCGATCGGCACGAACAGGAAGACCACGACACCGACGGCGAGAGCAATGAGAAAGCGGATCTGCGCGCGGGCATGCCGCGTGATCCATGCCCACGCGGATAGCTCCTGCTCTCGCGGCTTGGTCGCTTTCGCCCGCGGCGCCATCAAGTGTCCTCGTCAGCTTTTGCGGTCTGCGGCGAATCGCACGGTCTCGAGCAGTGTGATAGCCCGCTCGCCGAACGGCGCAAGGGCGGACTCGGCCTCTTGCAGCAATGTCCATAGCCGCTCCTTCGCCGCCTCCACGCCGAGCAGCGCGACCAGGGTCGCTTTGCCGCGCGCCTCATCCTTGGCCACCGCCTTGCCGAGGCTTGCCGCGTCACCTTGCGCATCGAGCAGATCGTCGGCGAGCTGGAAGGCCTGACCGAAGGCCGAGGCGTAACGCACCAGCGCGGCACGTTCGGACGGTTGCGCGCGGCCGAGCACGGCGCCGGCCTCGCAGGCGAAGCGGAACAGAGCGCCCGTTTTCAGCGCCTGCATCTGCGCGATTTCGTGCGCGTCGAAGCCTTGCCGTTCGGGGGTGAGATCGAGCGCCTGGCCGAGCGCCATGCCGTGCCAGCCACCGGCTCTGGCCAGCAGCAGGACAAGCTCGGCGCGAATGGCAGGATCGGGGTGCGTCTCCGGATCGCTCAGGATCTCGAAGGCCAGCGTCAGTAGTGCATCGCCGGCCAGGATGGCGGTTGCCTCGTCGAAGGCGATATGCAGCGTGGGACGGCCGCGGCGGACGGCGTCGTCGTCCATCGACGGCAGATCGTCATGCACCAGGGAGTAGCAATGCACGCATTCCAGCGCGCAAGCCGCGGAAAGGGCGTTTTCTGACGCCATGCCCAACATTCGCGCCGATTCGATGAGAAGAAACGGCCGCAACCGCTTGCCACCCCCAAGCGCGGCGTAGCGCATGGCCTCTGAAAGCCTGGCTCCTAGCGGGGCCTCGCCGCGATTTTGGGCAAGCAGGCGGTCGAGCCGTCCCTCGACGGCTTGAGCCACGCGTTCGAGCTCTGCGAGAAAGGCCATCTTGGGGAAAGCGTGAAAATCGCGGCTCTTTGCCGCAAAAGACTCGGTAATCCTTACCCTAATACGACGTTGCTCAAGGCGGCAACCCGGAGGTACAAGGCGGCTTATGGCGATTCAGGCGGTGTCGGGCGAGCGCACGAGCAAGCGTAGCAGGCGACACCATAGGCATTCTTGGTTAAGGCGCATCGCACGCTTTCTGCTTTGCATTGCAGCCATTGTTCTCCTCTCCATCGTCGTCTTTCGCTTCGTCAATCCGCCGATCACGCCGGTAATGCTGGTGGAGAAGCTGAGGGGCAACACGCTGCGGCGCGACTGGGTGCCGTTGCAAGATATCTCGCCCCAGCTTCCGCTGGCGGTGATCGCCAGCGAGGACGGGCGCTTTTGCGTGCATTGGGGCGTTGATTGGGGCGCGGTGAGAGAAGCGGTCAAGGAAAGCGGCCGCCTTAGCGCGGTTCGCGGCGCCAGCACCATCCCGATGCAGACGGCCAAGAACCTCTATCTCTGGAATGGGCGTAGCTTTGTGCGCAAGGCGCTCGAAATGCCGCTCGCTTATGTCATGTCCGCACTCTGGCCGAAGCAGCGGATGATGGAGGTCTATCTCAACATCGCCCAGTTCGGGCCCGGCATCTTCGGTGCCGAGGCAGCGAGCCGGTACTATTTCCATAAAAGCGCGGCCGAGCTCACCCGTCGCGAAGCCGTGCTGCTTGCCGCGACGCTACCCAATCCGCGCTGGCGCAATCCGGCAAAGCCGAGCCGCCGCATGCTTATCGTCGCAAGGGCCGTGGAGCGGCGCATGCCGATCATCGCGCAACGCTCGGGCTGCGTCTTGCCCCCGCGATAGGGCGCTTTTTTAAGCGATCGGCCCCTGGCCACGCCCGCGGATTGCCACTATAAGGGCGGGCTCGAAGGCCCGTCGGGGGCCGCTGATAGGATTTGCACCATGGCTGTACCCAAAAGAAAAACCTCGCGCATGAAGCGGGGCAATCGGCGGGCCCACGACAAGCTCGCGGCGCCAACTTATGTCGAGGACAAGGATTTAGGCGAGTTGCGCCGGCCGCATCATATCGACCTCAAATCGGGCCGCTATCGTGGCCGCCAGGTGCTCGCCGTCAAGGAAGAGGCGTAAGCCCCAAGCCTGAACGGCCGCTTTGGGGACGGAGGGTTCGCTCATGTCGATGGAACCTCAGCCCGAAGGCAAGGTCGTGCAAAGGCGCGTGCGACGGAGCTGGATCTCGTCGCTGCCGCTCCTGATCATCCCGCTGCTCGCTTATGTGGGCTTCGCCGCCGCGGGCGCGGATTTCGCCACGTCCCGCTTCGACGTCAACCTGCCGTCGGGGGGCGTCTGGCACATCGCGCTCGGCGATATTCTGCTGGTTGTCGCGCTCGGGCTGCTGTTCTTCGAGATTCTGAAAGCGACGAGGACCGGCGGCGCGTCGGTCGTCGATCATGCGTTCTCGATGATCGTGTTCGTGGTCTGCCTGATCCTGTTCCTGATCTGGGACCGTGCCGCGAGCTCGACCTTCTTTCTATTGATGCTGATGGCGATGATCGACGTGATCGCGGGGTTCTCGGTCACCATCAACGCCGCGCGGCGCGATTACAGCACGCACATCCCGGCCTAGGCCTCGCTTCCCTCAGCTCGCAAGGTTTTATCAACCAAGCCCGACGAAAGGCGTGTTTGGCGGCGTCGCTGCCATGTGCGGTGCGCAATCTCGCTCTAGAGATAGCAGGCTGGCTTTCGCCTTTCTTAAGCGTTGTTGGGTAGGGTGTGCGCCAACAAGCGAGGCGCCACAAGGCGCCCACCGAAGCTATGGGGGCGGTCAGTTTAGTGCATCCTCGAAGGAGCTTGCCGACATGAATCCCGAGCCGCCGGTGCTTCCGCACGGCGCCGGAAGCCTGCTCGGCTACGGCGAGCGCGGCGATGACGCGGCTGAAGGTTCTCCGCTCGAGCTTGAAGATATCCTCACGGCGATCCGCGAGACGGCCTATCGCTGGATTTGCCAGCGACCGCATGATTGGGCGCCTAATGCGGAAACCGTGCTCGGCCTTGCCGATCCCGAAAGGATCGGCAAGGGACGCGACGCGCTGCGCATCCGGAGCTCTGCCGGCCCCGCTATGACGGGATCACCGGCGGACGCCGCGGCCGCGCCGCGGTGTGGGTCGAGGACACGGGGGTTTGCTCGATCGACGCCGAAGCGCGGCCGCGCTTAGCCCAGGGCACGCTCAGGATCATCGACATCGCCGCCCGATCAGGAAGAGCGGCTGCTCATCTCGGCATCACGCGAGCTGACCGGCCAGCTCGAATCGCACCAGGCTGACCGAGGAGCTGACCCGCTTCCTGGGCGCCGCGGCGCGAACGCCCGCCAAAGGCGCGTTCCTGCTTGCCGGCGTCAACGATCTCACGCTGATCAACGAGACCTACGGCTACGACGTCGGCGACGAGGTGATCACCATCGTCGGCCGGCGTATCGGCCGCGCGTTGCGGGGCAGGGACTGCATCGGCCGGTTCTCCTCGAACAAGTTCGGCATCGTGCTCCAGGATTGCAGCGTCGAGGGGGCGGAGGCCATAGCTCGCCGCAACTTGCGCCTGCTCGGCGTCGACATGGTCAAGATCGATGGCTCGTTCATTCAGAATCGGCACCCAGGCCGAGGACGAGCTGTTCGTGCGCACGCTGATCGACCTCGCCAAGAGCTTCGGTATCACCACCGTGGGCGAATGGGTTGGCGACGAGAAGACGGCGAGACTGCTGGAGAAGGCGGGCGTGTCTTACATGCAGGGCTATTTCTTCGGCGCGCCGGAGTTGACCAAGGAAGAGCCGGCCGCGAGGCCGGCCGCCAAATAAGCCCCTTCAGCCGGCGAGCCGCGCGGCGAGCGCCATCAGCTCGACGTCGTGGATGCCCGCCTCTTCGAGATGGCGGACAGTGTTCAGAACATAATCGATATTGGTGCCCGACAGGCCCGCTGCCGATCGCACGAGATGAGCCTGGTTTTCCGTCGAAAGCCTGCCCGCATATTGCGGGTGACCACGATCGACGATGTAGCACAAGGCCTCGAGCTCGCGCCCCGAGCCGTCGAGCAGACTGACCGGCCTGATCGCTTCTACGTAAACATCGGTGACCTGCTCACGCTCGCGAAGATAGGCAAGCGTTGCGTCGCGTCTCTCGGGGACCACACGGAACGCGACGCCACGGCAGGCGCCGCCCTCGTCGAGGCCGAGCACAAGTCCAGGATTCTCCGGCGTGCCGCGGTGATGGAACGAATAGATGCAGAGCGAACGGTGCGCGCCGATCAGCGCCGCGGGGGCCTTCTCGCTGAACTCGAAGCCTGGTCGCCACATCAGCGAGCCATAGCCGAACACCCAAAGCTCAGGCTGCGAATTTGGTGGCATGTCACTCTTTGTCATCGCCCGGCTTGACCGGGCAATCCAGTAACCCCGGCCTTCGTAAGCAACCGCGTACGGTGAATACTGGATTCCCGCTTTCCCGGGAATGACGTGGAGGGGGCGGCATGCGCGGCGGCTAACTAATCCTCATGGCCGTGGGGGCGGCCGAAATCCGGCGCGGGCGTATCCTGGCCAGCCTCGATGATGCCGCGGCGGATGGCGCGGGTGCGGGTGAACTGCTCGTTCAGCGCCTCGCCGTCCCCCCGCCTGATCGCTTTCGTCAGGGCTGAGATGTCCTCGTTGAAGCGGCCGAGCATCTCCAAGACCGCGTCCTTGTTGGCGAGGAAGATATCGCGCCACATGATCGGATCCGAGGCCGCGATGCGGGTGAAGTCACGAAAGCCGCCGGCCGAGAATTTGAGCACTTCCGAGCGTGTCACGGTCTCGAGCTCGTCGGCCGTGCCGACGATGGTGTAGGCGATCAGATGCGGCAGATGACTGGTGACGGCGAGCACCAGGTCGTGATGGTCAGGCGTCATAGTTTCGACGTTGGCGCCCAGCAGACGCCAGAAGGCGGCGAGCTTGTCCACCGCTTGCGGGTCGGTGCCCGCGGGCGGTGTCAGGATGCACCAGCGGTTCTCGAACAGCTCAGCAAAGCCTGCGTCGGGACCGGAATGCTCGGTGCCGGCGACCGGATGGGCCGGCACGAAATGAACGGTCTTCGGCAGATGCGGGCCCATGTCGCGCACGACCGAGCTCTTCACCGAACCCGCATCGGAAATCGATGGCGCCGGCCTTGAGATGCGGGCCGATTTCCTTGGCGACCGCGCCGCAAACCCCGACCGGAACGCAGACGATGACGAGGTCGGCGTCTTCGACGGCCTCGGCGTTGGTCTCCGTCACCTTGTCGGCGAGGCCGAGCTCGACGACGCGCTGTCGCGTCTTCGACGAATGTGCGGATGCCACGATCGTGCGCACCGCGCCTTGCGCACGCGCGGCGCGGGCAATGGACGAGCCGATCAGCCCAACCCCGATGATGGCGAGCTTGTCGAACAGAGGCTTGCGTCATCGGCGGGACGCGCCGTCCAGCGCCCATGAAAGAGGTGAGCGCGTCGAGCACCGCGCGGTTCTCCTCCTCGCTGCCGATGGTCATGCGCAGCGCGTCGGGGAGGCCGTATTCCTCGACGCGGCGCAAGATGATGCGCCGCTCATGCAGAAATTTGTCGGCGGCTTGCGCCGATCTGCCGTTCCCCTTGGCAAAGTGCAGCAGGAGAAAATTCGCAGCGCTCGGCGTCACGCCGATACCGATCGCCGATAGCGCCTCGGTCATGCGTGTGAGCCAGATCTCATTATGCTCGACGGCGCGCTGCACCCATGCCTGGTCAGCCAGCGCCGCGACGCCCGCCGCAATCGCCGGGCCCGAAACGTTGAACGGGCCCCTGATGCGGTTCAGCGCGTCGGCGATCTCGGTCGGGCAATAGGCCCAGCCGATGCGCAGCGAGGCGAGCCCGTAGATCTTGGAGAAGGTGCGCGTCATCACCGTGTTGTGCGTGGTGGCGACCAGCTCGATGCCGGCCTCGTAGTCGTTCTTGCGCACATATTCGGCGTAGGCCGCGTCGAGCACGAGCAGCACAGTGTCGGGGAGGCCAGCGCGCAGCCGCTTCACCTCGTCGAAGGCGAGATAGGTGCCGGTGGGGTTGTTCGGATTGGCGATGAACACCAGGCGCGTTCGATCGCTCACGCAGCCAAGGATCGCGTCGACATTGCTGGTGAGGTCCGTCTCCGGCGCGACGACAGGCGTCGCGCCGCGCCCCATGATGGCGATTTTGTAAACCAGGAAGCCGTGCTTGCTATAGATCGCCTCGTCGCCAGGGCCGAGATAGGCGCTGGCGATAAGATTGAGCAGCTCGTCGGAGCCCGCGCCGCAGACGATGCGGGCCGGATCGAGCCCGTAGAACTTGGCGATCGCGTCGCGCAAAGGCCGCGCCGAGCCGTCCGGGTAGCGCGACAGCGATTTGGCGGATTCGAGGTAAGCCTCGACCGCGCGCGGAGAGGGCCCGAATGGCGTCTCATTGGAGGAGAGCTTGATCACCGGGTGCGCGCCAGGGAGCGCGCTCGTGCCGGGCACGTAAGGCGCGATGTCGAGAACGCCTGGACGCGGGCTCAAGCCCCGCTTGGCGGCGGCCATCCGGTTTTGCTCCTCGGAAGCTGGCTAGCGAAGCGCCTCTCATAGGGCCAATCCTCTTGCCAAGGCAAAGAAAAGATTGACTTTCGACGGTAAGCTCCTAGCTAACCCCGAATTGTGGAATTTGGAGTTAAGGTGCCGGTCGAGGCCCTTAGCGAGTGGGATAGATGAGCGAGACGCCGACGGCGCAAGCCTTCACCGATCATTCCTTGCGGCTGGCGCAGATCGCCAATCCGCAAAGCGAGATCGTGCACTTCCCGGCGCACGAGCCGCTCAAGCTCGACTGCGGCGCCGAGCTTGCGCCGTTTTGCATCGCCTACCAGACCTACGGCGTGCTCAACGCGGCGAAATCGAATGTCGTGCTGGTCTGCCATGCGCTGACCGGCGACCAGCATGTCGCCAATATCCATCCCGTCACCGGCAAGCCCGGCTGGTGGGAGACCATGGTCGGCCCCGGCAAGCCGATCGATACCGACCGCTATTTCGTGCTGTGCGCCAATGTGATCGGCGGCTGCATGGGCTCGACCGGGCCGAGCTCGCTCAATCCGGCAACGGGACGATCCTACGGGCTCGACTTTCCCGTCATCACCGTGCGCGACATGGTGCGCGCGCAGGCGCGGCTGCTCGATCATCTCGGCATTGCCGACGTACTGTCGGTGCTCGGCGGCTCGATGGGCGGCATGCAGGTGCTGGAATGGGCCGCGAGCTATAAGGACCGCGTGTTCTCCGCCGTGCCGATCGCCTGCGCGGCGCGCCACTCATCGCAGAACATCGCCTTCCATGAGGTCGGCCGCCAGGCGGTGATGGCCGACCCCGAATGGTGTCAGGGCCGCTATCTCGACGAGGGCAAAAGCCCGCGCAAGGGTCTCGCCGTCGCGCGCATGGCCGCGCATATCACCTACATGTCGGACGATGCGCTGCACAGGAAGTTCGGCCGCAACCTGCAGGATCGGGACAAGGTCACCTTCGGCTTCGACGCCGACTTCCAGGTGGAGAGCTATCTGCGCCATCAGGGCTTGAGCTTCGTCGACCGTTTCGACGCCAACTCCTATCTCTACATCACGCGCGCGATGGATTATTTCGATCTCGCCGCCGACCATGGCGGTGTGCTGGCCAACGCGTTCGTCGGAACCAAGACGCGCTTCTGCCTCGTCTCCTTCACCAGCGACTGGCTGTTTCCCACCGAGGAGAGCCGCGAGATCGTGCATGCGCTGAACGCGGTTGCCGCCGATGTCAGCTTCGTCGAGCTCAAGACCGACAACGGCCACGACTCGTTCCTGCTGCACGAACCGGAGCTGTTCGATACGATCCGCGGCTTCTTGAGCGCCGCCGCGCTCAAGCGTGGGGTGGTAGGGAAGGAAGGATGGCTGCCGTGAACGTCAACCTGCCGCCGCACCTCCTTCGCGCGGGAGAAACGAGCCGCGTCGACCTACTGCTCATCGCCGAGATGGTCGCGCCGGGTGCGCGCGTGCTCGATATCGGCTGCGGCGACGGCACGCTGCTACGGTTGCTCGCCGAGCGGCGCAGCGTAGAGGGACGCGGTATCGAGATCAGCCAGGCGGGGGTGAATTCCTGCGTGGCGCAGGGGCTGTCGGTGATCCAGGGCGACGCCGATACCGACCTCGTCTATTACCCAGATCTCGCCTTCGACTACGCGATCCTGTCACAGACCATCCAGGCGACCTATTCGCCGCGGCATGTGCTCGAGCAGCTGTTACGCATCGGCAAGCGCGCCGTCGTGTCGTTTCCGAATTTCGGGCATTGGCGCGTGCGCGCGGGGCTGATGTTCGGCGGTCAGATGCCGAAGACCGACAATCTCCCCGATCGCTGGTACGACACGCCGAACATCCATCTCTGCACGATCAAGGATTTCCTCGGTCTCTGCGAGGATATCGGCGCCAAGGTGGAGCGCGCCGTGGCGCTCAATGCGTCGGGCTCCAAGCTCGGCCTGTCGATGCCGCTGTTCGCGCAGAATTTGTTCGGCGAGCAGGCGGTGTTTCTCTTGTCGCGCTAGCCGCGGTCGCAAGGAGTAACTCCCGCAGGCACCGGGACGATGCGGCGATGCTTCACTTTGCGCAACTCGCGTAAGGGCACGGCGGCATAGACCTGCTTCGTCGCCTCGACCAGGATCACGCCGGAGAAGGTCGGCCATAGCACGAGCCCGAGCCGCTCCCAGAACATCGGCCATTTCAGCAGAATGCGCCAGTTGAAGGGCGGCATATAGAGCGCGTATTCCCATTCCTCCGGCGAGAACATCGCCTCCTTCAGCAGCTTGGTGAGCTGGCGGCGGCTGAACGGGCTGCCATAGCCGAACGGCGTGGTATCGACGCGCGCCCAAAGCCCGCGACGATTGGGGACGACGATCAGAAGCCGCCCGTTCGGCTTCAGCACGCGCCACATCTCGCGCAGCAGGGCGCGCGATTTCTCCGACCATTCCAGCATATGCACGAGGATGAGCCGGTCGGCGGCTTCGTCGTCGAGCGGGAGCTCCGTCTCGTCGACCAGCACGCTGGAAGCGAGACCCTGCTCGGGCCAGGCAATGGCGCCAAGCTCGGCCGGCATCAGCGCGCCACACGGCCGCGCCTCGGTCCTGAACGCCGCAAGATAAGGCGCGGCGAAGCCGAGCCCGAACACGCTCATGTCCTTAACGTCGCTGAACCGCGCCCTGATGCGCGCGCCAAGCAGCCGGCGCACGACGACGCCCAAGCGGGCAGGCGTAAAAATCCTTGAGATCGATGGCGTCGAGATGCATGGACCGATCCTGACGCGGCTAGCGTTTAGAGTTCGTTCTCGACTTCTCGCGCTCGCATTTCAATCCCTTTCGCGGAGATGCTAGGTTGCCGGCACGAATGGGAGCGAAACCAAAGAGTAGATCATGGCGAAACTCGAAGTTCACCAATTCCCGACGCGCAGCGACAATTACGGCGTCTTGCTGCACGACCCCAAGACCGAGGCGACCGCCGCGATCGATGCGCCCGACGCCGAGGAGCTGCTCGCGGCGCTGCATGAGAAGGGCTGGACGCTCACCCACATCCTCACCACGCATCATCATCACGACCACACCGCCGGCAACAGCATCGTCAAGCGCATGACCGGCTGCACCATCGTCGGCCCCGCCAAGGAAGCCGGCTCGATCCCCGGCATCGATATCGAGGTCAAGGACGGCGACACGGTCGAGATCGGCAGCGCCAAGGGCGCGCGTGATCGAGACGCCAGGGCATACCAAGGGTCATGTCAGCTATTATTTTCCGGACAGCGGCATCGTCTGTGTCGGCGACACGCTGTTCTCGGTCGGCTGCGGCAAGCTGCTCGAGGGCGACGCCAAGATGATGTGGTCCTCGCTGAAGAAGCTTATGGACTCTGCCGCCCGAGACCGCGCTCTATTGCGGCCACGAATATACCAACAATAATTGCCGCTTCGCGCTGACCGTCGAGCCGGAGAACGAGGCGCTGCGCGCGCGCGCCGCGGAAGCCGCCGCGCTTGCCGAGGAAGGCGAGCCGGCGCTGCCCACGACCATCGCGCAGGAGCTTGCCACCAATCCGTTCCTGCGGCCCTCGAGCCCTGCCATCCAGAAGCGGCTCGGCATGGAGGGGCGGGAGCTCTACGAGATTTTCGGCGAGATCCGGAAGCCGCAAGGACCGGTTCTAAGCCTTGTCGGCGA
The DNA here is from genome assembly GCA_963710245.1 of uncultured Alphaproteobacteria bacterium. GTDB lineage: Bacteria > Pseudomonadota > Alphaproteobacteria > Rhizobiales > Methyloligellaceae > Methyloceanibacter. The sequence goes on from CAVPZK010000018.1 coordinate 142,194, forward strand.
CGCGCACGGCGGACGAGGTCATCGCGCAGCTCGGGCTCAAGCCGCATCCCGAGGGCGGGCTATTTCCGCGAGACGTTCCGCGACGAAGGCGGCCACAAGGGTCGGGCGCACTCTACGGCCATTCTCTATCTGCTGAAGGCGGGAGAGGTGTCGCGCTGGCACAAGGTCGACGCGGCGGAGCTTTGGCACTGGTATGGCGGGGCGCCGCTCCTGCTCGAAGTCAAGCACGGCGAGACGCGGCACGAATAACGGCTCGGCCCGGATTGGCATAAAGGCGACCATCCGCACGCGGCTGTGCCGGCGCATGCTTGGCAGAGCGCGCGGAGTCTGGGGCCCTGGACGCTGCTTGGCTGTACCGTCGCGCCCGGCTTCGACTTCTCCGGCTTCGAAATGGCGCCCGAGGGCTTCGAGCCCTAATCCATGAACTGGCCGCCATTGATGGTGAGCGTCGAGCCGGTGATCCAGGCCGCCTCGTCGGCGGCGAGGAACACGACGCAGCGCGCCACCTCGTCGGCCTCGCCGAGCCTGCCTACCGGGATCTGGCCGACGATACCCTTCATCACGTCCTCGGAGACGCCGGCAAGCAGGTCGGTCTTCACATAGCCCGGCGCGATCGCGTTCACGGTGATGCCTTTGCGTGCGCTTTCCAGCGCAAGCGCCCGGGTGAAGCCGATCACGCCGGCCTTGGCCGAGCAGTAATTGGCAAGCCCAAGCTGCCCCTTCTGGCCATTGATCGAGGTGATGTTGATGACGCGGCCGAAGCCCCGCTCGCGCATGCCGTTGATCACCGGGCGCGTCTGATTGAACAGCGAATCGAGATTGGTGCGGATCACCTGCTCCCACTGCTCATGCGTCATCTTTTGCAGCATGGCGTCGCGCGAGATGCCGGCATTGTTGACCAGCACTTCGATGGGGCCGACCTCGTTCTCGACATTGACGATCCCCTGCTCCGCGGCGACGTAATCGCCCACGTCCCATTTGAACACGGGGATCTTGGTCTCCTTCTTGAAGGCGTTGGCGGCATCGTCGTTGCCGCCGTAATTGGCGGCGACGTTGTAGCCCGCCTGCTTCAGAGCCTTGCAAATCGCAGCGCCAATGCCGCGCGTTCCTCCCGTGACGAGAGCCACTCTTCCCATGCCTTCCTCCCTAAAAAAGCGCTTCTTTGGCGCCTGGTTCGAAATTCAACGCGAGAAATCCCCCGCGAAGACCTCGCGGGGGGATGCAATAGAGGACGCGCGAGCTGAGGAGCCGTTAGTCCCGCTCGACGCACATGGCGATGCCCATGCCGCCGCCGATGCACAGCGTGGCGAGGCCTTTCTTGGCGTCGCGCTTCTGCATCTCGTGCAGCAAAGTGGTCAGGATGCGCGCGCCCGACGCGCCGATCGGGTGACCGATGGCGATGGCGCCGCCATTGACATTGACCTTGTTGGTATCCCAGCCAACGTCCTTGTTGACGGCAAGCGCCTGCGCGGCGAACGCCTCGTTGGCCTCGATGAGGTCGAGATCGCCGGGCTTCCAGCCGGCCTTCTCCAGCGCCTTGCGTGAGGCGGGGATCGGGCCCGATCCCATCACCTTGGGATCGACGCCGACCGTCGCCCAGGAGGCGATGCGGGCCAGCGGCTTCAGGCCGCGCTTCTTGGCTTCCTTGGCGGTCATCAGCACAACCGCCGCGGCGCCGTCATTGATGCCCGAGGCATTGCCCGCGGTCACGGTGCCTTCCTTGTCGAAGGCGGGCTTCAGCTTCGCCGCATCCTCGACCTTGGCGCCTTCACGGATATATTCGTCCTCGGCGACGATGGTCTCGCCTTTGCGCGTCTTCACGGTGACGGGGGCGATCTCGTCCTTGAACTTGCCGGCCTTCTTGGCGGCCTCGGCCTTGTTCTGCGAGGCGGTGGCGAATTTGTCCTGCTCCTCACGGGTGATCTGCCATTGCCGGGCGACGTTCTCGGCGGTCACGCCCATATGGTAGCCGTTGAAGATCTCCCACAGGCCGTCCTTGATCATCGAGTCGATGAACTCGATGGCGCCCATCTTCTGGCCGTTGCGCAAATGGGCGACATGGGGTGAAAGGCTCATGCTCTCCTGGCCGCCGGCGACGATGATGTCGGCGTCACCTGTGGCAATCTGCTGCGCACCGAGCGCGATGGCGCGCAGGCCGGAGCCGCATACCTGATTGATGCCCCAGGCGGTGGCCTCTTTCGGAATGCCGGCGGCGATTGCAGCCTGCCGCGCCGGGTTCTGGCCCTGTCCCGCGGTCAGCACCTGACCCATGATCACTTCATCGACATCGGCCGGATCGACCTTGGCACGCTCCAGCGCGGCCTTGATGGCGACCTCGCCCAGGGCATGCGCTGGCAGGCTCGACAGCGAGCCGTTGAAGGAGCCAACGGGCGTGCGCGCCGCGCTGACGATGACAACATCTTCCTCGTTCATACTTCGCTCCACTTCCCACGGGACCCAAGGTCATAACGTAGTGATTCCTGCAATGGAAGCCTAGGGTTGGGGCCCTGTTAAGGCTCGCGGCAAAGCCTCTGGTGCTGCGCACAAAGAACGTGCTACTGATTTCGCAGTTGCGGCATGAAGCAACCTTGGGCGGGCGCCCAAGGCGTGGGAGCGATAGACACGTGGCAAGGGACGCCGAACAGGAGAGCCGGCCGGTCATTATCAAGAAATACGCGAACCGCCGACTCTACAATACCGACACAAGCACCTACGTGACGCTCGAGGACCTGGCCGAAATGGTGCGGGGCGAGCGCGACTTCGTCGTCTATGACGCCAAAACCGGCGAAGACCTGACCCATTCAGTCCTGACACAGATCATCGTCGAGCAGGAAAGCAGGGGCACCAACCTCCTCCCCATCGGCTTCCTGCGGCAGTTGATCCGCTTTTATGGCGACAGCATGCAGAAGCTGGTGCCGAGCTATCTCGAGTTCAGCCTCGATTCGCTCACTCGTCAGCAGGAGCAATATCGCCGCAGATTCGCCCATACCTTCGGCACCGCCGCATTCGAGGCGATGCAGGAGCAGGTGCGCAAGAATTTCGCCGCGTTCGAGCGGGCGCTTGGCCTGTTCACCCCGTTCACGAAGCCTGACGGTTCAACCGCAATAGGCACGGCCGCTGAAGCGCAGGCCGAAAAGACCGAGGCCAAGCCGGCGGCAAACAGCAAGCCGAACGAGGATGAGATCGCCACGCTGAAGGCCGAACTTACGGCCATGCAACAGCGACTCGAGCAGCTCTCCCGCCGCTAAATTTCTTCCGGCTAGGGGTTCTTACGGATACTGGCTCTCTGGGCCGGTAGATACCGGGAGTGTCAGAGGGGATCTAAAGTGGAAGCAGGAGTGTCTGTAGCACCGCACGCAACGGCGGCATACGTCGGAAGCGGAGCGCAAGGACTTATGCGCGGCGTGGGCCGGCGCGCCGATCTCCAGAGTTGGTCGAAGCAACAAATATCGATGGTTTTGCTTGGCCCCACAGGGCACTGGCGCGGCGTGCTTCGCGATGCCGAGATCGAAGCAGGTCGGCGATGCTATAGGATCCCGTATCATAGCGAATCCGGTCTGCCGCAATTCCGCCCCTGATCAGTTCATGATCAGACGTCACAGTTGCCGCTTCGTAGTTCCGTTAGCTGCCGACGACGTCGAAGGTCACATCGACATTGCCTCGCGTCGCATGCGAATAGGGGCAAATCTTCTCATGCGCTTCCTTGACCAGGCTAGCCAGCTCAGCTTGCGGGAGGCTCTTGTCCTCGACGCGCATCTTGACGGCGAGACCAAATCCGCCGCCGTCGCGCGGACCGATGGAAACCGCGCAGTGTTACCTTCGCCTGTGCTCGCATCTGTCTTATGCTGCTTGGCGACAAGATCGACCGCGCCGCCGAAGCAGGCCGCATAGCCGACCGCGAACAGATGCTCGGGCGTAGCCGTTCCGGGCTTGCCTGGCCCGCCCATCTCCTTCGGCACTGAAAGATCGACCGCGACAGCGCCATCGCTCGACTGGGCGTGACCGTTGCGGCCGCCGGTGACGGTGGCTGTGGCGGTGAATAGAGGTTTGATCTTATCCATGGGGTTTCCTTTCCGTTTAGGTTGGTTCGCCATGCCCCGCCTGATGCCGGGCATCCACCATTTTCTTGCGAGCTTCGAAGACGTGAATGGCCGGGACTAGCCCGGCCATGACGAGTTTGGATGCGTTTCAGAATCACCTTAACTCATATGCCAGCCATGGCTGACGCAGATCGACTGGCCGGTCAACGCGTTGGTCTTGAATGCGGCAAGGAACAGCGCGACCTCGGCGACATCCTCGACCGTGGTGAATTGGTGGTCGACCGTCTCGGAGAGCAGCACTTCCTTGATCACGCGCTCTTCGCTGATGCCGAGCTCCGCGGCCTGCTCGGGGATCTGCTTCTCCACCAGCGGCGTCTTGACGAAGCCCGGGCAGATGACGTTCGACCGCACATTGTGCTTGGCGCCCTCCTTGGCCATCACCCGCGCGAGGCCGAGCAGGCCGTGCTTCGCCGCCACATAGGCCGCCTTCAGCGGCGAGGCCTCATGGCTATGCACCGAGCCCATATAGATGAGCGCGCCCGAGTTCTGCCGGTACATGTGCTTGACGCAGGCCTTGGTGGTGAGGAAGGCGCCATCGAGATGGATGGCGAGCAGCTTCTTCCAGTCGGCGAAGGGAAACTCCTCGATCGGGTGCACGATCTGGATGCCGGCATTGGAGACGAGAATATCGACAGTGCCGAACGCCTTAACTGCGCGCTCAACGCCGTCATTGACCTGGTCTTCCTTGGACACATCCATGCCGACGCCGATGGCCTGCTTCGCGCCTCCCAGTTCCTTAGCCGCCTTGGCGGCGCCGTCCTCGTTGAGATCGGCAATCACCACGCGGCCTCCCGCTTCCAGATAGCGCTTGGCGATGGCATAACCGATGCCGCTTGCGGCGCCGGTGATGAGGGCAACCTTGCCGTCGAGCTGCATGGGACGCACTCCTTAGTCCTTGAGATAGTCGTAAACGACCTTTCCCAGCCCAAGGGTGAGGTCCGCGACAATATGCGTCGCGGAAATGACCTCGCGCACGGGAAGCTCGGCGATCGGCGCCAACGCATGCGGGCTGAGGTCGAGCGTAGCAGGCCCCGACCAAGCGCCTTTCATGACGATGTCTTCCAGCCGGTAATCGACCAGCTCGAGAATGCGCGGGCTGCCGTCGACATGCGGGATGATTTTGAGCAGATAGTTCGGCTTCTCCATGCCGGCGCGGACTTGATTCAGGTCGAGCGCCTTGTGCTTGAAGCCCATGGTCCCAGTGGCGATCCGCACGCGCCCGTAGTCGAGCGTGCCGACGAGGGTGTCGCGATCGACGCAGAGCGTCGGCTGGGCGTATTTCTTTGGAAAGCCCCACAGCTCGCGGCCGCCATAGATCGGCGGCCCGTCATTCAAGAACATGGCGAGCGTGTAGTTGCCTTCCTTGCCCTTAAACTTGACCGGGACGACTTGCCCCGATTCCGAATAATCGCCGAAGCCGGTCGAATCCGGCATGCGAATGAACTCATATTTGACGATCGGCTCGTCGAAGGTGAGCGGCTCGGGGATCACCGCCTCGAGTGCGGCCTTATCGGTGCGGTAGGCGATGATGAGATATTCGCGATCGACAAAGTGATAAGGCCCCGGCGGAAAGGCGGGGCTCGTCAGCGGCATGGCGAAGGCGCGGTTCCGCACGTCGGCAATCTTCATGGGCTGCGTTCCTTCATGTCGGCCTCCATGTCGCGCGTCAGATCGAGCACGGTCACGCCTTCCTCGGGGGGCTTGCGGCTCTTCCAGACGGGGTGATCGAGCGTGTGCTCCACGTCGGCGCGTCCCGCGGTCCAGTGCTCCTCCATGGTGTAGCGGGAGAACTCGTAGTCGTTCGACTGCGTCCAATAGGCCGCGCGCCGGTGGATCAGTTGCACGATGGTGATGGCGGCGTCGCAAGCTAGGCGGTCAAGCAGCCGCCAATGCGGGTTGTCGCCGAACTCGGCCGGCACATTCGGGCGCAAATGCTTGATGGCCCGGCGCATGGCCTGCAGCTCGCAGAAAATGTCGGTGTTGAGCCGGGTGCGGCTCGAATAACGGATCTCCTTCTCGCGCTGACCTACATCGAACAGGGTTTCCGGGAGATCACCGCGCGCGCTGAACAGATCGATCTGAAACACGACCATGTCGTGACGCGGGCCGCCGCGCTCGAGCACATGTTGCAGCGGCGTGTTGGAGAGAAGGCCGCCGTCCCAATAGGGCTTGTCGTCGATCATGATGGGGGGAAGGCCAGGAGGCAGCGCACCGCTCGCCATGATGTGCTCGGGGCCTACGGTATGCGAGGTCGTGTCGAAATATTGCATGTTGCCGGTCAGCACCTCGACGGCGCCCACGCTCACGCGGACCTTGCCCGAATTGAGCAGATCGAAATCGACCAGTTGGTTCAGCGTGGCGTGGAGCGGTGACGAATCGTAAACGCTGATCGCTTCCGGCGTGCCGGGCGGCATCAGAACCGCGGGTGGAACGCGCGGCTCAAAAAAGCCGGGCACGCCCCACAGCGCCGCGAGCGTCGCGCTCGTCTCGTTGAACACTTTCCGCGAATTGTCGTCGTTGGCGAGAGGCCAGGCGGTGAGGCGGCTCGACACCTCTTCCCAAAACGCGCGCAACCGCTCGACGCGACGCTCAGGCGGGTTGCCAGCGATGATCGCCGAGTTGACCGCGCCGATGGAGATGCCGGCGACCCAGCTCGGCATGTAACCCGCGTCTGCCAGCGCCGTGTAAGCGCCGGCCTGATAGGCGCCGAGCGCTCCGCCGCCTTGCAGCACAAGCACGGTTTTTTCCTCGGAGTTGGCCACGCTAACGATCTGCCTTTCAGCGAGGAAGCAAGCTTGAAGCAACTATGCCGGGCCTGCTTCCGTTATCCAAGGCGGATTCATCTAGGCAGAAGGAGCCTAGCGGTTAAGGATGACAATAGGTCACCGTGCCCGGCGCGTGCTGCACGAAACTTGTGCAAGATTGCTTCGACTCGCGAGCACTTGCGGAAAACGGGTCACGGCAAGCAGCGCCTAAACGCGGCAATCGATCTCAAGCAAAGTCCCGCTGCGTTGTCTTAGTCTGGTCCAGCTTCGTGGAGCATCGAGGATCACGTCAATCATGTATGCGGTTTCCGGCCACGGCGTAACGCCTCAGGCGCACGCGGCTTTCGAAAGGAGAGTTTCACTATGGCCCAAGTCAACGCAGCGATGTCCGGCAGCTTCAAGGTCGGCGGCGATATCAAGATCAATCGCCTCGGCTTTGGCGCTATGCGCATCACCGGTGAGGGCATTTGGGGCCCACCCGCCGACCGCAAGGAAGCGCTCCGCACGCTGAAGCGGCTCCCCGATCTCGGCATCAACTTCGTCGACACCGCGGATTCCTACGGGCCCGACGTGTCGGAGCTGCTCATCCAAGAAGCGCTCCACCCTATAAGGGAATGCTGATCGCCACCAAGGCGGGGTTCAGACGTCCCGGGCCTGGCGTCTGGGAGATGGATGGGCGTCCCGAATATCTGCGCAAGGAAGCGTTGAAAAGTCTGAAGCAACTCGGCGTCGAGCAGATCGGGCTCTGGCAGCTTCACCGCATCGACACCAAGGTGCCGCGCGACGAGCAATTCGCCGCCGTCAAATCGCTGCTCGATGACGGCATCATCCGCCATGCCGGTTTGAGCGAGGTCTCGGTCGCCGACATCAAAGCCGCGTCGAAGGCGTTCCCGGTGGCGACGGTGCAGAACTCGCTACAATCTCGTCGATCGCGGCAGCGAGGACGTGCTCGACTATTGCGAGGCGAACGGTATCGGCTTCATACCCTGGTTCCCGCTCGCGGCCGGCAATCTCGCCAAGCCGGGATCGCTGCTCGATAGCATCGCCAAGCGTCACAACGCGGCGCCGAGCCAAATCGCGCTGGCCTGGGTCTTGAAGCGAAGCCCGGTGATGCTGCCCATTCCGGGCACTTCGAAGGTCTCCCATCTCGAAGAGAATGTCGCGGCCGTGAATATCGTGCTGTCGGACGAGGAGTTCAGCGCGCTCGATCGCGAAGGGAAGCTTGCAGCAGTGGCCTAACGGCTAATCAAAGCGCAGCTAGAGACGCCACGCCGCCGAAGATCAGCACGATGCCGCCGAGCTGGACGAGCGAGATCGGCTCCTTCAGGAACACGCGCGCCAAGATGACGGTGATTGCGCCGAAGGCCGAGGAGACGACCGTGGTGAACTCAGGCGAGGGCAGATTGCCGGCCGCGGTGAGGGCAGCAAGTGCGGCGACATCGAGACATCCCATGAGTGCGAGCAAGGGGAGCCACCGCAAGGGCAGCGGCGCGCCCGGCGAGCGCCACAGATAGATCAGGCCGATGGTGAGGAGACCGAAGATCTCTGCCGAGCCACACCGTCTGCACATCGCCGAAAATCGGCACCGCGGCCTGGCTGGCGGTGACGGCGATCGCAAAGCAGAGTCCGGCGAGACCTGCAAGACCAATCACGCTTCTCATCTCGCCCTTGGCAAGCGCGCCCGAACTCCTCGTAGCGACCGCCGCTCCGCGAAATGATCACAGCCCCCGCCATCACGCAGGCGACCGCAAGCCATTGCCATGCCGTTCGGGCGCGCGCCTTGGGCTACGGCAAAGAGCATGGCGAGCGCGGGATAAGAACCGACGATCGGCGCCACGATGGTCATGGGCCCAAGCGCGAACGCGGCGAACAGCGCCAGCGTGGCGAGCGCGAAGAAAATGCCGGCGACGGCCACCAGCCAAAGCTTTGGCCAGACAATCGTGATGCCGTCGCCGCCGATGACCATCCAGGCGCTGAGCAGCAGAAGGCCGAAGAAGGTGACGGCAAGAACGGTGGGGATCGGGCCTACGGCGCGCGAGGGGAAGCGCGAGAGGAAATCGTAAACGCCCCAGGACAGCGCGGCCGCCAAGCCGAGGATCACTGAGCTCATTGGCTCGGCGCTAAGGGCTATTCGCCTTGACCAGGTCGTCGCGCGCTTTTTCCAGATGTTCGGTGATCAGCGCGTAGGCGCCTTGCGCGTCGCGCTCGTTGAGCGCGTTGAAGATGGCGCGGTGCTGCCGGTTATAGGCGGCGACCACCTCGGGCGTCAGGATCTTCTCCTTCATGGCGTCCCATTGCGCATGCAGCCGCACATGGTTGATCTGCCGGTAGACATTGATGAGCAGCGGGTTGCCCGAGGCATGCGCGATCAGGAGATGAAACTCGCCGTCCCATTTGGAGAAGTCGTCCTTGTCGCTGAGCGACTCCTCGGCATGTTTCAGCACAAGCTCCATGTCGTCGAGGTTGCGCCGCGTGGCATGCAGCACGGCAAGCCGCGTGGTGAAGGGCTCGACCGCAAGCCGCGCCTCGATGAGCTGAATTGGGCTCACCTGATCGGCAACATCGTGCGTCTTGCGATTGGAGGCGGTCGCCGCGCCGACGAAAGTGCCACTGCCAAGCCGGCGCGACACGAGGCCGGCCTTCTCGAGCTGGTCGAGTGCGCGGCGTACGGTGCTGCGCGCAGCCTGAAACGTGGTGGCGAGTTCCCGCTCAGGCGGCAGCTTGTCGCCCTCGCTATAGGCGCCCGTCTCGATGGCGCGCTGAAGATAGGCAGAGATGGCGCGCGGTCCCCGGTTCGGCTTGGCAAGATTGATGACGACAGGGTCTGTGCTTCGTTGCTCGCTCACGGGTCGATCTCCTCTGAACTGTGAGCCACTTTGGGCCCACATCAGAAATTGGTTTACAATCGGTCCGCAGCCATGCGCTAATAGGCCTGCGTGAGGTTCGCACGACCAATGTGGACCATTTCGATGGCCAGGTCCACTAAAGAGAACCAAAGCCGGACCAATTTTATGTGCCGTTGGAGGTCAGCATGACGGTGCCGCAGGCCACGAAATACGCCATCATCGGGGCCGGCATTCACGGCCTGAGCACGGCCTTCCATCTCGCACAAATGCTGAAAGCGACCGGCAGGGGCTCGGGCGCGGACATTCTCGTGGTGGACAAGACCGCGGTCGCGGCCGGCGCCTCGGGTATTGCCTGCGGCGTGGTGCGCAACAATTATTTCCAGCCCGCCATGCGCGAGCTGATGGCCCACTCCGTCGATGTGTGGGAGAGCGACGCCAAGACCTACTCCTATCATCCCGTGGGCTACATGCAGATCAGCCCGGAATGCATGCGCGAGGATGTCGGCTCGATCTACGAGCAGCAAAAGGCGATCGGCTACAAGTCGGCGTTCATCGAGGGCGCGGATGCCTCAGCCAAATATATGAAAGGCCTGTTCGACGACTGGCAAGCGCAAGGCATCACCTCGGTGCTGCACGAGAAGCGCGGCGGCTATGCCAACAACAAGGCCAGCATGCACGGTCTCGCCGCCAAGGCCGAGGCCGAAGGCGTGCGCATCCTATCGGGCGTCGAGGTGAAGAGCTTCGAATTCGGCTCGAACTCAGGCGCGGTGACGGCGCTCAACACCAATCAAGGGCGGATCGCCTGCGAGACGGTGGTGGTCGGCGTCGGGCCATGGGTCAACAAGATCTGGAACATGCTCGAGCTGCCGAAAGAGATTACCGTCAAGGCCAACGGCAAAGTTCGCAACGACGTGCCGATGTGGAAATTCTGGTGCCTCGAGGAAGGCACGCTCGGCGTCGATCCCGAGATGCATAGGATGAATGACGGGCGCTTTCCCCCCGTGCTGCATGTCGATACCGACGCGCCGCTTTACTCGGACCGCGACGGCAAGCTGATCACCGACAAGCTGTGGGGCATCTATTACAAGCCCGATTTCAGCTTCGGCGGCGTCCAGGGCGGCGCCTCGCCCTACAAGGTCGACCAGGATCCCGACCAAGTGGCGATCGATCCGTATGGTCCGGACTCGCCGGAATTCGTGGTCGGCGAGGATTTCATCGATATGTGGTGCTCGGCGCTGGCGCATTGCCAAAAGCGCTTCGAGGGCCAGATGCCGCTCTATAAAAGGGAAGAGAATTCAGGCGGGCTCGGCTGCTTCACCCCTGACAACTTCCCGGTCTTCGACGTCTTCCGCGAGAATGTCTATGTCATTGCCGACTCCAATCACGGCTATAAAATGATCGGCGTGGGCAAGCTCGTGGCGCAGGAACTGATAGGCGAGAAGAGTAAATTGCTCGAGCCGTTCCGCTTTGCGCGGTTCGCCAAGGGCGAATTGCATCCGACCTCGCACAGCCCTTTCCCGTGGAGCTGAGGAATAGTCAGTCGAATGTTGGAGTAGACCATGGAACAGCGCGTCAAGACGGCGAGAGGAAAGCGGGCGGCCAAGTCCGGGCCAACGGACATCGAGGCCTTTGTCGATGCACCGGGGCGGCAGAAGGCGGTCGCCGAGGTCCGCAAGAAGATCGACGAACTCGGTATCGAGTATCTCTATCTGCAATTCGTGTCGGTCACCGGGCGCATCTGCGGCAAGGGCATTCCGGCCGACCATTGGGAAAGCGTGGCGGAGAAGGGCTTCCAGCTCGTCTACGGCGCCACGATGAATCTCTTCCTCAACCGGCGCGGCGATTATCTCGGCTATGGCCCTGAGGCCGCCGAGCTGGTCGGTATCCCCGAGCCCGAGACCTTCATGCAGCTCCCCTGGGACAAGCGGGTGGCGCGGCTTTGGTGCACGCTGTTCCGCAACCGCGAAGAGCGCGAGGATCCCGGCGCGTTCTTGACCGCCGATGCGCGCGGCAATCTTCGCCGCATCCACGACGAGTTCAAGAAGGAGCACGGGCTCCAGCTCAGGCACGGCACCGAGCCTGAAATGATGTGGCTGAAGAAGGACGAGAACGGCCAGCCGAACGGCGGCTATTCCAATCCTTATTGCTATCACATCGATCAGTTCGAGAGCCTGCGCCCGGTCTATATGCGCGTGATCGAATATTGCCGTAAGATGGGCCTCGACATGATCCAGGGCGATCACGAGGACTCGCCGGGCCAGCTCGAGCTCAATTTCACCTTCGACGACGCGCTGCGGACGGCCGACCGCCTGTCCACCTACCGGCAGATCTGCGCGCAGGTGGCGCGCGAGTTCGGCATCATCGCCTGCTTCATGTGCAAACCCTTCATGGGCGTCTCCGCCAATGGTTGCCACCACAACGTCTCGCTGTGGCGCGGCGGCAAGGACGAGATGAAGCCGCTCGGCAACGATGCCAAGAAGCTTCCCGGCGCGCCGCAGAACTTCATGTATGCGCGCGGCGGCGATAACACCTTCATGCCCGACACCGACGACGTCCAGCTTCCGGGCAAAGTGGGCTTGAGGGCGATCGGCGGCATCGTCAAGCATCTCGGCGCGCTCACCGCCATCGGCTGCTCGACGGTGAATTCCTATCGGCGGCTGTGGGACACGGGCTTCTGGGCGCCGGTGTTCTCCGACTGGGGCTTCCAGAACCGCACCACCGGCTTGCGCGTCTCGGCGCCAGGGCGGTTCGAATATCGCGCCGTGGACGCCATGGTGAACCCGCATCTGATGGCGGCAGCGTTGATCAAGGCGATGGATGACGGGCTCAAGAACAATCTCGATCCGGGGGCGCCCGAGGAGCGCAACATCTATCAGGCGATGGAAGCCGGTAAGCAGGTGAAGAAGCTGCCGATGACGCTTGGCGATGCGCTCGAGGCGCTGAAGAAGGACGATGTCATCCGCTCGGCGATGCCCGGCGAGATGTATCGTCTCTACGACGAGTATAAGCGCGACGAGTGGGAGCGCTTCATGGCTACCGTAACTGAATGGGACACCAAGACTTATCTCGACTGCCTGCCGTAACGGAGGAACAAGGACATGTGCGGAATTGCCGGCCTCATCCACCGCGACGGCGCGACCAGCGTCGGCAAGGAGATGACGGCGATGCTGAAGAGCCTCAAGCATCGCGGTCCCGACTCCACGGGCTTCGCCATCTATGGGCCTTCGACGGCCAACGAATATGTCATGCGGCTCAAGCTCGCCGAGCAAGAGGATATGACCAAGGACCACCACATCCGGCAGAAGATCAGGGAACGGCAGTCCGAGGTCGACAGGGTGCTCGCCGAGATCGGCGCCGAGACCGTCGAGGTCGCCGAAGCCACCCCTTATGCCTTCCGTTATCGCTTGCGCTATGCCGGTGACACGCGGCGGCTCGCAGCAGACATCGAGCAAATCGAGGGCGCGGAGGTTCTGTCTTTCGGCAGCGCGCTCGAGCTGATCAAGGATCTCGGCGACGCCACCCAGGTGTCGGAGCAATACGGGCTCGGCAGCTTCAGGGGCACGCACGGCATCGGCCATACCCGCATGGCCACCGAATCCGATGTCGATATCCGCTCGGCGCATCCCTATTGGGCCTATCCTTATAACGACATCGCGGTGGTGCATAACGGCCAGATCACCAATTACTGGATCATGCGCCGCGAGATGGAGCGGCTCGGCCATCGGTTCATGTCGAATTGCGATTCCGAGCTGCTCGCCGTCTACACCGCCAACAATCTCGAGCAGGGCGCCACGCTCGAAGATTCGCTCAAGGCCTCGATCAAGGACATCGACGGCGTGTTTACTTACGTCGTCGCAACGGAAAACGAGCTCGGCATGGCCAAGGACACCATGGCGGCGAAGCCGATGGTGCTGTTCGAGAGCGACGATCTGGTGGCGCTCGCCTCGGAGGAGGTCGCCATCAGGGCTATCATGCCGCGGGAGATCGACACGTCGGATCCTTACGACGAAGAGGTTCGCGTATGGCAACGCTAACGCGAGGCGAGCTGACCGCGCAGGAGCTGCTGTCCCACGAGATGGGGCTGCATACCGAGAAGCTCGGCGGCCGCACGCAGCAGGCCTTCTTCGATATCGATCTGAACGAGGCGCATCACGGCTTCTCGCTGCCCAACGCCCACGACGTCGACTACAATAAGCGGGCCGAGATCGACGCCTCCAACATGCTGTCGAATGCCGTCAATGCGCGCATCCGCGAGCTGATGCAGGACGGTTACGGCACCATCGTGCTTAAGAATCCGGGCGCCAAGCATTCGATCGGCGTCGGCATTCTCAATCGGCTCAATCTGATCATCGACGGCTCGCTCGGCTATTTCGGGCTCGGCCTGATCGACGGCCCGAATGTGCGCATCTCCGGCCGCGTCGGCTGGTCGTGCGCCGAGAACATGATGAGCGGGACGATCCTGATCGAGAAGAACGCCGGCTCGCAATTCGGCGCGGCGATCCGCGGCGGCGACCTCGTCTGCAGGGGCGATGTCGGCTCGCGCACCGGCATCGATATGAAGGGCGGGTCGATCATCGTCGGCGGAGATACCGGCGCGTTCACCGGCTTTATGATGCAGCGCGGGCGCATGGTGATCTGCGGCAATGCTGGCAAGAATCTCGGCGACTCCATGTATGACGGCACAATCTATATAGCCGGCGAGCCGGTGAGCCTCGGCGTCGATGCGGTGTGGGGCGAGGTGACCGATCTCGACCAGGCTTGGCTCACGCGGAAGCTCAAGATGTACGACCTCCTGCCGAAGGGCGGCGTGGGGGCTTTTCGCAAGATCGTCGCCGGCAAGCAATTGTGGAACTACGACAATCTCGAACCGACCGAGAAGAAACTGGTGCTGTAAGCGAGAGGCGCTGGGCAAAGCGATGAGCAAGAACAAAAACGGCAAGAGCAGCGGGGCCAAGGTGCCGGCCGAGGCGAAGCGCTTCATCCTCGGGCGCAGCCAGATCTTCACGCCGGAGGTCATCAACGACATCCATGTTAAGTCGGAGCTCGGCCGCTACCGCATGCGCGGCTTCTCGCTGTTCAAGAAGATCCCGCATTGGGACGATCTCACCTTCCTGCCCGGTACGTTGACCCGCTTCGTCATCGAGGGCTATCGCGAGAAATGCGACACCAAGACGGTGATCGGGCCCAAGGCCAAGCGGCCGATGGTGCTGGACATCCCGGTCTATGTGACGGGCATGAGCTTCGGCGCGCTCTCCTACGAGGCGAAGATCGCGCTCGCCCGCGGCGCCACCATGGCGGGGTCGGCCACCTGCTCGGGCGAGGGCGGCATGATCCCCGACGAGCGGCGCTACTCGATGAAGTGGTTTTATCAGTGCATTCAGTCGCGCTACGGCTTCAACCCGCATCATTTGCGGCTGGCCGACGCTTGCGAGTTCTTCATCGGCCAAGGCTGCAAGGTGGGCTTGGGGGGCCATCTGATGGGGCAGAAGGTGACCGATCAGGTGGCGGAGATGCGATCGCTGCCCGCCGGCATCGACCAGCGCTCTCCTGCGCGCCATCCCGACTGGCTCGGGCCCGACGATCTCGCGCTCAAGATCGAGGAGGTGCGCGAGGCGACCAATTGGGAGATCCCGATCCAGCTCAAGCTCGGCGCCGCGCGCGTTTATGACGACGTGCGCATGGCGGTGAAGTGCGGGCCTGACTCCATCTATATCGACGCGATGGAAGGCGGCACCGGCGCGGGTCCGCATGTGGCGACCGAGGATACCGGCGTGCCGGGCATCGCCGCCATCCGCCAGGCGCGGCGCGCCATCGACGAGCTCGGCAAGCGCGGCGAGATCTCACTCGTCTATGCCGGCGGCATCAGGAATGGCGGCGACGTGGCCAAGGCCATGGCGCTCGGCGCCGATGCGATCGCCATCGGCCATTCGGTGCTGATGGCGCTCAACTGCAACAAGGAGATCCCGGAGTCCGATTTCGAGAACGAGATCGGCGTGCCGGCCGGCTATTGCTATCACTGCCATACCGGGCGCTGCCCGGTCGGCGTCGCCACGCAAGACCCCGAGTTGCGCAAGCGGCTCGATCCCGACGCGGCGGCCGAGCGCGTCTATAATTTCCTGCACACGCTGACGCTCGAGGCGCAGATGCTGGCGCGCGCTTGCGGCAAGACCAGCGTGCATAGCCTCGAGCCTGAGGATCTCGCCGCGCTGACGATGGAAGCCTCGGCCATGGCGCAGGTGCCGCTCGCCGGCACCGACTACACCGTCGGCGTCGACAATTATCACAAGATCGGATGAGCGGAGTTCGCGCGATGGCCGGCAAGAGCAGCAAGAACGGCAAAGGCGACAAGCCCGGCAAGAAGCCGAGGGCCAAGAGCGACGTCGACAAATTTCTTGAAGGATGCCGCCGGACTCGATACCGCGCGCGAGAAGCAGATCGGCCAGCACATCGGCTATCGCTACGACGTCAATATGCTGCCCGATTACGACCGGCTTACCCCCTTCCTCAAGGATTATATGGAGTTCATGGGCTGGGACGACCTCAACTGGCTCGAAGACGTGCATATGGGTTACGAGGCGGGCAAACCCGCCATTTTCGACCGCAATATCAATGGCTGGGTGCGGATCCCGAAGAACATGAAGCTGCCCGACAGCCAGCAGGACCGCGACATGCTGGCGCGCGAGCTGCTTGTGCGCTTCCAAACCTCGCCCAAGCATCCATTGAGGGAGCTGAACAAAGCCTATCGAAAGTTCTAAGCGATGGGGACATTCGTATTAAGGAGACCTCGGGGCCGGCGGCTCTTGCCGCGAGCTGGAGCTTTTGGCGTGGGCTTCCTCGCGTTTGCGATTATGTTGCCGACCGCGGGTGAAGCCCGGTTAAGCGCGCATCAATTGGAAATCCGCAAAGAATGCAGCACGCAGCTGCCAGGGCGGTCGTGGATCCGCGGTGCGGGTCCTTGCAAAGGACAGGTCTTGGCACCGGCAGTGTTCCCGCCGCGTGTGTTCATCAGCGGCAAGTTGGGTGCGGCTCTTGCCGCGGACTTGTATTGCCGCCTGTCGTCGACCCACCTTTCCCAATTTACGCAAAAGGCCACGGCCTGCTTGCCGCATCCCTCGCCGCCGCAGCGGCTGATCAATGCCAAAAGCAATGACGTCGTTGAGTGGTCGGCCGGCAAATTCGAACCTGCAGCCGACACGGGCGTGATTGAGGCCTTCCCGGTCGGGCGCCAGCCCGACGGATGATCCCCGCGAAGCGTGTCTGATCGGCTGTGTGCTGACGGGCGCCGCTAAACACGACAAGCAAAAATCGAAGCATAAATGCGAGCCCTCGAGCTGAACATGCAATCGGGCGCTCGAATAAAGGAGGGGTAGCATGGTTGCTGCCGCTAAGACTGCCAATGTAGCCCCGACGGCGTCGGGGTCCGAACTGCACCGCGTCATCGGCTGGAAAGATGCCTTCTGGGTCGCGAGCGGCGTGCCTGCTCTCGTCCTGTTCTCGATCGGCGGCATCGCCGCCACGGTCGGCACGCCCTCGGTCCTGGTGTGGACGCTGTCGGTGCTGTTCGGCTTCATCCAGGCCTTCACCTATGCCGAGATCGCCGGGCTGTTCCCGAACAAATCGGGCGGCGCCTCGGTCTATGGCGCGGCGGCTTGGGTGCGCTACTCGAAGTTCATCGCGCCGCTCTCGGTTTGGTGCAACTGGCTCGCCTGGACGCCGGTGCTCGCTATCGGCTGCGGCATCGCCGCGGGCTATATCCTCAACGCTCTGTTCCCGCCTGACGCGGCGATCAGGACATGGGAGGTCCAGCTGCTTGACCTGGGCTTCCTCAAGGAAGGTCTGAAGCTCCGGCTGAACTCGACCTTCTTCATCGGCGCCATCCTGATCGCCATCTCCTTCGCCATCCAGCATCGCGGCATCCTCTCGACCGCCAAGGTGCAGACCATCGTCGGCGTGGCGGTGCTGCTGCCGCTGCTTATCATCGGCATCGTGCCGCTGATCACCGGCGACGTGGCGATGAGCGCCTTCCAGCCCTTCGCGCCGGGCACCGATCCGGCGACGGCGGCCTGGAACAAGGCGGGATGGACGCTGTTCTTCGGCGGCCTGTTCATCGCCGCCTGGTCGGCCTACGCCTTCGAGACGGCGATTTGCTACACGAGCGAGTTCCGCGATCCGGCCACCGATACCTACAAGGCGATTCTCTATTCCGGCCTGCTTTGCATCGCGGTCTATATCCTCGTGCCGCTGTCGTTCCAGGGCGCACTTGGGCTTGCAGGCGTGATGGCGCCCGGCATCGTCGACGGCTCGGGCGTGGCGCAAGCCATGGCCTCGATGGTGGGGGGTGGGGTCTTCATCACCAATCTGTTGGTGGTGATGCTGCTGCTCGCGCTGATGCTCGCCATCACCACCGCGATGGCCGGCAGCTCGCGCACGCTCTATCAGGGCTCGGTCGACGGCTGGCTGCCGCGCTATCTGACCCATGTGAACAAGAACGGCGCGCCGACGCACGGCATGTGGACCGACCTCACCTTCAATCTCATCTTGCTGTTGATGTCGGATTACCTGTTCGTGCTCGCGGTCTCCAATGTCTGCTACCTCGTGTTCAATTTCTTGAACCTGAATGCCGGCTGGATCCACCGCATCGACAACGCGCATGTGAAACGCCCATGGAAGGCGCCGGACTGGCTGCTCGCCGCCGGCGTGGTGCTGTCCTTCGTCAATGCCTTCCTGCTCGGCGCGGGCGCCGACGTGTGGGGCGCCGGCACGCTCACGGCGGGCATCATCGCCATCGCGCTGATCATACCGGTATTCGTCTACCGGCATTTCATCCAGGATAAGGGCGTGTTTCCGCCGAATATGCTCGCCGATCTCTCGCCCGACGGCAAAGCGCTAGCCGCGCCCAAGGCGGGGGTTCTACCGTACGTCACGCTCGCAGCAGGCATTGCCGTCGCGGCGATCGGCTATGTGATCTTCTGGACGTAGCACAGGGTGGCGGCATTCGCGCCGCACATCGAGTAGCCAGTCGGCCGGGGCCAATCAGGCCTCGGCCGACTTCCAATCCGGCCTGAAGCCCAGCACCAAGACGTCGTCAGGCAGCGAGGGATTGAACAGGCGATTGTGCCACAGCGTGCTCTCTCTGATCGCCTCGTCGGGTTCGGCCGCAAATGCCGCACAGGGCAACCGATAGCTTTGTGAGAACTGCGCGAACTCCAGCACGCATCGTCCATCGCGAATAAGGCGCGCTGCAAGCTCTGACTTTGCGGGCAGCACCGCCGTCAAGACATCGCCGAACTCAGCGGGCTGCTGAAAATAGTCGGCCTGCAAATAGGTCAGCGCGCGCTCGTAGAGATCGCGCGGATCGGGCGTCTTCAGCACCTGAAAGCGGAAGAAGTCGGTGCTCTCGGCGGGATCGCGCGGAACGATCAGCACGGTCAGCGCCGGCGCCAACTCGCGGCCTGAAGCATCTCGCACGCGCGGGCGCATGCCGGGCGAGGGGCGCCCGCCGTCCTGGCGCATGGCGATCTGCCTGATGCGGCATTGCCAGGCGAGGAAGTCCTCGCGCAAAGTCTTGGCGGCAGCAGGCTTCATGAGAGGCCATCCATGGACGTGCATAGCCGTTAATTTTGCTTCGTACAGAGGCCCATTGTGGTCCTACAACCGCTTAAAAAAACCCAGGATTTTCAAGGCTTTCCTCGCAGTAAAACTAATTTCATATTGATTGACGGCTTTTCGGGAGAAGCCTAGCATCTTCGGGTAGGCAGGCGAGCAATCTCTAAGCCAAACAGGGGAGGGCGAGCAGGGAATACACCTGTGCATGGGGCGCACAGAGCATGAGCCTGCATCAGCAGACGAGGAAGGCAAATTGTAACGGCATCGTCCAGTGCGGGCGCCGTGCCAACGCGTCTTGGCCGACGCGTTGTCCGGCACTGAGGCAAATGAGAAGGGGGTAGATCAATGGGCGACCAATTAAATGCGCTAACGACCATCTTCACCGAATTCTACTACTTTGTGACGATCGTCTTCATGTTTCTGATCCATGTTGGCTTCTGTACGTATGAAGTCGGCGTGTCTCGCCGACGAAGTCATCTAAAAACGCTGATGAAGAATGCGATGGCGATCCCGCTCGTGACCGTCACCTTCTTCTTCTTTGGCTGGTGGATCTATTTTGCGTTTCCGAACGGACCCGGAATCACCGGCGGATTGATTCCAGCACCATTTTCCGAGCCTTGGAATCCCCTGATGGCGCCGCATCTCTCAGGCGTCAACGCCAATGAGAGCGGAGTCACGCCGGCCGATGCCCTGATTTGGCACCGCCTCAATGGCGTGTTCTGGGGCGCCTTCCTCCTGTTCTCGATCACGACCGCCTCGATCATCTCGGGCTCGATCATTGAGCGCGTCCGCTCAGGCGCATTCTGGATCATCGCCGTGCTGATCGGCTCGGTTATGTGGATCCTCGATGCGGCCTGGGGCTGGCACCCGCAAGGCTGGATGGTGAAGCTTTGGGGCTATCATGACGCCTATGCCTCCGGCGTCGTCCATGCCATTGCGGGCGGCGCGGCGCTTGCCTTTTTGATCGTTCTCGGTCCCCGCATCGGTAAATTCCGGGCGGACGGCACGCCGCGCGACATACCTCCCCACAATGAGTGGCTTGTAACGATCGGCCTGTTCCTGATCTATACCGGTTTCTGGGGCTTCTACGCCGCCTGCAACATCCCGATCATCTCGCCGGCAACGATCGCCGGTCAGATCACCGGCGACACGTGGACGGCGACCAATATCTATCTCGCGCCAACGTCGCTTTCGGCGATCACGTTTAACTTTCTGATGTCGCTATCGGGCGGCCTGATGGCTGGCTATATCGTCTCCAAGGGCAATCCTTTCTGGACGTTCTCATGTGGGTTGTGCGGCGTCATTGCCACCTCGGCCGGCAACGATCTCTACCATCCGATCCAGGCCATGCTGATCGGCGCCATCATCCCGGCTACCATCTACAAACTGCACTACTGGGTCGAACGCCGGTTCAAGATCGACGATGCGGTGGGCGCTGTCGCGGTGCACGGCTACGGCGGATTCCTCGGCGTGGTCGTTGCGGGCTTCATGTTGTGGGGACAGCCGTCCTCTCCCTACGAAGGCTTCGCGCACATCAATCCGCTCGGCAATTTCGCCGGGGCGTGTTTGATGTTCCTGCTGGGCTTCGTTCCGACCTTCATCGCCTGCAAGATCATGAATAGCGTGGGCCTGTTGCGCGTGCCGGCGAAGGTCGAGCTCGAAGGTGTGGACTTTGCGCTCAACCACGCTTTCATGGAATCGGTCCGCGAAGTGGGCAAGGCCGAGAAGGCGCTGGTCAAATAGATTCGAGAGGAGGGACAAATGTCGACCAATGGAATGACAAGCTGGGCCGTCGACCTCAAGGATGTCGGCGCAATCTATCCCTTCCAGGGATGGGAGGTGCTCATGGTCATCCTGGGACTTATCTTCTGGATCGCCTGGCACATTCTCCAGACGCGGCAAGAGAGTGCCGAAATTGCATCTAACTTGGCGGCCGACCGGAGCGGCGACGAAACCAGGTCAGCGATTGATCGCTACTTCTAGAAAGCCCTGACTTTTGTGGTCCTGGCCTTTGGTCGAGGCGCCGGCGTCTTTCGCCGGCGCCTCATTCTTTTCGCAGCTGCTATTCGGCAACCAGCCACCACAATAGGGCGACGGCGCCGGCCATGCCGAGCCAAGCCAGAACGATCTCGGTGCGCTTGGGATTGGGAGGTCTGCTGTCAGCCATATAAGTCTCCTTATAAAAGCGGGTAACATAAGGAATGATTTCGGCGTATGCCAAGACGTCTCGCCGCTGCTCTCAGCCTAAGATCATACGGTAGCGGACGAAATCGTCGGCGGTGACGAATTTGTCGTAGAGCCGGCGCGCGGTCTCGTTAGACGCCCGCGTGTGCCAATAGAGCCGCGACCAGCCGCGCTTGCGGCCGATGTCGATGAGGTCCTGAATGAGGGCCTGGCCGATGCCATGACCTCTTGCATCCGGATCGACGAATAGGTCCTCGAGATAACAGAGCGGCGCGAGTGTCCAGGAGCCTGGGTGAATGATTGACACCGTGAAACCGGCCACGTCGCTCCGCCATTCGGCGATGCGCCCGAGCATGTTAGAGTCCGGCGTAAACAGGCGCCGCCAGGTGGCGGCCGTCACGTCCTCGCTGACCTCCGCCTCGTAAAAGGCGACATATCCGGCCCAAAGGCGCCGCCAAGCCGCCTCGTCCTCAGGCCGCGGGTCGCGAATGAGCAAGGCGTCTAGCAGTCGAGCGTGTTGGCGCGCTCCCACTCGGTGAGGTGGCGCGAATAGTCGTTCCACTCCCGCGTCTTGAGCTTGATGTAGGAGTTGACGAACTCATCGCCGAGCTCGCGCCGCAGCAGCTCGCGAGCCCTCGGTGATGCGCAAGCGCATCGAGCAGATTGAGCGGCAGCTTCTTGGTGCCGGCCGGCGCCTTGTGACCTTCCGCATACATATCGATGTCGAGCGGCTTGCCGGGATCTATGCTCGCGCGCGATGCCGTCGAGGCCTGCGGCCAGCAACGCCGCGGGCAGCAGATAGGGATTGGTGGCGCCGTCGGCGAGGCGGAACTCGAAACGCCCGCCGCCCGGGATCCGGATCATGTGCGTGCGGTTGTTGCCGGCATAGGTCACGGTGTTGGGCGACCAGGTGGCGCCGGAGGTCGTGACCGGCGCGTTGATGCGCTTATAGGAATTGACCGTGGGATTGGTGATCGAGCAGAGCTCGCTCGCGGCGTTCATCACCCCGCCGATGAAGTTATATGCGGTGCGCGACAGTCCAAGCCCGTCATTGCCGTCTTCGAACAGGTTCTTGTCGCCTTGCCACAGCGACACATGCGCATGGCAGCCACTGCCGGTGAGGTTGAGGAACGGCTTTGGCATGAAGGTCGCGCGCAAGCCATGCTTCTCGGCGATGGCCTTGACCATATATTTGAAGAACGCCATCCGGTCGGCGGTCACCAGCGCGTCGGCGAACTGCCAGTTCATCTCGAACTGGCCGTTGGCATCCTCGTGGTCGTTCTGATACGGCGCCCAGCCGAGCTCGAGCATGGAATCGCAGATTTCGCTGATCACGTCGTAGCGGCGCATCAGCGCCGACTGGTCGTAGCAGGGCTTCGATTGCGTGTCAGACGCGTCGCTGATCGCCGCGCCGTCGGGGCTGACCAGGAAGAACTCGCATTCGACGCCGGTCTTCATCGCATAGCCCGCTTCGGCGGCCTTCGCCGCGATCTTCTTCAGGATGTTGCGGGGCGCCTGCTCGACCAGCTTGCCGTTCATGTAAGGGTCGGCGGCGAGCCAGCCGACCTCCGCGCTTCCAGGGGAGCTGAATCAGGCTCGATGCGTCGGGAATGGCGAGCACGTCCGGGTCGGCGGGCGTCATGTCGAGCCAGCTGGCGAAACCGGCGAAACCCGCGCCGTCCTTGGCCATGTCGCCGATCGCGGCGGCAGGCGCGAGCTTGGCGCGCAGCGTGCCGAACAGATCGACATAGGAAATCAGGAAATATTTGATCCCGCGCTCGCGGGCCTCGACTGCAAGATCGACCGCCATGTGACTCCCCTTTCTACTCCAAGGCCCGCTCAAGCCTCATTCCAATTACTTCGCTCCCGGGATCCAATCCGTGCCGGCGAGCGGCACGCGTGCCATGGCCGCCGCCTCGACGGTCAGCGCCACGAGATCCTCAGGCTCCAGATTGCGCACATGGCTCTTGCCGCAGGCGCGCGCGATGGTCTGCGTCTCGAGTGTCAGCACCGAAAGATAATTGGCAAGCCGCCTGCCGGCGAGCGCGGGATCGAGCCGCGCGGCAAGCACGGGGTCTTGCGTGGTGATGCCTGCGGGATCGCGCCCTTCGTGCCAGTCGTCGTAGCAGCCGGCATGGGTGCCGAGCTTGCGATATTCCTCCTCCAGCGCGGGATCGTTGTCGCCGAGCGCGATCAGCGCCGCCGTGCCGATCGAGACCGCGTCGGCGCCGAGCGCCAGCGCCTTGGCGACGTCGGCGCCGTTCCTGATGCCGCCCGAGACGATGAGCTGCACCTTGCGATGCATGCCGAGATCTTGCAGCGCCTGCACCGCGGGCCTGATGGCGCCGAGGATCGGCAGCCCGACATGCTCGATGAACACGTCCTGCGTCGCCGCCGTGCCGCCTTGCATGCCGTCGAGCACGATCACATCGGCGCCGGCCTTCACCGCCAGCGCCGTGTCGTAATAGGGCCGCGAGGCGCCGACCTTGATGTAGATCGGCTTCTGCCAGTCGGTGATCTCGCGCAATTCCTCGATCTTGATCTCGAGATCGTCGGGCCCGGTCCAGTCGGGATGGCGGCAGGCGGAGCGCTGGTCGATGCCGGTGGGCAGCGTGCGCATCTCGGCCACGCGCTCGGAGATCTTCTGGCCGAGCAGCATGCCGCCGCCGCCGGGCTTGGCGCCTTGGCCCACGACGACCTCGATGGCGTCGGCGCGCCGTGAGATCGTCGGGGTTCATGCCATAGCGCGAGGGCAGCAGCTGATAAACCAGGATGGTGGAATGATGGCGCTCTTCCTCGGTCATGCCGCCGTCGCCGGTGGTGGTCGAGGTGCCGACCTGGGTCGCGCCCCGGCCCAAGGCTTCCTTGGCTTGCGCCGAGAGCGAGCCGAAGCTCATGCCGGCGATGGTGATGGGGATCTTGATGTGGATCGGCTTCTCGGCGAAGCGGGTGCCGAGCCAGACATCGGTGCCGCATTTCTCGCGATAGCCTTCGAGCGGATAACGGCTCACCGAGGCGCCGAGAAACAGCAGATCGTCGAAATGCGGCACGCGCCGCTTGGCGCCGGCGCCGCGAATGTCGTAGATGCCCGTCGCGGCGGCGCGGCGGATTTCCGAGAGTGAATATTCGTCGAACGTCGCCGAAGGGCGCGGGGTGGTTCGGGGCGTCCAATCCATCAATAGGCTCCCGCGTTATCGACGTGGAAATTGTAAAGCTTGCGCGCAGAGCCGTAGCGCTTGAACTCGGAGGGGTCGATCTCGCCGTTGAAGCCGGCGCGGCCGAGCACCTCATGCAAAGCGCGCTTGTGCTCGTCCCGCATCGGCTTCTCGATGCAATCGGCGCCGAGGCTCTTCACCTGCGCCGCGCACGAACAGCCGCGCCTCGTAGATCGAATCGCCCAGCGAATCGCCGGCATCGCCGAACACGACGAGATTGCCGGCCTGCGCCATGAACGCGCTCATATGCCCGACCGAGCCCTGCACCACGATGTCGATGCCCTTCATCGAGATGCCGCAACGCGAGGAGGCATTGCCGTCGATGCGCAACAATCCGCCGCGGCCGGTGGCGCCCGCCGATTGGCTGGCGTCTCCCGCCACATGCACGAAGCCTGACATCATGTTTTCGGCGACGCCGACGCCGGCATTGCCGTGGATCAGCACGGTGGCGAGCTTGTTCATGCCGGCGCAGTAATAGCCGACAGGCCCGTTGATCTCGACGGTGATCGGCACGTTGAGCCCGGCGGCGATGGCGTGGCGCCCCGCCGGATGATCGATGATCCAGTGCCGCTCATTGGTGTCGGGGCTCAGCCGGTGCAGGGACGCATTCAATTCCCTGAGCGGCGTGGCGCCGAGATCGACTTCCGGCACGATCAGCGCTCCCAGAAATAGACCGTGGCGGGCTCGGGCTCCCAGATGCGCGCGGTCTCGATGCCGGGCAGGCCGGCGAGCGCGCGATATTCGGAGCCGAAGGCGACATAGCGATCCGTCTCGGCCATCACCGCGGGCTTGCAGGCTATGCCGTCGCGGAGCACGCCGAAGCCGTTCTCGGTGCCGACCACGAAAGTGTAGAAGCCGTCGAGGTCGTCGAGGCTCACTTTGAGCGCATCGCCGAGGGACATGCCTTCGCGCATCTTCCAGCTGAGATAGCCGGCGGCGACCTCGGTGTCGTTCTCGGTCTCGAAGGAGAAGCCTTCGCGTTTCAGCACCCGGCGGATATTGTTGTGATTGGACAGCGAGCCGTTATGCACGAGGCACTGGTCCTTGCCGGTGGAGTAGGGATGCGCGCCGTCGGTGGTCACGGCCGATTCCGTCGCCATGCGGGTATGGCCGATCGCGTGCGTGCCGTGCATCGAGGCAAGCTCGAAGCGCTCGGCCACTTTCTCCGGGCGGCCGACCTCCTTGTAAAGCTCCATGCGGCGGCCGCGCCCGACCGTCTCGATCTCGGGCGCCTCTTGCGCCAGCCATTCGAACAGCCGGGGAAGCGACCGGTCCTCGACGCCGACCACGGCATGGGTGTCGTGCAGCAGGATATTGGCATCGCTGAAGGCGTGGCCGATCTTGTCGGCAATCTCTTGCATCGACTGCGGCAGACGGCGCGCGGAGCGTGAGCTTGGTCTCGCCGCTCTTTCCCTGGCCATAGACGGCGAAGCCCGCGCTGTCAGGTCCGCGGTCCGAAAGAGTGGCGAGCATGCCGGCGGTGAGCCGGCCGAGCTCGGGCTCGAGTGTGGGGTCCTTGATGAAGAGTCCGACGATGCCGCACATGCGTGAAAAAGCTCCGGTGGATGCGGTCTTCACCATGTACGGGGCAAAGCCGCTCGTCAACCCTGGTGAAATAAAGTTTCCTATAGGGAAATTCAACTGCGCGGGTAGATGATGATCGAAAGATAGGTCATCGGCCGCTCCAGCAGTTCTTCGGGGCCGTGCGGCGCGCCCGCGTCGAAGAACAGGGCATCGCCCGCCGACATCGGATAGAGCTTGTCGGCGTGGCGGTAAATCACTTTCCCAGTCAGCATATAGATGAACTCGACGCCGTCATGCTGGAACAACACGTAAGGCTCGGCGTCCTGGCTCAGTGTGATGAGATAAGGCTCGACGATAATGTCGCCGGAGAGCGAATGGCCGAGCAGCTCGTAGCGGTGGCCGGACTTGGTGCCGCGCCGTTCGATCAGCACGCCTTGGCCGGCGCGCACATAGGAGCAGTCGCGGCGCTCCTCGAAATCGGCGAAGAAGCTCGTCATCGGCACGTTGAGTGCGCGCGACAGCGCCTGCAAGGTCGAGAGCGAGGGCGAGGTGCCGCCATTTTCGATCTTCGACAGCATGCCGGGGGAGAGGCCGGCCTCAGCGGCGAGCTCAGTCGCGGTGAGTTGCAGCCGCTGGCGGAGCAGCCTCACCCTGCGGCCGATCGAGACTTCGAGCTTGAGCTCGCCGGTGGTCGGCGCGTTGGAGCCGGTGACGTAGGTTTCGGGCTTCGGGGCGCCGCTCGTGGCCGAGGACGCGCGAGAAGCGGCATCACGCCTGCGCGCGTTGGTCCGCGTACGCAAAGTCTTGGATGAAAGTTTTGTGGTCGCCATCGCGCCTCAAGGTAGCACGATCCGGTGAGGAGCGACCACGCAGGCCTTCACCCGCTGAGGCTCGGCGGGTCGCCGAAGGCGCGGGCGAAGCGTTTTCTCGCTTATACAACTCTTAGCTGTCAATTAAAGACCGATCTTTTGCTAAAGACCGATCTTTTGCAAAACGAACCCAATTGCTGCGATGCAGAATCAGGATCTTTGGAAGTTGTGTTGTTGTCTCGCGACGCGAGACCCTCGATTGGTCGTGAGGCTCAGGTGCCGAGCCGCGTGCGGCTTGGCGGCTCTCCGAAGGTGCGCACATAGGCCCGCGCGAACTGGCTCGAAGAGGCAAAGCCGGTGGCGAGCGCCACGTCGAGCACGGGCAGAGTGGTCTCGCGCAAGAGCTGGCGGGCCCGCTCCAGCCTGAGCCAGCGGTAATGAAAATGGATACCGTGGCCGATATGACGGTGGAACAGCCGCTCGAGCTGGCGGAGCGAGATACCGGCCTGGCGCGCGAGCGCCGCCCGCGGCTGCGGGGTTTCGATGCTGGTCTCCATGGCGCGCAGCACCGCGAGCAGCTTCTCGTCGGCGACGCCCAGCCGGTAGCGGAGATCCATGCGCTGCGGGCCGAAGCCTTCGCGGATATGCGTGTGCAGGAACCAGTCGCCGACGGCGGCCGCGAGCTGGCGCCCGTGATCGCGCTCGATCAGCGCGACCATCATGTCGAGAGCGGAGATGCCGCCCGAGCAGGTGATGCGATTGCCGTCGATCTCGAACAGCGACGGTACCACCGCAACACCGGGAAAGGCCTCGCGGAAGGCGGGGAGATGCTCCCAATGCAGCGTCGCGCGGCGCTGATCGAGCAGGCCGGCCTTGGCGAGCACATAAGGACCGCCGGAGATGCCGCCGATGGCGACGCCCTTCCGCGCGAGACGCCGCAGCCAGGCGAACACGGATTTGTCGTCGAACAGCGCCGGATTGCCCCCGGCGCAGACAAAGACCATGTCCGCCGTCGCGCTCGGTATTGGTGCCGCAATCGGGGATGATGGCGAGGCCGTTGGAGGCCATCACCGGCTTGCCCCCCGGGGCGGCGTTCCACCAGCGGTAAAGCGGCTTGCCCGAGATCAGATTGGCCGCGCGCAACGGCTCGACCGCCGCCGCGTAGGACATCAGCGCGAAGCCCGGCACGAGCAGAAAGCCCACCGTCTGTGTTGAAGTTTGGTCCTTGGCCATGTCGTAAAATGTCAAACAAGCGGCGTGGAATGTCAATCGAGACCCCGCGCGGCGGCGCAAAGATCGCGGCCATGCGCTATTCGCTCGCCAGCCTGCTCGTCAACGCGGTCACCGGCAACCGCAACTGGAAGCCGATCTGGCGCGAGCCCGAGCCAAAGCCTCACTACGATGTGGTGATCGTCGGCGGGGGAGGGCATGGGCTCGCCACCGCGCACTATCTCGCCAAGGAGCACGGCATCACCAATGTCGCCGTGGTGGAGAAGAGCTACATCGGCTCGGGCAATGTCGGGCGCAACACCACCATCGTCCGCTCCAATTATCTGCTGCCCGGCAATCTCCCCTTCTACGAATGGTCGATGAAGCTGTGGGAGGGGCTCGAGCAGGACCTCAACTACAACACCATGGTCAGCCAGCGCGGCGTGCTGAACGTGTTCCATTCGGACCCGCAGCGCGACGCCTATGCGCGGCGCGGCAATGCCATGCGGCTGCACGGCGTCGATGCCGAGCTGCTCGACCGCGAGCAGGTGCGTGCGCTCGTCCCCTTCGTCGATTTCGACAATGCGCGCTTTCCGATTCGCGGCGGGCTGCTGCAGCCACGCGGCGGCACGGTGCGGCATGACGCTGTCGCCTGGGGCTATGCCCGCTCCGCGGATTCACGCGGCGTCGACATCATCCAGAATTGTGCGGCGACCGGCTTCCGCATCGAGAATGGCCGCGTGCTTGGCGTCGAGACCGAGAAGGGCTTCATCGGCGCGAACAAGGTGGCGCTGACCTGCGCCGGCAACTCCACGCGCGTTGCTTCGATGGCGGGGCTGCGGCTCCCCATCGAGAGCCATTCGGTGCAGGCCTTCGTCACCGAGGGCGTCAAGCCGTTGATCGACGTGGTGATGACCTTCGGCGCCGGGCATTTCTATGTGAGCCAGTCCGACAAAGGCGGGCTGGTGTTCGGCGGCGATATCGAGGGTTACAATTCCTATGCCCAGCGCGGCAATCTGCCGGTGATCGAGGATGTGTGCGAAGGCGGCATGGCGCTGATGCCGGTGATCGGACGCTTGCGCATCCTGCGCACATGGGGCGGGCTGCTCGACATGACGATGGACGGCTCGCCGATCATCGACAAGACGCCGCTTGCCAATCTCTATCTCAACGCCGGCTGGTGCTATGGCGGCTTCAAGGCGACGCCGGCCTCCGGCTGGTGCTTCGCCCATCTCATCGCCAAGGACGAGCCGCATCCCTTCGCCGCCGCCTATCGTCTCGATCGCTTCGCGGAAGGCCGCGTGATCGACGAGAAGGGCATGGGCGCGCAGCCCAATTTGCATTGAGGCCCGAGCCATGCGGATCAAATGTCCTTATTGCGGTGAGCGGGCGCTCGAGGAATTCACCTATCGCGGCGACGCCACGGTCACGCGGCCGACGAGCATCGACCCGAGCGACGACCGACGCTTGGGTGGATTACGTCTATTTCCGTGAGAACCCAGCGGGACTGCACAAGGAGCATTGGCATCACAGCGCGGGCTGCCATGCCTGGCTCGTGGTGACGCGCAACATCACTACGCATGAGATCGTCGCCGTCGAGTTCGCCGGGAAGGGAGGCTCAGAATGAGCTCCCAGCCCAACCGGCTCGCTAAAGGCGGCCTGATCGACCGGTCGAAGACCGTTCGCTTCAGCTTCGACGGCGAGACGCTGACGGGGCATCACGGCGATACGCTGGCCTCGGCGCTGCTCGCCAACGGCATCCGCCTGGTCGGCCGTTCCTTCAAATATCATCGCCCGCGCGGGATCCTGACTGCGGGGTCTGAGGAGCCGAATGCGCTGGTCGAGCTGCGCAACGGCGCTCGGCGCGAGCCCAACACCCGCGCCACCACCATCGAGCTCTATGAGGGGCTTGCCGCCGCGAGCCAGAACCGCTGGCCCTCGCTCAAATTCGATGTGCTGGCGGCGAACCAGATGTTCTCGCCGATCTTCGGCGCGGGCTTCTACTACAAGACCTTCATGTGGCCGGCCGCCTTCTGGGAGAAGCTCTACGAGCCGGCCATCCGCCGCGCCGCGGGGCTTGGCCGCGCCGCAGACGCGCCGGACCCCGACCACTACGAGAAGATTCAATGCGTTCTGCGACGTGCTGGTGATCGGTGGAGGACCTGCCGGCTTGTCCGCAGCGCTTGCCGCCGCGCGTTCCGGCGCGCGGGTGATCCTGTGCGAGGAGGATTTCCGCCTCGGCGGGCGGCTGCTCTCAGAGCGCTACGAGATCGATGGCCGTCCGGCGCTCGACTGGGTGGAGACGGCCGAAGCCGAGCTCGAGAGCCTGCCCGATTGCCGCATCCTGCGGCGCACCACCGTGCAAGGCGTTTACGACGGCGGCACCTATGCCGCGATCGAGCGCGTCAACGATCATGTGGCAAAGCCGCCGGCGCATGAGCCGCGCCAGAGGCTGTGGCGCATCGTGGCGAAGCGCGCGGTGCTTGCTGCCGGCGCCATCGAGCGGCCGATCGTGTTCGGCAATAACGACCGCCCGGGCGTCATGCTTGCCGGCGCCGTGCGTGCTTATGTGAACCGCTATGGCGTGGCGCCGGGACGGCGCGCCGTGATCTTCGCCGACAATGACGATGCCTTCCGCACGGCCGAGGATCTCGCCGAGGCCGGCGTCGCGGTCGCGGCGCTGATCGATGCAAGAAAGAACGCATCGCCGCGCGCGCAAGCAGCTGCGGAGAAAGCGCAAGCCCGCTATCTCTCTGGCGCGGCGATCCAGCGTGTGCGTGGCGGCCACGGCGTGAGAGGCGTTGAGGTAAGCGATGCGAGCGGCAAGACCGAGCGCTTCGCTTGCGACCTCGTTGCCGTGTCGGGCGGCTGGAACCCGACGGTCAACCTCACCACCCATCTCAACGGCAAGCCGCAATGGAGCGATGCGCTCTCGGCGCTCGTTCCTGGCGCGCTGCCGCCGGGAATGCGCGTCGCGGGCGCGGCGTCAGGCACGTTCGGCCTCGGCGCATGCCTTGCCGAAGGCCAGGAAGCCGGCGCCGCGGCCGCCGCCGAATGCGGATTCACCGCTCGGACACGTCGAGCGCTCCCTGCCGTGTCAGACGAAGCCAGCGCAACGCCGAGCCCGCTGTGGCAAGTCGCCGGCAGTCGCAAAGGCAAGGCGTTCGTCGATTTCCAGAACGACGTGACGGTCTCCGACGTGAAGCTCGCCGCGCGCGAAGGCTTCCGCATCCCCGAGCACCTCAAGCGCTATACCACGCTCGGCATGGCGACCGACCAGGGCAAGACCTCCAACGCCAATGGGGCGGCGGTGCTGGCCAATGTCACCGGGCGCTATATCGGCGCGGTCGGCACCACCACGTTCCGCCCGCCCTATACGCCGATCGCCATCAGCGCCTTCGCCGGCCATCACCGAGGCCAGGATTTCCGGCCCGCGCGGCTCGCGCCCGTCGCATGGTTGGGCCGAGGAGCAGGGCGCCGTGTTTGTCGAGACGGGGCCGTGGCTGCGCGCGCTCTATTACCCGAAGCGTGGCGAGGCGCCGCAAGATTCGGTGAACCGCGAGGTGGCGAATGTTCGCAAGGCCGTCGGCGTGTGCGACGTGTCGACGCTCGGCAAGATCGACGTGCAGGGGAGGGACGCCGGCATCTTCCTCGACCGGGTCTATGCCAACACCTTCTCGACGCTCCCTGTCGGCAAGGCGCGCTACGGTTTGATGCTGCGCGAGGACGGCTTCGTGCTCGATGATGGAACGACGGCGCGGCTCGCCGAGGATCATTATTTCATGACCACCACCACCGCCAATGCGGTCAAGGTGATGCAGCATCTCGAATTCGCCCAGCAATCTCTCTGGCCCGAGCTCGACGTGGAGCTGGTCTCGGTCACCGAGCAATGGGCGCAATATGCGGTGGCAGGTCCACGCGCTCGCGATGTGCTGCAAGCGGATCGTCGATCCAGCCTACGATCTTTCCAACGCGGCGTTTCCCTATCTCGCCTGCGGCGATGTCACCGTGTGCGGCGGCACGCCTGGACGGCTTTATCGCCTCTCTTTCTCCGGCGAGCTGGCCTACGAGATCGCCGTGCCGGCGCGTTTTGGCGATAGTCTGGTTCGCGCCATCATGCAGGCGGGGGCCGCGTATGGCATCGCTCCTTACGGCACCGAGGCGCTCGGCGTGCTGCGCATCGAGAAAGGGCATCCTGCGGGCGGCGAGCTGAACGGCCAGACCACGGCGCACGATCTCGGCTTCGGCAAGATGCTGTCGGCCAAGAAGGATTTCATCGGCCGCTTCATGGCGGCGCGGCCGGCGCTGACCGATCCCGAGCGTGCCGTCGCTGGTAGGTCTCAGGCCCATCGACCGGGCTGAGCGGATCCGCGCCGGCGCGCATCTGATCCCGAAGGATGCCGAGGCGACCGCCAACAACGATCAAGGTTACGTCACCTCGATCGCCTTCTCGCCCTCGCTCAACCATTGGCTGGGGCTTGGCCTGCTCGCGCGCGGGCCCGAGCGGCATGGCGAGATCGTGCGCGCCTACGATCCGGTGCGCGGCGGCGATGTGCTGGTCGAGGTGCGTCCGCCCTGCTTCGTCGATCCGGAAGGAGAGCGCCTCCGTGTCTGAGCGGCATCTCCGTCCTCTGTCGGCACTCGCCGGCGTCGCCGTGCCCGGGCCGCTTCGGCAAGGCGAGCGGCGAGCCGGGCGTGGTCATCCAGGAGCGGGTAGGGCTTGGACTCGCGACAGTCGCGGCCCGTAAAGGTCAGGCGGCAGCGCTGAAGCAAGCCGTCGTCGGCGCCTATGGGGTCGAGCTTCCAGACAGCTCGCGCGTCGCGCATGGATCTTCGGTGAGCTTTGTCGGCTACGGGCCGGGCCAGTGGCTCGCCGTGTCAGAACAGCTTGCCAGCGAAGCGCTTGCCCGCGATCTTGACGAGCGGCTGAAGGGGCTCGCGTCAATCTCCGACCAGAGCGGCGGCCGCACGGTCATCCGCATCAGCGGGCCGCGCGCCCGCGATGTTCTCGCCAAGGGGCTGCCCATCGACCTCGATCCGCGCGCCTTTCCGTTGGGAAGCGCCGCCACCAGCACCGATCTCGCTGATGGGCGTGCAGCTTTGGCAGACCGGCGATACGCGGAGCTACGACATCGCCATCTTCCGCAGCGTGTCGCAAAGCTTCTGGCGCTGGCTGACCGCGTCCGCAGCCGAGTACGGCTACGAGGTCGTGACCTAACGCCTAGCTCGCCTTTTTCTTCGGGACCTTCTTGCCCTTCTTGCGGGCTTCGGACAGGCCGATGGCGATCGCCTGCTTGCGGCTCTTGACCGTCTTGCCGCTCCTGCCGCTCTTCAGCGTTCCCTGCTTCTTCTTGTGCATCGCCCGCTCGACATCTTTCGATGCGGATTTGGAATATTTGCGTGGCATTGGGGTGAACTCCTTGACGCTCGTGACGCCCGACGCGAGAAACGCCGGGCGTCACGAGGAGTTCCTAAAGAGGGCAGCGTGTCGCGACTTAGACGGGCTTGACGTTGACGGCGACGGCGCGGGTGACCTCGAGCACGACCATGTCGCCGACCTGGACCTGATTGAAGCCCTGCACGCTCGGGTCGACCCTGATGGTGCGGGTTTTGCCGCCGGTGCCGAAGAAGGTGATGGTGCGCTGCTTCTTGTCGATCGCCGCGACCGTGTCGGTGATCTCGATGGTGGTGAGATCGGTGGCGCCGCTCGGCGTCGCCTCGACCCAATCCTGCTCGGCGACGGTCTCCGGATTCATGTTCATGCCGGCGGTCTCTTCCTTCTCGATGGTATCCCCCGGCTGCGGGTTATCGACCTTGCGAAGGCCCACGGCCACCTCGTCGGAATAGCTGATGGTGATCTTCTCCCTGAGCTTGATCAGCTTGAGGTGCTCGGGCCCGACTTTGACCTCGATCCAATTGTTGTTCGGACCGATCAGCGTCACGATCTGACGCGTGGCGTCGATCGCCTCGACGGTGGCGACCGTGGTGATGACGCCGGCGTCGGTTTCGACCTCGGTCGCCTGAGCGCGAGCGGCGTCGATGAAGACGAGAGAAACGGCGAGAGCAAATGCAACTTTAAATGACGCGACAAGAACCTGCATGAAACTTACCTCCCAGACTGACGTTGCAATTGCATGCCCCCAGTTAGGGCCATGCGCCATCGACTGGCCCCTGCTGGCCGTTGTTTCCGAAGCGGCGCGCATATAATCGAGGGCAAGGGCGCGGCAACGGATAACCGTGGCGCGGCGTGCGGATCCGCTGGAGACACCAGGCGCGGAAAAATTCCTATTTTCAAGCTTGTAAGGCTGTTGAGCCAGGGCTCCCGCCAGCGAGCTTAAGCGGAGGCTTTAGCCTTGCGCGAGCGGGCGATCGGACTTGATGCGTCCGCGCGGGCGCCCCGACCGTTCGCCGATCTCGCGATCCTGCAACTCGACGATGGCGCGCGCCGGCGTATCGCCGTCAAGCCCGCCGAGCACGGTGGCGGGAACCTTGCGGTTCGAGGTCTGGGTGCCGTCCTCGTAGAGGACATCGAAAAGAACGAAGCCGTTGGGACGTGCTTGCTGCTTCTTGGCCATGGTCGAACTCGCTCTTTAGGCGTCCTCTTGCGTCTTGCCCGGATCGGGCGTGTCGCTGCGCGCAGCTTTGCGCTTGGCCGTCTCCTCTTCGAGACGTTTCCGCTTTTCCTGCTTCTTTTGTTCCTTCGCCCGGTTGCGGTCCGCGCGCTGCTGGTTGTAATTGGGCTTGAACGCCATGTTGGTCACTCGCTGTTCAAATCGGGAAGCCTAAGTCTGTTTCGATCGCCGTGGCTTGGGAGCGCGCGGAGCCGGAGGCGGCGCTGCGGCCTTAAGCTTCTCGTCTTCCGCCTCCTTGGCGAGACGCAGCTCGCGGAGTCGCGCCGTCTTGAGCGCGACCGCTTCACTCTCGCGCTCTTGCTCGAGCTTGAAGCTCTGTTCCCGCTTTTGCGCCTTGCTCAGAAGCGCCTCGGCATTGCGCCGTGCTGCGGAGTGGCGTGAAGGAGGCTGGCTCATCTCAAATCTCCTCTAAGGGGATGAGCGCGCTCGCCCCTGGAGGACGGCTGCGCTGCGCGTGGAAGTCCGGCAAAGCCCCGGCCATTTGATCGCCTGCGCCGCTTGCCCGGAGCGGGCGCCTTGCCTTGCGGCCGTGGCTTATGCGGCGTCGGGGGAGTGGGCGGCGTGACGGCAAGACGATGCTCGCCGACGTTGACCGTCGACTTCATCAAGCGCTCGATCGCCTGAAGATATGGACGCTCGGTTTGATCGCAGAATGACAGAGCCGCGCCTTCGGCGCCGGCCCGCGCGGTGCGGCCGATGCGGTGCACATAGCTCTCCGGCTCGTTCGGCAGCTCGTAATTGATGACATGCGAGATGTTGGGGACGTCGATGCCGCGCGCGGCGATATCGGTGGCGACGAGGATGCGCACTTTGCCGCTGCGGAAGGCGTCGAGCGCGCGTACCCGCGCGTTCTGGGCCTTGTTGCCGTGCAGCGCCACGGTGTCGATGCCGGCCTGCGTGAGATTACGGCAGACCCGGTCGGCGCCGCGCTTGGTGCGGGTGAATACGAGCACGCGGTCCATGCGGCGATCGCTGAGCAGGCTCTCGAGCAGCGCCCGCTTTTCCTTGGCGCCGACGAAGAACACGCGCTGCTCGATGCGGTCCACCGCGACCTTGGGCGGGGCGATGTCGATGCGCACCGGATGGTCGAGAATGTCATTCGCCAGCTTGGCGATCGGCGGCGGCATGGTGGCTGAGAAGAGCAGCGTCTGGCGATCGCGCCGGCACAGCGAAACGATCTTCCGCACGTCATGGATGAAGCCCATGTCGAGCATGCGGTCGGCCTCGTCGAGCACGAGGATGGAGACCTTGTCGAGCCGGATGTGGCGCTGATTGCAAAGGTCGAGCAGGCGTCCCGGCGTGGCGATCAGGATATCGACGCCGGCCTTCAGCGCCTTCACCTGGTGATGCTGGTTGACGCCGCCGAAGATGACCGCGCTGCGCAAGGGCAGCCGGCGGCCGTACGCGGCGAAACGCTCGGCAATCTGGCTCGCGAGTTCGCGGGTCGGCGCCAGGATCAGCGCATGCGGCGCGCCGGGCGTGCGCGGCAGTCGCTGTAGCGAAAGACGCTGCAAGATTGGCAGCGCGAAAGCCGCCGTCTTGCCGGTTCCCGTCTCGGCGATGCCGAACAGGTCCTTGCCCTCGGCGAGCAGCGGAATGGTCCGCGCCTGGATCGGCGTCGGTTTCAGGTAGTTTTCAGCCTTCAGCGCGAGCCGCAAGGGCTCGATCAGGCCGAGGCCGTCGAAAGTGGTGTTGGTCACTCAGAAATAGTCCTTATGCGCCGGGGACGGGACTCAAGGCGCAAGACTTGCGCGTTGCGAGGCCGTGATCGGCGTTTGCCTCGCCCCACGCGCTATCTGGGGACAGACGATGAAAGAAGGAATTGTCTCGGGATGAGGCGCCGCGGATGTGCGGCAGCTACGCGCGATCGCGAGCAATCAATGTGAGGGGAACATGGAGGCCAGCCCGCGAAATGTCAAGTTAAACAGGACATTTGCGGTTAAGAAAGCCATCGCGAATGTACCGGCTAGCTGACTTTTCTCCGTCGCAGGGGATATTTCGCACTGTCGTACAGCGCACGGATGCCGAAGCCGTCGAATCGCTCCTCGTTCACCTCGAGCGTACTGCCGATGAGCAGCTCCGGCGGAAGCACCTCGACGGCATATTTGATCGCTTCGGCGGCGCTCTTGAAGCGCGTATAGCGCATGGGCCGCTTACCGGTCTTGCTCGCGCTGGCATAAAGCTCGGCGGGAGCTCTGTAGTCGAACACACTCACAGAAGCATTAAAGCATGGCGGCCAACGCAAGACCAGCATTGGGGTCGCGATCGCGATGCTTCGCCGCCCGCGTGCCTAACGCTCCATCAACGCCGACCGGCATCAACCGATGCACGCTAGGGGATTGTCGGCGGCGCCATTCATTGTCAGGGTGTAGCCCAGGAGCTCGCTCGAATGCTGCATGTGCCGCCACTCGTATCGACCATCGCGATCGGCCTCGTGCTCGCCTTCGCCTTTGGCGTGCTTGCCAACCGCTTCAAGCTGCCGCCGCTGGTCGGATATCTGGTGGCAGGCATCGTCATCGGGCCCTTCACGCCGGGCTTCGTCGCCGACCAGAATATCGCCGTCCAGCTGGCCGAGGTCGGCGTGATCTTGCTGATGTTCGGCGTCGGTTTACATTTCTCGCTCAAGGATTTGCTGTCGGTACGCGCCATCGCCGTGCCGGGTGCGCTGGCGCAAGGGTTGGTCGCCACGCCGCTCGGCATGCTGGTCGGCTGGTCGCTCGGCTGGTCGGCGGGGGCGGGGCTCATCTTCGGCGTGGCGCTGTCGGTGGCGAGCACCGTGGTTCTGCTGAGGGTGCTCCAGGAGCGGCGGCTGATCGAGACCGAGCGCGGCCGCATCACCGTCGGTTGGCTGATCGTGCAAGACATCGCCATGGTGCTCGTGCTGGTGCTGCTGCCGGGTCTCACGGCGCTGTTCCGCGGCATGGAAACGGCGCCCGGCGCGGTCGAGATCGTGCGCTCGATCACCGTCCTGCTCGGCAAGTTCGTCATTTTCATCGCCGTCATGCTGCTGGTCGGCAAGAAGCTGATCCCGGCCATCCTGCATTATGTCGCCCATACCGGTAGCCGGGAGCTGTTCCGCCTCGCCGTGCTGTCGCTTGCGCTCGGCGTCGCTTACGCCGCGGCAGAATTATTCGGCATCTCGCTCGCGCTCGGCGCCTTCTTCGCCGGCATGATGCTGAGCGAGTTGCAACTGAGCCAGCAGGCCGCGACCGAGTCGCTGCCGTTGCGCGACGCGTTCGCCGTGCTGTTCTTCGTCTCGGTCGGCATGTTGTTCGATCCGACGATCGTGCTGGCGGCACCTTTCGCGCTGCTCGCCACCGTGCTGATCATCCTGGTCGGCAAGTCGCTCGCGGCGTTTCTCGTGGTGAGACTGTTCGGGCATTCGCGCTCAGCCGCGTTGATGGTCACGGCCTCGCTGGCGCAGATCGGCGAGTTCTCGTTCATCCTCGCCGACCGCAGCCTCGCGCTCGGCCTTCTGCCGGAGGATGGGCGCGACCTGATTCTCGCCGGCGCCATCATCAGTATTCTGGTCAATCCGCTGCTGTTCGCTGCGCTCGACATCTATTCGGCCCGGCGCGAGAAGGCGCTCGCGGACGCCGCGGCGGTCGAAACGCCGGAGGAAGCAGCGCCGATGCGCGAGCCGATCCGGCCGACTAGTCTCAAGAACCATGTCGTCCTGGTCGGCCATGGCCGGGTCGGCAGCTTCATCAGCTCGGCCTTGAGCGAGCAGAGCGTTCCGCTGTTCGTCATCGAGGACGACGAGGAGGGGGTCGCGGCGCTGCGGCAGGAAGGCATCGAGGCGCTGGAGGGCAATGCCGCCGATCCGGCCGTCATCCAAGCGGCCAATCTGCCCGAGGCGCGCTGCCTGCTGGTTGCCATTCCCGACGCCTTCGAGGGCGGCCAGGTGGTGCAGCAGGCGCATGCCATCAATCCGAGCCTGCCGATCATCGCCCGCGCGCATTCGGAGGAAGAGATCGATTATCTCAGGCGCCATGGCGCGACGCTCGTGGTCATGGGCGAGCACGAGATCGCCAAGGCCATGCTCGACAATGTGGCGGAGATCGCGCTGCTGGTGGCGCAGTCCAGCCGCGAAAGCACACAGCCGGTGCCGCCCGAGCCTATGCCGGTGGAAAAACAGGCCTCGACCAGCTAAAGCTGTCCCGGCCGATCATGCCGCATTACACACCCCTCATCACCACCATCGTCGCCGCGCTGACGCTCGCTTGGGCGTTCGCGGCCGTGGCGCACAGGGTCAGGCTTCCCCCGTTGGTGGGCTATCTGCTGGCCGGCATCGTCATCGGCCCGTTTACGCCGGGCTATGTCGCCGACCAGAATCTCGCGGGCCAGCTCGCCGAGATCGGCGTCATTCTCTTGATGTTCGGCGTTGGCCTGCATTTCTCGCTCGAGGATCTGCTTTCCGTCAAAAAGATCGCCATCCCGGGGGCCATCGCCCAGATCGCCTGCGCGACCTTGCTCGGCATGGGGCTCGCGGCCTGGCTGGGCTGGGGCATCGGCGCCGGTCTCGTGTTCGGGCTTGCGCTATCCGTGGCGAGCACGGTCGTGCTGCTGCGGGCGTTGCAGGAGCGGCGATTGATCGAGACCGAGCGCGGGCGGATCGCCGTCGGTTGGCTGATCGTCGAGGACATCGCCATGGTGCTGGCGCTGGTCCTGCTGCCCGTCGTCGCCGGTCTGCTCCAGGGCGAGGGCGCGAGCCCGACAGAGATCGCGCTGGCACTCGGGCTGACCGCCGCCAAGATCGCCGCCTTCGTTGCCGTCATGCTGATCGTTGGCAAACGGGCGATCCCGTGGATCCTGCACGCCATGGCGCATACCGGCAGCCGCGAGCTGTTCCGGCTGTCGGTGCTGGTGATCGCGCTCGGCGCGGCGTTCGGCGCCGCCGAACTGTTTGGCGTCTCGTTCGCGCTCGGCGCCTTCTTCGCCGGCATGATACTGAGCGAGTTGAAATTGAGCCAGCAGGCCGCCACCGAGACGCTGCCCTTGCGCGACGCCTTCGCCGTGCTGTTCTTCGTCTCGGTCGGCATGCTGTTCGACCCCACCATTCTCGTGCGCGAGCCGTTGCCGGTGCTCGCCACGCTGCTCATCATCCTGGTCGGTAAGTCGCTCGCGGCCTATGCCATCGTGCGCATCTTCGGCTATGCCAACGCGACAGCGCTCACCATCTCGGCCTCGCTGGCGCAGATCGGCGAGTTCTCGTTCATCCTGGCTAATCTCGGCGTCGCGCTCATGCTGCTGCCCGAGCAAGGCCGCGATCTCATTCTGGCCGGCGCCATCATCTCGATCCTGCTCAACCCGTTCTTGTTCTCGGCGCTGGATGAGCTGCTCGCACGCCAGGAGGCCCGAGCGGAGGGAGCCGAGTCCGAAGCGGAAGGCGCTCCGAGCGAGCCGATCAGGCCCACCGATCTCAAGGACCATGTGGTGCTGGTCGGCCATGGCCGCGTCGGCAGCGTCGTCAGCCAGGCGCTGAGCGATCGCGGGGTCAAGCTCTTCATTATCGAGGACGACGAGGACGAGGTCGCCGAGCTGAAAGCCCAAGATATCCCCGCACTTGCCGGCAACGCGGCCGACCCGCATGTGATCGAAGCAGCGAATTTGCGCGCGGCGCGCTGCCTGCTGGTCGCCATTCCCGACGCCTTCGAAGGCGGCCAGGTGGTACAACAGGCCCGCGCCATCAATCGCACGCTCACCATCGTCGCTCGGGCGCATTCAGAGGCGGCGATCCTGCACCTCAAGAAGCATGGCGCGAGCCTCGTGATCATGGGCGAGCACGAAATTGCCATGGCGATGGTGGAGCATGTCACCGCGGGCACGGTGACAGGAGCCAAGGCGTGAGAGACAAGATATGTCCAAGCTGAAAGACGTCATCGACGAGTTGGTCACCGCCAACCGCATCCTGGCCAATGAAGGCATCGTCGATTCGTTCGGCCATGTCAGCGTGCGCCATCCCAAGGACGCCAAGCTTTATCTGTTGTCGCGCGCTCGTGCACCCGAGCTGGTCGAAGCCAAGGACATCCTCGCCTATACGCTCGACGGTGAGCCGGTAGACGCCAAGAAGGCCAAGGGTCTCGCGCCCTATATCGAGCGCTTCATTCATGGCGCCATCTACGAAGCGCGGCCCGACGTCCAGTCGGTAGTGCACAATCATTCGCCGAGCACGATCCCGTTCGGCGTCACCGGCAACCCGCTGCGGCCGGTGCAGCATATGTGCGCCTCGATCGGCCATGAGGTGCCGCTGTGGGATTCGCAAGACGG
Source organism: uncultured Alphaproteobacteria bacterium (assembly GCA_963710245.1). Lineage (GTDB taxonomy): Bacteria > Pseudomonadota > Alphaproteobacteria > Rhizobiales > Methyloligellaceae > Methyloceanibacter. Next base: position 183,354 of record CAVPZK010000018.1, read on the forward strand.
CTTCGGCGACACGTCGCTGCTGGTCAACAACATGGAGATGGGCCGTGACTTGGCGAAGCGGCTCGGGCAAGGCTCAGCCTTGTTGATGCGCGGGCACGGGGCGGTGGTCGCGTCAGGCTCGGTCCGGCAAGCGGTGTTCGTGTCGGTCTATCTCGAGCGGAACGCGAAGTTGCAGATGCAGGCCATGACGGTGGGCCGGGTGAAATTCCTGAGCAAGGGGGAGGTCGACGCAGTGATCGCGCGCACCGGACCTTACACGCTCGACCGCGCCTGGGAGGCCTTCGCGTGGCGCGCCGGACGAAGGATCAAGGAACTACGCTGAGTCGGACGCGTTCCGCCCTTGATGCAGCGCGCCCAGCCCCCATATGCGGCGCGGACATGATGCGAGGCGGAGCACGATGAACAGTCGAGTCGAAATCCTGAGTTCCGGCGAGGCGGACCCCTGGTCGCGCACGCGAGGGCCTGCCGACTATCTCCGCGACTACACCGCAGGCATGAGCCATGAGCAGCGGCTCGCCCAGGTGAAATGGCTTGCCAATCTGATGGACGATGCCTTCCGCATCCCCGGCACGCCCCTCAGATTCGGCTGGGATTCGGTGCTCGGCCTGTTTCCGGGTCTCGGCGACGTGCTGACCAGCGCATTGTCGCTCCTGATCGTGCATCACGCCTGGCAGACCGGAGCATCCAAGCTCACGCTCGCCCGCATGCTCGGCAATGTCGGCGTCGATTTCGTGATCGGCGCGATTCCGCTCCTCGGCGATATGTTCGACTTCGTGTGGAAGGCGAACCGCAAGAACGCGCGGTTGCTGGAGCAGCATCTGCACGGCCAAACGGCGCGGGCCAGGGGCACACGGAACTACCGTCGAGCCTGAGGCGTTTTCCCTGTGTTCGGTGCGTTTTTCCGCAACATTGACGGGGGTCACAGCCATGACCAACAGCTCGCGCGCGCGTAGCCGCCGCATCCAAGAGGGTGCCTGGCTCGCTTCGTTTGCCGCCGCTTCCCTTGCTTTGCCGGCGCTGGCGCTTGCCGCAGCGGAAAGCACGTCCGAGAAGATCGGGCCGTGGGAGATCGAGGCGACCTTCAAGGGCGACAAGTTCGATCGCTGCTCCATCAATCGCAAGCTGGACGACGATATCGTCGCGAGCTTCGTGCGCACCGGCGACGATCTCGCGCTCGAGCTCGAATCGCCGAACTGGAAGCTTGATCGCGGCAAGACGTATCCGGTGAAGATGAATGTCGGCCCGCTCAGCTTCGACACCGAGGTTGCCGCCGAGCCGAATTCCGTATCGATGGACGTGAAGGACAAGAAGTTCGAGGCGGGGCTGCGCAGTGCGAGCGCTCTGAATATTGTCGCTGCCGGCGCTACGATAAAGGTTCCGCTCGACAAGAGCTCCGACGCTTTTGAGCGACTAGAGCAATGCGTCGAGAAGAACGACAAGGCGGTCGCAACCAACCCTTTTGTGGCTCCGGCACGTCGGCCGTAACGGCGGGCGTGTCGGAGGGCAAAGACCCCAACTGCACCGAAGCGGCGAACTCGCCGCATGCGATCGATCCGGAGGCGCCAAGCGAGCCGGCTCAGGACAGTAAGGCGGCCGAGGAGGGCAAGCCGTCTCAGCAAAGCAAGACGGCTTCCGAGACCAAGCCCGCGAAGCGGGTCAAATCCAAGAGCGCGCGATCTCGCCAGTTACCGTCTTTTCTGCGAAGCGTTGATCTGCTCCTTCAGGGCCGCCGGTGAAGGTCTTCACCGTCGCGCGATAGCGGCAGCGCCCCGCCAAGCTTGAGCAGCGCGCGGCGCGAGAGCGGCGAGGGTCTAGGGGGCGACGTCAGGGCCTCCGCATCTAGGGATGCGGCACTCTATACTGGCGCATATCAGCCGGAACGGGACCCGAAGCTCTGTCCCCAACGTTCTGCCGGCTAGTCTTGCCAGGAGTGCCGCGTGCGACCCATCAAAACTATTCTGCGGCGGGCCTGGGGCGCGCTCGGGCCAGGGCTCACCACGGGCGCCGCCGACGACGATCCGAGCGGCATCGCCACCTATTCGCAAGCCGGCGCCCAGTTTGGCTATGCGCTGACTTGGATCATGCTGCTGACGCTGCCCTCCATGGCAGCGATTCAGCTGATCAGCGGGCTGATCGGCTGGCATACGAAGAAGGGGCTCGCGGCCAATATCGCCGCCAAACTGCCGCGGCCCGTGCTGCTCTTTCTCGTCGGGCTGCTGGTCATTGCGAACACCGTCAACATCGCCGCCGATCTTGCCGCGATGGGCGACGTGCTGCGCCTCGTCATTGGCGGCTGGGCGCTGCTCTACGCCGTGGCGTTCGGGCTCGCGTGCCTGGTGGCCGAGATTCTCGTGCCGTATCACTCTTATGCGGGCTACCTGAAATTCCTGACCTGGACGTTATTCGTCTATGTCGCGACGGCCTTCTCCGTCGACGTGCCTTGGGGCAAAGTCCTGCATTCCACCTTTCTGCCGACCCTGTCGCTCGACCGGGATTATTTGCTGATGGTCGTGGCGATCTTCGGCACCACGATTAGCCCTTACCTGTTCTTCTGGCAGGCCTCGCAGGAGGCGGAGGAATCGCGTCTCAGTCATCGCGCCAAGTATCGCGCGCGTGCCGAAGCGCGCGCGGACGCGTTCAGGCAGATCTCGCTCGACACTTTCATCGGGATGTTCGTCTGCAACTGTATCGCCTTCTTCATCATCGTCACCACCGCCACGACGCTCGGCGCGCATGGCATTACCAGGATCGAGACCGCCGCGCAGGCCGCAGAGGCGTTGCGGCCGATCGCCGGCGAGCTGACTTTTGCGCTATTCGCCGCCGGCATCATCGGCACCGGTCTGCTCGCCGTGCCGATCCTCGCAGGCTCCGCGGCTTACGCCGTCGCCGAGACCTTCGGCATTCGTGGGAGTCTGGAACTTCCCGCCAGCCGCGCGCTCGGCTTCTACGCGATTGTCGGCGCGGCAACGCTCGGCGGTGCGGCGCTCGCCACCACCTCCATCGATCCGATCGCCATGCTGTTCTGGGCTGCTGTGCTGAACGGCGTCGTCTCGGTGCCCATCATGGCGGCGATGATGCTGACGGTCTCCGGCAAGAGCGACCCGGCGCTTGGGCTACCGCTCTGGCTCAAGGTTCTAGGCTGGCTCGCGACCTTGCTCATGGGAGCGGTCGTGGGCGCCTATGTCGTTGTGTCGCTGATGCCTTGAGGCGATTCAAACCGCGGCCAGCGAATTGGCCTCTTCGTCGGTGAAGACGCGGCTGCGCGTCAGGAAGCGCACGCCTTCGGGCGCTTCGAGCGAAAAGCCCGAGCCGCGCCCCGGCACCACATCGATGATCAGCTGGGTGTGCTTCCAATAGTCGAACTGGTCGGCGTCCATATAGACGTCGCAGCCGCCGATCGCGCCGAGATGCACGTCGTTGCCGCCGACGCGGAACTCGCCTTTGGGATAGCACATCGGCGCCGAGCCGTCGCAGCAGCCGCCCGACTGGTGAAACATCAGCGGCCCGTGCTTCGCGCGCAACCGCTCGATCAGATCGAGCGCGGCGTCAGTGGCAAGGACTCGTTCGGCCATGGCCTACAGTAGCGCAAAAGCGGGCCCCCCTCACACTTTCCGCCATGCGACTTGCGCAGGCTACGCCGCGCAAGATCGCGGCAGAACGGCCCGGCACCCTCTCCCCATTGGGGAGAGGGTGGGGTGAGGGGGCTCGTCCTTACTAGAAGAAGCCGAGCGCCTTCGGGCTATAGCTCACCAGGACGTTCTTGGTCTGCTGGTAATGGTCGAGCATCATCTTGTGCGTCTCGCGCCCGATGCCTGACTTCTTGTAGCCGCCGAACGCCGCATGCGCCGGGTAGAGGTGGTAGCAATTGGTCCACACCCGCCCCGCTTGGATGCCGCGGCCCATGCGATAAGCGCGGTTGATGTCGCGGGTCCACACGCCGGAGCCAAGCCCGTAGAGCGTGTCGTTGGCGATCGAGACCGCCTCTTCCTCGTCTTCGAACGGCGTCACCGAAAGCACGGGTCCGAAGATCTCCTCCTGGAAGATGCGCATCTTGTTGTTGCCCTCGAATACGGTGGGCTGCATGTAATAGCCTTCCGAGAGTTCGCCATTGAGCGCGAGCCGCTCGCCGCCGGTCAGCAGCTTGGCGCCTTCCTTCTTACCGATATCGACGTAAGACAAGATCTTCTCGAGCTGATCGTTGGAGGCTTGCGCGCCGATCATGGTCGATAGCTCGAGCGGATTGCCCTGCTTGATCTTCTTCACGCGGGCGACCGCCTTCTCCATGAACTTGTCGTAGATCGAGCGCTGCACCAGCGCGCGCGACGGGCAGGTGCAGACCTCGCCCTGGTTCAGCGCGAACATGGTGAAGCCTTCGAGTGCCTTATCGAAGAAGGCGTCATCCTCGGCCATCACGTCGGCGAAGAAGATGTTGGGCGACTTGCCGCCGAGCTCGAGCGTGACCGGGATCAGATTCTCGCTCGCATATTGCATGATGAGCCGGCCGGTCGTGGTCTCGCCGGTGAACGCCACCTTGGCGATGCGCTTGTTCTGGGCGAGCGGCTTGCCGGCCTCGACGCCGAAGCCGTTGACCACGTTCAGCACGCCGGGCGGCAGGAGGTCGCCGACGAGGTCCATCAGCACCATGATCGACATCGGCGTCTGCTCGGCCGGCTTCAACACGACGCAATTGCCGGCCGCGAGCGCGGGCGCGAGCTTCCAGCAGGCCATCAGGATCGGGAAGTTCCACGGGATGATCTGGCCGACCACGCCGAGCGGCTCGTGGAAGTGATAGGCGATGGTGTCGTGATCGATCTCCGACAGTGATCCTTCCTGCGCGCGTAGGCAGGCGGCGAAATAGCGGAAATGGTCGATGGCCAGCGGGATGTCGGCGAAAGTCGTCTCGCGGATCGGCTTGCCGTTGTCGATGGTCTCGACCGCGGCGAGCACCTTGAGGTTCTCCTCCATGCGGTCGGCGATCTTGTTGAGGATCTCGGCGCGCTTGGCGGGCGCGGCGTTGCCCCAGGCGTCTTTGGCCTTATGCGCGGCGTCGAGCGCAAGCTCGATGTCTGCGGCTTGCGAGCGGGCGATCTGGCAGACCGCCTTGCCGGTAATGGGGCTGATATTGTCGAAATACTTGCCGTCGACCGGCGCCACCCATTTGCCGCCGATGAAATTTTCGTAGCGCGGGCGCAACGCCACCCGCGCATTCAAAGTCTCGATGACTTGATGAAGCATACTGTCCTCCCATGGACACTAGGGGCCGCTTTTAGGGTTCTTCTGACTCAATCCTTTCCCCCGCCTTGACCTGCGTCAAGCGGAACCTAAAGTTGGGGATGTCGAATTGGGGCGGAACGGGAACAGTGCGGCTACCAAGGCGTTCGTCGATTAATGCAGCAACCTAGGAGGGATTTCGATGGCAGGCAGAAGCGTAAGTCCGATGCTCGCCTTTTTGCTCGGGGTCGCCGTGGTCGGCCTCGGCGTTCTGGCCTATCTGCTCTATGAGCGGCAGCACAGAGAAGTGCTGAAGATCGACGTGCCGGGCTTCTCCGGCGAGATCAGCAAGGACAAGGGCGTCGACATCGAGGTCGGCAAAGACCGCTAGCGCCTGCGCGCTAGGGGATCAGCACCGCGGCGCCGGTCAGTTCGCCCTTGCGCAAGCGTTCGAGCGCCTCGTTGGCGGCGGTTAGTGGCATGGGGCTCACGCTGGTCTTGACCGAGAGTTTCGGTGCCAGTGCCAGGAATTCGCGCGCATCGGTGCGGGTCAGGTTGGCGACCGAGCGCAGCACCCGTTCCTCCCACAGGATCTCGTAAGGGAAGCTCGGGATGTCGCTCATATGGATGCCGCCGCACACCACGACGCCGCCCTTGCGCACGGCCTTCAGAGCCGCCGGTACGAGCGCGCCGACCGGGGCGAAGATGATCGCCGCATCGAGCGCTTGAGGCGGGGCCGCGTCGGAGCCTCCGGCCCACACCGCGCCGAGGCTCAAGGCGAAGTCTTGCGCTTGCCGGTCGGCGGGTCGCGTGAAGGCATAGACCTCGCGGCCTTGCGCGCGGGCAACTTGCGCGATGATATGCGCCGCCGCGCCGAAGCCATAGATGCCGAGGCGATGCGGATCGCCGGCGAGCTTCAGCGAGCGGTAGCCGATCAGCCCGGCGCAAAGCAGCGGCGCGGCTTCGGCATCGCTATAGGTCTCAGGTAGCTTGAACGCGTAGCGCGCGTCGGCGACGGTGTAGCCGGCATAGCCGCCGTCGATCTGGTAGCCGGTGAAGCGCGGGTTGTCGCAGAGATTCTCCTGATCCGAGCGGCAATAGGAGCACGTGCCGTCGGTATGCCCTAGCCACGGCACGCCAACGCGATCGCCGAGGGCGAATTCCGCGACGCCCGGCCCAAGCGCCGCCACATGGCCGACGATCTCATGGCCGAGCACGAGCGGAAGCTTGGGATGCGACAGCTCGCCGTCGAAGATATGCAGATCGGTGCGGCAGACACCGCATGCCGCGACCTTGATGAGGATCTCGCCGGGCCCCGCCTCGGGAACTCTGATCTCGGTGGCTTTTAGCGGCGTGCCTGCCCGTTCGAGCACCATCGCCTGTATCTCCCGAGGGATAGCCATGCGAGCTTGAGCTCCTCTACTCGGCTTGTGCTGTAGACCCTATCCCGTCCGGCCGGCGTCCTTGCATGGGGCGGTTTGTCCGAAATCCGCAAGCGTGATGGTTTGCTGCCGCTCTGGCGGGAGCTGCGACATGATCGCGCCGGCGACGAAGCAATAATAGCCCGCCAGCATCAACGTCCGGTCCTGGTTCGAGCGGAAGCGCGCCGAGCGCCTTCTTGACGGAGTCGGCTCCTCCTCGCGGCGCGCCAAACCTAGCGCTTCGAGTAGTCGACCGCCTTGCGGAAGATGTCGGTCTTGGAGTGATCCACGTCCCAGCGGGGCACGCCCTCGACCAGTTGGAAGATCGGGCTGTCGTCGTGTGGATTGCCGCGCGCCGCCTGAAGCTGATTGGCGATCTGCGCGAGCGTCGTTTCGGCGTCGAGCGGCTCGCCCGTGCGGTCGGTCTTATAGGCGATGCCGCGCACCAGGGCGATATCGAAGGGCAGCACGGTTCCCTCGGCGAACACGATCACGGTGCTGCGCGGGCGCATCGCGTGCCTGATGCCGAGCTCGTAGAACACGTTGGGATTGGCGCCGGTGATGTCGGCCACGGCGTAATGGCAGAGCATCAGCCGCTCGAACATCGGCTTGTGGATGGTGCCGCCGATCTTCTCCTCGTCGGCGCGGATCGGCTCGAGCCCCGAACGCTCGACCGCGGGCGCAATGATCTTGGCGTAGACGGAATCGAAATTGGTAACGCGCGCGGCGGCGTCCATCCTCTTGCCGAACGGCATCAGCACGAAGCAGAGCGGGAGAAGCTGGTCCGTATCGTCCACGAGGAAAACTCCGCCAAACGCACGCACCTTCGGCGCGGGCTTCCGAGCCTAGCCTATCATGGAAGAGCTTAGTGGCGGACGAGCGGCCAGCCTTGCGGACTTGGGCGGAGCGGCATGACCAGCGCTTGGTCACGCTCATAGGCACCGGAGGGACGCGCGGTCAAAGGACCGGTGAGGCGTCGCTCAGGCACGAGCGAGGATGCCGCCCACAGCGCCTCGAAGGCGAGGCGCCCGAGCCGTACCGTGTCGGGAGCTTGCTCGTCGAACACGGTGAGCGCATTGCGCCTGTCGGCATCGCGACGCATGGCATCGCCCGACCAGCACATCGCCTCGCCATAGGTCACTTGCTCATGCGCATCGAGCAGGCGCGGATTGCGCGCCCAGCGGAGCAGCTCGCCGGCGCCCGCGTTGGGCGCCAGCTCCGATATCGCGGTGAAGAGTTGCCTTAGCTCGTCCTCGGGGTCGAGATTGGCGAGGATCACCTTGACCCGCACGCCGGAGATCTGAAGCGCGCCCTTCACGCCGATCAGAGCCTTGGCCGGGTCTGAACCGGCCGAACGCAGAATCATGGTGAGGGAGGACCCCGCTTTGGCGCCCTCGATAAATCGCGACATCATCTGAAGATGCCGGCGAAGCTCGCTTTGTCTCAAATCCCTCGTACTTTCCGAACCGACCACAACGCGCATTTTCCCCCTCGCATCTGTGGATTTGGCTGACAGGCAGACGCTATGGCGCTTCGCCCTCGCCTTGCCATAAATAGCAAGAACAGGGTTAAGGAAGGCTTGACTGGAGTGCTGTTTTGATGCGCCACGCGTTACGCCTCTGCCGGTTTATGGCCGTTGGCGGCCTTTGCTTCGGGGGTGGGTAAAGTCGGACGACGACCCACATCATCGTCCGAATCGGAACCGCCGCCCGCCTCCAGGCGGCCGTTCGCGAATCTCTCATCTCGATCATCGAAGGATCGCCGAGACAAAACCTTGATGAGGGAGTTCTGCTTGAAGCTCGGGAAGAGCGCGCGCAGCCGCGCGTGCCGCTGATTGTGGACTTCCAGGCTGCCGATAGCGCGATCGAAGCGCGCGCCATCAGGGCCCCGCGGCACAGGGGACACAGACATAGCCTGATCGTACTCCCAACCCGTCGACCGGCGGCTACGCCCCCCAGCGTTCCGATCCTTACTCGACTCAACGCTCCCAGCGAAACAAGGCTAATTCGTGACGTGTGCGGCGTATCTGCCGCACTCTCCACTGCTCTATTTGCAGCAGGATCGACTGGGCCTGCGTTGGGCCCCACCCTTCGAGACGGGCCTTCGGCCGTCCTCAGGATGAGGCCTCGGTTTTCTCATGGTGAGTAGCGCCCGCAGACTTGTCGTTCGCGTAGAGTCGAAACGCTTGCCCGACCCGACGAATATCGGTGACTTCGATATCGGTTCGCACCGCGACGGCGGAGCGCCCCAGGCGTTCGCTCAGCAGACGACGTAAGATCCAAGGATCGTACATCAGCTCATCGGTCATGATCCCCAACGCGACCTGCTTCACGGCGGTTCGAATATGTCGGGCTCGATTTGGCGTAAAAAATTCCCTCTAGGCAGCATGTCGGCGAATTTGGCAAACCGGTTAAACCGCTTTTGCGGCCAGACGGTGCTCGCGTGGTTACAAGCATTCACTGATCAGCGTCGACAGCGTCGGCCTGGCCCGAAAGCTAATTCTTCCTCAACCGAGACCTGCACAAGATTATCGTGGGCGAACGCCGGACGGGAGGAGGGGCGAGATGGTGGCTTGGCTGGTGCCGATCGGCGTCTTGTTGGTGCCGAGCGCCGCATTTCTGTTGTGGAGCTGGCGGTCATCGCGCAGCGACATGGCGCTGATGCGCGCCACCGAGACCACCCCGGCGGCGCATGTCGCCAAGCTCCCAGCCGGGAGCCTGGTCGAGGTCAAGGGGCAGGCTGCGCTGCACTTCGCCTGTGACCGGCGAACTGTCGAACACCGCTTGCGCGCATTTCGTCTCGACGGTGGAGCGCGATTACGAGTTCTTCGAATATGACGCGCACCGTAGGACCTCCTGCTGCAAGCGCAAGACGGAGATCGTCAAGACCACCACGCTGTTTGCCCTGTTCGAGATCGAGGACGAGAGCGGCAGGGCCCGCGTCTCGCCCGAGCTGGCGATCATTGAAGGCATCGAGGCGGTCGCCCGCGAGGACGTTCGCCGGCATGCGGCGGAGAGCGAGAGCGTGATGCAGACCGCGCTCGGCGCCATCAACAACACCAATCGCACGCTTTGCTTCCGCTACAAGGAAACGCACTTGCCGGTCGACGTCGACATCTATGTGCTCGGCGTGGTCGGCGAGGACCGTTGCATCGGCGCGCCGCCGCAAGGCGCCAAAGGGCAGCGCTTCCTAATCAGCGTCAACTCCGAGGAAGCGCGCGCGGCCGAGCTCGGCAGCAAGAGCCGAGTGCTGCTCGGCACCGGCATGGTCTGCCTGGTCGGCGCGGTGGTTTGCCTCGGCTCGGCGGCTTGGCTGGCGCGCTATGGTCTCGATCGGCCGGCCCCGCCGCAAGACATCCTGCAAACCGAGAGCTGGTGGTGATCAAGACGGTTGGTCTTGGCGCAAAGCAGGACTACATAACAGCATCATGACCGAACTCCCCACCAAACAGCGCGTGCTCGAAGCGCTGAAACGCATCAAAGGCCCGGATCTCGGCTCCGACATCGTCTCGCAAGGCCTCGTTTCCGAGATCGTCATCAACAAGGGCAAGGTCTATTTCGCCATCTCGGTCGACCCCGGCCGCGCGAGCGAGCTCGAAGCCTTGCGCCAGACAGCCGAGAGCGTGGTCAAGGCGCTTCCCGGCGTCGACGGCGTGGCGGTGACGCTGACGGCGGACCGGACGCCCAGCGCCGCGCGATCTGGCGGCAATGGCAAGGGGCAACAGCCACCGGAGCAAGGCTCGTCTTTGACGCGGCCTGGCGCCGCGCGCGATGCGCGCCACAGGCCCGGCGGGGTGCCCGGCGTCGCCAACATCATCGCGGTCGCCTCCGGCAAAGGCGGCGTCGGCAAGTCGACCACGGCGGTCAATTTCGCGCTCGCGCTGAAGGAGCGCGGGCTCAGAGTCGGGATCCTCGATGCCGACATTTACGGCCCGTCGATGCCGCGCCTATTGGGCATCAAGGGGCAGCCGCAGCAGATTGCCGGCAACAAGCTCGAGCCGATGGAGGCCTACGGGCTGAAAGTGATGTCGATGGGCTTCCTGGTCGATGAGGAGACGCCGATGATCTGGCGCGGGCCGATGGTGATCTCGGCGCTGTCGCAAATGCTGAAGGACGTGGCCTGGGGCGAGCTCGACGTGCTCGTGGTGGACATGCCGCCCGGCACCGGCGACGCGCAGCTCACCATGGCGCAGCAAGTGCCGCTGGCCGGCGCGGTGATCGTGTCGACGCCGCAGGACCTTGCGCTGATCGATGCGCGCAAGGGGCTATCTATGTTCCAGAAGGTGAACGTGCCGGTGCTCGGCATCGTCGAGAATATGAGTACCTTCATCTGCCCGCATTGCGGCGAGGCTTCGAATATTTTCGGCCATGGCGGGGCGAAGAGCGAGGCCACGCGGCTCGGCGTGCCGTTTCTCGGCGAGGTGCCGCTGACCATGGCGATTCGCCAGACCTCTGACGAGGGGCGGCCACTGGTGGTGACCGATCCCGGCTCGGCGCCGGCGCAAGCCTTTCGCGAGATCGCAGCGCGTGCCTTCGCCGAGCTCGAGCGGAACCAGGGCAGTGCCCGTGCGGCACCCAGAATTGTGATGTAAAACTAAAGGCTTGCAGGGAGCCTCGCGACTCAGCTAATTCCGATTCCAGGGTAAGCCGAGTAGACGCAAGCTTCGCTCCTCGCTGCCGTGATCGACTTGAAACGCATCACAGTGCCGGTCTTTCTCATCTATGCCGGCGTCATCCATGCCATCGGCCTTGCGCTTCTGTTGCCGATGATCGTCACGCTACCCGGTCCGGGGAGCATGATCACGCCCAAGGGCGCTCCCATCGCTGTCGAGCTTGACCGTGCCGAGGCGGACCGGGACCAAACCTCGGCTCTGTCGGCGCCGCCTAAGACTTTGCAAGAGGATGCGGCGCTCGATGCGGCGCCTGAACCTGTCGCGCCGGCGCCTGAAGCTGACGCCAAGCCCGATACGTCGGGGGCTCTCGCCAATGCGAACCCCACGGCGGAGCCGCAAGGCCAGCAGGAGAAAGCATCGACGGGGGAGAAGCCTGTGATCGCCGCGCCCCGGGCCAAGGACAAGGCGAAGTCCAGCAACGCCAACCCCAAATCGGTAAAGAAGCCGGTGGCCCAGCGGAGCGCCAAGCCAAGCGTTCGCCGCTCGGCCAAGAGGGACACCAAGATTGCCCCGTTCGCCGGAGGCATGAGCGGGCTGTTCACCCCGGGCGCGCCATCCAAGCAGAGATAGTCGGAGGAAAAGTCTAGGCGGCGCTGCTGCGCGCAGCCGTGATCGGGGTCACGTTGCCTTCCGGCTTCACGCCGGTCTCGGCGGCGCCAGGATAGCCGTAGAGGAAGCCCTGCACTTGCGGGCAGCCGAACTCACGCAGCATCGCCGCCTGCTCCTGCGTCTCGACGCCCTCGGCGGTGATGATCACGTCGAGCGACTTGCCGAGCGCGATGATGGTCTTAACGATTGCCCGCATCGCCGGATCGCGCGTCATGTTGCGGATGAACTGGCGGTCGATCTTGATCTTGGAGAAGGGGAAGCGCGCGAGATAGTTCAAGCTCGAATAGCCGGTGCCGAAATCGTCCATGGCGATGGCCACGCCGAGCTGGCGCAAGCGGTTGAGCTTGCCGAGCACTTCCTCGGTATCGTTGATCAGGAGATTCTCGGTGATCTCGAGCTCGAGCCGCTCCGGCGGAAGTCCGGTCTCCTTCAGCACTTCGGCGACGGTCTCGGCAATGTCGCCGTCGCGGAACTGCGCGGGTGACAGGTTGACGGCGACGATCAGCGGCTCGGGCCATTTGGCCGCGTCGGTGCAAGCGCGGCGCAAGACCCATTCGCCGAGCGGAACGATGAGGCCGGTATCTTCGGCGACGGAAATGAAATGTCCCGGCGCGATCTTGCCGTGCACCGGATGCTGCCAGCGGACCAGGGCCTCCGAGCCGCATTGCTTCTCGGTGGCGAGGTCGTATTGCGGCTGGTAGACCACCTCGAATTCCTCACGACCGAGCGCGAGCCGCAGCTCATGCTCGACCATGCGCCGGCGTTGCAGCGCCTTGTCCATGCTCTGCTCGAAGAAGCACATGCGCTGGCCGCCATCGCCCTTGGCGCGCGCCAACGCGATGCCAGCGTGACGGAGCACTGTCGCCGCGGTGTCCCCGTCGGCGGGCGCCAGCGCGATGCCGACGCTGGTGGTGACCAGCATCTCCTTGCCGGCGACCTGAAGCGGGCGGCGCAAGGCTTCGACCAACCGATTCATGAAGGCCATCACGTCGCCGAGATTGGTGATGTCGACGAGGGCAATGGCGAATTCATCGCCCGCGAGCCGAGCGATCAGGTCGTTCTCGCGCAATGTCGACTGGATGCGGCGGCCGATGTCGCGCAGAACCTGATCGCCGCCGCTATGGTCGGCCGCTTCGTTGATCTCCTTGAACTTGTCGATGTCGAGACAGAGCACGGCGATATGCGTGCGGTCGCGGTGCATACGGCCGATCGCCTCGGCGAGACTGTCGAGGAAAGCCTTGCGATTGGCGAGGCCGGTGAGGGCATCGTGCTCCTCGAGGTAACGGACCTGTTCCTCGGCTTTTCGCCGCTCGCGTCCACGCATCCAGGCGAACGCGGCGGGCACGGCGATGCCGGCGCCAAGCAAGGCGAGCGTGATGCCGACCACCCAAGTGAAATAGTTGGCGAGCACGGCGGCCTGATCGCTCTGGTCGAGATAGACGACGAGAGTGCCTCGCGGGTCGCCGTTCATCGCGAGGGGCAACGTGAGCGATGCAAAATTGGTCGGCGAAGTGCCGTCCTGGCTCTTATAGAGCGCGATCGACGGGGCTTCGCTGGACGGTTTCGCGAGGAGGGCGGCCTTCTCGTCGTCGAGCTTCAGTCCGGAGAGCCCGCTGGTGAAGGTGAGGTTGTCGTGGGTGTCGTAAAGCTCGTAGCGGAGCACGCGGTGGCTATAGCCCCACTTGTCGAGAATGTCGGCGAATTGCGTCGTGGAGGACGGGCTGGCAAGTGCGTAGAACAGAGTGTCGGGCTCGTTCAGCATTTGCACTCGGAGCCGCTGCGCCGCGGTGAACGCCTCGCGCTCGAGCTCGTAGCGGCTGATCTTGCCGGGCGCAATAAGGGCCGTGGCCGCGATCAGGGCGCTGAGCGCCACCAATCCAGCCCAGAGCCAATGTTTCTTGACCAACGCCGAACCCGACATGACGGCCGGATTCTGCGCCGCGATGCGTTAAGAACGGGAAAAGCTGATTGATTAACAAAGCTTGCCAGGAACCGAGGCGATTGGGGGCCTACGGAATAAATCGGCGGAAATCCTGGATTTCCGCAGTTCCTAGCCGCCCGTCAATGACATCGGCCGCGCCACGGCAGGCCGCTCGCCCCGGCCGATGACAAAGTCGTGGCCCTTCGGTTTCCGCGCGATGGCGCCGGCGATCGCGGCGTGCAGCGGGCCATCATCCTTGCTGGCGCGCAGCGGGGCGCGCAGATCGGAGGCATCCTCCTGCCCGAGGCACATATAAAGTGTGCCGGTGCAGGTGACGCGCACGCGATTGCAGGATTCGCAGAAATTGTGGGTCATCGGCGTGATGAAGCCGAGCCTGCCGCCGGTCTCGCGCACAGTTGCATAGCGCGCAGGGCCACCCGATCGGTAGTCGATGTCGTCGAGGGTGAAGTGCTGGGAGAGGCGCGCGCGCAGCAGCGACAGCGGAAGATATTGCTCGGTGCGGTCGGCGCCGATCTCGCCCATCGGCATGGTCTCGATCAGCGTGAGGTCGAAACCTCGACCATGAGCCCAGCGAATCAGATCCTCGATCTCATCTTCGTTGATGCCGCGAAGCGCGACGGTGTTGATCTTGATCGCAAGACCGGCGCTCGCGGCAGCGTCGATGCCGCGCAGCACTTGCGCCAGATCGCCCCTGCGGGTGACGTCCCTGAACTTCGCAGGGTCGAGCGTGTCGAGCGAGACATTGATGCGGGCAACGCCGCAAGCGGCAAGCGCCTCGGCATGTTGCGCGAGCTGGCTCGCATTGGTGGTCAGCGTCAGCTCGTCGAGGCCTTGGCCCAAATGCCGCGACAGCTGCTCGATCAGCCACATGATGTTACGCCGCACCAGCGGCTCGCCGCCGGTCAGCCTGAGCTTGCGGACGCCGCGCGCAATAAAGGCGCTCGCCAGCCGGTCGATTTCCTCGAGGCTCAGCAGATCTTCGCGCGGCAGAAAGGTCATCGTCTCGGCCATGCAATAGACGCAACGGAAATCGCAGCGGTCGGTGACCGAGACCCGCAAATAGGTGACATGCCGGCCGAAGGGGTCGATCAAGGGCTGTTCGGTCATGCGTCTTCGCTTTCCGCGCCTTGCGCTCCGGCCTTGCGCTTGCGGCTATAGGCCTTGGCGCTCTTGACCACGCGCTTGCGGAATAGAGGCGTTGCGAGCGCGGCGGCCGGGGCGCTGCGGCGTTTCACTGTCTTCTTAACTTTCATCTTGCGGCCGGGTTTCTTGTTCGATCTTGCACGGCCCTTGTCCGAGGTGACCGGCATGGGCTTTCGTCTCTAATATAGGTGCTTCGCTCTTTCCATAGCATGGGACGCAGCGCTTCAGGAGGCCAAGGATGGACGAGCAACGGTTCAACATGTCGCTACGGAAATACCTTAAAGAGGTGGGCGTCACCTCGCAGCAGGAGATCGAGCGCGTGGTGCGGGAGGAAGGTCTCGGCGGCAAGGGCAAGTTGAAGATGAAGATGGTGCTGACGGCCGCCGGCACCGGACTTAACCACGTCGTCGAAGGCGATATCGACCTCGGCTGAGATTTGAGAGGCTGGACGATGGCCGATTCCTGGCCGACCGAGCTCAGGCTCGACAAGGACAAGCGCGTCCTCACCGTGAGCTTCGAGGACGGGAAAAGCTTCGCGCTTCCCGCCGAGTTGTTGCGCGTGCTCTCGCCGAGCGCCGAGGTGCAGGGCCACAGCGAGGCGCAGCGCGTCACCGTGGCCGGCAAGAAGAATGTCGCAATCGCGCGGATCGAGCCAATCGGCAATTACGCGGTGCGCATCGTGTTCGACGACGGCCACGACACCGGACTATTTGTCTGGGACTATCTGCGCGAGCTTGGCGAGACCAAAGAGGCGCGCTGGCAGGGCTATCTCAACGACCTCGCGGCCAAACGCCTCTCGCGCTGAGAGCCGTCAGGACTTGGCTTCCTTGGCGAGCAGCGCGCGCTTCCGCTCGATGCCGCCGCGATAGCCGGTCAGCGACCCATTCGAGCCAACCACGCGATGACACGGGATCGCTAGTGAGATCGGGTTCGAGCCGCACGCGCGTCCCACCGCCCGCACGGATTTTGGCGCACCGATCGCCTTGGCAATTTCCGCGTAGGTCGCCGTACTGCCCACTGGAATGCGGCGGAGCGCTTCCCACACGCGACGCTGAAAGGCGGTTCCGCGGATGTCCAAGGGAAGGTCGAGATCGCGGCGCGGATTCTTCGACGAAGCCGATCACTTTGGCGGTGAGCTGTGCGAAAGCGCGATCGTCGCCGACGAGCCGCGCCCGCGGGAATTGCCGCTTGAGGTCGCGCGCAAGACCGTCAGCGTCGTCGCCGAAGAAAATGGCACAGACGCCCTTGTCGCTCGCAGCGATCAGCACCAAGCCGAGCGAGCTTTCGCCGATCGCGAATTTGATCTCGGCATCGGGTCCGCCGGCGCGGAATTGATTTGGCGTCATGCCGAGCGCCTCCGACGAGGTCGCGTAG
Source organism: uncultured Alphaproteobacteria bacterium (assembly GCA_963710245.1). GTDB lineage: Bacteria > Pseudomonadota > Alphaproteobacteria > Rhizobiales > Methyloligellaceae > Methyloceanibacter. Next base: position 199,726 of record CAVPZK010000018.1, read on the forward strand.
AAGCGGCCATTGGAATTGAAGCCCGCGCCGTAGATCGCCTCGGTCACCGTGGCGCTCCGGCCAAGCTCCTCGCGCACACGCTTGTTTCTATGCGCGGCGGCGTAGGCCTTGGGCGTCACGCCCAGCACCGATTTGAACACGCGATGGAAGTGATAGGAGCTCAAGCCCACGGCTTCGGCGAGATCGTCGAGCTTGGGCTCCGCCTCGGCCGTCTCGATCAGGCGGCAGGCTTCTTTCACCTTCTCGGAATGTTGCTGGACAAAGGATGGCTCATTCGGCTTGCAGCGCTTACAGGGCCTGAAGCCGGCCCGCTCCGCTTCGGCGGCCGTGGCGAAAAAGCGCACATTCTCGCGCTTTGCGCGCTTTGCCGGACAAGACGGGCGGCAATAGATGCCCGTCGTTTCCACTGCGATAAAGAACTCCCCATCGAAGGCCGCATCGCGGGCGATGAAGGCCGCCCATCGTGCATCGTCGAGGCTAAGTGCCTCGGTTCGTGGCGCGGTCGAGGCTGAGGTTGAAACTGTGCGCCGCATCGGCTCTGTCCTGGCGTTGACTGCTCTGATTGACCCGGAGATAGGCGGTCGGCTGCGCCGCCGCACCCCGATCCTTGCTGTCAAACTCGTTGAAGCATACGCCCGCCGCCGGTCCGGGCAATCGCTAGAACGGACCTTTGCCGCCCCCGCGCATCTCGCCATGCGGCAGCTCGACCCGGTAAAGCATGCCTTCGTCGCCGTCGGTCAGCACGTAGAGCACGCCGCTCGGATCGATGCGCACGTCGCGGATGCGGCCAAGCTGGTGCCGCAACAGGCGCTGCTCGCGCAGCACGCAATTGTTGGCGAGGCTAAGCTGCACCACCATCTCGCCGGCCAGCGTGCCGACCCAGATTTCGGTGGTAGCCGGCTGGGTCTCGACCGCGAGGCTCGAGGGAGCGACCGAGATCGGCACCCAATAGTGCACCGGCAGCTCGGTGCCCGGCTGCTCGCTGTTCACGGCGATCGGCTTACCTGAATAATCGACGCCGAAGGTGGCGATCGGCCAGCCGTAATTGCCGCCGCGCACAATTCTGTTGAGTTCGTCGCCACCTTGCGGACCGTGCTCGTCCGACCACAATTCTCCCGTGGCGCGGTCGAAAGCGAGGCCCTGCGGGTTGCGGTGGCCATAGCTCCAGATTTCCGGCCGTGCGCCCGGCGCCAATCTGAACGGATTATCTTCGGGCACCGAGCCATCGGTTCCGATGCGGACGATCGAACCTGCGGTGTCGGCAAGATCCTGCGCGCGCGCGCCGTCCCAGCGGTCGCCGAGGGCGATAAACAGATAGCCGTCGCCGGACAGCGCGATCCGCCCGCCGATCTGCTCGGGCCGCGGGCCCGGGCTGCCCTCGAAGATGACCTGCTCTTCGGTCAGCGTTTCGCTGTCCTCGTCGAATCTCGCCCGCAGCACGCGGACGATGGAGGCCGTCTCGTTGCCTTGCAGATAGGACAAATAGACGAAATGATTGTCCTCGAAGCCGGGATCGACCGCGACATCGAGCAGGCCGCCATGCCCGACATAAAACACGGGTGGGACGCCCGCGACGGCGTTGGTCTCGGCATGCGATCTGACATGCTGGAGCCGTCCTGGCCGTTCGGTCACGAGGAAGGAGCCGTCAGGCAGAAGCGCCACCGCCCAAGGCACCTCGAACGGGCCCGCCTCCCGCACCGCGGCAAGATCGCCTTCGGCAAGCACGAAGCCCGCCTCCTCGTCGGGTCCCGTGGTCCAGGTCTTTGACGGCGGGCAGGCGCGTGCGAGGGAAGGGGCTGCCACGCTATGCAGTGCGAAGAGAGCGGCGAAGGTCAGGCACGTTGCTACAGACCGCATGACGGTCCCCGGTTTCAGCGGTTTGGCGTGATTGGCTAAGGAAGGAAAACGGTGAGGCGAGCTTACATCCCCATGGCGAAGGCCAGAGCCGGCATTATATCAACGAAATGGACGATATGACGACGGCGGGCTTTTCGTCATTGGACCGTCACGCAACACCCTCAAGCCTGTCGCAAAAACGTGATAATGCAAAGGCAATCATTAGCGCCAAGCCGCTCCGCGATTCGCCCGGATAGGCGGGGAGAAGCCATTGAGCGATCAAGCAGAACCGAGTGTGCGGACGCTTGAGCCGGGGCTCTTGGGCCGCGTTGGCCAAGCCGTCATGCGGCCCTTCCGGGAGGTCGGGGCGAGGCTCAAGGCGGCCCTGTGGCTGATCGTCGCCGTCGGCGTGATCATGGCGTCGCTGGTGCTGATCGCCGGCCTCTCCAAAGCCTTCGCCCTGATCGGCTTCGTCAGTTTCGTCGCCTCGGTGGTGCTGCTGCCCCGCCCTGACGGCGACCAGGCGCTTGCCGGCGCGCTCGATCGGCCCGCGGCCGTTTCGCGCACGACCTCGGCCATGCATCTCATGGCCGATGCGCTGCCGGACCCGGTGATCGTGCTCAACCCGGCGGGGCATGTGCTGTTCTGCAATGCTCCGGCGCGCGGCCTGTTCGCGTCCTTGCGCGAAGGGAGCCACATCTCGTCCGTCATCAGGACGCCTGAGTTCCTCGACGCCGTCTCAGCCGCGCCGGAGCGCGGGCGCGCCGTCACCGTCACCTATGCCGAGCGCGTGCCGGTCGGCAGGCGCATGGCGGCGACCGTCGCACCACTCGCGCGGGGCAGCGAGCGCGACGGCAACATCCTCGTCTTGCTGCGCGACCTCACCGAGGGCGAGCGCATCAACCAGATGCGCGCCGATTTCATCGCCAATGCGAGCCACGAGCTCAGGACGCCGCTCGCGTCGCTGCGCGGCTTCATCGAGACGCTTCAAGGTAGCGCCAAGGGCGATTCCGGCGCGCGGGAGCGCTTCCTGCCGATCATGGCCGAGCAGGCCTCGCGCATGACGCGGCTGATCGATGCGCTGCTCTCCTTGAGCCGGGTCGAGATGAACGCGCATGTGCCGCCGTCCGACCTGGTCGATCTCAACGACGTGCTGAATAGCACGAAGGACACGCTCGAGCCGCTGGCGCGCGAGACCGGCTTCCGGCTCGAGGTCGGGCGCTTCCAGCGGCCGGCGATCGTGCGCGGCGACCGCGACGAGTTGCTCCAGGTGATGCAGAATTTGGTGCAGAACGCTTTCAAATATGGCGAGCGGGGCGGCCAGGTGCGGATCGAGGCGAAACACATCCCCTCGCTCGGCCGGCAGTCCGGCCGCTACGCCATTGCCGTGGTCGACAGTGGGCCCGGCATCGCGCCCGAGCATTTGCCGAGGCTGACCGAACGCTTCTACCGGGTCGACGTGGCGTCGAGCCGGGAGAAAGGCGGCACAGGCCTTGGGCTCGCCATCGTCAAGCACATTCTCAACCGCCATAGGGGCGAGCTCGCCATCGCGTCCAAGCCGGGCAAAGGCTCAACCTTCACGGTCATGTTGAACGAGGTACGCGCGAGCCAGGCGGACCGGGGCGCCGCCGCGAGCTAAGTCGGCAGCTTTCCACAACCCGTCGCCTCGCATTTCAGCCCGCTTCCGGGACTGTCACCCAACTGTCATATAACTGACATAGTAGCTTTATTACGCGGCGGTAACGCTCGCCCGGAGGTCGGGGAAGGGTCCCCGGCCCGTGTGGTCCTTGTGGGACCGTTATCTCCACCCTAAGGGAGAGCGAAAATGAGGGTTATGTCTTATGCGGCAGCCGTGGGCTTGGCCGCAGCGTTCACCATTACCACGGCGCAGGCAGCCGATATTTCGGGTGCCGGCGCGACCTTCCCCTATCCGATCTATGCGAAATGGGCCGACACCTACAAGAAAGAGACGGGCGTCGGGCTCAACTACCAGTCGATCGGCTCTGGCGGCGGCATCAAGCAGATCGAAGCCAAGACGGTGACCTTCGGCGCCACCGACAAGCCGCTCGGCGAGAAGGAGCTGACTGACAACGGGCTGATCCAGTTCCCCATGGTCATGGGCGGCATCGTTCCGGTCATCAATGTCGAAGGCATCAAGGCCGGCGAGATCGTTCTCGACGGGCCGACGCTCGCCAAGATCTTCCTCGGCGAAATCGCCAAATGGGACGACGAGGCGATCAAGAAGCTCAATCCGAAGGCCAAGCTTCCGTCACAAGCCATCGCCGTCGTGCATCGTTCGGACGGATCGGGCACCACCTTCAACTTCACCAACTACCTGAACAAGGTGAGCCCGGCTTGGAAGGATAAAGTCGGTTCCGACGCCTCGGTCGAGTGGCCGGTCGGCATCGGCGCCAAGGGCAATGAAGGCGTGGCCAACAACGTGGTCCAGACCAAGGGCTCGATCGGCTATGTCGAGTATGCCTATGCCAAGCAGAACAAGATGACCCACGCCAATATGGTCAACAAGGACGGCAAGACGGTCGCCCCCGAGCTCGCCTCGTTCCAGGCGGCTGCCGCCAATGCCGATTGGAAGTCCGTGCCGGGCTTCGGCGTGATCCTGACCGACCAGCCGGGCGATGCCTCCTGGCCGATCACGGCGGCGACCTTCATCCTGATGCATAAAGTGCCGGTCGATCTCGAGGCGTCGAAGGGCGCGCTCAAGTTCTTCGACTGGGCCTACAAGAACGGCGACAAGATGGCCGAGGAGCTGGACTACATCCCGCTGCCCGACCCCGTCGTGGAGCTCGTGCACGAGGATTGGAAGACCATCAAGGATGCGTCCGGCAATCCTGTGTTTGCAATGAACTAGCGTCACTTTGCGGGGATAGGGGCGGGTCCGCCGTTCCTATCCTCGCCGTTTCGCTTGACCCGCGCCTAAGGGCGCAAGACAGGGCTCAGGGGTAGACCAGATGACAGGCGCAGCCGTCGCGGAGAGAAATCTCACGCTCGTCCACGACGAAGGCAAAGCTCGCCAAGACTCTGCGCCGCTTCCGCCGCGACGACCGGATTTTCAAGGTCATCACCTTGGCGTCAGCCGTTACCGTGCTGGTGCTGCTTGCCGGCGTCATGATCGCGCTGTTGCACGGCTCCTTGCCTGCTTGGCGCGCCTTCGGCTTCGGTTTCTTCACCTCGGAAAGCTGGAATCCGGTCACCGAGAAATTCGGCGCGCTGCCGGCGATCTACGGCACGCTGCTCACCTCCTTCATCGCCATGCTGATCGGCGTTCCCATCAGCCTCGGCATCGCGATTTTTCTGACCGAGATCTGTCCGGAGCGCCTGCGGCGCTCCATCGGCATCGCCATCGAGCTGTTGGCGGGCATCCCGAGCATCATCTACGGCATCTGGGGCTTGTTCGTGTTCGCCCCCTGGTTCCAGGTCCACGTCCAGCCATTCCTGATCGACACTTTCGCCAACATTCCCGTACTCAACCAGCTGTTCGCCGGGCCGCCTTACGGCATCGGCATGCTGACGGCAGGGCTCATCCTCGCCATCATGGTGCTGCCCTTCATCACCTCGATCACGCGCGAGGTGTTCGAGACCGTCCCGCCGGTGCTGAAAGAGGCCGCCTACGGCATCGGCTGCACCCGCTGGGAGGTCATGCGCCGCGTGGTGATCCCCTATACGCGGGTCGGCATCATTGGCGGCGTCATGCTGGGCTTGGGCCGCGCGCTCGGCGAGACCATGGCGGTGACCTTCGTCATCGGCAATGCCCACCGCATCATGCCCTCGATCCTGGCGCCCGGCACCACCATCTCGGCCTCGATCGCCAACGAATTCACTGAGGCGACCGGCGAGCTCTACACCGCCTCGCTGATCGCTCTCGGCCTCATCCTGTTCTTGATCACCTTCGTCGTTCTCGCCGCGGCAAGGTTGATGCTGATGCGGATCGCGCATGAAAGCGGGGAACTAGCCGTGGCAAACGTGGCAGCAACCCCGAGATATCATCGCCGGCGTTGGGGCAACCGCGTGGCGACAGCGCTTTCGATCGGCGCCGCGGCCTTCGGCTTGACCTGGCTCGTGTTGATCCTGCTGGTGCTGGTGGTGAAGGGCGTGGGCGGACTTTCGCTCGCGGTGTTCACCGAGATGACGCCGCCTCCCGGCAGCGCCGGAGGCCTGCTCAACCCCATCGTCGGCTCACTCATCCTCACGGTGCTTGCGGTCGCATTCGGCACGCCGCTCGGCATCCTCGCCGGGACCTATATGGCGGAGTACGGCCGCTACTCCAAACTCACCATGGTGGTCCGCTTCATCAACGACATTCTGCTCAGCGCCCCCTCGATCGTGGTCGGCCTGTTCGTCTACGAGATCATGGTCGCAACGATGGGGCATTTTTCCGCCTGGGCCGGGCGCCGTCGCGCTCGCCATGATCGTCATTCCCGTGGTGGTGAGGACCACCGAGGACATGCTGCTGCTCGTGCCCAACACTTTGCGCGAGGCGTCGGCCGCGCTCGGCATGCCGCAATGGCTGGTGATCAAGAACGTGGCCTATCGGGCCGCCCGCGCCGGCATGATTACCGGCGTGCTGCTCGCCATCGCCCGCATCACCGGCGAGACGGCGCCCCTTCTCTTCACGGCGCTCAACAACCAATTCTTTAGCTGGAACCTGAACGCGCCGATGGCGAGCTTGCCGGTGGTCATTTTCCAGTTTGCCTTGAGTCCCTATGAGGATTGGCAGCAGCTTGCCTGGACCGGGGCTCTCCTTATCACCGTCACCGTGCTGGGCTTGAGCATCTTGGCTAGAGCCCTTTCAGCCAAGAAGGTGCCGCTATGAGTCTCGCAATTCATACCGAGTTGAAAGAACCGGCCGCGACGCCCGCCGAGATCGCCAAGATGGAAGAGAAGGTCGTCGGTCAAGCGGCTGAACTTCTATTACGGGGCCTACCGCGCTCTGTCGGACATCAACGTCAACCTGTTCAAGAACAAGGTGACGGCCTTTATCGGTCCCTCGGGCTGCGGCAAGTCCACGCTGCTGCGCATCTTGAACCGCATCTACGACCTTTATCCCAATCAGCGCGCCGACGGAGAGGTGATGCTCGACGGCGAGAACATCCTCAGCCCGAAGCAGGATCTCAATCTGCTGCGCGCCAAGGTGGGCATGGTGTTCCAGAAGCCGACGCCGTTCCCCATGACCATCTACGACAATATCGCCTTCGGCGTGCGCCTCTACGATCAGCTCTCCAAGGTCGGAACTCGATGCCCGCGTCGCAGGAAGCGCTGCAGCGCGCCGCTTTGTGGGACGAAGTCAAGGACAAGCTCGATGTCAGCGGCCTCAGCCTCTCAGGCGGCCAGCAGCAGAGATTGTGCATCGCCCGCACCGTGGCCATCAAGCCGGAGGTCATTTTGCTGGATGAGCCCTGCTCGGCGCTCGATCCGATCTCGACCGCCAAGATCGAGGAGCTGATCGACGTCCTGAAGCAGGACTATACGATCGCCATCGTGACCCACAACATGCAGCAGGCCGCGCGCACCTCCGATTTCACCGCTTTCATGTATCTCGGCGAGCTTGTGGAGTTCGACGAGACCACCCGGATCTTCACCAATCCCAAACAGCAACGCACGCAGGATTACATCACCGGCCGCTTCGGCTAAGGCTCAAAGCGCCCAGGAGACCAATCGAATGGATAAGCAGCACGAACATATCGTCAGGTCCTACGAGGAGGAGCTCTCCCTCCTCAACAACAAGGTCGCCAAGATGGGCGGCCTTGCCGAGCAGGTGCTCGGGCAGTCGATCGAGGCGCTCGAACGCCGCGATCCGGAGCTTGCCGTCTCGACCATCAAAGAGGACGAAGCGGTCGACGCGCTCCAGCGCGAGATCGAGGAGCAGGCGGTGGTGATGATCGCCCGCCGCCAGCCGCTCGCCTACGATCTCCGCCAGATCATGGCGGCGCTCCGCATCTCCAACGATCTGGAGCGCATCGGCGATCTCGGCAAGAACATCGCCAAGCGCGCCGTGGCCGTGGTCAGCGAGCAGCAGCCGAAGCAGCTGATGCTCGGGCTGAAGCATATGGGCGAGCTCGCGCTCGGCCAGCTGAAGGAGGTGCTCGACGCCTTCATCGAGCGCGACGCCGACCGCGCGCTCAAGGTCTGGTACAAGGACGAGGAGATCGACGCGATGTACAACTCGCTGTTCCGCGAGTTGCTCACCTACATGATGGAGGACCCGCGCAATATCGGGCTCTGCACCCATCTCTTGTTCGGCGCCAAGAACATCGAGCGCATCGGCGACCACGCCACCAATATCGCCGAGACCGTCTACTATCTCGTGCACGGCACGACGATTACCGATCAACGCCCGAAAGGCGACACCACGAGCACGACGCCGGTCGCGCTGAAGCGGTCGGCGGGGTAGCCCATGCTTGAGATGAACGTCGTGAGCCCAGGAGCCAAGGTCTTGGTGGTCGAGGACGAGGAGCCGTTGGCGCTCCTGCTTCGCTACAACCTCGAGGCGGAGGGCTATACGGTCGACGTCGTGCATCGCGGCGACGAGGCCGAGATGGCGATTGCCGAAAGCTCGCCCGATCTGATCGTGCTCGACTGGATGCTGCCGGGGATTTCCGGGCTTGAGCTGTGCCGGCGCTTGCGCACCGGCAAGGACAGCCGCACCATTCCGATCATTCTGCTCACCGCGCGGAGCGAGGAAAACGACCGCATCAGGGGGCTTACCACCGGCGCCGACGATTATGTGGTCAAGCCGTTCTCGCTGCCCGAGCTGATGGCGCGGGTGCGCGCGATCCTCAGGCGCACCAACCCCGAGCGCATCGCCTCGGTGTTGAGCGTCGGCGATATCGAGCTCGACCGCGAGTCGCACCGGGTGACGCGGAACGGCCGGCAGGTGCATCTCGGCCCGACCGAGTTCCGGCTGCTGGAGTTCCTGATGCAGAGCCCCGGCCGCGTGTTCAGCCGGGCGCAATTGCTGGACGGCGTGTGGGGCCGCAACGTCTATGTCGATGAGCGCACCGTCGATGTGCATATCGGCCGCTTGCGCAAGGCCATGATGCGCGGCAACGAGACCGACCCGGTGCGCACCGTGCGTGGCGCGGGCTACGCCTTCTCCGACAAGCTCGAAGAGACCGCCTAGGCTCTAACGAGCGCGAGATGTAAAAGAGGCGCCGCGTGGGCGCCTCCTAATTCTTCTGCCGCATTTTCAGTTCCCGGAGCCTAGCCGGTGGCGAAGCGCTTCTCGCGGCGCCGCATCTGCACGGGCTGATAGGCCATGCGGGCGTGGTGCTCACAATAAGGCAACGTCCCGCAGCTCTTGCGGCCGCAGAAATGAAACTCCGGATCGCCCGGATCGCCGATCGGCCAGCGGCACATCGCTTCCTTCAGCGTGAGGATGCTCGCCCGCTCACTGAGCGGGATGACGAGCTCCTCGAGCGGCGCCGGCGCGAGATCGAGCTCCGTCTCGAATTGCGGCTTGAGCGCGTTGGCGCCGCGCGTCCCGAACATCAAGGACGGTGTGCGATTGGCGCGCGGCACATGCGTCCGCCGCGGTCTCGGGCTCGACGAGCGCGAGCTGGTCGCCCGCCCCGACAGACCCAGACGATGCACCTTGCCGATGACCGCGTTGCGCGTCACGCCGCCTAAGCGGCCCGCAATTTGACTTGCACTTAAGCCCTCGGCCCAAAGTTTCTTAAGCAGTTCAACCCTCTCGTCAGTCCAAGCCATGGTTTGGCCTCCTCGAATTGGACTCAGAATCCCCCCGTCTGCCTAGAGACGGCGTTTGAAAACTCGGAATTACTGCTGGGTTTGACCGCCCGGGCGCGACGCAGCACCCACGACATCTTGTAGCCGAGCGGTATTACACTACTATATCCGGCAGAACCCGGCAAGCGTCCGCCACGCTTGTTCTGTCCGTTGTCCACCGGAACCAAGTGGATTCTGCCACTTCTGTTGCAAGAACACAAATCGATGCGTGTATGGAAACGTGGACGACCGTTGGATAAAGCCGTCATGTGCCCTGATTGACACGCTCCGACCGGAGACCTAATGCTCTGAGATTCCTTGCTGCCGCCGGTCGGCGGCAATTTTGTTTCAGGACAGCGAAGATCCTATGTCGGCCCTTCTTCCGACCTATGCCCGCAGCGAGCTTGCCTTCGCCCGCGGGGAGGGCGCCTATCTCTTCACCGCGGAAGGCGAGCGCTATCTCGACTTCGCGAGCGGCGTGGCCGTCACCGCGCTTGGACACGCGCATCCGCATCTTGTCGCAGCCCTGTCAGAGCAAGCAAAAAAGCTCTGGCATGTCTCCAATCTGCATCGCATCCCCGAGCAGGAGCGGCTCGCCGCGCGGCTCACCGCCGCAACCTTCGCCGACATGGTGTTCTTCGCCAATTCGGGCGCCGAGGCGGTCGAATGCGGGATCAAGGCCGCGCGCCGCTATCATTTCAAGCATGGCGCGCCCGAGCGCTACCGGCTCGTCACCTTCGACGGCGCCTTCCATGGCAGGACGCTGGCCACGATAGCCGCCGGCGGCCAGGCCAAGCATCTCGAAGGCTTCGGACCGCCGGTCGACGGCTTCGACCAGGTGGCTTCGTTCGACATCGACGCCGTCGAGGCGGCGATCGGCAATGAAACGGCCGGAATCCTCATCGAGCCGATCATGGGCGAGGGCGGCATGCGCGAGATCTCCTGGCGCTTCCTCCAGGATTTGCGCGCGCTCGCCGACGAGAAGGGCATTCTGCTCCTGCTCGACGAGGTGCAGACCGGCATGGGCCGCACCGGGCGCCTGTTCGCGCATCAATGGGCCGGCATCACCCCCGACATCATGGCGACGGCCAAGGGGCTTGGCGGCGGCTTTCCGGTGGGGGCCTGTCTCATGACCGAGGCGGTCGGATCGGCCATGACCGCGGGAAGCCACGGCTCGACCTTCGGCGGCAACCCGCTTGCCATGGCCGTCGGCAACGCCGTGCTCGACGTCGTGCTCGAGAACGGGTTTCTCGATCATGTCGCAAACATGGGGCTAAGGTTGAAGCAGCGTCTCGCCGCGCTGAAGGACGAGCATGGCGAGATCATCGAGGAGGTGCGCGGGCAGGGGCTGATGCTCGGGCTGAAATGCAAGCTGCCGAACCAGAAGCTGATCGAGGCATTGCGCGCGAGGAAGATGCTCAGCGTGCAAGCCGGCGACAATGTCGTGCGCCTCCTGCCGCCGTTGATCGTCGGCGAGGCGGAGATCGAGCTTGCCTCGACTACGCTCGATCAAGCTTGCGCCGCGCTCAAGCGTGATGCGCTCACCCACGCTTAGCCCAAGATCACCCGGCCCGCCGAACCGCCATGCCACTCAAGCCGCCGCCGAAGCATTTCCTCGATATTGACGCGCTGGACAGCAAGACGCTCCGCGCCCTCCTCGATCTCGCGGCGGAGATCAAGCGCAAGGGCCGCGTGCCGAAAAGCCTTAAGCTAAAGCCGGGCGCCGTCCTTGCCATGATCTTCGAGAAGCCGTCGACCAGGACGCGCGTCTCATTCGAGGTGGCGATCCATCAGCTGGGCGGCACCTCCGTGGTGCTCAATCCGCAGGACATGCAGCTCGGCCGGGGCGAGACGTTCGGCGATACGTCGCGCGTGCTGTCGCGTTATGTTGATGCGATCATGCTTCGCACCGGTCCGCAGGAGACGCTGACCGAGCTCGCCGCGCATGCGAGCGTGCCGGTGATCAACGGGCTCACCTGCCGGTCGCATCCCTGTCAGGTGATGGCCGACGTGATGACCTTCGAGGAGCTGAAAGGGCCGATCAAAGGCCGCACAATCGCCTGGATTGGCGACGCCAATAATGTCGCGACCTCATGGGTGCATGCCGCGGCGCGCTTCGGCTTTGCGCTGCGGATCGCCTCGCCGCGTGCGTTTTCGCCGTCGCCGGCTCTGCTCGATTGGGTCACGGCGGAGGGCGCGTCGATCGAGGTGAGCGACGATCCGCTCGTCGCCGCGCGCGGCGCGGATTGCGTGGTGACCGATGTCTGGGTGTCGATGGGCGACAATGACGCGAACAAGCGCGAAGCGGAGCTTCGTCCGTTCCAGGTCGACGAGAAAGTGATGGAAGCGGCGGCGAAAGACGCGATCTTCATGCATTGCCTCCCCGCCCATCGCGGCGACGAGGTGACGGAAGGGGTGATCGACGGCCCGCAATCGGCCGTGTGGGACGAGGCGGAGAACCGGCTGCACGTGCAAAAGGCGATCCTCGCCTGGTGCCTGGGCGCCGGGCGACTCGGCGGCGAGGCGAAGCGGGGCAAACGCCGCGGGGCCAGGCGATGACGGAGCACTCGTCAGAAAGCCGGATCGAGCTCAACATCCCGCAGGACGATCTCATCCTGCCGTTTCAGGCGGAGCAGGCCGACGTGGTCGGCCGCCTGGTCAAGCTCGGGCCCACGGTCGATACCATCCTATCGCGGCATGACTATCCCGAACCCGTGTCCAAGCTGCTCGGCGAGGCGGTGGCGCTTACCGCGCTGCTCGGCGCCGCGCTCAAATTCGAGGGCAAGTTCATTTTGCAGGCTTCGACCGACGGGCCGGTCGATCTGCTCGTCGCCGACTATCAGGTGCCGGGAGGCTTGCGCGGCTATGCCCGTTTCTCGGCCGAGCGCCTGGCCGAGCTTCCCCCCGATGGCCGGTTGCTCGGCAAGGGCCATCTCGCCATGACCATCGACAGAGGCGTGGATACCGAGCGCTATCAGGGCGTGGTGCCGCTCGAAGGCGAGAGCCTGACCGAAGCGGCCGATACCTATTTCCGGCAGTCGGAGCAGCTCCCCACTTTCATCAAGCTGGCCGTCGCGCGGCATTACCGGGCGGGCGGCGCGGGGTCGCGGCCCTGGACCTGGCGTGCCGGCGGGCTCCTCGTGCAGAAGCTCACGCGCGAGGGCGGCCGATCGGTCAGTCGCGAGGCTGCCTTCGCCCATGAGGATTGGACCCGCGCCAAGGCGCTCGCCGAGACGGTCGAGGATCACGAGTTGCTCGATCCGATGCTGCCGGCAGACCGGCTGCTGTATCGCCTGTTCCACGAGGAGCAGGTGCGCGCTTTTCGCGCCATTCCGCTGGAAAGCTATTGCAGCTGCTCGCGGGCGCGCGTCGAGGAGTTGCTCAAGCGCTTCTCGGCGGAGGATCTTGCCGAGATGGTGGTTGATGGCGAGGTGTGGGTCACTTGCGAGTTCTGCAACAGCCGTTACCAGTTCGACCCCGCCTCCTTCGCCGACGCTTAGGCGCTGAGCTGGTCGGCGAGGCCTTCGAGGAAGGCCATGCAGGCCTCGAGCTGGGCGATCGACACATATTCATCGGCCGCGTGGGCCTGAGCGATACTGCCGGGCCCGCAAATCACCGACGGGCAGCCAGCCTGCTCGAACAGCCCAGCCTCGGTCGTGTAGGACACGGCGTGGGTCGTGTGCGCGCCGGTGAGCTCGAGTGCGAGCGCGACGGCCTCAGATTGAGGCCGCGCCACGAAGGCCGGGACCGAGCCTTGCGTCTCGGTGTCGATCGCCGCCTCCTGCGTCACCTGCCGCATGCGCGGTAGTAGCGCGTTCTTGGCGAAGGCTGAGAGATCGCGCGGCACCTCGGCAGGTGCTGCGCTCGGCAGGCTCCGCACCTGCCACTGAAACTCGCAATGCTTGGGCACGATATTGGGCGCGGTGCCGCCTTTGATGGTGCCGACCGACACGGTCGTGAAGGGCGGCTCGAAGCGCTGGTCGTTCTGCCGCGCCGCGATGTCGGCGCCGAGCCGTTCCAACTCGCCGATCAAGGCCGAGGCGGCGGCGATGGCGTTGACGCCGATCTCAGGCATGCTCGAATGCGCTTCGCGGCCGGTGACGCGCGTGCGGTAGGAGTCGATGCGCTTATGCGCGTCGATCACCCTCATGCTGGTCGGCTCGCCGACGATGACGGCACGGGGACGCGGCAGATCCGAGCCAAGCCGGGCGATCAGCGGGCGCACGCCGGTGCAGCCCACCTCCTCGTCATAGGAGATGATGATGTGGATCGGCTCTTTCAGCTTACGCGACTTGAACAGCGGCACCGAGGCAAGCACGCAAGCGAGAAAGCCCTTCATGTCGCATGCGCCGCGGGCATAGAGCTTGCCGTCGCGCTCCGACAGCGTGAACGGGTCGGTGGTCCAGCGCTGGCCTTCCACCGGCACGCAATCGCTGTGGCCCGAGAGCCCGATGCCGCCTGTGCTGGTCTCGCCGATGGTGGCGAACAGATCGGCCTTGGTGCCGTCAGGGGATGGGACACGCGTCGAGGCGATGCCGTGGCCGTTGAGGTAATTCTCGACGAACGCGATCAGCGCGAGATTCGATTTGGCGCTCGTCGTATCGAAGCCGACCAGCGTCTTCAACAGCTCTTGCACGCTGGGTGTCTTGGAGGACAGAGCAGTCGTCCTTTGCAGCTCGACTGTCATGCGGAGGGGAACCGCGCGGCAGACCTCGCGCGGGCTTTGATGGCCTCGACCTCGCGGTCGCGGGGCGGGGCGGTGGTGACGAGCGAATCGATCAGCTCGCGCGCTGCGGCGGAAACCTTGGTCACGGCGCGGTCGAATGCAGCCTGATTTGCCGCCGATGGCCGCGTGAAGCCGCTCAACTTCCGCACGAATTGCAGAGAGGACAGATAGATCTCTTCATCGCTGGCGGGGGGATCGAAATTATGCAGCGTCTTGATGTTCCGGCACATGATCGTCCTCACTCGAAACCCTAGAGTTCGCGAAAGGTGGCATAGGGCTTTGGCGCGAGCAAGGCGCCGGCTTGCACCTCACTTGGCGGCGGAAAGCGCCTGGTCGAGATCGGCCATCAGGTCGCCGGCATCCTCGAGCCCAACCGAAAGCCGCACGCTATTGTCGAAAATGCCGAGCTCGGCGCGCACCTCCGGCGTCAGCCGCTGATGCGTCGTGGTGGCGGGATGGGTGATGAGACTCTTCGCGTCGCCGAGATTGTTGCTGATCTTGATGATCTCCAGCGCGTTCATGAATTTGAACGCTGCGTCCTTGCCGCCCTTGACCTCGAAGGCGACCAGCGGGCCGCCTGCCGCCATCTGCCGCTTGGCGAGCGCTCCTTGCGGATGATCGGCACGGCCGGGATAGTAGACTCGCGCCACATCCTTGCGCGCTGCGAGGAAATCGGCGATTGCCGCCGCCGAAGCAACATGCCGCTCGACGCGAACCGGAAGCGTCTCAAGTCCTTTCAGCAGCACCCAGGCATTGAACGGGCTGAGCGACGGGCCGGTATGTTTCAGGAAATTGTGCAGCTTCTCCTCGATGAACTCTTTAGGCCCCAGCACCACGCCGCCGAGACAGCGCCCCTGGCCGTCAATATGCTTGGTGGCCGAATAGACGACGATGTCGGCGCCGAGTTCGAGCGGCCGTTGCAGCAGCGGCGTGGCGAACACGTTGTCGACCACGACCAGCGCGTTCGCCTCCTTGGCGATCTTCGCCACGGCTTCGATATCGACCAGCTCGAGCACCGGATTGGTCGGCGTCTCGAAGAAGAAGGCGCGCGTGTTGCGCTTCACCGCCTTTTCCCAGGCCTTGAGATCGCGCCCGTCGACCAGCGTGGTCTCGATGCCGTAGCGCGGCAGCAGATCCTCGACGATGTAGCGGCAGCTGCCGAACAGAGCGCGGGCCGAGACCACATGGTCGCCGGTCTTCAGATGACAAAGCAGCGAGGCCGCGACGGCGGCCATGCCGCTCGAGGTGCCACGCGCGGCGTCGGCCCCTTCCAGCGCGCACATGCGCGTCTCGAACATGGACACGGTGGGATTGGCGTAGCGGCTATAGACGTAGCCCTCCTCGTCGCCCTTGAAGCGGGCTTCGGCCTGCTCGGCGCTCGCGTAGATGTAGCCCGAGTTGAGGAAGATGGCTTCCGACGTCTCGCCGAATTGGCTGCGCAGCGTTCCCTCATGCACCAGCTTCGTCGCCGGCTGCCAGGCACTCGCGCGCTTCTTCCGATCCTTGTTTGCGACCATGGTCAACTCCACTCTCGAATCCATTCAGACCGGCCGCATAAAAAAACCCGGACTTTGGCTGCCGCCAAAAGACCGGGATCGGCTTGAAGTTCGCCTCGCACGGCCTTTTAGCAACTTGTTTAACGTGGCTGCAAGCCGGCCGGCCAAATCACCACGAGGGGCCATTAATGCCCCCGCTGAACGGTTCCCGTCAAGTCTCTGCCAGCGTCAACCTGTCGCTGATCGTGGCGCTCCGATCATGGCCCGCAGAGTCCAAGCCTACGTCAATCGCTTCTTTGCTTGGTGCATCGAGCGAGACATTCTCAAGAACGACCCCACGGCAGGGATGCCGAGGATCGGCACCAACAAGAGCCGCGAGCGAGTGCTCTCTGATGCAGAGCTGCGCAAGGTGTGGGCTGGTGCTGATAGAATCGGTCTCTTTGGCACTGTAACGCGGCTCCTGATTCTCACTGGCGCACGCCGAGAGGAAATCACTCTCAACTCCGCTGGTCAGAGATTGACGGCGACACAATTACACTCGAAGGCGCTCGCACCAAGAACGGCGAGGCCCACATTATCCCCCTCTCGGCACCCGCGCGGGAATTGCTCGCCAGCATGCCGCGCGTTGCAGGCTCAGACGTCGTCTTCACCACTAACGGCACGAAACCAATTTCAGGATGGAGTCAGCCCAAGCTAAAACTGGATGCCGCATCAGGCGTTAATGACTGGCGGATACATGACTTGCGCCGCACAGTAGCCACTGGAATGCAGAAGCTGGGCGTCAATCTGCAAACCGTCGAGAGCCTATTAGGTCACACATCAGGTTCACGCTCTGGCGTGGTCGGTGTTTATCAAAGGCACGATTACGCGGAAGAGAAAGCGGCGGCGCTTGAGGCTTGGGGCAACCTCGTCACGGGGCTCGTGGTGTAATCAACAGCATTACGAACGTTTAATATTGGTCCTGGAAGTCGCAGAGAATGCGCCAAGCAGCCTCTCCACGGCTCGGCCCCCAGCTTTCCCCCTGGGTTCCATGGATAACGCCCGTATGGCAAACTACCCATATACTGGTGTTAAGCCTGCGAACTTAGTAGTTGAACCACGTGGGTCGTTTATTGCGCCACACCGCATACGTCTCGAGGTCTAGCGGATAGCCATAATAAGGTCGGTAATAGGGTCGGTAATATCCATACCGCCGATAATACGGACGATAACCGTAACGATACCGGTACCGGTAGCCGACCTCCTTAGCGCCTCCAGAACTTTGCGTGTGGACCATGGGTATAACGCGCGGCTGCGCACTCGCTGGCCAAAGTGATGCCGCTGTCAAGACGGCCATAGCTGCGAGCGTCAAGAGGCTCAGTTTGAATGCAGGCATGGAAGTGACCTTTCGTAGGGGCTACTACTAAACGTCAAGGTCACAACAACAGTTCATCGGATTGACTTTACATATTTCGATTGTACGGGAACGTACCAGAGCCCCATTAGTTGCCCCGTAATCATCGGGCCCGCGCTTGAGCGCGCGCCCCCCGACGAAAAGCGGTAGTTGCTTTTCACGGAGGCGCCTATGCGCATCCCCGCCCGTGAGGTGCTGTTCACCGGACAGGACCGATGCCCAGAATTTGACCTTTGCAAAGAGCCGCTGCCCGAGGAGCTGCATATCTTACTTTGCCTGGTCGGTGTGGAGAAGCCGGCGCCCTCTGCTCAGGGAAAATGTGGGAAAAACTAACCTTCCCTTTCGGACTGCCAAACCTCCCGTTCTGGATTGGGCGGCTGGTTACGAAAATGAGTTTAGAGCGCACCATCGACCCCTTTGAGGTTTGGGCTGCCCTGGAACATTGGAGCGCAGAGAGGCGATAGCCGAAGGCGAAAGCAAGGATGAAGCTGCTTAATACCGGCGGATGTCGTTGGGGAGCAGTACGCTACAAGATCAATGCGGAACGGATCACCGCACGCCACTGCTGGTGTCGCGACTGCCAATATATCGGTGCGGGTTCAGGCACGGTGAAGTGTCGATCACCTGGGGACTGTCAACTCGCCGGAGGCTCGATCCGCCCACGATTTTGCAGCCAGTTGAAGATAGTCCAGCAAAAGGCGGCCCAGGCTGCGCCGATGCACCAGCCGGCGAGCACGTCGGTGGGATAGTGAACACCGAGGTAGATACGACTGATGCCGACAGCGATGGTGAGCAGGATCGCCAGGCTGAGGAAATAGACCTTGAACCATAGAGATTCATGAAGACCCGCCAGGAGAGCGCCGAGGGTCAGGTAGGTGATGGCCGATAGGGCCGCATGTCCACTCGGGAAGCTAGTAGTGAAGACGCGGGCGGCGTGAGCCACAATGTCTGGCCGTGGACGCTCGAACACCAGTTTCAGGGCGTTACTCAGCAGAACTCCGCCTACGACCGCTGCCAAAATCCAAAAGGCGGCCGCCCGTTGACCTGCCATAAGCAGATAGATGATCACCGCGCATACGGTGACGCTGAGTACGGCATAACTGCCCAAGGCAGTGATGTCTCGAGCCATCTCTTCAACCCAAGGAGGCCCGATGGGGTCGGCCAGATCATTGACGCTGCGGAAAAAGAGAAGGATGGTCTGATCGAATTTTGTAGCGTCGCCCTCAATCACCTCCTCGGCAATATGGCCGAATGCAAGCACGAGGGCCGCGATGGCGAAAACCGTCATCAGCGTCCAGGCTTCAGTTCTGTAAGAGCGCATTGACTGGTCGTTTCTTGCCCGAAAATCGTCACTTCCGCTGAGGACAACTTATCCCATGCGATGGCAGTGAGCACCGAATGAGATGACCTCCAACAAGGAGCATTACGTCAGCAAAGTTCCCGAGCTCACACTCGGTTTTTGGATCATCAAAATTCTTGCGACGACGCTTGGTGAGACCGGTGGCGACACTGTCACCATGACCTGGGGTTAATGGGCTACCTGGACCTGTGGAACAGCGATTTTCCTGTCGGCCATGCTCGTGCTGGTAGTCATCCAAATCGCGGCCAAGAAATTTCATCCCCTCCTTTACTGGTCCACGATCGTTGCCTCGACGACGGCCGGGACAACCATGGCAGACTTTGCAACCCGCTCATTGGGGATCGGCTACGTCGGAGGATCATTGATCCTGTTCGCCTGCCTGATGGCGGTGCTCGGCCTCTGGTATTGGTCGCTCGGCTCCATATCCGTTACGACCGTCAACACACCAAAGGTGGAAGCCTTCTATTGGGCGGCGATCACATTCTCCCAAACCTTAGGAACTGCTCTCGGGGATTGGATAGCCGATGCGGGCCTCGGCTACGCGGGCGGGGCGCTCGTATTCGGCGCTCGGACTGGCGGTGCTTGCTGCGGCCTATTTCTGGACGAGTGTGTCGCGGGTCCTGCTGTTCTGGGTCGCGTTTATCCTCACTCGACCGCTTGGTGCCACCGTTGGCGATTTCCTCGACAAACCCCTCGACCATGGCGGGCTTGCACTCAGTCGTCCAATTGTCTCGGTGGTCCTCGCGGTCCTTATGATCATGCTCGTTCTCGGTCTGCCACACCGGGCAGGCAGTCATCCTGGGGACACTCAGCGGATGGCATAAGTGCGGAAAGGCACTGCTTTCCATTAGGAACCATTGGATTGGGTTCCTAAATGAGACGTCTGCTTTGGGTCATTAGCAGACACTAGAGCGCGGATCGGGGACGTCCGCTTCACCCCTCAGGAGCGGTCATAGTGCCAGCAGCGGAAATCGACGAGCCGCGCACATCTTAACTTGTTGTAGTGTTTCGGGAGGTGTACGCTAGCGTACCATCAGGTAAGTACTAGTGGGCACTGGTGGCCGAGAGAGTAGGTCGCGCTCCCGCCTGAATTCACAGGGAGGCCGCCTAGTGCCCTCTCCAAATCTCCGAGCGGACATACACGATCCCAAGACGCTTGCAGCGATGGACCAAGCGTTCGCCTCCGTTTGGCATATGCTGAGGGCGGATGATCCCTTCCGCGACTATGCGAGCGACAGTGAGCTGAGAATAGCCATCGGCAAAAAGCTGCTGAACCTTGTGGCGGACGGGGTGACTGATCCTCTCCGGCTTCGAAATCTCACCGTGGAGAGCCTGCTTTGCCACGCCATTGAGACGCGCTTTGTTCCTTCAATGCTGCGCACTGGAAAAAGTGCATGAACACGAACAGGAGGTTCAACCATTCTGGCTCAATCTGAGATGTTTTACGTCGTACTCGATCATACGACTAATCAGTGCACGGTCATGACGAGTGAGCCGACCACCCAAAAAAGCTAGATACAAAACGTTGGGCAAATACGCCACGCAGGACGAGGCCAAAGCAGCTTTGGACTCTATGATCGGAAGTGCCTGCCCAAAGTTATGAGCGAAAGTACTGCCAGACCTAACCCAGCCTAAGATTTGCTCGAAGGTTCACAAGGGAGGATGAAATGATCAGGTTTATCGTTTTCGCTGCCCTGGCCTTAGCTATTGCAACTCCCGCGGAGGCCATGTCGCCTCCGCCGCTTCCTCAGTCGGACGGCATAAGGACAGACGTCGGCTACCGCGGCGTGGCACGTGGTCACCGCTACGGTGTTGCCCGTGGCTACGGGGTTAGGCGTTACGGCTATAGCGGGTATAGGCGCTACGGCTACGGCGGATATAGCCGCTATGGCTACCGCGGATACGGCTATCGCGGGTATAGGCCCGGCTATGGAGTCGTCCGCCGCCAAGTGCGCAGGTGCGCGTTGTGGGGCGCAGGGCACGTTTGCCGTCGATGGGTCTATTGAGACGTCCAACGCATTGAGAGGGGCGGCCTTCGGGTCGCCCCTACCTTCGACTTCCCATCGCTGGGCGCGCTCCCTCCTTAGACCCCGTCGCGTTGTTCCTCCAAATTGCTTTTGGACAGCACCACTTTTGACGAGGATGAGGTGGAGCTTCGAGGAAAACGTCAAATGGACAATGTACTTCAGGACATGGTGCAGCGGCTCCGCGCGATCGAGCTCCTGCTGAGGACACAGAACGAATTGCTGATCAGAGTGCTCGCCGAGCTGGAACAGACAAGGCGATGCGCAGAGGCGAGCAAGGTCGGTCCTGAGCGTCAACCTTCCCGACGCGCAATGGCCGGGGATAATTCTCGTGAAGTGAAGCAATCAGGCACCCACCAATGAAAGGCACGTGACTATGTCTGACGTATCCAAGCAGCAGGACTGGACCAATCCGGCGGCGATGGCGATCCCCAAAGGAGGATTCTCTAAGGGTAAGGTCGAACAGGGCAGATACGGCCCGATCTTTCCCAGAGTTCCGTCCTGCTACGGCTTCTCGATTCTCGCGAAGATCATCCCGGGTAGGGAGGAGGTGTTCTACGAATATGCAAAAAATATCGAGAAGACGGTAGCATCCCAGCCTGACTGTCTCGCCGTGCTCAAGCTGCACTACCTGCGCTGGATCCTTTTTCCGATCAACGGCGAGACGTACTTCATGTATCAAGGCATCTTTGACACCGACTTCGACAAATACACTGAGGATGCCGTGGCTCTCTTCTCAGCCACCGGCATTGATACGGTCTTCGAAAACCTCGAAGGGTTCCCTAAAGATTGGAAGACCAAGCCGGAGGAATTCGTCAAGTTCGTCCGTGAGCACCAGTGCCCGAGCTTCCTCGAATACGGGGAATATCCATATGTGAGTGCTGACGAGGTCAAGAAGGCGCTGAAGCTTAAGGCCGCGTTCTCGAGCATGCTCGACCAGATGCAATGACCCAGAACAGAGCGGCGAAAGCGTGGGAGTCATGCTCGAATTTGACGACATTCAGCACATCCTGCTGACCCGCACACCAGCACTCACCGGACGATATGAGTTTCTGTCATTTCGCAGCGTTCCGGTGGGCGGGTGTGGCTGAACGAGATTCTCAAAACAGTACAATCAGCGGCTGATGTTCTGGACTCGGTTGACGAGGACAAGCGCTGGGTAACTGTGGCGTTCACTTGGAATGGCCTCAAGGCTCTAGGCGTGGACAAAACATCACTCGCCACGTTCCCGGAGGAGTTCAAGCAAGGTATGGCGCCGCACGCGCAGACATTCTCGGTGACACCGGCGCCAATCATCCTGACAACTGGGTAGGGGGACTTGCCAGCTCCGATCTCCACGCCATCGCCATTCTATTTGCCCGCAATGAAGCCGAGCGGGAGCGTTGCAATACAGAGCACCAAAGGCTCCTAGCGGAATGCGAAGGCGTTGAGGTGCTCTCGTCCCTGGACCTCCTAGCGATCCCGCCATTCGATACTGCACACGACCATTTCGGTTACCGCGACCGGCTCTCGCAGCCAGTCATTGAAGGCACTGACGACGTACCAACGCCCGGCTCCGGCCCGCCACTCAAACCAGGGGAATTTATCCTTGGCTACCCCGACGAGAACGGACCGCCCGTAGACCTGCCGCAACCAGAAATCTTGTCTCGAAACGGCAGCTACATGGCCTATCGGCGTCTACAGGAGCATGTCGGACGGTTTCGTGACTTTCTCCGCCAGAATGGTCAGACCCCCGAAGAACAGGAACTTATGGCCGCCAAGCTTATGGGTCGATGGAGGAGCGGCGCTCCACTCGTGCTGGCCCCGGATAAGGCAGATCCCGCCTTAGGCGCCGACCTGCAGCGAAACAATAACTTCAACTACAAAGAGATGGATCCGCATGGATATGCGGTGCCTCTCGGTTCGCACATGCGTCGCATGAACCCTCGCGACACTGCAGCGAACATAAACCGACGCCGCATGATTTGCCGCGGCGCTACTTATGGTTTGCCTCTGCCGGAAGACGCTCCTGACGATGGCACCGACCGCGGCATAGCGGCGTTCATCATCTGTGCAAGCCTAATCCGACAGTTCGAGTTTGCGCAGAATGTATGGGCTAACGACCGTAATTTTCATGAGCTCGGCAACGAGCGCGATCCGATCATCGGCACGCAGGACGGCACGCTCGAGTTCAAGATTCCCAAAAGACCCATCCGCCAGAAAATCACCGGCCTGCCGGCCTTCACTACCGTGAAAGGCGGCGCTTACTTCTTTCTTCCGGGCCTCAAAGCGCTTCGGTATCTCGCGGCCCTCGGCGATGCCCACTGAACCAACGGTGAGATACACGCATGAGTACCATCCAACCTCCACGGACCTACAATCAAAGCCACATGCCGCGCAAATACACGGGTGGCAAGCGAAGGGTTAGCATCTACTGGACCTGGAGCTACCCGTGGGAATCCAACCGCGATCCCGCGGTCATGGACAATCGCTTCTCGACGATGACCGAGGTTCGCCGCGTCGCGTGGCCTAACTATGAAACGCCGGAATGGGACGCGGCGAATTTCCTGCAGGGGATCGCAGGGACGCTCGAACTGTTCCACCGCTCGACACTCAGCTTTCAGAACATCGTTGGCGAGGTTACAGGTCACCCGGTCGCGGTGTTCCAACGTATCGACCAGGCTGGGTACAAGCAGTTGATCGACGAACGGGTCCTGGCCGACACCGACACGATGATGGTGTTCGGCCTTGATCATCTCGTTTCAGAACAGGAGGCGTCGCCGGAAGAAGTTGAGGCGATCCGCGAGTGGCTGAAGCGTGAGGGCACGTGCTTGCTGCTCGCACCGCATCATGATGTGGGCTTCACCGACGACATGGAGCAGCGCCAGATTGAGTACAGGCACCACGGCGACCGCCTTGTTCCTCGCCAGCAGCGATTTGGACAATACACTCGGTCGTTGATGAAGGGGCTCGACGTACCCGTGCACAACCTCTGGGGACTCCGCCCGGCGCTCGCCAAAGGGACGAAGGAGATTGCACCGCTCACAGCGTTCCGGGACGTTGACAAGCTGGAGCTGCTAAAAAACGTTCCTACTCTCAATTTCCATCCGCACCTCCCGCACTATGAGTTGAGGACGACGGACCCCAAGTCGGTACAGCTACTGGCGCGCCAGCCCATTGATCTCGACCGCCCGCATCCCTTCAGCGCGGCAGGCAACACGGAGTTCAACTGCCTGCTCTGGATGCCACCAAACGAGCAGCGAGCTGGAGATATCGTGCTAGTGGACTCGACGAATTTCACCACACTTTTCGGCGGCACAGACAGCCTAGAGAACTTTTGGCGGAATTTGGCGCTGATGCAATGAACTCCGGAGTTGTTGCGTGTCGCTCGTCGGGGCGATCGTCCTCGGGCCGCTTTCGCGCACGCTGGGTTAAAAACCAACCATTGTGCTCGAAGGACGTGATTGTCCTTCGCAACCGGTACCAACCTACGAATGTCCGCTTTGGGTCAAAAGCAGACGATGAAGGCGACCAATGCGAATGTCCGCTTTGTGCCAGAAGAGGAGGTTACGCAGCCCGCCGTTCGATGAGTTCGACAATGTCGCAGGGAAGGTATGGCTTAGGTAGAAACGTGCTTCCCGGCACTTGCCCCTTTCGATTCTGTATCTGGCCCGAGGTGTAGATCACAGGAATTTTGGGATGCGCCTTGCGAAAGGCGTCGGCTACGTCCCAACCGTTTAGCTGTCCGCCAAGCTGAATGTCGGTGAATACCCCGCTTATCGGAGGCGGGTTCGCCGCGTGCAATGTAGCGATGGCTTCTTCACGAGATAGCCCTCATCGAGCAGATGGCTGACGATGAACATCCTGACGATGGCGTCGTCTTCGACGACAAGGACGCATGAAGCATCAGTTTGTTTGGCCACTTTACTCACCGGGCGCTCACGCAAAGATTTCCTTACGTGAGGACAATAAGCCAACTATCGGCGCGTCTGTCCACTGCCCCTAGTGGGCATGGAATACCACGCCTTAGCTCATCCTCCGCTTGAGCGCATTACACCTTTAAAGGTTCGATCGCTGGTGCCGAAAGGTTCCGAGGGCGCGCCGCGCGGCCCAGGGAGTTCAGTAAAAGAGTGGCCTGACCCATCTCGGGGTGATCATGAGGATCGCCGAGCGAGGGGCTTACCACTCCTTCTTTGCAGTCCCGGGCGGCCCTTGCCGTGGGGGGACTACGCGGTGAGCAATCCGGTAGCCCATCTCAACGGCTTAACGGCAATTCTGCTTGAGCGAGAAATAAGACCCGGCACGCGGGTCCCTCGCGACCTACGAACCGGGCCTCGCCATAGCTTCTACTGGGAGCTTCGGATGGCAGACACATAACGAGTTTTTGCTTGCGGAGTTCCAGCGGCCCTGCGCTCGTCTCTAGCGCCGGGCTAACCAGCCGGGGGGCAGGATGGCTAACGGCCATCCTACCACGAAGCGGCCCGGCACTTGCGTCGGGAGATGCAAAGCGCCAGGCCTAAGCCAGCCCGTTCGGCCGTGGCTGGCTGCGGCCATCCTAACACGCCAATAAGTGGTCCAGCACCACCGCGCATTTTCAAACGGCAGTGCTGGACCTCACCAGCCTTGCCCGTTCGAGAAAGACTGGCTGACGAGATAACCGGATGTTGGTGATCAGTGTTCCACCCAATCAGCGGCCCGGTGGGGCGGGCAGCTCAGGCCCGGCTGGGGAGTCGGTATCTGGTTCTACGGCGTACGATGGCGGTGCGAGAACCGTTCTGACGGTTCGGCCACGCTCGCTCTAGCCTCCCCGACCTAAAATTCTCCACATCGCGGCAAATAATGTTGCCAGAGGAGGGCAGATCGAACCTGCCTGACCTCGGCGGCCCTGGCCACCTCAAACGGGGGAACTGTCGGTCGGGGCCGCTTTTGGGGCCACGCATGAAGAAGCCCCCAGAGAACGGGGGGAACTCGGGGGCTTCTCCGGTTCCTTAGGGGGGAACCGTGATGGGGAGGGAAAACCCATCACATAGAACGAGTTAACACTCCGCTTCGAGGAGTCAATGCAGTGCGGCCCGGAAAAAGAAGAAGCCCCGGGATAACCGGGGCCTCAATAGACCAGTCTATTTGGAGGGGCCACTTGTTGAGTGGAAGACTGGTCCTGGGGTTAATGCAGGCTTGCGCGGCTTTGTTCCCGGTGTGCGCGGTTAGCTGAAGCCACCCGCGCGCGGATTGTGGACCGCCCAATTCGTTCTGCAGCTTCGGCGGATTGCTCAGGTTCATTTACATTCACGCCGCCTATCCCAGCCAGCAGGACTGGTCGCTGACGGGGATGTATCTCGCCTCGTAGACCTGCACGGCCCGACCGAGCCCACGCCGCACGGCGCACTAGTCGTGTGCATCCGACGCAATGCGATATTAGCCGCAAGGAGAATCGTCATGACGTTCGCGGCGATCACAGCCAAAACCACTGCCGAATACACGAGCAGCATGTTACTCCCTCGAATCACACAACTCCTGCTACGGTGGGATGGTTTCAGGAGAACGTAACCGAAGCCGTTACAGGTCCCGAGGGCCAGGAGTGAGGATGGCGAGCTAAACTGTTACCAATGCGTTACATATTCCTACCAACCCATTGACGTATAACGGGCGAGTTGGACATCCGGGGGAGAAGACCGAGCTTATGGTGACGAAGACCCCGGCAAGTGACAGAACCTCTAGCATGCAGCCAACAACCCCGCGTGACAGGCTTTTCGAGGCCCTCCCGGAGGATGCGCGCGCCGACCCGCCCGCGGACGGCCCACGCAGCGTGTTCGCACGCACGGGCATCCTGCCGAGCCAGGCAATCCGCGCGATGATCGCCGGCGGCGAGATCGCCGGCGCGCCCGAGATCGAGACCAACCAGATCCAGCCGGCAAGCCTCGATCTGCGACTGGGCAAGGTCGCCTATCGCATCAGGGCGAGCTTCCTGCCCGGGCCCGACGCGACCGTGCGCGACAAGCTCGCCGAGCTGAAATTCCACGAGATCGATCTCACCAAGGGCGCGGTGCTTGAGGCGGGCTGCGTCTACCTCGTGCCGTTGATCGAGCAGCTCAAGCTCCGCTCGACCATCGCAGGCTTCGCCAATCCGAAAAGCTCGACCGGACGGCTCGACGTGTTCACGCGGCTGATCGCCGACCGGCAGGACGCGTTCGACAGCGTCGAGGAAGGCTATGCGGGCCCTCTGTTCACTGAGATTTGCCCGCGCACCTTCTCCATCAAGGTTCGCTACGGCTCGCGGCTCAATCAGATCAGGTTCCGCCGCCGCGTCGGCCAGCAGCTCGATGCCGGCGAGCAACCAGGCCGCGTCGGCGACCGGCGTTTGCGCGAAATCCATTCCGATGTCGGTCTGGTCGAAGGCGAGGCGGCGATCCGCGAAGGTCTGAACTTGCGCATCAGCCTCGCGCCCATCTCCCCCGCTGGTCTCGTCGGCTATCGCGCGCGGCGTTACGCCGGCGTGATCGACGTCGATGAGATCGGCGCTTACGATGTCGGGCAGTACTGGGAAGAGGTGCGGCTAGGCAAGGACCGCCGCCTCGTGCTCGACCCGCACGAGTTCTACATCCTCGCCTCGAAAGAGAGCGTGTCAGTGCCGCCCGCCTATGTCGCCGAGATGGCGCCGTTCGATCCGTTGATCGGCGAGTATCGCGTGCACTATGCCGGCTTCTTTGATCCGGGCTTCGGCTACACGGAAGGGAAGGCGCCCGGCGCCAAGGCGGTGCTCGAAGTGCGCAGCCTGGACATCCCGTTCATTCTGGAAGACGGGCAGATCGTCGGCCGGCTGGTTTACGACAAGCTCACCGATATCCCCGACACGATCTATGGGCGCGGCATCGGTTCGCACTACCAGGCGCAAGGCCTGAAGCTGTCGAAGCACTTCAAGCAGGACTAGGCCGAGCAACTGCCGCCGCCAAGCACGCAGAACTTGGCGCAATGCGGATGACAGAGCTTGACCGCGCCATGCTCGAACATGCCGCCATCCGCACGCGCCGCTTGTGTCAACGTCGCGCCCATTTCGAAAGCTGGATCGTAAGGCAACAGCGTGCAAGGGAGCACGACAGGTGCGGCGCCTTTCCGCTTCACCACCATGCGGCTCGATGCGCACATCACGTCGTTCGGGTCCTTGTGCAGGATGCCCCAGCAGCTTTCCGTGATCTCCGGCACGTCGGCGTGCAAATCCATCTCGGGGAACAGGACGAGCGCGGCAGGATCGTAGGCATCGATCGGCCAACCGCGCTCGGCGATCAGAGCGGCATAGCCGTCGCGCGCCGCCCGCCTCGCTCTCGCCCCAGCAGGTGCGCCCGGCAAGCGCCAGCGCAAAGCCTTCGCGCGCGAGCCAGTCGATCCCTTCAATTGTCTTGGCGAAGGACCCGGCACTTCGCTCGGTATCGTGCAGCTTCTCAGTATAATGGTCGAGGCTCACGCGAAGGAGCAAACGGCTGCCATGCGCCTTGCCCAGCCGCATCAGGCCGTCGCGGATGCGTGGCCGCAGCATCGGCTGCATGGCGTTGGTCAGGAGCAGAACCTGGAAACCGCGCTCGAGCGCGTCGCCCAGCATCTCGATGATGTCCGGATTCATGAACGGCTCGCCGCCGGTGAAGCCGATCTCGCGCACCGGTAACCGCTCATGCGCGATCTCATCGAGAAAGGCGATCGCCTCGGCGCGGGAGATATAGGCGAGGCGGTCGTTCTCCGGGCTCGATTCGATATAGCAATTGCGGCAGGTGATATTGCAGAGGCTGCCGGTGTTGATCCACAGCGTGCGCAGGCCGGCAAGCGCGACGCGCGCGCGGCGTTCGCCCTTGGCGGTCACGTCCGGGTCGCTGAATTTCTTATGTGGCGCAAGCGACGCGGTGTCGGCCATTCCGATCCTCCCGGGCCATTAACAGCGGGCGCGCTTCGGTGCGCAAGACAAGGCTGCATCAACGCTGCGTGAAGCGTCGCTTTTCGCATGCCGCGGGCCATGATAGGACTCTTGCCGGCCGCGGGTGTAGCTCAGTGGTAGAGCAGGACGAAAGGTCGAGACCGGATCGCTGGCGAGATGCTTCTCCGCCACCAAGCAGCGACCAAGCTGAGCACCGAAGACCTTGCTCGTGAGGCAAGGGGATGCCAGCGCCCATACGCGGCGGCTCGTCCGAAAGGGCAGAGAGCAAGATCGCTGAGGGCTAGTCAGACAGCTCGCCTTGAGCGGGGACTGTCGGACTATGCCCAAAGCACGACGGTCTGAACCGAAGGGCAGTGAGTAAGAGATAGTTAGTTGTAGGAATGACGTTCTGTTTTGAGCACCAAGAACTAGGGAAAGAGCAAATGGAAAAATCGATCACGCAATCTGGCGGTGTAGAAACACCCGAAAAACACCGCGGCTTACGTGAACCTTGGAAACCAGGTGAAAGCGGCAATCCCGCCGGACGCCCGAAAGGCTCACGCAATGAACTGAGCGAGGAATTTGTTGCTGAGGTTTATGCCGACTGGTGCGAGCATGGGGCTGTAGCGATCCAGACCGTCCGTGAGACGCGACCCGATGTTTACGTGAAGGTTGTCGCTTCGCTGCTGCCCCGCCAAGTGCAGGCAGAGGTAACTGGGCCTACTCACGAGGAGCGTGTGGCTGAGCTGGTCGAGAGGTTAGCGGAACTCGATGCCACACAGGCACTGCTGCGATGAGTGAACCAACCTACTGCTCCAATCATCGGTGTCGCCCAGCCGGGGGCTGAGGCTCAGGTCGTTTCACGCCAGTCCCAGTGGGTTCAAATCATTGACACCGCGTCCAAAAAGACAGGGTGGGTTGACCCGGCAGCGGCTAAGCCTGGCGGTTCCTGACGTTGGCTGTTCGACGCTGCATTCCTAAGAATGGTTGCCAGTATGATGTCCGCTATGGGTCAGAAGCAGACCTAAGCAACGTTCATCGCAATGTCCGCTTAGTGCCAGGAGCGGACATGAGCGTTTGAGAAAACAAAAGGAACCAAACGCCGCGCGCGGGCGTCTAACGTTGGAGCGCCCATGCGTATTTTGCTCACCAATGACGATGGCATTGAAGCCGCTGGCCTCGATGTGCTTGAGAAGATCGCCACTGATCTGACCGACGACGTGTGGGTTGTCGCGCCGGAGACGGACAATAGCGGCGCCTCGCACTCGCTGACCTTGGCCGAACCCTTACGCATGCGCGACCTGGGCAAACGCCACTACGCAGTGAAGGGTACGCCTACCGACTGCGTAATCATGGGAGTTCGCTTTCTGTTGCGGGACCAGCCGCCCGATCTCATACTGTCGGGCGTCAATCGCGGGCAAAATCTTGCCGACGATGTCACCTATTCCGGAACCGTTGCTGGCGCGATCCAGGGTACTCTGCTCGGTGTGCCGTCCATCGCCATGAGTTTCGTCTGCGGGTCTGTGGAGACAGGAAAGGAGGTACGCGAGCCTCCGATCTGGGAAACGCCGATGCAGCATGGCGGCGAACTCGTGCGCAAGCTACTCGACTCGGGCTGGCCCGAAGGCGTGGTCATCAATGTCAATTTTCCAAGCTGCGAACCCGGAGCGGTAAAGGGCACCGTCGCAACGCTGCAGGGTCAACGCGATCCGGGACTGCTGCGCATCGAAGACCGCTTCGACACGCGCGGGCGCGCCTATTACTGGATAGGCATCGAACGGCGCCGCGCCGAGCCACCCGAGGGAACCGATCTCTGGGCAGTTCGCTCGAATCTCATATCAGTTACGCCGCTCTGCCTCGACTACACCGACCAAGCGACGCGCAAGCGATTGGCGAGCGTTCTTGGTGCGGAGCCGGCGCCGATCAGATCAGCGGTCAAGACCGGATAGCTCGGGAACCAGCACGGTCACGCCGTCATCGAGCGTGATCTTGATCGGGCTCGGCAACTCCGGCGGAAGATAGACCCGGTCGTCAATCCGCGCGCGGCTGTGCTCCCATTTGAGGCGAATTCTGCGGCCCTTGCGCACCGTCACGGGTGGGGGCGCCTCCTCCGGATTGTTCAACCACGCCAGCATCGGCGCCCTATCGTTCTTAAAGACAAAAACGACGTCCAGCAGCCCGTCGCCAGGCTCCGCGGTGAAGGAGATTGGCAGCGCCGGCCCGGTCCGGGCGAGATTTATGATCTCGACCAGCAGGAACTCGCCGGCAAACACCTCGCCGTCCACGTCGATCTCGAAGCGCTCGGCCTTCGCTTCCTCGAAATATTTTTGTAGCTCCTCGCGGCCCATATCTATGCGGAGCGGCTTGGGCGGCTTAGGACCGCTATGCGCAATGGCCTTGGCAATCGTGCCGAAGCCCACCGCCTCGAGGAACCGACGCTTGCCCCACGGCCCACGCGCAACGCCGATATCGAGGCGCTTGGGTTGCGCCGTGGGCAAGTGCGATATCAAAGAATCGATGTCGCCGTTGAGGCCGAGCGCGCGGGCGATATTGTTGGCGGTCCCGATCGGCAGGATTGCTAAGGGAATCTCGCGGTTGCGGAGCCGACGGGCGACCCGCGCCACGGTGCCGTCTCCGCCGGCGACGATTACCAGGTCCCATCGCTTGAGCAGGGTCTGTCTGTAGCCGTCCTTGCTCGATTGGTATTTGGGGCGAAACCCAGCAGCTTTCAGCTGCCGCATCAGCTCGTCGGCATTGGGATGGGAAGCGCCGGCGGTCGGATTGTGAAGCAGTAATGTCCGCACGTTCGCGCTCTTCGTGACATCAAGGGCAGAGCGACAACGCAGGACTATCGGTGAAAGTTGCCAGTTAGAGCGAATCTCCCGGCTGATCGTTGGCTGCTTCTGATCCACACGGACATCACAACAGACTCGGGAAACCTAATAGTCCCTCGGCGGGTTTGTCATTTGATTATGCCGCAAGACGTCAAGAAACTTTGCCGCCGTTACGGACTGACCTACGTCGAGACCGCAAATCTCTCCCTGCGCCGTCGCCGTTGCGGAAAGGGGTTCGCTTACGTCGACGTTAAAGGCCGGACCGTGCGAGAAAAGGCGCTGAAGGCCCGGATCAGGAGGCTCGCCATTCCGCCGGCATGGACCGAGGTGTACATCGCCGAGGACCAGCGGGCACATATTCAGGCGGTGGGCCGCGATTCCGAAGGGCGCTTGCAATACCGCTACCACCCCGATTGGGAGCAGGCTCGCACTGAGACCAAGGCACGCAGATTGCTGCGTCTAGGTTCGGCGCTCCCCCGCCTGCGCGGTGCCGTGAGGAAGGCTCTATCAGCGCCGGACCTTACCAGACATAAAATTATTGCGGCGGTGGTACGGTTGATCGATCGTACCCTGCTGCGACCCGGCTATGAGGAATACGCGCGCGGAAGTGGCTCACGCGGCGCATCGACTTTGCTCAAAAGCGACGTGGTCATCGAAGGCGACAAAGTGTTGCTTGAGTTCGAGGGTAAGGGCGGCAAGCCGGTCAAGCGAGAGGTCAGGGACAAATTGCTGGCTCGCGTGGCGCAGGACCTTTCCACATTAAAAGGCCGACGGTTGTTCACCGCGCCGGACGGCAATGGCCGCCAGCGGCCGATCACCGCGCGTGAGGTCAATGCCTTCCTTGCTGAAGCCAGTGGTACCGAGGTAACGGCCAAAGATTTTCGTACGTTTCGGGCGTCGGCAGAGGCGTTGGCGTTTTTGACCGAGAATAACGATCACGAAACCGAGAAGCTTAGAAAGCAGGCGATCGTCCAGGCTGCCGATAAGGCGAGCGAAATCCTCGTCAATACGCGCAGCGTCGCGCGGTCGAGCTACATACATCCTAGCGTGATCAAGGCGTACGAGAACGGCAAGCTGGAAGCGTCCCTGTTTCGCGGCCGCATGCGCGCTGGGCTTAGCAAAATCGAGAGCGCGTTAATACGCTTTCTGGAGCGCAAACCGCGTTAGCCGCCGGAATAACCGCCGATGATCGGCAAGACCTCGCCGGTGATGTAGCTGGAGCAAGAGGGCGCGGCGAGAAACACGAACGCCGGCGCGATCTCTTCAGGCTGCGCGGGCCGCTTCATCGGCGTGTCGCCGCCGAATTTGGCGACCTTCTCGGCGGATTTATCGGCCGGGTTGAGCGGCGTCCAGACCGGTCCGGGTGCCACCGCATTGACGCGAATGCCGCGATCGATGAGGTGCGTGGCGAGCGAACGGGTGAAGGCGTGGATGCCGCCTTTGGTCATCGAGTAGTCGAGCAGATCCTTGTTGCCGAGCAGCCCGGTGACCGAGCCGGTCATGACAATGGCGCTGCCATTGCCCATATGCGGCACGGCGGCTCGCGCCATATAGAAATATCCATAGAGATTGGTCTTGATAGTCCGGTCGAAATGCTCGTCGGTCAGCTCCTCCAAGCTGTTGACGTGCTCCTGGAAGGCGGCGTTGTTGACCAGCACGTCGAGCCGGCCGAATTCATCCACCGTCCTCTCCACCGCGTCCTTGCAGAATTCTGGATCGGCGACGTCGCCGGGCAACAGAATGCAGCGGCGGCCCTCCCGCTCGACCGCCTGCTTGGTCTCCTCGGCGTCATCGTGCTCGTCGAGATAAGCCAGAGCAATGTCGGCGCCCTCGCGCGCGAACAGCACAGCCACCGACCGCCCAATTCCGGAGTCGCCACCCGTGATCAGCGCGACTTTGTCGAGCAGCTTCTCCGAGCCCTTGTAGTGCGGGGCGTCGTACATCGGCTTGAGCTCGAGATCGGCCTCAAGTCCCGGCTTGCTCAAATGTTGATCCGGAAGCGGCGGGACGGGATAGACGCGCGCGCCCGCCTGCATCGCCGTCGGCTGTTCCTTGTCGCCGCTTTTCTGTTTGTCGGATCGATCGATCTTGCGCTGGATCGCGCGCTCCTCTTCCGCCGTGTGCTCAGCCTCCTTCTCGAAATCAGGCGATGAGGAACTCTTAGCGTGGACTGACTTGGCCATGTAACTCTCCAGCAGATGCGTGGGATTACATGGTGCAACTGTTTGCCTAGGCCAGAGTTCCCACACGGGAATGGGGCGGCACGGCCCCGAATTCGCTATGGGTCGCTCGATTTTACTTTGGCTGCTTGGCGTACCGATTCCCATTATCATTCTTCTGGCTCTCTCTTGTGGCACTAGGCTATGGCCATCACAACAAAATCTGAAGCCGTTCGCGTTCCCGAGCAATCAGTTGAGAGTTCTGCGTCTGCTGTGGAGTGGCGGCCATTGTCGGAGGCGCGACTACGAGCTGCGGCGCGTGTGACAACCACTGATCCATGACTAAGTTCGTATGTTAACTTCCTGCCGAGTTACCGACAGTTCATCGCTGTTCACGGGCAAAACGTCGCGCGTCGACATTCGCGCAAAGCAGAGGACTTGCTATGGCACAACATGGAAACGCTGAATTAACACTGCCAAAACACCGGGGCTTACGCCCGCCTTGGAAACCCGGTGAAAGCGGCAATCCTGCCGGGCGTCCGAAAGGCTCACGCAACAAGCTGAGCGAGGAATTTGTAGCTGAGGTTTATGCCGACTGGTGCGAGCATGGGGCTGTAGCGATCCAGACAGTCCGTGAGACGCGACCTGACGCGTATGTGAAGGTTGTTGCTTCGTTGCTACCCCGCCAAGTGGAGGCAGAGGTGACTGGGCCTACTCACGAGGAGCGTGTGGCTGAGCCGGTCGAGAGGTTAGCGGAACTCGATGGACCCGCTGGAGGTGCAGCACCGATGAGCGTTTCTGGCGTCGTGTCTATGTAAACTTTTTCGCCTCCCACCATGACGACTGCTGTTAGATCGCCTTGACGCTCCACGGTGATGACGTTGTCGAGATTGATAAAGATTGGCGTCGGAGATTTGTCGGGACCGGCGTGCCTCCCGCAAAGTGACCACGTAGCCATTGCTTTCCTTCCGTTACAGAGTTCACAGACAATGCTAGCAACCGATTTACGGAAGCGTGGTTCGACGCCTACCTGCGACGACGCCCCAAATAAGAAGCACAATGATGGCCCCGACCGTCGCGCCAATGAGACCTGCCCCTTCCCCTGCATGATACCAGCCAAGAGCCTGACCGAGATAAGTAGCGACAAAAGCGCCAACGATGCCAAGTATGGTAGTCAGAATGAAACCACTCGGCTCGTTGTCGCCGGGCGTAATGAGTTTCGCTAATACCCCCGCGATAAAGCCGATTAAAATCGTCCACAGAATGCTCATTCTAATCTCCTTCAAGAGCGAGACATCACCATCGCAACGTTCACCGCTCAAACAAGCTGGATGCATCAACGTTCCACGGTACAAAAATTAATAAGCTCCCACAGATGACGGAACATCGGAGTGGATCTTGCCGTTTTATGGAAATGGAGATCACTCGCATTGCCTGTTGGAAGCATCTCTTGTTTGTAGGGGCCCTGCTTGTGACTACAGGACCTGCCGCCGCGTCTTTAAAGCGGGTTATCGTTTGGGAGCACCCCGACGTTGGCTTTCCGCCCCTCATTAATACTCTACAGGAAGACAGGTTGAAACTCGCCCAGATCCCTGGGTCGTCGGCGGGTGAGCGCGCGATTAAAAAAGTGAGTAGTCCTGTGGGAACAATCACGCTTCGAGCGACGATAGCATTAGCGGTTTGGGCCACCTCCGTTTCGCCGGTCGTCGCAGGTGGCTCGCGCTGGGCATTAGAGAGAGACCCCGAACTAGGGCTCAGCTATTCGTATCCAGCTGATGTGTTCTTGCCCATCGAAGGGGACGGAAAACCCTACTTCCATTATTTCGCCTCGGCTTCATCCGAGGCCAAGTTCCTCGTGGGCGGATGGAACAACGCCAGGGGACAGTCACCTGCAGACTTCAAACAATGGCTTATCGCGAATGTCGGCGGCTACGATGAACTGACTTATCGCCCAAGGGGTCGGTCTTGGTTCGTGCTGAGCGGTTATCGTGGTGAATTGATCTACTACGAGAAGGTGATGTTCTCCTGCGGCGGCAGACTCGTGAACGTGTTTGCAATCACTTACCCCATCGACCAGCGAGATACGTACGACCCCATTGTCGAACGGATTGAAAATACGTTCCGGCCTGGAAGCCGCTGCGCTTGATAACATTCAGCTCCGAAACGCAGATCTCTGGCTAATTCCTGTGTTAGGGCGCCTGGAACTGGGAATTGCGTCTGCGTTGTTCGAAAGTTGTGAGCGTGGTGCTGCGAGATGACCTTTACCGCAGATCAATATTCCCAAATCGCCAAAGGCTATGAGAACGCGGCGGCCGACCCTCTCGTGGCAGCCGAAAAGCGGGTGGAGCTGGCCAAGAAGGCGGATTGGTTTCGTTTTCTTGCGCGACGCGAGAGGGCTCGCCAGTCGCGAAACGAACAGGGTACCGCTCCGACAAGTCTGGATGTTGAGCCTAAATCCCGCGGGCGTTCTTGGCGGTCAACGGCGCCATTCCTGACAACGCTCTGGATAACTGGAGCGGCGGTTTATCTCGTTAGCACCGTGTTGTTTACAAAAGCAGTCAATCTGTTCGGCTCAAAGGAGCCTGGGACGCCGGTTGCAGAGATAACGCTGCAAGTGAAGCCCGATCCGCAAGTCGCAAACTTGCAAGTTAATCACAGGGCTGAACAAGTAAACGGCGAAATGGCGACTCCAGAGAGCCACC
>CAVPZK010000019.1:0-61563 GCA_963710245.1 uncultured Alphaproteobacteria bacterium
GATCTGTTATGCAAGCGCCAAGTCCGCATTTAACTCGTGACGAGGAAATTTGGGGGTCACCTCTTTTTTCTCATGGTAATCCGTGTTCCTAGTAACAGAACTGTCGGGTTCCTACTTGGAGAACACACCATGAATTGCCCGAAAACATCCACCGCTCTCGTATTTTTTGCGGCTTTAATCTCAACTAGTTGGCCCGCCCAAGCATCCGATCCCCTGATCTATCTCGATCAGGGTTGGACAGAGCAAACGCGGCAGGCGTTTTATTCGCAGCCGCAAGGATCTCGACTGGTTCCCGAAAGCTGGTTCAGGGCTCTTGAGCGCGCTGACGGCAAAGGCATGTTTGCTGACGATGCCAATCTCACGAGGTATGGATTTCTTGCCGACGAAGCAGGGTCACCTGGACACTTACCAATTGGCTTCGCAATCGATCCCTTGGAAACTCCGAAGGTTGGTCGATTTGTCGGTCTCACATGCGCGGCGTGCCATACAGCAAATGTGTCATTCGAAGGGAAAGTCGTAAGGATCGACGGGGCGCCAGCGCAACTCGATTTCGATACATTTTTTGCTGATTTTGTAACAGCGGTAAATCGCACATTGCTCGACGAAGCGACATTTAAACGCTTCGCGAGTCGAGTGTTGAAAGCACCCGATCCATCTAGCATTGGGCAGCTTCACGACCAATTAGCGGCCTACCAGACGGCATTAGCCGGAGAGGCAACGAATCCGTACGCCTGCTGTGGCATCAGGCTTCGGCCGCGCTGATGCGCTTGGTCAAATAATCAACCAACTCTCTGTTGCATTCCAATCGGAGCCCCGAAACCTCCGCCCCCTGAATGCGCCGACTCGTTATCCGCAGTTGTGGTTAACCCCAGAACTCGAATTTGTTCAGTGGAATCCGATTGCTGCGAGCCCCCTTGGTCGGAATAGCGGAGAAGTTCTGGGCGTCTTCGGTTCGGCCAACCTTACAGGAGACGGTGGTGAGGCCTATGAGTCGACGCTGCTTATTGATGAAGTGAGCCAAATGGAATCTTGGGTACAGCAACTCAAGCCACCTCGTTGGGATCCAGCCTTGTTCGGAGAAATCGACCTCAACCTCGCGAAAGAGGGGCAAGTCCTTTACAAGCGCGATTGTCAATCCTGTCACAACTTGCCACCCTATGATCGCACCGACCCGGGTGAAAACCTCTTTGGCAAGACTTTCATCAAAATAGGCAGGGTAGATTTTCGAGAGGTCGGCACCGATCCCAGCTACGTCACGGCATTGGTAACGCGATCTGTCTTCACCAACAAAATGACCGCAGGAGATTTTGGCGGCCGGTCTCTCGTCTCAGCCCCCGAGTTTTTCTCGGGAACAGTCGGCAAAATAGTTACCCATGCGCTGAACAAGCTTAATCTTTCGGAGACTGAAAAGGCAGCCATAAATGGATTTCGGTTGAGACCGCCGAGCTCGCCCGGGGGGTCTCCGCAACCTTTACGTCCCACCATCTCTTGCTGACCTTAAGGCCAGCCCGCTCTCTGGAATTTGGGCATCAGGTCCCTATCTCCACAATGGATCGGTGCCCACGATCTACGAACTCTTATCTCCCGTTTCCGAACGCCGCGCGATGTTCTGGACGGGAGGCCCAGAACTTGATGTAAAGAGATTGGGTTACGTGAGTGACGACGCTCCCGGTCGATTTCGGTTCGATACGAACCTGCCGGGAAATCACAACATAGGCCACGTTTATCCTCCGGAGGGCTTAGCTCCGGATGAGAGGTCCGCAATAATCGAATTTCTGAAGAATTCTCCTTAATGAGAGGTCGATGGAGGTTCTTAATGGTAATGCAGAGCCCGAGTGAGTGCATAACAGTGCCGAGGAAAATCAAACTAAACAATGGCAGATGGCATATGACGGCGTTCCAGGCAGACTGACGATGATCAGGCTACCCCTGACTTCGACCTGGAGATTGTCCCACCGTTCCAACACCTCTCGACCGCCTCGTTGACGGATTAACCCTGGGTCAGGGCCAATGCGACGCGGTCGGGGTGGCCGGGCTGGGCCCTAAAGGCATGTCGCAAAAGCGCAAAGTGTGACCGTTTGGGCCGTCGGGGGGGCATGGCCTGATCTCAGGACAGCAATTCTCAGCGGGACGTGCGTTGATCAAGCTGACGCAGGAGGAACTTGTGCGTGCGGCTGACCTGCATGTGAATAGCATTCGCTATCTTGAACGCCAGGCGCGCATCACCACGGGCTTCTCAAGTGAGCGCGTAGAACAAGCTATGATGCGCTTCGGGGTGACTTTTTTCCGTACTTCATCGCCAGGGGTGCGCCTCTGCGGGCCATTCTGATTAAGAAAATGCTGTGAACATAGTCATCGGTTTGGATCGTATCCGCTAAGGTCCTACGCTCGGCTCTGCGGGCAAACTCGGCGACACCGGGCAGCCGCGCCGGTTCGCAGACACATCGTAAACCTTGAGTCGCATTCGATTGATCCCGCCCAGTGGGCGATGGTCGACGAGCCCATGCCAAGGCGTATAAAAGAGGGTTTCGCAGAACTCCTGCCTCTCGGGCGAACTGATGTCCTGGGGCGGTATCGTCATTCGGGCGACCGTGACGAAAGGCTCATTCCATTCCGTGCACGCGTCCTCGATATCGACTTCGATCTTGCCAGCGAGGCTGTGCGCGTCACGGACCTGAATCTGGAAATCGAAGCGGATGGCCTTATCAATTGCCTCGGCCATGCGCTTGAGCATGGCAGTACGCAGGTAATCCGGATCGTTGATTGTGTCCCCAAATCACCTGTCACTGGGTTGACAGGTATACAGGCGAATTTCATCGCACGCCCCTCGCCCAACAAGAAAGGCGCGGCGCTGAAATAACTGTTGTCAAGGGAACTCAACGGCGGCGCTTGAAAAGCCGGTTGCAAGAAGCCTTTAATCCGGCCGATTATGCCCCGTGACCTGAGTGTACGTTGCTGTGCCTCAGGCGATTGGTTGGGCCGACTAAAGAACATGGGCGCGGCGCTGTCGTCATCGCGGATAATCCTATTAAGCGCCAGATAGTCCTCCGCGTTCGCGAACGAAAAGACCGGCTGGTTGATCATCAAGAAGTCCTGCGTCCGCTCAAGGTCTTCTGGCACGAGTTGGGCGCCCTCCACATCGTAGAGTTTGACTGCCATGCCGCGGCTACCCTGTACGCGCGTCAGCATTCCAGCAGGGGGGCTGGCTCATGCGGCGCATCATCGGTCACCAGCGGGGCCGCATTGGAGAAGCGGATGACGGCGCGGAATATATCGCCCGGCTTCTTGAAAACACCGACCTGAAATTCGGGCGGAAGGGCATCAGCTACGGCAAAAGTCGCCTCGACGCAGCCGTGGTCTTTCGGATGGACCCCTCGCAGGAAACGCTGTATCTGCGTATCGCCGATCTACTAGCTCGCCCATAAGCGTAGAGGCTTCATCGATCTGTCCAGCTTCATCCGCCGGAATGATTTCGAGGTCGGCATTCGGCTCTGCTGTTAAAGATGGCATGTCCGAGACTTCCTGGATCATTGCCGCGGCGACCAAAGGACTGCCAGCGTTGAAGATGACCGCAACATCGCACGTCGAGTATGGTTTCGGGGAAGCCTAGCATAACCCGTCCTGATCATCAGTGCCCGATTGATCAGCCACGCCCGCCTTGGCACCTTCGGCGATGCCACGGCAACCAGCAGCACGTCGCGCGATG
This sequence comes from uncultured Alphaproteobacteria bacterium, assembly GCA_963710245.1. Taxonomy (GTDB): domain Bacteria; phylum Pseudomonadota; class Alphaproteobacteria; order Rhizobiales; family Methyloligellaceae; genus Methyloceanibacter. Next base: position 3,707 of record CAVPZK010000019.1, read on the forward strand.
CGTCACAGAACCCGGCAAGCTACAATTTGGATCAGGTCCTGCAGCAGATCCGGGAAATGAAGTCGAGCGGTCTGAGTTAGAGCCTTGTAACACTACTGATTGAGCGGGCATCCTCACCAAAAGGGGACGCCCCGCAGATGTCGGCTATGGGTCATGAGCAGACATCGCGTGACGTCCGCGTCATGTCCGTTATTCCCCTCAAACCTGACATTCATCAGCGCGGTTTGCACGTCCGCTAGGTGCGACAACCGACATCTGTTGTTGGCAGTTTAATTGCCTAGACAAACTTCAATTCGATGGTTCAGGGGACGACACCGAGGACTGGCTCGTCGTGGTAGAGGCAGTCGTGCTTAACCGGCAATATTATGTTGGGCGTAGTATGCCACGACGCGCGGGTCGTTCTTAACGCGTTCATAGTGTTCAACTAGCTTAGGGGCGATGCGGTCAGGAATGTCCGCAGGCATATGATCGAGCGCGCCGGACTTTAGGTGTCGGATCCATACGAACACTTTGAAATCCGCGACTGTTAAGCGATTGGCAGCGAAGTAGCTGCCTCCATGTGCTTCGAGCCTTTGCTGTAGCCGGATTAGATAGAATGGAATGGGACCCTCGGCCAGTTCTTTGCGCTGAGCCTTCTTCTGTTCTTCAGGAATGAACAAAGTGGCCCCAATTTTATTGGTGATGTCTTCAACGGCTTCCATGGCTTCGTCGCACAAAGCGGCCTGCCAAGGGTCGGACGGGTAGAGGTCTCCGAGCTTGCCCACGTAGCGATTTATTGCATTCGACTGCGAGAGCACCTGCCCATCCGCATCGAGCACTGGTAACGCACCGAACGGTGTTTGTGTTTTGCGACTCCCCACTCCGACGGCGGGACACGATCGTCCTCAAAGGGAATCCCGCTCATCGAAAGCGCTAGTCTCGCGGGTTCTCCTCGTCCTCCGCGAAAGTCAAAGTAAGTGAGCTTTAATTTGGCCATGGTTGGCTCCTGGTTACGCGCCATTCCCATCTAGATGCCCAGGTTCGACGCCTGCGCTCGTACGGCAACATTGGGCGACACGACCGCTTGCGTTAGTTCCCGCATGCTTCATGGATTTGATTCGTTTGGGCCATAAACACCGCGCGCGGCCGGCTTCGCCAAGGTCAAGGTCATTTTTTCTTTGCACGCTGATGGCCGAGTGGGATCCCCAGCGCACGGGCCTTTTGTCTCAGGGCACCCGGAGTCCGCTTGAGCGCCCGGGAGATGGTTGTTACCCGCGACTTATTCTTCGAGTGCTGTTTTAATTCTTTGACGTCAGCTCGCGTCCAACCACGACGGACAACGCGCTTTTTTCTCGCAACAGTTTTAGCCATACGCTTTTCCCCCCTGGTGAGTTCTTACTTAAGCGGCTTGTCTTCGAGGCTTAGACTGAAATTCTACAATCTCTTGTTCGATTTCTTTGTCTGTCAGTGCTCTGCCTAGCTCAACCTCTCGACGCACAATGTTGGCCTCTAAGGGTAGGTCCCCGTCTATAGCGGCAAGCATCAACTTCACAATTGAATTGTTTGGATCGGGGTGTCGCTGATAGCGCTCCACTATCAGGAGGCTCGTGACTTGATCATCATGGAGGCCGCGTCGGTCGAGGACTTTCTGCAAAAACGGGCTGATAATTTCATCTTGGTCGCTCATCAGAATCCTCCTGGCTCTCTGAGCGACAGCTTAGTGGCAAAACCGACTTGATCGAGACGCAAGATTTCTTTTTCAAAGCAATTCACAGTAACTACACTAGCGCTTAGATGTGGGAAGCGCGCAGGGATGTCCGCTTCACCCCATCGAGCGGACAGTACTCAACCTACATCTCGATGTCTGAAACGTGCTAGAGGGGCAGGCGTCCTTCCTGAGTCGTGTCCTTAACTTGTCGGTGATCCATACGGGCAGTCTCTTATTCAGGCAACTGACGTTAATTGCTATCGCGATGGTTGACGAGCGACAACCGGCTCGCCTCCGCCATAGCAATGACCCTGTTTGCGACAGGCATTGCTCTGGTCGCTATTGTTGATCGCTTCTGCCTTACAGTCGGCCATTTACCGGTGAAATTTCCGTCAAACCGGACCTCCTAAAGCAAGTCATTAAAAGCGGACTTAAGGGGGCGGGGAATAGCCATTAGGCGGCAGGTCCAAAACAGATTCCGAAGGTGACCAGGTCACGCCTTCGGGATTGAAATGGCATCGTCACGTTACGGCTTTGAGGCTTGGTTAGCGTAAAAAGCCTTTTGCGCATCCGTTAGCATCGCGTCGAAGCGGCCGTCGGTCGTCATCTCGGTGATCCCCTTGCCGAAACCCTCAACGAGAGAGCGGCAAGGCGACTTCTTGGAGAAGGCGACGAACATTTCGGCGGTGAGCAGCGCCTGATCGAGCGCCACGACCTTATCTTTCAGTCCGTCTTTGGCGGCCTCGGCGACACCCGGATAGTAGCCGGCAATTAAATAGTCGGCTTTGCCGTCCAATAGTGCCTTAAAGGCGTCGTTAATCCCCTCGGCGCGGGCGACGTCGAGCTTGTCCTTCATGAAGGCATCGAACTCTGTGCCATAGCTTTCGCCTTTGTTGGTCACGCCCTTCTTGCCGACCAGGTCGTTCTGGCCTTTGAAGGGAAACTCCTTGCCCTTCGCCACGAAGATCGCCACGTCATCGAACATGAAGGCGGGCTTTACGTAATCGAGATAGGCGGCCCGCTCGTCGTTATAGTAGATGCCGAAGATCAAGTCGGCCTTGCCGTCGCGCGCCGCCGCCTGGGCGTCGGCCCAGCTGCCCATGAATTTCGACTCGAGCGGTACCTTTAGATCCTTGGCGATGGCCTCGACCACCATTGGCGCTGCGCCAGCGATGTTTTCGCCGTCCTTGTAGGCGATCACCGGATATTGCGGATGGCCCGTCGCGGTGATCTTGGCGCACTCATCGGCGGCGAAGGTCGCATTGCCCGTCAGCGCGACTGCTACGAACGCGCCCAAGCAGAGTAACCGTTTCATGATCAAAGGTCCTTGTTTCTAATCGGGATGGGAAAAAGGCAGAGGCCAACCGGAGACAGCCGCTGAGGCTGCTCCATACTCACCGCCCTTTCATCTGCGCTTTGACGCGGTTCACCTCGGCTTGCGAGACCTTTCCAGCCTGGACCAGCGCTTGCACGCAGGCCGGCGACAGGCTGGGGCCAGCCTTCTTCATGCAAAGGTTCAAGGCAGCCGATTGCAGCCCGTAATCGCCGCAGAATTTCTTGTAGTCGTTAACGCAGTTGTTCTGCATGCTCTCGGTGATGGTCCCCGCCTGTGCCCAGACTGCCGACGGCGCCAGGCAGACGCAAACAAGCATCGAAAGAAGCAAGATAGTCGCCGCTGCGCGATAATTCGTCATCCTCCGGGTCCCTCTCGATTTTGAACGAGATTTTTTAGCACGCTTCTCAGGCGGCGCCATCTGCCATTATCCTAAGACTTCGGGCGTTGATGCCTCGTAGGAGCCGACGCCGAAGCTCGTCTAATCATGTCCGCTTTGGGTCATTAGCGGACATACTGACAAGTCCGCGCCATGTCCGCTTCACCCCCAAGAGCGGACTTGCTCAGAGTTGGCATCAATGTGCGCAAAGTGCCAAAAGCGGACCTAAGGGTGAGGTGAGCAACTCGACTTAGGCGTATTAGATGTCCAACCACTCTCCTCCGAGAGTTTGTCCCTCACTCGCGACATGATGTCCGATCCTCTCATTCCACAAACTTGAGAACGAACACAAATGGCAACGCCGGAACGTCCGCGTCTCGCGTGCCAATATGGCAGTTGCATGTCCACTTAAGCTCCTCATTGCCTTCGAACTCCCATAATTAGGACCCAGGAATCCGATGCCTTCAACGGCCCGACCCGGTGAAAAGAATGAGGCTTTACAGAGATCCCCTCCTGCACTTTGCCGTTGCTGGCGCGCTCCTGTTCGCCGGCTACATACTGATCAATCACAACAAGACAGATACGCCATCAACTGATCCGGTCCATATCGGGGAAGGTGAGGTGCGCTGGTTGAAGGAGACGTTTGCCAACCAATGGCAGCGTACGCCGACCGCCGACGAATTGCGTGGATTGGTGGGGGGCTTGCTCGAGGAGGAGTTGCTGGCGCGTGAAGCCAAGACATTGGGTCTCGATCAGAACGACACGATCGTTCGCCGAAGATTAGCGCAGAAGCTCACCTTTCTCGTGGCCGACACGTCGCGTGTTGCCGAGCCCAGCGACGAGGAGTTGCGCCAGTTCTACAACAAAAACCCCGAGCGCTTCCGCGGTCAGCCGCGCTTGTCCTTCACGCAAATTTTCTTCAACCCAGAGCGGCGCCAGCACGCCGAAACAGACGCCAAGGCCGCGCTGGTATTGATTTCGACCGCGGGCGGGGACGATCGCGCGCCGACGATAGGCGATCCGACCTTGCTCGAGACTGAGTTCCACGACGTCGATGAGCAGACGGTCTCAAACCTGTTTGGTGCAGACTTCGCGCGGACAGTGTCCCTACTCAAGCCCGGATCGTGGGCTGGCCCGGTGAAGTCCGGATATGGCGTGCATCTCGTGCGGATAACCGATTTGCGCCCGGCGATACTCCGCCCATTTCAGGAGGTTCGGCCGAAGGTGCTGGAGGAGTGGCGACGCCAGCGCGAGGATCAAACGAAAGCACAGTATCTGGGCAAGTTGCGCGAGAAGTACGGCGTCGTCATCGACGATAGCGTCACCCAACTGCTGCTGGCGCCACCGCCTGAGGCAAAGACGCAATGAGCAGGCGTCGTACTCCAGGGCGCCTTCCTGCGGCGTTTCGGTTTCTGATCTTCTGCGCTTGCCTATTCCCGGCGCCCCAGGCCTTCGCTCACGAAGTCCGCCCGGCGTATCTCGACCTGAGGGAAGAGGCACCCGGCATCTTCGATGTGCTCTTCAAGACTCCGATGCGCGGCGACGCCCGCCTGGCGCTTAACGTGAGCTTTTCGGGACGTGTGCAAACTGCGACGCCAGTCATCTCGCGGATGACGGACAACGCCATGGTGCAGACATGGCGCCTGTCGGCGATCGAGCCGCTCGCGGGCCAGGAGGTGCGCATCGACGGTCTGGCAAGCACCATGACCGACGCGCTAGTGCGGATCGAGTTCGTCGATGGAGGAGAGTGGGTCGGGAGGCTGACGCCGGGCAGGCCACAGGCGACGATCCCGGCCCGTCAAGGCGCCTGGGAGGTCGCTGCCACCTATCTGAAGCTCGGCGTCGAGCACATCCTGCTCGGCATCGATCATCTGCTCTTCGTGCTCGCTCTCATCCTGATCGCACCGAACACGCGGCAGCTCATCCTGGCGATCACGGCTTTCACCGTTGCGCACAGCATCACACTCGCCGCGGCGACTCTCGGCTTCGTCAATGTGCCGCCGCCACCGGTCGAGGCTGCGATCGCGCTGTCGATCGCCTTCGTCGCCGCCGAGATCATCCGTGCCCGCGAGGGCAAGGCTGGCATCGCCGCCCGCGCGCCCTGGGTCGTCGCGTTCGCGTTCGGGCTCCTCCACGGCTTCGGCTTCGCCGGGGCGCTCAGCGAGGTTGGCCTCCCCGCCGGCAATATCCCGGTGGCGCTACTTTTCTTCAATGTCGGTGTCGAAATCGGCCAGCTTCTCTTCGTCGCTGTCGTGCTTGGCCTTGCTGCCCTTTTCCAGTTCGCTCGCCGCCCATTGCCGCGCTGGGCGACCCTCGCTCCACCTTATCTCATTGGATCGCTCGCCATGTTTTGGGTGATCCAGCGCGTGTCGATGTTCTGAACAAAACTCGGGAGGAGACCTCACATGAAGCACCCGATGCTCGCCAAGGTTCTGCTGGCCGGTCTGACCGGGCTCAGCCTCACACTGTCGGCCCTCGCCGAGGACGCCCCCGTATCCGACGTCGGCACGCTCGACAAGGCGACAGCGGAAAAGGTCTTTCCCGCCAAGCGCGCCTATTCGCCCTGGGCCGGCCGCAATTTCCCAACCCGGCCGTTATTCGGCGACACACACCTCCACACCTCGTTCTCTATGGATGCCGGTGCCTTCGGCGCACGACTTGGCCCGAGCGACGCCTATCGCTTCGCCAAGGGCGAGGAGGTTGTCGCGTCGTCGGGACAGCCGGCAAAGCTTTCGCGGCCGCTCGATTTTCTTGTCGTCGCAGACCATTCTGACAACATGGGCTTCTTTCCCGCAGCTGTTGGCAGGTGCTCCCAACCTGCTGGCGGATCCGACGGGCCGCCGGTGGTACGACATGATCCAGTCGGGCAAGGGCGCGGATGCGGCGATCGAAATCATCGTAGCCTTTTCGCAAGGCACCTTCCCGCCGGCGCTCGCCTCGCTCCCGGGCACGCCAGCCTATCGGTCGGCCTGGCAGGAGACGATCAAGGCTGCCGAAGAGGCGAATGATCCGGGCCGGTTCACGGCATTCATAGGCTACGAGTGGACCTCGAATACAGGCGGGAACAATCTGCATCGCAACGTCATCTTCCGAGACGGGTCGGAAAGAGCAAGCCTCATTGAGCCGTTCACGACCCAGAAGCCGCTCGGCAGCGACAACCCGCGCGACTTGTGGAAATGGATGGCGGCCTATGAGGATAAGACCGGCGGCGATGTGCTCGCCATCGCTCACAACGGCAATCTTTCCAACGGCCGCATGTTCCCGATCATCGAGTCCTTCACCGGAAAGCCGATCGATCGCGAATATGCTGTGGAGCGCGCGCGAAATGGGAGCTGCTTTACGAGGCGACCCAGATCAAGGGCGATGGCGAGACCCATCCCTTCCTGTCGCCCAACGACGAATTCGCTAATTTCGAGCGGTGGGACAAAGGCAATCTCGACCTGAGCGAGCTAAAGACGCCGGAGATGCTTGAATTCGAATACGCCCGTTCGGCACTAAAGAACGGCTTAAAACTCGAGCAGCGAGCTTGGCGTCAATCCCTATAAGTTCGGTCTGATCGGTTCGACTGACGCGCACACCGGCCTCGCCGCCGTTGAGGAGGACAATTTCTTCGGCAAGACGTCGAGCAGCGAGCCAAGCCCCGATCGCGCGAACCACCCGTTCGTCAAAACGGACAAAGCTACCATCATGGGTTGGGAGACGACCGCTTCGGGCTACGCTGCGGTTTGGGCGACCGAGAACACGCGCGAGGCGATCTTCGATGCCATGGACCGCAGGGAGACCTATGCCACGACCGGGCCACGGATGCTCGTCCGCCTGTTCGGCGGTTGGGATTTCGTCGCGGCCGACGCCAACACGCGCAGTCCCGCCGTCATCGGCTACACCAAGGGCGTTCCCATGGGCGGCGATCTTGGGCCGGCCCCTGCGGGCAAGGCGCCGAGCTTTCCTGGTCGCGGCGCTGAAGGATCCGATCGGCGCCAATCTCGACCGCTATCAGATCGTGAAGGGTTGGCTCGACGCCGAGGGCGAGATTCACGAGAAGGTCTACGACGTCGCCTGGTCGGGCGACCGCAAGCCCGGCGCCGACGGCAAAGTGCCGCCGGTCGGCAGCACCGTCGACGTGGCGAGCGCCACCTGGACCAACACCATCGGCGCGCCCGAGCTGATCGCGGTCTGGACCGACCCGGATTTCGACCCCGCCCAGCGCGCCTTCTATTACGGCCGCGTGCTCGAGATCCCGACGCCGCGCTGGACGGCGTATGATGCAAAATACTTCAACGTAAAGATGGGCCCCGAAGTCACAATGCAGATGCAGGAGCGCGCCTACACGTCACCCATCTGGTACACGCCGCCGAAGTAAGAGGTCCGAGAACTCGACGAGCGAATGTCCGCTATGGGTCATTAGCGGACATTAGCGAGCGAATTAGGGATGTCCGCTTTACCCCTGAAAGCGGACATGCTGAGCGTCAGCATCGACGTCCGTTAAGTGCCAACAGCGGACATTCGTTGTTCGCTGACCAGCATAAAAAATAAATAGAGGCATAGCGCCATTAGGCCAAAGACGGAATTTCATTGTTGGAGATCGCTCGAACGTCGAAACGCGAATTTAGTCTGCGGGTAATGACGCGCGCTGCCATTGCACTCCCCGAAGACTAGCGCCACGGCCAAGACTTTACAGCGCTCTTATTTGGCCTAAGGCTTAAGTCCGGCAAGGACCGAACTCTGGGGCTATGATGCGAAAGGCGCCACTCACTCTTTGCGTGGTGGGCGGCGGATTCACCGGCGCCGCCGCGGCGATCGCCTGCCTGGCGCGATTGGACCGGCCGTTCCGCCTCGTCGTGGTTGAGCCAAGCGGTTCCCTCGGGCGCGGCTTGGCCTATGGCGCCCATCATCCCTTGCATCTTCTCAACGTGCGCACCCGCGATCTTTCGGTTCGCGCCGGCCAGCCAGGCGATTTTTTGAATTGGGCCTTTCGCCAGCTCGACCAGGGCGAGAACCATGCCGGCCTGCATGATGGTCTCGCCCACACCTTTCTGCCGCGCCAGCTCTTCGGCGAATATGTGCGCCAGCGCTTCTTCGAGACGGTCGAGGCGAGGGGCGACGTGGAGCTCAAGCTCATCAATGCCGTGGCGACGTCATGCATCGAAAATCGTGACCACTTCCGTCTTCACTTCGACCGCGCCGAGCCCCTTGATGCCGACATCGTACTTCTGGCGACGGCCTATGGCCTCCCACCATCATCCGGCAAGGGAGCGCTGGCGCCTTTCGACCTCGTGCCCCGCGATCGACTCGCGGAAGCCAGCTCGATGGCGCTGATTGGGTCTGGCCTTACCATGGTCGACGTTCTCTTGAGCACACGCCGCGATGGGTTCCAGGGCAAGGTCACGGTGATCTCGCGGCGCGGACAATTGCCGCGGCTGCACGCAGCAAAAGGGGTCCTGCCGCAACAGATCGGTCTCCCCCGCTCCAAGCGTGTATCTGTGCTCACGTCAGCCGTGGCGATCGCCTGCCAGGCGGCGGAGGCGCACGGTACTCCTTGGCAGGCCATCATGAACGGCCTGCGCTCCTCTCTGCAGGACATTTGGCAGGGCCTGGCGGTGGAGGAGCAAGCCCGTTTCCTGCGTCATGTCCGCCCCTTCTGGGACGCACATCGCCATCGCCTGCCAATCGAGGTGCACGCTCGCCTCCAGCAAGAGTTCAGCGAGGGGCGCGCCGTGCTACTGCGCGGTAATGTGACGGGGGTCGAGCGAGACGCTCAAGGCTTCACGCTGACGGTGAAGCGGCGCGGATCGGAACGAGCAGAAATGATGACCGCCGACCTCGCCTTCGTTTGCGCTGGGTTCCGGCCGGATCTGGAATCCTCCCTCATCAAGAGCCTGGTGAGCCAGGGTCTGGCGCGCCAGGATGCCCATCGCCTCGGTCTCGCCGTGAAGCGCAATGGCCAAGTCTTGCGCAAGGACAGTTCTGCCGCGCGTGGGCTTTTCGCCCTCGGGCCGCTTTGCCAGGGGTCGCTCTGGGAGATCACCGCGGTGCCCGAGATTGTGAGCCAGTGCGATGCTGCGGCGCAAAGCATCGCTGCGTTACAGACGCCCGCCCTGCGCGAGGTGGAGCTTTCGTCGTGAGTGGCGCCCACTTGAAACGTCCGCTTTGGGTCATTAGCGGACATACCGACAAGTCCGCGCCATGTCCGCTTCACCCCCAAGAACGGACGTTGGGCGACTTTCGCTCAAGGAGTCCGCTATGCCGTAAGCGGACATAAGTGCCCGGCAAGTTATTCCTTGTAGTAGCCGACACTGCAAATCTGATCGCCGACTTTCGTATAGAAGGTCGTCTTCTCAAGCGGCTTCTCTGAGCCAGGGCGTGGCCACCAGTAGGTAACCTCTTTTATGGTCCCTTCGGTGGCGTTCTGCATCATCTCTTGACCAAGCGGATAGCCCTTCTTGCCTTTGATGTCTTGCAGATGTTCACCCTTGAGGTAGGGATGCGCCGTCACAACGCCGTCCGAGGCGTTGGCGCAGCTTACATAGAGGTCACGATCCCTGAACCCGCCCTCTGCCTTGTTGAAGATGTCCAGCGCCTTTGCTTTGTCCTCTTTCACCGCAACTACCGCTTTCTCAAGCATGGCCTTGGCTTCCTCGGGAGTGCCGAAGTCAGCTGCCGCTTCCTTTCCTCCCTGGGCTCCCGGCGGAGCAGTCACACTCTGCGGGCTCTCTTCTCCCCGTATCGAGGATTTTGCAGCGGTAGCCGATTTTTCCAGCGTCGGCGCCATGGCATTGCCGACCATGTTCAAGCCCACGACAAAACAGACCGCACTTACGATAGCGGCAACAACGGCAAGCCACCACCCGATCGGGATTGAAGGGATACGTTCCGGCGCTTCTAACCTGACAGTACGGCGCAGATAGGTGAAGAACATGCTTGCAAGCGCCGCAGCGACACCGGCGCCAAACACCACCATTGCGGAAGCTACTTCAGAGGCATTTTCGATTTGCGGCCTGAGGCGTACAAAATTGGCCATTAACAAGAGCGCGGCAATCCCGTTCAATAGGACCAGGAAAGCAATACCGCGACTTGCGTAGCGACTGCGCTGCCTTTCGAGAAAGAGAGTGCTGGCAACTTCCTCTTGGATGCTGTTCCTGGATTGGGGTCTGGGTTCTACGGGCATCAAAACTCACCTATCAGCGATGAACTCTGCTTACCTGCCTAGAAGAATACCGCGCTGATGACCAAAGGATCAATACGAGGCGCTTCCGCTCTTCCGCTTCGGGCGCCAGACTGAGTTGCGGGTCAGCAGATCAGCCAGCCTCAACCAACGTCCGCTTTGGGTCATTAGCCGACATAACGGCCAGTGCGCGTCATGTCCGTTTTACCCCCCGATAGCGGACATTCGCCGGATGAGCTGGCATGTCCGTTTTGTGCCACTAACGGACATTGCGGAGAGGGACGCGCACGAAACGTCAGCAGGCCCAAGCACCCAAACCTGAACACCCGGCAGCCGAATCTTGCAGACATGGGCTGTGAATATCGGGGATAGTTCGAAATTGGTCTTGGAATCAGCAGAACCTACGAGCGCACTTTAAACAAAGAAGACCACCCTTGGGACTTTGTGAACACTGCGGTTCGTGCCGAGAATCCTTTAAATGGGGGGCATCTATGTACGACAGTGAGCGGAAATCGAATGACGAAGAAGGATTAATCGAGAACCCAATCCGGCGTTTCTGCAAGTCTCTGGTTCGCCGTATCCAGCCTAGGCACCCGAGCGCGCCGCAGGACGACGACAAAACTACTGCTGCAAGTGCGGAGCTTGAAACCTGCGAGACAGTGCACGAACCGATAAATCGCGTCGCCAAGCAAGGCAGATTTGACTGGGGTTCCTTCTCTGCGTTTGAGGACGGCTCCATCGAGGTTGAGAGAGCTGGCATAAGGCAACGGTTTCGCAACTTCTCCGAACTGAAACGCAGTCTAAACCACAGGTCGGAGGATGAAGGGAGTGCCGCCACCGGAACGTGGCGGCTGGGGTTGTAGCTAATACTGGCGAGTTCACAGGCCGACAACGACTCGTCACTAGTGCTGAAGGCCAACCAAAAGGAGGAGGGAAATGACCCTTCTCGATACCGGTTGGACGGATGAACAAACTCAGGGGCTTCTCCACAGCCTGAATCTCGACGGTGGAACTCCCAAGTGGAAACGGGAACACCTCCAAAGGCTACGATCCTGGTGCTCAGCTCACGAAAGGGACCCAACCTCCCTCGATGGGCAACTTGAGTTCGTCGCCTATGAGCTTTGCAATATCTACGAAGGCGTCGGCATGGCTCTCAAGCACGCTAAGACCGTTGAAGCGGCAAGAGAGGCAGTCGAGCCCTATATGAAGCGGTTAAGGGCGACCGAAGAGTGGTCCGGCGCGAATGACGCCTCTGGTCAAGGACCCTTCGAGGCTGATCTGAAGCACGCGAAGCACGGTGCAGCTTTAGCTGCATGCGCCCACAATTATTCAAGCTTCAAGTAGGACCAATACGATATGTCTAGCTAGGGTCAAACGCGTTGGGTTTCCTCGGCGCTAGCAAACGAAAAGTTGTTGTCCGTGTCGCGGGCAACAAGATCATCGTGACGCTCCCTGGCACGAACTTTAACGTCACTTATGAAAGATCATCGGATGGCCCTGCCCTCGTCGCTAGATCCTTCGGTGGACGACGGGATGAGGGCGACAAAGTCAAGCTGCCAGTATTCCTCGCTAGCGCCTGGACGGCAGCGAATGACAAAGCGAGGGAACTGGGTTGGATCAAATAGATAGTGTGGACCGCAAATCATCGGAGAGGAGCACTGACTGGAGCAGTGTACGTGAGGCGAGTGACGCCAACCGCAGCCGACCAACGCGACAGGAATAAGGAAGGTGAGTTGTTTTGGTGCTGTGAGCGGCTCTTCCGCTTTGGGTCATTAGCGGACATGGGCGAGCGGATCAGTGACGTCCGCTCTAGCCCTTTGAACGGAAATTCTCAGCGTCAGCATCGATGTCCGCTAAGTGCCAATAACGGACATAAGAGCCTAAGTCGCGCGGTGTATGAAGCAAGGAAGTGGTGCCGGCTTTGAGGATGCATGGGAGTCGGCGGAGCTTTATGGACCGCCAAACAAGCGCCTCAAAAAGCCACCTCGCCTCGGCCGCTGGCTCAAGGAGTTGGCATAGTAATTGTTGCCCTGCTTGAAGGAGCTGGAAGACTTCCGGTAGGAGGATTTCGACCTCGCTATAGCAGCTACTTTACCCTCGCCGCCAGGAGTGAGGCCAGCTAACACGACCCGCGTGTTCTTCAAGCCAGTTTCCGCTACCAGCGCATAAAGCGTGGCGGCATTCTGCGGTGAGATGCGCACGCAGCCGTGCGAGGCAGGCTTGCCGAGGCGCTTTGTTTCGTTGGTGCCATGAATGGCATGGCCCTCTCTCGTGAAGAACACTGCGTGCGGCATGGGCGCATTGTCCCACTGCTTGCTGTACCAGATCTCATTCATAGAGCTGGCAGTGTAGGTCCCCGAAGGCGTTGTGTATCCTCGGAGACCCGTTGAAACTGGCCACTCATATCGTTGCAGGCCATCCAAAAAGACGGTCATCTTCTGATTGGCTTTGTCAATGTTGATGAGAACGGTGGATGTAACCGGGTTCGTCTCTCTCGGCTTCGTCTGGATTGCCGATTCATCTGATCTCTCACCGCAGACATTTGTCGTGTCGTTCCAGGTCATGCCGACCTTGTCGCATTCGGGTCTCGTAAGAGGCTGGATTAAGGTATCCGCCACATCTGACTTGCGCATTGGCTGCGCAACCTGGGCCTCGGGCGTTACCTCCGTAGTTTGAGAGGCTTCTCCGCATACGTTGACAGTGTCATTCCAGGCCATGCCTGCGTTTTCGCAACTCAACCTGGTCAACGGCTGGCGCGAGACATTTCCCGAGTTCGCGATACACACATTTGCGTTCGCATCCCACGCCATTTCGGCCTTATCGCAGTCGACCCGCGTTAAAGGTTGCGAGGAGACATCTTCGGCATGCACTTGATTTGCGAGGAGATTGCCGATGATCAGAACCGTCAAAGCTGCGAGTCTCACTTTCCTCATCTCCGGTAGCGGCTTCGCCAAGAGCGCGTTCGAATCTTTGCGACGGCTCAGAATGCCGGGGAGACGTCACCACGCTGTTAACGTTATCCCTCGGCTTCTTGTTCGCTCGGCCTAACATTTCTTCATCGAGCCTATGGCCTTCTCAGCTTCATCGCTTGATTTGTATTTGCCCAAAACTTTGTAGCGGGTCTGGTCGGTAGGTTCGTCCGTCGTGATCGTGCAGCCCTTCAGGGTATTGTCAAAAATGATGTAGAACGTCTCTTCCGCCATGACTGGGGCAACGAAACACACGACCAGCACCGCGGCGATTAAATACCTTTGCATGTTGTTTCTCCTTGGCGACCTCAGGCCTGGTCACGCTCATAGGATAAGAGCTCTGATGACCCGGCCGCAGATCCAATTGCGGTCGCCAATCGTCGCACTACCGCCTCTCAAACCCGAGATAAGCGGTGGAAGGTGCACCTCTGCCACACCCGCTAAAGCATTTCAGTCAGCTAACATCGGCTCTTCACCCGGCAATGACGAGTGGGCGTATGCTGGAACGTTGGGAGGTTAATATGACCCACTCGAATCTAAAGGTAGAAGTGCAAGGCTCTCACATCGTTGTCGTCCTGCGAGGCACCTGTTTCCGAGCGAAATATCGGAAACAAGACGCTCCCTGGCTTGCTACAGATGAGTACGGGCCGGACGATCCAGATGCCCCGATGAGTCTATCCGAGTTCCGAAACGAGCTTGGACGGCTGCCAATGATGCGGCTCGCCAGCTCGGGTGGATCAAGAGTTGCGACGAATTACATGGGGAAGCAAAACTGGCCGGACGGCAGTAGGGCTCCACCTAATGGAAGGATCACCGAGACAAGAGGACGGAACTCGTTTCATCGGCACCATCGAGCGCTTTGAGGAAGGATGGCGTGCATCCTTCCGCCTGCGTGTGCCCAGCGAGGTTTTTGCGCAGCCAGGTCAGACAGAGGTTTTTGCTACTGAACTTCAGGCCACGAAGTGGCTTCATACGCAAGCTACCTCACGCGGATTCTCGTCGATTGAGATACAGCGGCAGGGCTAGTGCGTAGGCCGATTTAGGGCCGAAACCGCACTGGACCATTCGCCACGTATACTCTGCGAAATTCCACGCAGGCCAGTGGCCGCTTTTCTGAGCAAGCCGTTCAGTGATGAGAGGCTGGCTAGTTGCCTCGATGCGGCATTGGCCAATCGGATTCGCTGATTGCTGCGGCTGAGATCACTCCCACCTAATCTGGCTGAGCAATGTCTGGTCGCTACCTGTAACTTTAAGAATGCGATAGAGTTCGGAACAAGTTCACGAGCGTCTTCGGTCTAACAAACCACATCTCGACAATGGGGGTGTTGGCTTCAGCAACGAAAACATTCTTGATGCTCGGCGCTAATCGCCGTAATTTGCTTGGAGACGGGGTTGGCACTCCGGTGTTGGAGCCCCGAAGTGAAACAGTCACTTGGCTGGTTGTGGCTGATTGGTGGTGTCTTGTATGCGGTTAGCGTGTGGCTCTCCGCGGACACGGTGAATATTGCGGGGCACCAGGGGCAGAAGTCGGCATCATCCTCGCCGGCTATCGCAACCCCCCTAGTCTACGGAATCTCCAAAATCAGAACAGATTATCGAAGCTCGAACTGAGCCGATCGCACTGCAGTCGTCGCTAGATCTAAACTCATCGAGCCCCAGCACCGCTCCGCAACAAGGGACATCAGAAAAAGCGGAGGCAGCAAGTGAAGCCTCCACCGCTGCCCCCGCTCAGCGCTTCGTGGTTCGGTCAGCGGCGAACATACGTAACGGGCCGTCATCAAAGAGTACGCTGATTGGAACGGCGCCTGCAGGTGCCGAACTGGAGGTGGCAGAGCGTGAGGGCGGTTGGGTTCGATTTGTTGATCCGGTCACTTCCAATACGGGATGGATTTATGAAGGACTTTTGACCGGGATTGGGGCGCAGTCGGTTACGCCCGCCGTCGAGCAGTCTAATGCGGCGTCTGTCAGCACAGCAGCCGGGGCTAAAGCTAAGGTTCAGGCACGCAATGCAACCGGACCTGTCAACACAACAGCCAGACCTAAGGCCAAAGTTCAGGCACGCAATGCGACCCGGCCTGCGTCCGGTGGTGTCTCCAAACAAGGGGCCGGCGGTCGTCCGTTCGCCTTAGGTTATGCGGAGACTCCATCGGCGGAGGAATTAGGGCCTTACAAGCGTCGGTTCGGATTCTTTGCACGAAGACGGATGGTCCGGGAAGGATTACTCGGCCCAGATTAGCGGACCGATAGTGCGAGGATTGCCAGAAATCTCTGCTTATGCAGGGATGAGGCCGGCATAGACGAACCCTGCTGAACTCCAGACGTTGAGGCAAAAGGCCAACGACAAAGGAGTTCATCATGTATCGCGTTAATCCCCTTGCGCTCGGCTCCCTCCTTGGATTTCTCCTGATCGATACAGCCCTTGCTGAACATGTGCGGGCCACTTGGTATGGCTACGAACTTGGCGGCCGAAAAACCGCATCAGGACAAATCTTCAATCCGCACGGAATGACGGCAGCTCTTAGAAGTCTTCCGTTTGGTACGTGTCTCCTAGTCAGCAACCCCAAGACCGGCAAAAGCGTGAGAGTTACAGTTAACGATCGGGGACCGTTCACGCGCGGCGTCAGCTTAGATCTTTCGCTTGGCGCGGCCCGAGCAATCGGTATGCGTTCGACACAAACTGTCTCGATGAAACATTGCGAACGCAGCCGCGGGCTGCACAATCATCAATCCGTGCTTCAGGAGAACCCCTGAGATGTGGTAATCTAAGGCCGCGGGGATTGCTCTATTGCCAGGAGGATCTCCCGTGGCGACCAACCTCGTTTCAGAAATCGCCGAAGTTTTGTCCCCCAGCATGGTGTCGCGCATTGCTTCCGCGCTCGGGCTGAACCAGACATCTACCCAAAAAGCAATTGTTGCAGCCGTCCCGGCACTTCTTGCTGCCCTTATTTCGTATGTTTCTAAGCCACAAGGCGCAGCCAAACTGACCGAGGTCGTGCGGAAGCAGGAGCCTGGAGTGTCTGGCAAGTCTGGCCAGCGTCATCGGTGAACCCGGTCAAAAGGCCTTGATCGACCAGGGTGGCAGCGTCCTCACTTCGCTTCTTGGTGGCAAGACAGTGTCCGCTCTGACCGGCGCCGTCGCACAATACGCAGGCATCGACGCAGGCGGCTCGAAAAGCTTGATGGGCCTTCTTGGGCCGGTCGTTCTGGGTTTCCTTGGCCAGGAACAGCGGGATCGAGGTCTCGATGCCTCGGGGCTTGCCAATTTTCTGACCTCGCAAAAGAGCAATGTTACCGGCGCCCTGCCTTCTGGGTTCTCGAAATATCTCGGCGATACAGGAATCCTCGATGACCTGAGTGCTTCAGGCGCAAAGTATGTGTCCCGAGCGCCGGCAACTCCGCCTTCGATCTTGCCGTGGTTGTTGGGCGCTTTAGCTGTGCTCGCGATCGGCGCGTTGGCGTGGCATTTCCTGGGGCGTGACAGGCATGTCGTCGAAACCACAAAGCCACCTGTCGAGGAGACGACAACTCCCACAGGTGAAGCGCCTTACGCAGGTTTGTTCACTAAGCTGCAGGGGATCAAGGCGGGCGACACCGACGTTGGGGAGTTAGCCACATCAGCCGTCAATCATTTGTACTCCTCGCTAATGGGGATCAAGGATGAGGCTTCCGCACAGGCAACCCTGCCGACCCTCACGCAGACCTCCTCAGAGTTTGACCAGTTGACCGGGCTCCTCAGCCAACTCTCGCCAGAAAACCGCAAGCTGTTGGCGGAGACATTCGCCTCGATTCGGCCGAACCTGGATCAGCTGCTGGATAAGGCTCTCGCCATCCCCGGCGTGGCAACGATCATCAAGCCGGCGGTAGATGCTATCCGATCGAAACTTGATGCGCTGACCGCAGCGTGAAGGTTTGACACCGAGTCTATGACCACGTTCCTTGTTACCACCGCGATCATCATGTTGGCGCTTGGGCTTGTCTCCTACGTGTCTAGCAAGCGGTCGGACCACAGGCACGATCAGACGTCCGCTCTGTCCCTCCTGCCGGGAGATATCAAGTACGAGAGCCCGGGCGGCAGGTTCATCTTTTACTTCCCGATCACGACATCGATCGTGGTCAGCATCATCCTCACTCTGGTTCTCTATTTGTTGCGTTAGTCATGCGCACGAGCGAGCGGCCTGCCCGCCGTGCTAGCTGAGGAGTACAAACAATGGCGAATTTGTACGAGGTTCTCGCGGATGCTCAGAATGGCGAAGCCATGACCGCGGTTGGTCGCGAATTTGGGCTTTCGCCGCAGCAAACCCAAGCGGCCGTGGCGTCGCTGCTGCCGGCTATATCGATGGGCCTTAAGCGAACGACGGCAACTCCCGAAGGCCTCGGCGGCCTGCTCGCGTTGATGGGAGCTCAGCCCGAGCTTTATGCGATGTATGACGACCCGCAACTTGCGTTCTCCCGAGAAGGTCGGGCTGCCGGTAATGCGGCCTTATCCCGGATGTTTGTCTCGCCAGACGCGAGTCGTGCCATTGCCGATCAAGCACAGCAATTGTCGGGCATCAGTTCAACGATCTTGAAGAAGCTGCTGCCGGTTCTCGCCGGAATCATCATCTCCAGCCTGATGAAGAGCGGGCCTGGAAAAGCTGCGCCAGCGCCCTCAGCACCTCAAATCTCACCAGAACCAGGCGGCGGATTGGGCGACATATTGAGGCAGATCTTTAGACAAGGGGTACCGGAGTCCGCTGGACCGGCTGCAAGCCCAGCTCCTCAAACCGCACCAAAGCAAGACGGCAGCCTGCGCGATAAGCTTGGCCCAGGGCCTGGCTATCAAATTCCCACGGGCGGCGAGCAGAGCCCAGTTCCAACGGACACCGGCGGTCAAGCCGTCCCGGGCGGCGACATCCTCGCTCAGATCATGCGTGAGTTGGCAAAGGCAATTGAGGAAGGGCGCCTGAAGCCGGTCGTTGTCGGTCCAGTCGAGATCGGCATTCCTGGACAAGCCGGACCTGCTGGCCAAAGCAAGCCCCGATGGGAGACATCTTCGGTCAAATCTTGCGTGACCTGCTCGGCGGCAAGGGCGGTCAGTTGCAGCCGGCAAGCCTGGCGATGGTATGGGCTCAGCAGTCTTTGGCGATCGGCTCGAGCCCGGTCATCCCGTCAAGCAAGCGCACATTGAAAGCTTACAGGAGGTTCTTGACCAATTCAGTGGATTGCAGCGCTGACGAGCCATCCTGGCACAAAGGCGCAAGCAAACGCTTGAGCGTCCTCTTCGCTAGGCTGAACGGTAGCCCGTTGCAAACCGCCAATCCATGGTCGGGGCATGCCTTGGGCATGATCGAGGGATTATTACCTGGGCTACAAACGTACTACATCCACCGTCCATGGACGTATATGCTAGGAATTTCATTGGCTTGAAAAGGACGGTTGTGCTTGGTCGGGGACGGCTATCTACCGTCCGCTGTTGCGCCACATTCGGTGGTCGGCGACGGTGTCTCGTTCCCGGGCTGTAGACCCAGCCGTTCTTGCCGTCCGGCTTGCGCTGAGCGAACTTCTTGGTGACCGAGCGCGTGACCTGGAACAGCAGGTTGCCACTCTCGTCCGTGTAGTCGAACGAGTGGACGATTGTTTTGTCGTCGATCAGCCGGCTGACGGAGCGAATGAATCGCTCGGTGAGCGGACGTCGCTCGGCTCTCCTCATTACCGTCGGCTCCCCCTCGTGCTGGCTACAGCCGTGCTGCAAGCTCGGGGAAACCGGGGACGTCCCCGGTTTCCAGGGTAAGTATACCGCCGTTTTGTGATCTGAGAAATCCCGCGTGCCGGTTATAAGCCGCCGGCTCTAACCAGTTGAGCTACGGGCCCTGCTCTCGCTCCGGCCGCGCTGGGCGGCGGATCCGCCCTGCTCGTGGCGGATTCCCGCCTCATAGCAGAGTTCGGCGGGCCTGCGAATTGCCGGAAGTTAATTTGCGCTTCCGGCTCGCCCAAGCAATCCTCATGAACGGTGCCGCCACCCTCGGGAATCCCCATGCCCCTCCCCTCGCCGAAATATCTCCTCGCCTTATCCCTTCTCGCCTTCGCGCCACTCCAGGCTCTGCCCGCGCTCGCCCATGACGAGCCCGACAAGCGCACCATTTCACTCTCGGCCTCGGGCGCGGTCAAAACCACGCCCGACAAGGTCGACATCTCGACCGGGGTGACGACCGAGGCCAAGACCGCGCGCGAGGCGCTCGACCAGAACACCGGAGCGATGGCCAAGGTGGTCGAGTCGCTGAAGGCCGATGGCATCGACGCCAAGGACATCCAGACCGTCAATTTCTCGGTCGGCCCCGTCTACGACCAGCGGCCGATGGACAAGCCCGCGCCGCCCGAGGTCGTCGGCTACCGCGTCACCAACCAGGTGCGCATCACGCTGCACGACATCAAGAAGCTCGGCGCCATCCTCGACAAGGTGGTGACGCTCGGCTCGAACCAGATCGATTCCATCGAGTTCGGCGTGGAGGAGCCCGAGGCGCTGAAGGACGAGGCGCGCAAGCTCGCGCTGAAGAACGTCACCGACAACGCCAAGCTCTATGCCGAGGCGGCCGGCGTCGGCCTCGGCCGGATCCTTAGCATCACCGAGGAAGAAAGCTCCTATCAGCCGCGCTATGCGCCGATGGCAACCCGCATGGATTCGGCAAAGGAAGTGCCGATCGAGGCCGGCACGGCCTCCGTCGAGGTGCGCGTCAGGGTGAGCTGGGAGATCAACTGACGGAATTCGGCCGTCAGGATTCCTGATTCATATCAAGGAAGAACGACCGGGCTCTCCAGTAGTTTAGCTGTCATGGCAGCCCCAATGCCAAGCTCGCCGGACGACCCGACCGGCACGCGCGAGCGCTATGGCTGCCTCGCGCCGTGGCGCTCAGACCCGGTGCGCTACGGGCGCATGGCGCTGTCGCGCGGCTATGCGGTGTGCGAGAAGCCGGTAGGCGACGCCCTGCTCGATCTCCTCAAGAAGCGCCTCGATTATCTGATCAAGGACGGCGAGGCGTTTTTCAGCGCCGAGCAGAATGCGCGCATCGTCACGGCGGCCGAGCAATATTACCGGGTGATGTATTACGGCGATGCCGTGTCGTGGAATTTGCGCGACCAGCATATGTTCGACACGCTGGAGCGGCTGCTTCAGCATCGCGGGCCCGGCTCGAAGGCCGTGGTCTGGGCGCATAACTCGCATATCGGCAATGCCGAGTTCACCGAGATGGGCCAAGTCCGAGGCGAGCATAATATCGGACAGCTCGCGCGCGACCGCTTCGGCGACAATGCCGCCCTGATCGGCTTCGGCACCGACCGCGGCACGGTCGCCGCCGCGTCGGACTGGAACGGCCCGATGGAGATCAAGCGCGTTACGCCCGCGCGGGACGATTCCTACGAGGGCAGCTCGCGCGACGCCGGCATCCCGGCCTTCTTCCTGGAGACGGGCCCCGGCCAGAAGAAGCATGTCCGCGACGCGCTGGCCGAGCCGCTGCTCGAGCGCGCCATCGGTGTCATCTACCGGCCCGAAACGGAGCTGCTGTCACATTATTTCCAGGCCGAATTGTCGCGACAATTCGATGCCTGGATCTGGTTTACCGAGACGCAAGCGGTGGCGGCGCACGGAGAGGCCCACCCGCACGGCCCCGACGAGACCTACCCCTTCGGGCTGTAGCTCCCTCGCGCGCACTACCGCATTCATATCATTGCCGTTTTGTAAGGATTTGCTGCCGCCCGTTCGTGCTAAACAGCGGACTCTCGGGAACAGCAGGCTCCATGGGAACGCGTTGGTTCACGCTCGTCTTGGTCGCGGCGGCGGCGGCAGGCGGCTTCTATTACTATTGGCAGAATCAGGCCGTCCCCCAGCTCGACGTGCAGACCATCGCCGCCACGCGCGCTGACGTGCGCCGCGTCGTCTCGACCTCCGGCACGGTGCGCGCGCTCGGCACGGTGGAGATCGGCTCGCAGCTCTCCGGCAATATCGGCGAGCTTTATGCCGACTTCTCCTCCGAGGTGAAGAAAGGCCAGGTGCTCGCCCGCATCGAGCCGTCAACCTTCGCCACCAGGGTGCGCGAGGAGGAAGCGGGCCTCGCCATCGCCACGGCAAATGTCGCTCTGCAGGAAGCGACCGTCCAGCGCGCGGAATCCAATCTGCATAAGGCCGAGCTCGACCTCGCCCGCGCCGCGGAGCTGGTCAAGAAAGGCGTCGGCGCGCAAGCCAATCTGGATACCGCGACCGCCGCCCAGCAAGCCGCCACCGCCGACCTCGCCATCGCCAAGGCGCAAGTCGTGAACGCCAAGGCCACGCTCGAGCAGCGCCAAGCGACCCTCGACGCCGCGCGCATCGATCTTGAGCGCACTTATATCCGCGCGCCGATCGACGGCGTGGTGATCGAGCGGACGGTGGAGGCGGGCCAGACCGTCGCCGCCAGCATGACGGCACCGAAGCTGTTCACCATCGCCCAGGACCTCGCCCATGTGCAGATCGAGGCGCAAGTCGATGAGGCGGATATCGGCCAGGTGACGCGCGACAACCCGGTTAGCTTCACCGTCGATGCCTATCCCGACGTGACCTTCAAGGGCGAGGTCGAGCAGATCAGGCTCGCGCCGGTCGCCCTCAACAATGTGGTCACCTACACGGTGGTGATCGACGCCGACAACCCTCTCGGCCGTCTCCTGCCCGGCATGACGGCCAATGTCGAGATCGTCACCGGCGAGCAGAAGAACGTGGTCGTCGTGCCGACCGACGCCCTGCGCTTTCAACCGCGCGGGCCTGCGCAAGCCGCGCTTACGCGCGATGGTTGGGCGACCGGGTCGACGCTCGGACCCGTCGGCGACCGCGGCGCGCGGCTGCTGGAAAAGCTGAGAACCCAGCTCGAGCTCACCGAAGAGGAGATGGGCAAGATCAGGGCCGCGCTCGACGCCGAGTTCGCCGCCATCCGCAGCGCCGGACCGCCCGGGACGGCGCCGATGTCGACAGATGTGCGCGAGCAGGTGCGCCTGCGCATCGCCAAGGTGCTGCGTGCCGTGCTGTCACCGGAGAAATACAAACAATACGAGGAGATGGCGCGGCAGAGACCGAGCGGGCCGCGGCGAGTCACCATCTGGACCTATGAAGACGGCGCCTTCTGGCCGCACGAGGTGAGACTCGGCCTCACCGACGGCAACACGACGGAGATCGTCGAAGGCTTGCCCGAGGGCGCCAATGTCGTGGTGCGCGCGAGCGAGGCGGCGCCGTGAGCAACGCAGAAGCGGCGCGGAGCGCGGCGCCGCCTCCGCTGCTCCACAGATCGTCGCCCGCGATCTGGTCAAGACCTACAAGCTCGGCGGCAGCGTCATCGGCGCGCTACAAGGCATCAGCGTCGAGGTCGAGCGCGGCGAATATCTTGCCGTCACCGGCGCCTCGGGTTCCGGCAAGTCGACTTTCATGAATCTCATCGGCGCGCTCGATGTGCCAACCAGCGGCACGCTACAAGTCGAGGGCCGCGAGCTCGGGCGGCTTTCATCCGATCAGCTCGCGCTTTACCGCAACGAGAAGATCGGCTTCGTGTTCCAGACCTTCAATCTGCTGGCGCGGACATCCGCGCTCGACAATGTCGCGCTGCCGCTGCTCTATTCGCCGCGCGGTCACAAACATGCGCGCGACAAGGCCAAGGCCTGCCTCGCCATGGTCGGCCTCGCCCATCGCGAGGACCACCATCCTTCCGAGCTTTCCGGCGGCCAGCAGCAGCGGGTGGCGATCGCCCGCGCGCTGGTCAACGACCCGCACATCATCCTCGCAGACGAGCCGACCGGCGCGCTCGACAGCCATACCACCGAGGAGATCATCTCCCTGTTCGAGGAGTTGAACGCGACCGGCATCACAGTGATCCTCGTCACCCACGAGCCCGACATCGCCAAGCGCGCGCGCCGGCGGATCACGTTCCGCGACGGCGAGATCGTCAAGGAGGCGAGATGAATCCGCTCGCATCCTGCAAAGTCGCCATCGCCGCGCTGAAAGTGAATGCGCTGCGGAGCTTCCTCGCCATGCTCGGCGTGATCATCGGCGTCGCCTCGGTGATCGTGATGGTGTCGATCGCCACCGGCGCAGGGCAAGCCATCGAGGCGCGGATCAAGGCACTCGGCACCAATGTGCTTGTGGTCATGCCGGGCTCTTACACCTCAGGGGGCCGGCGCTCGGGGGAAGGCACCGCCTTGGCCCTGTCGGAGAACGACCTCGCAGCGATCCGCGCCAGCGTGCCCGGCGTCACGGCCGCGGCCGGCATGGTGAGCGGCTCGGCGCCGGTCGTGGTCGGCAACGCCAATTGGACCACATCGGTCAATGGCGTGAACGCGGATTTCCTGGAGGTGCGCGACTGGCCGGTCGCCGAGGGGCGCAGCTTCAGCGAGGCCGAGCTTCGCGCCGGCGCCAAGGTGGTGATTCTCGGCGCTACCACCGCGCGCGAATTGTTCGGCGCCAATCCTGCCGTAGGCGAGCAAATCCGCATCAAGAATGTGCCCTTCACCGTGATCGGCGTGCTGTCGGTCAAAGGCCAGTCGGGCTGGGGCACCGATCAAGACGATACCGCGCTCGTGCCGCTGTCGACCGCGCGGCGCAGGCTGTTCGGCGCCGAGCAGACCGTCCCCGACAATCTCCGCCAGATCATGGTCGAGATCGCCTCCGCCGAAGGGATGGGCGACGCGCAGGAGGAAATCGAAAGTTTGCTGCGCGAAAGGCGGCATGTCAGGGCCGGCTCTCCCGACGACTTCCAGGTCCGCAACATGGCCGAGTTCATCCGCACGCGCAGCGAGACGCAGAGCATCTTGAGTGTGCTGCTCGGCGCCACCGCCGCCATCTCGCTGGTGGTGGGCGGCATCGGCATCATGAACATCATGTTGGTCTCGGTGACCGAGCGCACGCGGGAAATCGGCTTGCGCATGGCGGTCGGCGCGAGACGCCGCGATATTTTGAGTCAGTTCCTGATCGAGGCGGTTACGCTCTGCGTCTTGGGCGGGCTGATCGGCCTTGCCATCGGCGGCGGCGCCGCGCTCGCCATGTCGATCTGGGGGAATTGGCCGATCGCGCTGTCGCCCAATCTGGTGGTGATCGCGCTGGTTTCGGCCGGGCTGGTCGGTGTGTTCTTCGGCTATTACCCGGCGCGGCGCGCCTCGCTGATGAATCCAATCGACGCGCTGCGATATGAGTGAGGCTTGTGGGAGGCGAAAGCGACGTCGAGCTCGGCGAGCTACAATTTCGAGCATCTCCAAGGCATTTCGGCAATTCGGTGCTCACGCTGATTGGCGAAGAGTACAGCTTCAGCTTCAACAACACCCTTCTGCCAGGCTCGGCGCCGTCTATGTCGGCGGCAACTCGACTCTTTGGCTTCAGGCGCCGGAAGTGGTGTTCAACACCACGATTTCGAGCTGGGCAGCCCTCCGGGCAGCGAGTTCCAGCCTCTGGCGCAGCAGACAAAGCCGCGCGACGTCGGCGACCCTGCGCATGTCGAGATCGCGGCGCTCGGGATCGATCGCCTGCTCAAAATCAACCCACTCGGAGAGACTGGTGCGATTGAGCGCGACGACCCGCCAGGTCGGATTGGAGCGCGCGGCGATCTCTAGACAGAACTGCACCAAAGGCGACGCTCGGCGAAGCCCTGGAACCACAGCATCCAGATGGTTCGATTGGAGACGCGCAACTCGAAGACTTTTCCCCGCAATTGCAGCCTGTTGACCCCCGAGGTCCACATGCATGGGGAGCCGTCTTGCCGTCAAGCCGAAATCAGTCGCAGCCCAAGCTCCTGTAATCACGGGCGATTTCGCGCAATCTCGCCGCCCGGCCCGGGCCAAGAAAAAGGACCGGCACTGTTAAGGCCGGTCCCTTGATCAATCGCGCTTTAAGCGGCGGACGCAGGCGCGGGCTCACGCCCGTTCGGCGCGGTCTCCCGCCGCAAGCGCACGGAAAGCCGCTCCGGCCTCTCCGCCTTCTCCGCCTGCTTCGTCACATTGGACGTGGCCGAGCGCACCGAGCGTCCGTCGAAATAGGCGCCGGACTCGATGGCGAGCGACTGATGCTGGATGTCGCCCGTGACATGCGCGCGGCTCTTCAACACCACCTCGCCGCCGCGAATGGGTCCCTCGACCCGCCCATTCACGACCACGCGGTCGGCCTCGACCCCGCCCGAGATCGACGCCTTCGGCGAGATGACGAGGGAGGTGCAATGCAGATCCCCCTCGATATGGCCGTTGACCTCGACCAGGCCCTCGGCCGTGACGCTGCCGACAATCTTCAAACCCTCAGCAATGATGGTTCCCTTACGCTTGAACATACGCAACATGAGCTCCCTCCTGACGCAACGATCGGAACCCGCTACACCCCGCCGACATTTAGCGGCCCCATTCATGGCGGGAGTACGCCCAGACGGAGTCTTTTTTTGTTGGCGCGGGCTCCGCACAATTTTTATGCGCACCCGCTCCGCGCGACTTGAGCGGCATTTATTTTGCGCACCCGCTCCACGACTCGATAGCCGAGGATGCACGCTACATGCGCCTCCTTCACCGAGGCACTCAATTGAGGGAAGGCCTCCCAGAACGCTGGCGGCTAGTAGGTCGCTATGAGGGAGCCAGAAGTATCTCGAGGCGGCACTCCTGCAGGAACATTCTCAGCCGCCACCAGGGTCCTGAGCGGTGTTAACGTGATGACTATCCATAAGTCGACAGGGAAACAATTGCAGGTTATGCCGCGACGGCATTCGTCCGAGAGGATGCCGACACGCGTGACACCGAACGGGCTCGTCTCAATTTGCGTGTCGGAGTTACCCGCTGCCAAATCCAAAACTCTGATACTCACTTCAGACTGGAAGCGCTGCCCCCTCTTGTAGGCGTGCGACACAACCGCTGCAAATTTCTGCAAACTGCACAGCTGGAACCCGATACGGCCTCCCGCGTTAACCCCTGCATAATAGACGGTTGGCAGGGACATCCATATGCGTGTCGCGGGCGTAATTCCGCACAATGTGCATCCCACGACCTGGGTCGCGGCTCTGACGGTGGCTGCGGTCTGCGTCGCTGCGGCGCTCTATATCGGCGAGAAGGCTGCCGCCTATCTCCCCGACAAAATCACCATCACCTCTTGGCAGCCGCCTACGCCCGCGCGCGATCTCGCCGCGCCCGAGCCGAGCCAGAGCTCGAACCTCGCCAAGAAGACCGCGCGCGAACCGATCCGCCATCATGAAGCGGCGCTCGCGCCGGAAGTTTCGCCGCAAGCGGCCGAGCCCAATCCTTCGAGGCTTGCCGCAACGCGCCAAGCGCCTCAGGATGAGGCTGACGATACGATCGAGGAGAACGGCTCCGCGGCGGAGACCGGCCGCGCTTCTTGGTATGACCTCGAGACGCCGACGGCGAGCGGCGAACAGCTCGACGACGGCGACCTGACCGCGGCGCACCGCTCGGCGCCGTTCGGCACCAAGCTGCGCGTAGTCAATCTCAAGAATGGCCGCGAGGTGGTGGTGCGCGTCAACGACCGAGGGCCGTTCGCCAAGGATCGCATCATCGATCTGTCGAAGGCGGCGGCGATGCGGCTCGGCATGATCGCCGACGGCGTCGCCAATGTCAGCGTCACCCCTGTCGCGGATCAACTCGCGGGCAATAGCGGCGCCGGCGGGTAAAAAGAAAGCCGGCAAAAGGCCGGGCCCAATTCATTCACGCGTGCAGTCGTTACCAGGATTGCGACCCATACCAGTCGTCAATCTGCTTCTTGGCCTGATCCTTGGCCACGCCGTAGCGCTCCTGGATCTTGCCTTCGAGCTGCTCGCGGCGGCCGTTGATCTGCGTCAGATCGTCGTCGGTGAGCTTGCCCCACTTCTCCTTGACCTGACCTTTGACCTGCTTCCAGTTGCCTTCAACACGGTTCCAATCCATGGCGACCTCCTAGTCGATTTTTGGGGGTGAAAGGGGGCAATGGACGCGATGACGCGCGCCGCCGACCCATTAAGGATAACTCGGCCGTCAGCGTAACGTTCCACCAGCCTTGAGGCAGGGGCTCGCTCTGTCGCGCTAGTTGTCGAGGAAGCTGCGGAGCTTGCGGCTGCGGCTCGGGTGCTTCAGCTTACGCAGCGCCTTGGCTTCGATCTGGCGGATGCGCTCGCGCGTCACCGAGAATTGCTGGCCGACCTCTTCCAGAGTGTGGTCGGTGTTCATGCCAATGCCGAAGCGCATGCGCAAGCACCCGCTCCTCGCGCGGCGTCAGCGAGGCGAGCACGCGCGTCGTGGTCTCGCGCAAGTTCGACTGGATCGCCGCGTCGATCGGCAGCACCGCGTTCTTGTCCTCGATGAAATCGCCGAGATAGGAATCTTCCTCGTCGCCGATCGGCGTCTCGAGCGAGATCGGCTCCTTGGCGATCTTGAGAACCTTGCGCACCTTCTCGAGCGGCATGGCGAGCTTCTCGGAGAGCTCCTCCGGCGTCGGCTCGCGGCCGATCTCGTGCAGCATCTGGCGCGAGGTGCGCACGATCTTGTTGATGGTCTCGATCATGTGCACGGGGATGCGGATGGTGCGCGCTTGGTCGGCAATGCTGCGGGTGATGGCCTGCCGGATCCACCAGGTGGCGTAGGTCGAGAATTTGTAGCCGCGGCGATATTCGAACTTATCCACGGCCTTCATCAGGCCGATATTGCCTTCCTGGATGAGGTCGAGGAATTGCAGGCCGCGATTGGTGTATTTCTTGGCGATCGAGATCACGAGGCGCAAGTTCGCCTCGACCATCTCCTTCTTCGCCTGGCGCGCCTCGCGCTCGCCCTTCTGCACGATGTGCACGATCTTGCGGAACTCGGAGATCTGTAGCCCCGTCTCGGCCGCGAGATTCTGGATCTCGGTGCGGAGCTCCTTCACCATGCCGCGCTCGTCGCGGATGAATTCGGCCCAGCCCTTCTTCTTCGAGCGGCCGACGCGGCGCAGCCAGTTGGGGTCGAGCTCGGCGCCCTGATATTCCTCGAGGAAGTCCTCGCGCTTCACGCCATAGCTCTCGGCCAGCCGGAGCATGCGCCCCTCATAGCCCATCAGCTTCTTGTTGATGTCGTAGAGCGTCTCGACCAGGCTCTCGATGCGGTTGGCGTTGAGCGAGAGCGATTTGATCTCGGCGACGATCTCGTCCTTCAGGACCTTGTAGCGCTTCTCCTGGCCGGAGGAGAGCTGGTCGTTCTTCAGCGCGCGCTCGACCACCTGGTCTTGCAGCTTGCGCAGCTTCTTGTAGTTGGTGGCGACGAGGTCGAAGGTCTCCAGCACCTTGGGCTTGAGCTCGGCTTCCATCGCGGCGAGCGAGAGCGAGTTCTCGAGATCGTCCTCGTCCTCCTCGAATTCCTCAGGCCGCGGCTCCTCGCCCTCTTCGTCGTCGCCGGCCTGCTTATGCGCGCCGGATTGCGGCTGCGCCTGGCCGTTGCCGTTCATGGCGACGGCCTCGCCGTTGGCGCCGGCCTCGCCGGGCAGCGGCTGGCTCGGGGCGGGCTTGGCGTCGGGGCCCTGATAGGTGGCTTCGAGATCGATGATGTCGCGCAGCAGAATCTTGCCTTCGTTCAGCTCGTCGCGCCAGATGATGATGGCCTGGAAGGTGAGCGGGCTCTCGCACAGCCCGGCGATCATTGCCTCGCGGCCGGCCTCGATGCGCTTGGCGATGGCGATCTCGCCCTCGCGGGATAAGAGCTCGACCGAGCCCATCTCGCGCAGATACATGCGCACGGGATCGTCGGTGCGTTCGGTGGGTTCCTTGGTGGTGGTCTCGGCCTTGGCGATTGGCGCGGCGGCGACCACGGCGCGCGGAGTTTCGGCGGCGCCCTCCTCGCCGGCTGCGGGCGTCTCCTCGGCCTCGTCGGTGTCGATGACGTTGATGCCCATGTCGGACAGCATCGACATGGTGTCTTCGATCTGCTCGGAGGATACCTCCTCGGAGGGCAGCACCTCGTTCAATTCGTCATAGGTCACGAAGCCGCGCGCCTTCGCGGTCTTGATCAGCTTCTTGACTGCAGCGTCGGACATGTCGAGCACGGGCCCATCGGCGGGCTCCGCTGCGGGTTGCTCTTGATCCTCGGCTTCAGCGGTTTTGGTTGCCATTCATGTTACTCCGAAGCGCAATTTGCCATTGTCAGCGACGCGCTCTCGCCTCGAGCGAGGAGCGCGGTGTACTCGAAGCGCTCCCACCCTTGGCGCACAACTCACGAGAAGCGATTAACGGGTGCTCCGTTAATCGTCAATTAAGCATGACCCCGTGCCCTGGCTTGGCCGCCGCCTTTCTATACTGGCGCCGAGCTTGGGTCGACTGTCACTCTCCCCTAATGAACACGGGCCTTCCGGCCAAGACAGAGGACGAACAACGTGCCGTTACTTCCGCGAATTCTGCTCCAATAACACAATCATCAGGAGCCAGCGATACGCCTCGCGGGGGTCTGCCTCAGCGTTCAAACCCGGTGCTTAAAAGCGCAGGCCAGCCCCAAAAATCAAGGCCCGCGCGGTGGTTGCACGTCTTGAGCATGAATTGGCGAGGGGGCTCCCCCCTGTCAAGGCCGCCAGGGCGGCTAGACAATATTTTCTTGGCTCTGATCTCGCTCATTACAGTCGAATGGATGCAAGAATAAGGCCGCATGGCCCTAATTGGGTGGTTCGGAGCGGCGGCCTCTCTGGCCGCCGATATTGGCACCTTTGAGCCGGGCAACGGTCTCCTGGAAGCGCTTTTGGGCGTCGCGGTCACCCGCATCGTCGCCGGCATGCTGGCTGCCGACGCTCGCCACTTGCTGCTGAAGCACGGCGAAACGCTCGAATTCGGCTTCCGTCACGTCGGCCAAGTGGTCGGCGCCTTCCTGCAGCTCGCGGTTGAGGCTCGGCAGCGCGCGGAAGCGATAGATAAGGTCGGCGAATTGCACGGCAACCTCGTGCTCTGGGGTTTCCGGCTGAAGGAAGGCTACGCGCTTGAAGGCGCTCTCCCGGCAAAGCTCGGCGTAGAGCTTGCCCTGATTGCTGGCCTCCAGCCGCTCGGCCAGGCGCTCGCGCGTCACATGCGTGTCCTCGTAGATGATGCCGGTCACGGCCTGAAGCAGCGCGGCGAGCTTCTTGTCCCTGATCTCGAGGCTCGCCACCTCGTCGGCGAAGCGGTCGAGCAACCAAGGGTGATTGACCAGCGCGATGGTTATGACGGTGACGAAGCCGCGCGCCGAGGGGATGGGCGTGGAGCCTGCTCTTCCCGCTTGCCGCGCGCCGGGGGCGCCCGCCGAGAGCTTGCGGCGATCGGTCCCCTGCTCGCGCCACAGATTGAACAGCCGGTTCTTCACCTCCCGCCGGTAGTGATCCTTGACCCGCGCATTGCCGATCTCGGCGAGCAGCTTCTCCATCCGCTCCTCGAAGGCGGCGCGGCGCTCGGGCGTGTCGATCGCGTGGGTCTTCAGCTCTCTCTGCCACAGCACGTCGATCAACGGCCGGGCGCCCGCAAGACACTCGGCGAGAGCGCGCGCGCCTTTGGTGCGCACGAGATCGTCAGGGTCGGAGCCTTCGGGCAAGAAGGCGAAGCGGAAGGAGCGGCCCTCGCGCAAATTGGGCAGCATGCGGTCGATGGCGCGCGCGGCGGCTGCTTCCCCTGCCCTGTCGCCGTCGAAGCAGACGATCGGCTCCGGCGCGAGCTGCCACAGAAGCTCCATCTGGCGCTCGGTAAAGGCCGTGCCGAGCGTGGCGACGGCATGGGCGAAACCGGCCTGATTGAGCGCGATCACGTCCATATAGCCTTCGACCACCACCAACTCGTCCTTGTCGAAGGCCGCTTTGCGCGCGCGCGCGAAATTGTACAGCGACGAGCCTTTGTCGAAGAGCCTGGTCTCCGGCGAGTTGAGATATTTCGGCTCGGCGTCCGGATCGAGCGCGCGGGCGCCGAAAGCGATGACGCGCGACTTGGCGTCGAGGATGGGGATGGTGAGCCGGTTGCGAAAGCGATCGTAAGTCGGCCGCCCGTCATCCGGTTTGATGACGAGGCCTGCTTCCAGCAGCTGCGCCTCGGTGAAGCCCTTTTTCAGCAACGCGGTCTTGAGCGCGTCCTTGGCGTTCGGCGCAAAGCCGATGCGGAATTCCTTCAGCGTCTCGCCGGTAAGCCCGCGCCGCTCGGCATAGAGCAGCGCATCGCGCCCTTCGCGCGTCGTCAGCGCGTCCTCGAAGAGTTGCGCCGCCGCCTCCAGCGCATCGAACAGGCCGAGCCGCTCTTTCGCGGTCCGCTCGTATTGCGGGTCGGGCTTCGGCATTTCGAGCCCGGCATCGCCCGCGAGCTTCTCCACCGCTTCCGGGAAGCTCAGGCCCTCGGTCTCCATGACGAAGCTGAAGATGTCGCCATGCTTGCCGGAGGAGAAGTCGTGATAGAAGCCCTTCTGGTCGTTCACGGTGAAAGACGGCGTCTTCTCTTTGTTGAACGGCGAGAGGCCCTTCCATTCCCGCCCTGCCCGCTTCAGCGGCACGCGACGCGAGACCACCTGCGACACAGGCAGCCGGGCGCGGATCTCATCCAAGAACGAATCGGAGAACTTCATTTGAGCGAAAGTCAGCGCCGGCTTTGGTCGCGGCGCTACCAGGGAATCAGAACCGTCAACGTTATCCACCTTAGAACAATATGAGAACATGCGACAGGCCTCACCCCAAACGAAACGCCCTCCGCGAAGGGAGGGCGTCGCAATATTCGCCTGCGGTTGAACCAACCTCTACTGTTGCGGGGTGCAGGATCCGAACTGGGCGTAGGTCTTACCCAGATTGGCGATCGACATGGACATTTGACCGGTATCCTTGGCCACGACAGCGGTCCACGTCAGGAGGCCGTGCCTTCCGTGAAGGATGAGCACGTTCTCGTCTTCATAGACATCCCCGGGTTCGAAGAGCCCCTCCCCGCCGAACAGGCCGGAGAACAACCTCTTCTCCTTGACATTCAGGGTGACGAAGGGCGGGAGATTGGCTTGCGCCGCCGAGACCCGCTGGCACCCGGCAACGGCGGTGCATTCAAAAATCTCGGCGACTGAACATGCATAAGCCGGGCTCGCCGACGCCCGCATGGGCACGAAGCAAACAGCCGCCAACAACGCCGACGCGGCGAATTTCAGAAGTCGCATTACTTACCCCCATCTTCAGTGAACCGTTAGTCCAGCGCCATCCTGTCGCCCTTGCGACGGTCTCACAAGGAAAATGCTACGGGAAAATGCCTCTCGGAGTAACGAAAGGCGGGCAGCAGCATCCGACTAGAGGTCGTCGACGCCCAAGGCGTCCCCGGCCGATTTGCAAAGTGTGGCTATGGCGCCGGATGCCGCGATATTCTTGAGATAGGGGCGCGCGTATTGGCTGTAGACCGCCTGGTCGAGCAATGGATGCGACAGAAGCTCGGCGAGGGTCTGCATACGCGATGGACCAGGGGCAGCCATGAAACGGGAGAGCGATACCTTGAGAGCCGGTGGCTATATGCCAAACACAACGCCCTCCCCGAGGATCGGAGAGGGCGTTGCAGGCTTTGACTTGCCGGAACCCGGCAAGGAGAAAACTGCCGGCTAGTTCTTTGCCGACGTTCCGGTCAGAATCAGCTCGGCCGGGGCCACGACCGCAAGGGTCGAGGCGTCGGCGCCGCAGAGCAGGTTCATCGACTCGCGCGCGCCGTGGTCGAACTCAACCATCTCACCGGGGCGCAGGCTCAGCCTGACACGAGACGATGCATACGGCGCATCGGCCCCAGCGTCCTTCCAGATGATCGCGTTCACCGCGCAAGAGCCACGCTCGGGCACGAAAAAGGCGATGACGCGCTGCCCACCAATGGTGGCAAGGATAGGCTCGTGCGGTCCGACGGGACCGAAATTGGTCGTCGGATCGTCAGCGAGAGCCGGCGTGACGCCGACCGCGAGCGCGAGCGACGCACCGAGCGTGGCAGGGCCGAGGAGAAAGTTGAAGAGTGAGAACCGGACCATGAACTGGCCTCCTTTCGGTTTCGACACGAATCAGTTCGTGCTGCATTGCACCGTTAATAGTGCAGTGCAGTGACAAATCTATGTTGCAGTGCAAGACAAATGACCGCAGGGCAAAACCGAACGCGTGATTTGGATTTCAGATCGTCAGTGCCGGGAGGAATCCCAATCTCCTCGAATGGGAGAGGATGAAATGGCTAGCCGAGCTTCGCCTTCACCAGGCCGCTGGCTTTGCCGAAATTTATCTGGCCGGCATATTTCGCCTTCAGCTCGGCCATCACCTTGCCCATGTCCTTCACGCTCGCGGCGCCGGTCTTGGCGATGGCCTCGGCAATCGCCTTGTCGGTCTCCTGGTCGGAAAGCTGCTTGGGGAGGAACTCGCGGATGATGGCGATCTCCTCGCCCTCCTGCTTGGCGAGCTCGGCGCGGCCGGCATCGGCATAGATCTTCTCCGACTCCTCGCGCTGCTTGATCATCTTGGCGAACAGCTCGAGCAGCTCGGCGTCGGTCGCCTCGCCTTTGCCAGCGGTGCGGGCGGCGATGTCGCGATCCTTGATTGCCGCGCTGACCAGCCTGAGCGTCGAGATACGGCGCTTGTCTTGCGCCTTGGTGGCAGCCTTCAAGGCGGCGGTGATGGTCTCGCGCATTGCTGTCTCGCCCAAGGCTTTGAGGAAGAAGCTCCCAAAGTAATTGAGCGCTTGCGGGCAAGCAAGCGAATTTGCCAGCTTAAGCCATTGTTTTCACAGGTAAATAATTTGATCTGTGGATTGACCCGCAACCCCTCGCGGGTTAAGACGCGCCATGCTGACGACGCGAGCACGCTCGCCGCACCCTTGACGTGACCGTGCTGGCACCCAAACTTGCAAACCGGGCGCTCCCGCCGAACTCGCGCCTCTAAGAGAAGATGAACGACACAAGTGAAGCGCTGGCCGAAGAGGCCGCAATGTCGCGCGCGCCTGCCGATTGGACGGTCGAGGCGCCGACCGCGCTTCTCGTTCTAGCCGACGGCACCGTGATCGAGGGCAAGGGCGCGGGCGCCGCCGGCATTGCCGTCGGCGAGGTTTGCTTCAATACCGCGATGACCGGCTATCAGGAGATCCTGACCGACCCGTCTTATGCCGGGCAGATCATCACCTTCACCTTCCCGCATATCGGCAATGTCGGCACCAACGCCGAAGACATGGAGTCGGGGAGCTTGGCGACCGGCGGCGTGCGGGGCTGCGTGCTCCGGGCGCCGATCACCAAGCCGTCCAACTATCGCGCGACGCAAGACCTCGACGCGTGGCTGAAGGCGCGCGGCATCATCGCCATCAGCGGCGTCGACACGCGCGCGCTCGCCGCCCTGATCCGCGACAAGGGCATGCCGAATGCGGTGATCGCGCATGCGCCAGACGGCAAGTTCGATGTCGATGCGCTGAAGCGCGAGGCTACCGCGTGGCCTGGCATGGTCGGGCTCGACCTCGCCAAGGAGGTGACCTCGGGCCAGAGCTATGCCTGGGACGAGACCGACTGGCGCTGGGGCGAAGGTTACGGACGGCAGGAAGCGCCGCGCTTCCATGTCGTCGCCATCGACTATGGGCTGAAGCGCAACATCCTGCGCGAGCTGGCCAGCGTGGGCTGCCGGCTCACCATTGTTCCGGCCACGGCGACCGCCGAAGACATTCTCGAGCGGAAGCCCGACGGCGTGTTCCTCTCGAATGGCCCGGGCGACCCGGCGGCGACCGGAATCTATGCCGTGCCGGAGATCAGGAAGCTCGTCTCGTCGGGCCTGCCGGTGTTCGGCATTTGCCTCGGGCATCAGATGCTGGGGCTCGCGCTCGGCGGCACCACGGCCAAGATGCATCAGGGCCATCACGGCGCGAACCATCCGGTGAAGGACTTCACCACGCATAAAGTCGAGATCACCTCGATGAATCACGGTTTCGCGGTGGACCGCGCCAGCCTGCCGGCAAATGTCGAGGAGACGCATGTCTCTCTGTTCGACGGGTCGAATGCCGGACTGAAGCTGAAAGACCAGCCGGTGTTCTCGGTGCAATACCACCCGGAAGCCTCGCCGGGTCCGCAGGACAGCCACTATCTCTTCACCCGCTTCGTCGAGCTGATGGACGCGAGGAAGCGCAAGGGAGAAGAGGCGGCTTAATCCCATGCCCAAACGCACAGATATAAAGTCCATCCTGATCATCGGGGCTGGGCCGATCGTGATCGGCCAGGCCTGCGAGTTCGATTATTCGGGAACCCAAGCCTGCAAGGCCCTGAAAGAAGAGGGCTATCGCATCGTGCTGGTGAACTCGAACCCGGCCACGATCATGACCGATCCGGACGTGGCCGATGCCACCTATATCGAACCGATCACGCCGGAGTTCCTCACCAAGATCATCGAGAAGGAGCGACCCGACGCGCTGCTCCCCACCATGGGCGGGCAGACCGCGCTCAATGCCGCGCTCAGCCTGGAGCGTGCCGGCGTGCTCGCCAAATACGGGGTGGAGATGATCGGCGCCCGCGCCGAGGTGATCGACAAGGCCGAGGACCGCGAGTTGTTCCGCGAGGCGATGAAGAAGATCGGGCTGGAGACGCCCCGCTCGCGGCTGGCCGACGCCGCCTCGCTGAAGCGCGCCGACCGGCAGAAATATAAAGACGAGATCGCGCGCATCGAGGCGGAGACGCCGGAAGGCGATGAGCGGGTGCGCGCGCTGGCCCTGTTCGAGGCGAACTGGGCGAGGGCCGAGGCCGAGCGGCGGCGGCGCTATTCGGAGAAGGGCCTGATCGAAGCGCTCGAGGCGCTGCCCGATATCGGGCTTCCCGCCATCATCCGCCCCTCCTTCACGCTCGGGGGCACCGGCGGCGGGATCGCCTATAACCGCGAGGAGTTCCTGGAGATCGTCGAGCGCGGGCTCGATGCCTCGCCGACCTCCGAAGTGCTGATCGAGGAATCGGTGCTCGGCTGGAAGGAGTACGAGATGGAGGTCGTCCGCGACAAGGACGACAACTGCATCATCGTCTGCTCGATCGAGAATATCGATCCGATGGGCGTGCACACCGGCGATTCGATCACGGTGGCGCCGGCGCTGACGCTGACCGACAAGGAATATCAGATCATGCGCAACGCCTCGATCAAGGTGCTGCGCGAGATCGGGGTCGAGACCGGCGGGTCAAACGTGCAGTTCGCGGTGAACCCGGCCGACGGACGGCTGGTCATCATCGAGATGAATCCGCGCGTGTCGCGCTCCTCCGCGCTCGCCTCGAAGGCGACCGGCTTCCCCATCGCCAAGATCGCCGCCAAGCTCGCCGTCGGCTACACGCTGGACGAGCTCGCCAACGACATCACCGGCGGCGCGACGCCCGCCTCGTTCGAGCCAACCATCGACTATGTGGTCACCAAGATCCCGCGCTTCGCCTTCGAGAAGTTCCCGGGCTCGAAGCCCGTGCTCACCACCTCGATGAAATCGGTGGGCGAGGCCATGGCCATCGGCCGCACCTTCCCGGAGTCGCTGCAAAAGGCGCTGCGCTCGATGGAAACGGGCTTGACCGGCCTCGACGACATCGCCTTCGAGGGGCTCGGCCAGGGCGACGACAAGAACGTCATCCGCGAAGCCCTCGGCACCCCCTCCCCCGACCGGTTGCTGAAGGTCGCGCAAGCGCTCAGGCTCGGCGTTGACCACGAGCAGATCTACGATTCCTGCAAGATCGACCCGTGGTTCATCGAGCAGCTGCAAGACATCATCGATTGCGAGAACCGCGTGCGCGCGCACGGGCTGCCCAAAGACGCGGCTAATTTCCGCGCGCTGAAGGCGATGGGATTCTCCGACGAGCGGCTTGCCAAGCTCTCGGGGATCGAGGCGAGCGAGGTCGCCGCGCGGCGCCGCGCGCTCGACGTGCATCCCGTCTATAAGCGGATCGACACCTGCGCGGCGGAGTTCGCCTCGCCCACGGCCTATATGTACTCGACCTACGAGTCCGGCTTCGCCGGACCGCCGGTCTGCGAGGCGCGGCCCACGACCGAGGAAAAAATCATCATTCTCGGCGGGGGTCCCAACCGCATCGGCCAGGGCATCGAGTTCGACTATTGCTGCTGCCACGCGGCCTTCGCGCTGTCGGCGGTCGGCTACGAGACCATCATGATCAATTGCAATCCGGAGACGGTCTCGACCGATTACGACACCTCCGACCGCCTCTATTTCGAGCCGCTCACCGAAGAGGACGTGCTGGAGATCGTCCGCACCGAGGAGCAAAGCGGCAAGCTCAAAGGCGTGATCGTGCAGTTCGGTGGGCAGACGCCGCTCAAGCTCGCGCAAGCGCTGGAGAACGCGAAAGTGCCGATCCTCGGCACCTCGCCCGACGCCATCGACCTCGCCGAGGATCGCGACCGCTTCAAGGCGCTGATCGAGCGGCTCGGCATCAGGCAGCCAAGAAACGGCATCGCCCGCTCGGCCGCGGAGGCCAAGACAATCGCCGCGGCGATCGGTTTCCCGGTGGTGATCCGCCCCTCTTATGTGCTCGGCGGCCGCGCCATGGAGATCGTGCACGACGAGGCGCAGCTCGCCCGCTACATCGCCGAGGCCGTGGTGGTCTCGGGCAAGAGTCCGGTGCTGATCGATTCTTATCTCCGCGACGCCATCGAGGTGGACGTCGACGCGCTTGCCGACGGCAAGGACGTGTTCATCTGCGGGGTGATGGAGCATATCGAGGAGGCGGGCGTGCATTCGGGCGACTTCGGCCTGCTCGCTGCCGCCGCATTCGCTGAAGCCTCACATTATCGTGGACATGGAGCGCCAGACCGTCGAGCTCGCCCGAGCGCTCAGCGTGGTGGGGCTGATGAACGTGCAGTTCGCCATCCAGAACGACGACATCTACATCCTCGAGGTCAATCCGCGCGCCTCGCGCACGGTGCCGTTCGTCGCCAAGGTGATCGGGCTGCCCGTGGCCGGCATCGCCGCCGAGGTGATGGCCGGCAAGCCGCTCGCAGCGTTCGGGCTGAAGCGGCGCAAGCTCGAGCATATCGCGGTCAAGGAGGCGGTGTTTCCCTTCGCGCGCTTCCCCGGCGTCGATCCGGTGCTCGGGCCGGAGATGCGCTCCACCGGAGAGGTCATGGGCATCGACCGCGACTATGCGATTGCCTTCGCCAAGAGCCAGCTCGGCGGCGGCTCAAGGCTGCCGCTGTCCGGCACGGTGTTCGTCTCGGTGAAGGACAGCGACAAGGACAAGGTGGTGGGGCCCGTCAGAGAACTCGCCGAGATGGGCTTCCGCATCATCGCCACGCGCGGCACCAAGCGTCATCTCGATGCGCACGGCATCCCGTGCGAAAAGATCAACAAGGTGCTGGAGGGGCGCCCGCATGTGGTCGACGCCATCACCAATGGCGAGGTGGATATCGTGTTCAACACCACGGAGGGCGCCAAGGCGCTTGCCGATTCGTTCTCGATCCGCCGCTCGGCCTTGCTCTACCACATCCCCTATTATACAACGCTCGCCGGCGCGCTCGCCGTGACCGAGGCTATCAAGGCGCTCAGGGCGGGGGGTCTCAAAGTCGCTCCCCTACAGAGCTATGTCGGCCAGCGCGCCAAAGAAGTCGCCTGAGACGGCTTGAAATCCGTCAAAATCAACAGATTCTTGACTTAGACCAGCCAATTCTTGGACAGTAGTTCAGGGGTGGCCCAAGGAGCTTCACTGAGATGGACAAGGTGCCGATGACCGCGGAGGGTTATGCTGCGCTTGAGGCTGAGATCAAATATCTCAAGACCGTCGAGCGCCCGCGCATCATCAAGCAGATCGCCGACGCCCGCACCCACGGCGATCTATCCGAGAACGCCGAGTACCATGCCGCCAAGGAACAGCAAGGAATCACCGAGGCGCGCGTCGCCGACCTCGAGGACAAGCTTTCGCGCGCCGACATCATCGACGTCTCCAAGCTCAAGGGCGACCAGGTGATGTTCGGGGCGACGGTCACGCTGGTCGATGAGGACACCGACGAGAAGGCCAAATACCGCATCGTCGGCGAGATCGAGGCCGACGTGAAACAGGGCCGCATCTCGATCACTTCGCCGCTCGCCCGGGCGCTGCTCGGCAAGCGGAAGAAGGACGTGGTCGAGGTGTCGACGCCGGGCGGCGGCAAGTCGTACCAAGTGATCAAGGTCGAATATAAATAGCGTCGGCGGCAAGTCGATCCGATACGCCGAGTCTGCTTGCTATCTCACTCGCGCTGATCGCCAGCACATGCCGCCTTCGCCCGCGCTCATCTCGAGAGCTCGACTGCCCATGGCCGCCGACTCTAGGCTTGCAGACGGCGCCGGCCGAAGTCGCCATCGTTCTTTCCGAGAACGATCGACGCCCAGGCTTAGCACGATCGGGTCAAGGACGATGCACGGGACGCGCGTCCGCACATAGGTGAGGTGCATCTTGCGCGTGACCCGACAGGATGCCGGGCGTGCTCATCGTCTCGCTGCAACCAATCAGTCGCGGAAGCTATAAGGTCGACTGGCAGGTCGCCTCCGTCGCATACCGCATCAGACGCATGGGAGCTTCGCGCATGTTCAAGGTCTGGCACCTGATGACGGATTGGCCGTTCACCGGAAGGCATCAAGGCCGCTCGATGCGGCTCGACGCTCATGCCGCGGCCTTTTTGTGGCCGGCGCGTTGTCGAGATTGGGCGCGTCTTTCAGAAGCTGACGGTCGCTGCGTCCGGTCATCGCCGCGCAGGACGGAAGAGATCGCCAGATCACTGAGCCGGCTACAAGCTGCCTGCCTCATAGTTGCTGAAGCCCCTATGCGCCCGTTCACAATTAGCGCTGTTATTCGTGGAGTGAAGGAAAGGCCCCCGGCCCCGTTATGATCGATAAGCTCGAATTCATCCTGGCGCTCGCCCGCGAGCGGCATTTCGGCCACGCGGCGGAGGCTTGCGGGGTGAGCCAGCCCACGCTCTCAGCCGGCATCAAGCAGCTCGAGGATTCCTTCGGCGTGCTTCTGGTGCAGCGCGGCTCCCGCTTCCAGGGCTTCACGCCCGAAGGCGAGCGCGTGCTCGATTGGGCGCGCCGCATCGTCGGCGATACCCGCGCGATGCGCCAGGAGATCGACGCGCTGAAGCGCGGCCTGGCCGGCCATATCCGCATCGCCGCCATCCCGACGGCGCTGGCCATGGTGGCGATGATCACCACCCCCTATCGGGCCAAGCATCCGGATGTGAGCTTCACGATCCTCTCGCGCAACTCGATCGAGGTGTTGGGATTGCTGGAGAATTTGGAGATCGATGCCGGGCTGACTTATCTCGACAACGAGCCCTTGGGACGGGTGCAGACGGTGCCGCTCTATAGCGAGCAATATCGGCTGCTGACTTCGTCTGACAGTCCCCTCGGCGACCGCGAACAGGTGACCTGGGCCGAAGTGGGCAAGGTGCCGCTCTGCCTGCTCACCCCCGACATGCAGAACCGCCGCATCATCGAGCAGCTGCTGCGGCAGGCGGGCGCCAACGTGGCGCCGACGCTCGAAATCAAATTCGGTGGTGGTCCTGTTCGCGCACGTGCGCACGGGGAAGTGGGCGAGCGTCATGCCGGCGAAGCTCGCGGAGGTCTTGGGCCTGACCGAGAAAGTGCGGGCGATCCCGATCGTGGACCCGGTCGTCACGCATTCCATTGGACTGGTCGTACCCCATCGCAACCCGTTGACGCCGTTGATCAATGCGCTGGTCAGCGAGGCCAAGCAGCTCGCGCCGATTCTGGGTCACCGATAGCCCGCCGGAGAAGTCGCGCGTCAAGCGCGAGGCAAAGGCCCCTACCCGCTGAGGTCGCGCCCCGATCGGAATCGCGATCACCCGATAATCAATTGTAATCACAACGGAATTTAGCCTCTTCCGGCTTGTACCAGGGCCACCTATTTCCCACGCGCGCTGTTCGACACGCCGTTCGACTACGAGGCTTTTACCGCAGCCGACGGGCTGATCGGGCACGGCGGCATCGTGGTGTTCGACGACACCGTGGATATGGCCAAGCAGGCCCGCTTCGCCATGGAGTTCTGCGCCATCGAGTTCTTGCGGCAAGTGCACGCCCTGCCGCATCGGCTCGACGCGGGGCGTAGAGTTGGTCGACAAGATCGTGAAAGGCGAGGACGCGGCGGCCAATCTGCTCGTGCTCGAAGATCTCTGTAACACCATGAAGTTCGGATCGCTTTGCGCCCTTGGCGGGTTTACCCCCTACCCGGTGCTGAGCGCGCTCACGCATTTCCCCGAGGATTTCGGCGCCACAAGAAAGCGCCTGCAAGCTGCTGAATGAGGAAACGACAATGTCGATGACCCAGGAAATCGATTACGGGACCCCGGCCTCCAAAGCCAAGAAGGAGGTCACGCTGACCATCGACGGCGTCAAGCTGACAGTGCCGGAAGGCACCTCGATCATGCGGGCGGCGATGGAGATGGGCACGCAGATCCCCAAGCTCTGCGCCACCGACATGCTCGACGCGTTCGGCTCCTGCCGGCTTTGCCTAGTCGAAATCCAGGGTCGCAACGGCACGCCGGCCTCCTGCACCACGCCGGTCGCGGAAGGCATGGTGGTGCACACTCAAACCGACCGATTGAAGCGGCTCCGCAAGGGCGTGATGGAGCTCTATATCTCGGAGCACCCGCTCGACTGTCTGACCTGCTCGGCCAATGGCGATTGCGAATTGCAGGACATGGCCGGCGCCGTGGGCCTGCGCGAGGTGCGATACGGCTATGACGGCCATCGCCACCCCAATCCGGGTCTCGACACCTCGAACCCCTATTTCACCTACGAGCCTTCGAAGTGCATCGTCTGCTCGCGCTGCGTCCGCGCCTGCGAAGAGGTGCAAGGCACATTCGCTCTGACCATCGCCGGCCGCGGCTTCGACTCCGTGGTGTCGCCCTCGCAGGAACAGCCGTTCCTCGATTCAGAATGCGTCTCGTGCGGCGCCTGCGTCCAGGCCTGCCCCACCGCGACGCTGAACGAGAAGAGCGTGATCGAGATCGGCACGCCCGAGCACTCCATCGTCACCACCTGCGCCTATTGCGGCGTCGGCTGCGCCTTCAAGGCGGAGATGCGCGGCGAGGAGCTGGTGCGCATGGTCCCTTACAAGGACGGCAAAGCCAATCGCGGCCATTCCTGCGTCAAGGGACGCTTCGCCTTCGGCTACGCCACGCATAAGGACCGCATCCTGAAGCCGATGATCCGCGCCAAGATCACCGATCCCTGGCGCGAAGTCTCGTGGGAAGAGGCGATCGGCTACGCGGCTTCAGAGTTCAAGCGCATCCAGGCGAAATACGGCCGCGGTTCCGTGGGCGGCATCACTTCGTCGCGCTGCACCAACGAGGAGACCTTCCTGGTGCAGAAGCTGGTCCGTGCCGCCTTCGGCAACAACAATGTCGATACCTGCGCGCGCGTGTGCCACTCGCCGACCGGCTATGGGCTGAAAACCACCTATGGCACCTCCGCCGGCACGCAAGATTTCGAACTCGGTCGAATATTCCGATGTGATCATGATCATCGGCGCCAACCCGACCGACGGTCATCCGGTGTTCGCGTCCCGCATGAAGAAGCGGCTGCGCGAGGGCGCCAAGCTCATCATCCTCGATCCGCGCCGCATCGACCTCGTGCGCACGCCGCATATCGAGGCCGATTATCATCTGCCGCTCAAGCCCGGCACCAATGTCGCGGTGGTCACCTCTCTCGCGCATGTGATCGTGACCGAGGGCCTGGTGAACGAGAAATTCGTGCGCGAGCGCTGCGACTGGGACGAGTTCCAGGATTGGGCCGCGTTCGTCTCCGACCCGCGCCACAGCCCCGAGGAAGTCGAGAAGCTGACCGGCGTGCCCGCGGAGTCGATCCGCGGCGCCGCGCGGCTTTATGCAACCGGCGGCAACGGCGCGATCTATTACGGGCTCGGCGTCACCGAGCACAGCCAGGGCTCGACCACGGTGATGGCGATCGCAAATCTCGCCATGGTGACCGGCAATATCGGCCGCGAAGGCGTGGGCGTGAACCCGCTGCGTGGACAGAATAACGTGCAAGGTTCCTGCGACATGGGCTCGTTCCCGCACGAGGTGTCAGGCTATCGGCACGTGTCGGACGAAGCCACGCGCGCTATGTTCGAAGCGCTGTGGGGACGCCCGCTCGACGCCGAACCGGGCCTGCGCATTCCCAACATGATGGATGCGGCGGTCGATGGCTCCTTCAAGGGCCTCTACATCCAGGGCGAGGACATCCTCCAATCGGATCCCGATACCAAGCACATGGCGGCGGGCCTCTCCTCCATGGAATGCGTCGTCGTGCAGGATCTGTTCCTGATCGAGACGGCCAACTACGCGCATGTGTTCCTGCCAGGCTCGACCTTCCTGGAGAAGAATGGCACCTTCACCAACGCCGAGCGGCGCATCCAGATGGTGCGCAAGGTGATGGCGCCGAGGAACGGCTACGAGGACTGGGAGATTACCTGCCTCCTCTCCAACGCGCTCGGCTATCCGATGCACTATAACCACCCGTCCGAGATCATG
The DNA here is from genome assembly GCA_963710245.1 of uncultured Alphaproteobacteria bacterium. Taxonomy (GTDB): domain Bacteria; phylum Pseudomonadota; class Alphaproteobacteria; order Rhizobiales; family Methyloligellaceae; genus Methyloceanibacter. The sequence goes on from CAVPZK010000019.1 coordinate 47,655, forward strand.
GATGAGATCGCACGGCTGACGCCGACTTTCGCCGACGTCTCCTTCAAGAAGCTCGACGAGCTCGGCTCGGTGCAGTGGCCGTGCAATGCGGCGGCGCCGGAAGGCACGCCGATCATGCACATCAACGGCTTCGTGCGCGGCAAGGGCAAGTTCGTCATCACCGAGTATGTGGCCACCGACGAGAAGACCGGCCCGCGCTACCCGCTGCTGCTCACAACGGGCCGTATCCTCTCACAGTACAATGTCGGCGCGCAGACGCGGCGCACCGCCAACGTGATCTGGCATGAGGAGGACGTGCTCGAGATCCATCCGCATGATGCCGAGCAGCGCGGCGTACGCGACGGCGACTGGGTGAAGCTCGCAAGCCGTTCCGGCGAAACGACCTTGAAGGCGCAGATCACCGAGCGCGTGGCGCCCGGCGTGGTCTATACGACCTTCCACCACCCGACCACGCAAGTGAACGTGGTCACCACGGACTTTTCCGACTGGGCCACCAACTGCCCCGAATACAAGGTGACGGCCGTGCAGGTGATGCCGTCGAACGGGCCGTCCGAGTGGCAGGAGGAATATGAGGAGCTGACCCGTCAGACACGGCGGGTCGCCGAGCCTCTGGTCGCGGCGGAATAGACGCCAGGTCCGGCATCAGCAGCGGAGAATTGGCGCGCCATGAAACCCGACCGCCTCGTCTACATGGCGAACCAGATCGGCAAATTCTTCGAGTCGCAGCGGGCGGATGAGGTCGTGCCGGGGATCGCCGACCACATCAAGAAGTTTTGGGACCCACGCATGCGCAAGGCGATCTTCGCCTATATCGACGCCGGGGGCGACGGGCTTGATCCTCCAGTCAGGGAAGCCATCCTGCGCCTGAAGGAGAAGCCAGAGCACTCGACCGCGACAAGCTTCCAAGGCACTTAAGCCCCGCTCTGCTTACTCAACCACGTAAGTCAGTCTGTTCCCGACTGATGGCGGGATGGTAAGAAGCTCCGTGTTCGACCTTACGCCCGAAGAACTGACGGCGATCAAGCTGTCCTTGCGCGTCGCCACCTGGGCGACGCTGGCGAGCCTCCCCATAGGCATTCTCGTGGCCATGATCCTGGCCCGCGGCCGCTTCTACGGGCGCGCGCTGTTGAACGCGCTCGTGCTGCTGCCGCTCGTGCTGCCGCCGGTGGTGACGGGCTATGTGCTGTTGCTCTTGTTCGGCCGCCAGGGACCGATCGGTCGCTGGCTCGATCAGACGTTCGGCATCGTATTCGCCTTCCGCTGGACGGGAGCGGCGCTCGCCTGCGCCATCATGGGCTTCCCCTTGATGGTGCGCGCCATTCAGCTTTCGGCGGCGGCGGTCGACCGCAAGCTCGAGCAGGCGGCCGGAACGCTTGGCGCCAATCCCGCTTACGTCTTTCTCACCGTGACGCTGCCGCTGATGGCGCCCGGCATCATCGCCGGCGCGATACTGTCGTTCGCCCGCTCAATGGGAGAGTTCGGCGCGACCATCACCTTCGTCTCGAACATTCCCGGCGAGACCCAGACGCTGCCGACGCTGATCTATACTTTCACGCAAGTTCCAGGCGGCGACGCGGGCGCGCTGAGGTTGACGCTGATCTCGCTCGCCATCTCGCTCTCGGCGATCCTCGTGTCGGAATGGATCGCGCAGGAGGTCAGCCGCAGGGTGAAGGGCTAACGCCAGAAGCGAAAAGCACAAAGCCAGAAACCGGAGTTTATGGCTTTTAGACTTCTGGCTTTCTGGTTTTTGGCTATGGCGTTACGGCGACGCCCCAGGGCAAGCGGCCCACAGGCACCGACTTCTCCGCCTTGTGCAATTCGACATCGATCACCGTCAAGTCGTTAGTCAGGCCGTTGGCCACGTAATATTTCTTCCCGTCGGCGCTCATCTCGCCGTGCCAGGGCCGCTGACCCACAAGGATGTACTCCTTGACCTCCTTGGAGGCGACGTCGATCACCGCCACGCGGTTGGACGGCCCGAGCGCCACGAACACCTCTTTGCCGTCCTTGGTGAAATCCATGCCGACAGGTTGAAGCTGTTCGGGACGCACGCCGGGCACCTCGAAAGAGATCTTCTGTGTGGTCTTCCAGGTCTTGGGGTCGATCACCGAGATGGTGCCGCCCACCTCGGAGGAAACCCAAAGCTCCTTGCCGTCGGGGGTGAACTTCGCCTCGCGCGGGCGCGAGTCGACCAGCACGTTGGCGATCAGCTTATTGGATGCATTGTCGATCACATGCGCCATGCTGGTCAATTCCGAGGTGGCGACGGTGAACTTGCCGTCGGGGCTCACGCCCATGCCCTCGGGCTCGACGCCCACGGGGACCTCGGCGAGGATGTCGCCGCTCTTGATGTCCATGATGGTGACCAGGCTGTCGTCCTCATTGGCGATGTAGATGATGTCGCCTTTGGGATCGACCGCCATCAGCTCCGGGTCGGGACCGGATTCGAGCTGGCGGGTCACTTCGAGCTTGCTGGTGTCGATCACGTCCATGATGTCGCCGTCGCCTGCGGCCACGAACACCTCCTTGCCGTCAGGGCTCACCACGATGCCGCGCGGACGACGCGCGACCTTGATGGTCTTGACCGTCTCCAGCGTCTCGGCATTGAGCACGGTGATGGTGTTGTCCTTCTCGTTGGAGACGAAAATCATCGAGGCGGCGAAGGACGGGTTGGCGAAGGCGAGAAGCGCCGCGGCGGATATGGCGGCAAGCACGATGCGATTCATGGGACTACCTTTGTGGATGCTCATTTGAACTTGCACTTGGTCTCGGGCTGATCGAAGCCGAGAGTGTCGGTGACGTTGGTGGGGTGCAGGAAGCCTTCCTGCGGCGAGGTCGAGACGGGAACCCGCGTGCCGCCGCCGAGCACGATCGGCTGCCGCATCTGGTGGTCCCAGGTGCGGAAGCTCATCGCCTGGCCCTTGAAGCCTTCCAGCTTGAACTGGTCGGACAGCATGTAGGCCTTCACCTCTGCCGGCGTGGTCTTGCCGGACTTCATCGCCGAATCGGCGAGAGCGCGGAAGCCGAGCCAGGCGGTGTAGTCGCGCTCGACCGGCTGGCGCTTGGCGATGCGCGGAATCGCGTTCTGGAAATGCATGGCGCCGGATTCGGTATAGGACTTGTCCCAGGCGATCGCCTGCATGCCTTGGGTGCCCACCACCGGCCGCGGCAGATAGGTGCGGTAGAGCAGATAGTCGCCGAAATCGTCGTCGCTATTGATGACCCACACCACGTCGTGGTCGGGCGCTGACTCTGTTTCCATGGGGATCTGCGCCTGGATCTGCTGGTGGCCCGAGTCCAGGTTCCGAGCTCCGGGCGGCAAATCGTAGACCTTGTCCTCGACCACCTTGCCGCCGAAGCGGCCGGCCGAGCGTTTCACCTGAGCGAGATAATCCTGGTCTTGCGGGCTATCGCGGCGGATGACGAACCAGCGCGGCCATTTCTTCCAGATCAGATATTGCGCGATCGCGTCGGCGCGCATCGCATAGTCGGGGATGATGTGAAAGACGTTGACGCGGCATTGCTCCTGGCGGAGCGAGGTCGCGCTCGAGCGGATGTTCATGATCACCGCGTCCTTCGCCTCGGGCAGGTCGGCGACGGCGAGGAGATCGGCGGGCTCGAGATCGGCGATGATAAAGCGATCGCCCTTCGCCAGCACCTCTTTCGCCTTGGCGACAACGTCGCCGTCGACGGGGACGATCGCCTCTTCGAGCTCGAAGGAGTGGCCGACGAAATTGCCGGCCTGGTTCGCCTCTTTCAGCATCAGGCGCGCGCCCTGGATGCCTTTGTCGGTAATCGGCTTCTCGGCATAAGAGAGCGGCAACGGCTCCTCATATTGCTTGCCGAGATAGACGACGCGCATATTTTTCAGCGGCGCGCCGCCGGCGCGGCGGCGCAGGCGCGGCGTCAGTCGCGGCGCCAGCGGCGTCGGGAGCCGCAGGCGGCACGGCTGCGGGGGGCGCGGCTGGGGTTGCAGCAGGGGCTGCTGGAGGAGCCGGCGTCTCGGCCAGCACAGGCAAGGCCAAGCCAAGCAGACGCTAAACTGAACGCCAAGCCCGCGAGACGCTTAAGGCTTGGACGCAAGGGACCGACTGACACACTCGACATAGGCGAACGCTTTGCTCCTGCGAGGCTGACGGGGTTCGGGAAGCGCGCCGACGCTCGGGGGGACGGGGGACATTCAGCGCGTCTATTTTTCAGACATGCCGAGGCTTGGCAATGCGCAGTGCACAATATGGCAAGCGCATGCGAAACCTCAGAAGCTAATTTTGCCTAAGCTATATAGGAGGTTAGCAATTGGCCTTCCAGGCCGCGGCAATCTTTATGCCACGCTAAAGCGGAAAGCCGCCGAGCTAGAACTCGACGGCTTTCCAAAATTTAATGAAGGCCGGCAATGCCGGCGCTCTCAAAAGTCCTATTGCAGCGGCGGCTTGGTGGCCGAACTCGGGTTCACCGAGCGCATGAAAGTGATGATCTTCCACAGCTGATCGCTGGTCTTGAGGATCCCGCCGAAGGGCGGCATCGGTCCCACCACGACCTCTTGTTTGACCCGGTGGTAACCTGCGGCCTTCAGCCCGTCGGAGCCAAGGGCGACCAGCCTGAACAGAGTGTCGTCGTCGGGGCCGTAGACCCAGGTGTCGTTGGTGAGCGGCGGGCACATGCCGCCGCCGCCGCCGCCGCCATGGCAGCCGTTGCAGCCGGCTGACAGGTAGGTCTTGTGTCCCTCTTCGGCGAAGGCGGCGTCTGTGATCTTGTCCTTATAGGGATTGTGCAACCCGCCCTTGGGCGTGGCCTTGATCAGGTCGAGCGTCGGCGTGGTGTCGTCCGCCTTGCAGCAATCGCCGCCGCCTGCGGCCGCCTCGCCGCCGCCAGCGGCCTCGCCGCCGGCGGGCTTCTCTTCGGTCTGTTTCGGCGGCTCGTCGGTCGCGCAGGCTTTCCACGCAAACGCCCCCATGCCGGCGATGAATACAAGTGTCAAAAGTCCGGTGATGATTTTGCGCACTGCTTCGTTTCCTTACCCTAGTTAAGTGTTTGAGATTCTAAGCGTTAGGCGATTTCCCCTCGGGCACGGGTCAAAAAGCGGACCTTTCATAGCGTCATCCAAGCCGCGGCGAAAGTGCTGATGAGCGCTGAGGAATTCGGAATTCCGTCTCGGTTAATGGCTCCCCGTCATTGGGTTACGTCGAAATCCATGCCCTCGAAGGTGTAGCGCGGCACCTGCGTCCAGATGCCGTCCTCCTGCACCGGGACCTTGTGAATCTTGACGTCGTCCACCTCGAGCTTGCCGCTCTTCTGGTTCACCCAGAAATCGATGTCGTAATATTCGTCCTTGCTGCCCGGCTTGCGGAAATCGGTGCAGGCAAAATACTCGCCGTCCTTCTTCATGTGCCGGATCGGCTGGTGCATCTCGACGAACTCGAGCGGGATGGTCTCGCCGGTCTTGTCGTCCTTGATCGGGACGTCGCCATTTGCGTCCTTGTGCGTGGCGATGTAATCGTGGATCGCGCTCATCACCTGCCAGGCGCGCGTCACCTCCATGTCGCCGGGATGCTCCTGCACGGGAAGCCACCACCAGGCGACCGGCATGCGCGTCACCATGATCCAGCCGTCGCCTTCCTGCTTCGGCCCCTTCTGCACCCTGATGTCCATCAGAGTGAGCTTGTCGCCTTCGGGCTTGTACCAGAAGTCGATGGCGTATTGCTTCTTCTCGTTGTCCTTGTCGTGGAAGATGACATTGGCGAACCAGCCATAGCCTTCCATGCCGCGCACGATCTTGATCTTCTCGTAGACGAGGTTGAGATCGGCATCGAGCTTCGGGTCGTGATAGACGAACGCCCCGTCCTTGGACCGTTCGGCGATGGTGGCGGCGACAGCTTTGTTCACATCCTCCTCGCCGAGATCGGCGGCGAAGACGAGAGCAGACATGCAAAGGGCCACGGCTAACGCCGTGGCCCCCACGATCGGAAGAAATCCACGCAAACGATTCACCTTCATTGACTGGTGCTCTTCTCGGCGTCGGGCGCCGGCGTGCTTGCCGCCGCCTTGGCCGTGCTGAGCACCATGATGGCCTGTTGGGACTCCAAATTGCCGTTCAACTCAGCCACGTCCGCCGCCGTCTGGCCGAGCTTGTTCTTGAGCGTCACGTCGGAGCCGGCATCGATCAGGATGCCGATCATCGGCGGGTTGTTGTGGGTGGCGGCGATCATCAGCGGCGTCACGCCGTTCTTCGATTGCGCATTGACGTTGGCGCCGCGGGCGAGCAGGCCTTGGGCGATATCGGTCGGACGCGTGCTGCCGGGCACGAACATCGCGCCCTCCGCCGGTGAGGTCTGGCCCGCGGCGATCATCAGCGGCGTCAGCGCATCGTCGCCGGACACGCTGTTCACGTCGGCGCCGGCGTCCATCAAAGCCTTGGCCGATTCATATTTGTCCTCGGCGATGGCCAGTGGCAGCGGCTTGAAGTTGCTCCTGGCCCGGCTTCTCCATATCGGCGCCATGCTCGATCAGCGCTTTGACGGACGGCACATGATCGCGCATCACCGCCGCCACCAACGGCGTCGGATCGCCCGCATTGACGTCTGCGCCGAGATCTATGAGCAGCCTGATCATCTTATCGTGGCGGGTTCGCGCGGCGCTTTGCAGCGGAGTCCAGCCCTGATTGTCGGCCTTGTTCACGTCGGCGCCCTTGGAGACCAGGAATTTCACGCGATCGAAGTCGTCGGCGATCACCGCGTTGCTCAGCTCCTGGGTGATGTCGGCGCCTTCGGCGAGCCAGTTTTCGACCTTCTCCTTGGTGACCACCTGGTCCGGCGAAGCGAGATCGGGGCGCGCCTTGAAATCGGTCTGCGCCACGGCGGTGTAGCTGCCATGCGCCGGCAGGTCGCCCGGCACGACACACCTGCTGCATTGCACGAGCGGGACGCCGTAATCCTTCATGATCTGGGCGACTTCCTCGGCCTTATCCTCGAGCGCGAACTCGAGCATGTATTTCAGGAAGGCGTCGGTCTTGCGCACGCCAATGGCGAGATCGAATTCGAGCGGCACGCGGTCATCCTGGAGGTTCACCGGCAGAATGGTGAGCGGCTCATGCTTCATAGTCTTGAGCCAGCCGGCGAACGGACCCCACACGGCGGCGACGTCGAGTTCGCCGTTCAAGGCCTTCTGCACCGTCCACCAAGGCTGATGCTCGATGATCAGGTCTGCGTCGTGGGTCTGGGTTTGCAGCGAGACATTGTCGACGATGCCGCGCTTGGCGAGGGCCTCGCGGATGCCCGAGGTCTGGAACACGCCGATCTTCAGATCCTTGAGCTTTGGATCGTCAAGCCCGGTCAGCTCAAGACCCTTGTCGTTGCGATAGGCAAGCACATAAGTCGAGCGATAGACGGGGAAGGTGGTGAGCAGGCGTCCGTAATTCGCCGGCATGTCGAACATCACGTCGCACATGCCCTCATCGAAGGTCTGCCGTGTGAGGCCGCGCTCGATGAAGGGGCGCCACGAATAGGTCACGCGAGCGCCCATGGCCTCGCCGAGCAGCGTCGCCAGCTTATTCTGGAAGCCCTCCTGCTTGATGTTGGAGAGCGGCATGTTGCCGGGGTCGGCACAGACATTGAGCGTGCCGAGCTTCTTCGCCTTGTAGGCGGCCTTGGCCGCGGCTCGGATGGCGATCTGCTCGCTCGGGGTGAGATCATCAAACTCTTTGCTCAAGTCGCGCTTGAAGGGACTTTTTGCGGCGTCGGCTGCAAGCGGCGCCAGGGCAAAACCGGCAACGCAAAGCGACGCCATCAGGATACGAAGGGACATGGGGGCTCGGGTTTTCTTTAGTTAGCAGTTGGGGACCGTGCGGGGCAAAACCTCGCCACACTTTACCCCCCGATACGAGGGGTAAAGTACCCCATTAATAAAGGAAATGACGCCCGATGCCGCAAGGGCACCGGGCGTCGATAGTCTGCTTAAGCCGTTCCGCTTATTCGAAGACGCGGAAGACGTTCAGCTCGCCACCCTGGGGGATCTTGTCCAGGTTGGCAGCCTTGGTCATGGCCGTGGCGCCGATGGCACCGAACTTGTCGTTCAGGTCGAGGCCAGCGGTAACCGGGAGGCCGATCCAGCCGCCGATGCCGGAGTAGACGCCGACATACTGCTTGCCGCCGAGTTTCCAGGTTGCCGGGTTGCCGATGATGCCGGAACCAAGCCTGCGGCTCCACAGGATCTTACCGGAAGACCGGTCGACCGCGCGGAAGTCACCGCCGAGCGAGCCATAGAACACCAGGCCGCCGTCGGTAACCATGGTGCCACCCCAGTTCGGATACGGATCCGGGATCTCCCACACCGTCTTGCCGGTCAAGACGTCGAACTTCTTGATCTTGCCGGTCGTGCCCTGCTTCTCAGGATACATGTACACGTTCGCGAACACGTAAACCGTGCCCTGGTTCGTGTGCGTGCGCTCCTGAGGCTCGAGCTCCATGCACCAGTTGTTGGTGGGCATGTAGAAGAGGTTCGGCTCCTTGGGATCGACTGAACCAGGCTGCTGGTCCTTGCCGCCCATGGCAGACGGGCACGCTTCCACATTACGGCCACGCTCCAGCGGAGAGTGCTCACGCACCTTCACCGGACGACCAGTCTTCATGTCGACCTTCTCGGCCCAGTCCGTCGTCACATACTTGTTGGCGCGGAGCAGGGTACCGTCAGTGCGGTCGAGCACGTAGGCAAAGCCGTTACGATCGAAGTGGCTGAGAACCTTCCGCTTCTTGCCGTCGACATCCATGTCGGTCAGCATGTTCTCGTTGATGCCGTCATAGTCCCACTGATCGAACGGGGTCATCTGATAGGCGAAAACAGCATCGCCATTGTCAACCTTGCGGCCGAAAATCGTCATCGACCACTTGTTGTCGAAATCACCCGCGTTGCACTCTTCGTGGGTCTTGTCGGGGCAACGATAGGCAGGGCTCCACAGGCCGGGGTTACCGGTCGAGTAGTAGACCATCTTCAGCTCAGGATCATAGCTGTACCAGCCCCAAGCTGCGCCGCCGCCGATCTTGTAGTCCTCGCCCGGGAAGGTCTTGATACCCAGGTCCGAACCAGCCTGACCGAATTGCGGGTTGGCTTTGTTGGTGTCGGCCGTCAGGCACACGTCCTTGTCGGAACCCGTGCTGTGGCAGGTCCAACAACGGAGCCGTCCTTCAGACTGAAGGCAGAGACGCGACCGCGAGCGGCGAACTCGTCACCACCGAAGCCGATGATCACCTTGTCGTCGGCGATCAATGGAGCGGGGGTGATGGTCTCGCCCTTCTCAGGGTAGGCATATTTGACAACCCAAACTTCCTTGCCGGTCTGGCCATCGAGGGCAATCACGAAGCCGTCGAGGGTGCCATACACGAACTTGCCGTCGGCATAGGAACCACCGCGATTGACGGTGTCGCAGCAAGCCCGCGGAACAGCGGACTCGTCACGATCAGTCGTCTTCACGTACTTCCAAATGCTCTTCGGATTGTCAGGATCGGTCAGATCGAGAGCCTGCACCACGTTGCAGTTTGACATGGCCGGGCAGCCCGAAACCATGAACAGCATGGTCTTGCCACCAACGTCCTTGATGACGAGGGGCTGACCCTCATGGCCGCGCAGGGCATTGGTCCCCTGCAGCCAGATCATCTGCAACTTGCCGATGTTCTTCGTGTTGATATCGGCCAAAGTGCTGTGACGCGTCAGAGCGAAATCGCGACCGGGGGCTGGCCACTGGTCGGGATCCGCCATACGCGCAAGCTGCTCCTCATCGGAGCCAGCCATTGCCTGACCGGATACGCCCATCATCACAGCGACGATGGCTCCGGCCAGAACACCAAACTTCATTTTCATAATCTTTCTCCTCTCCCTAGCTACTCAGTTCACCGAACGAATCTGAGTTATTCTGCATGCCGAGGCGCGGTTCTCTCTTGAGCAAAATGCCGAGAGAGCACTGGGCCCCTGCAAGTTTTCAAGCTGTCACGTTGGATATGGGAGGTATCCCGAAAGCGCCGAGGCAAATTAAAATGCCTCGCGCCCGCTCCTGGCGGCGGGTTCTCCGATGAACACATCACGCGGTGACACCTCACGAGGAATCACAACCTAGCTCAGAGTGAGAAGCGGCGTTGTCGAATTTTCGATGGAAACGGGCGTCCCACGCATTGCCAAGCTGCCCGCTCATAATTGCCAAATGTAATGGCTTTGCAAGCGAAAAGTGCTCACGGCAACCAAATCTGCCAAACGCTCATACTTTTCGCTGCACTGCATCAAGTGCCCGCGTCCTCGAAGCTTCGCGTGTCAAGCGGAAAGTTTGGGCATTTGTGTGCGGCGCGTGGGATGGTTTATTCGGCGTCTGAATATCTGCCCAATGCATGTAGTAGAGGCCCGAATCAATACACGCGAGAGCGCGAAGCCTCGCGCTCCTGCATATTCCTTGCCGAGATAGTGGATGGCGATCTTGACCGCGGCGAGGTTTTGCCTCGGCGGCCGGCGTCTCATCGGCGGCGCGGGCGCCGACACCCTATCAAGACGAGAATGCGCCGCGAGAGCCGCAAGTCGTCGCGCAGCGCCAGCCATTGGCTGGTAGTGTCGCAATCCATCTTGCGGTAGCCGGGAAAGGAGAAAAGGAAAACTTCAAGAGGTACACATGAGCAAGATGGGTTACAGGCAACCATCCAAGCTCGGGACTTCACTCACAAACTGGCTTGCGGGAGCTTCCGTTGCGGCGTCGATGGCGGCCCGAGGCTAGCCCAAGGCATGTGAGGAGCGTTTCCAATCTTGCTTGGGCAGGGACGTCGGAATAACCGGCATAATTCTGTTTTTGATTGCTGACTTTTCCCGCGCGCTAGACGCGCGCTCGCATAGGTCGCACGTTTCGGAGCGTTTCAAGGATCCGGGCAGCGGCTGGGCCTTGATGCGCATCTGATCCGCTATGCCGAGAAGGAAGGCTGACGAGCTTGCCGGTGACGTGCTGGCGAGCAACCAACAGCATGCTGGAAATGTGTCTGGCGCGCTCTGCTTCAAGGTCGCCGTCGATCCCGAGCGATCACCTCAGATTCGCCAAGGTGCGCGTTCAAGCTCTGCGCGACCTTGCAAGGCGTCGCGAGCCTCGCCGAGGATGCGGTTTCTTCCTGAGTGCTCGCGCATAGCCGGCCGCCGGCCGCGGTGCTGGCTTGACCTCGCGCCTGGCCGCGGCGCAAGGCCGAAGCCGTTCACGACAGCGTAGATCGCGGGCGATGAACGATAGAGTCGAGCGCCGCTCGAAGAGAGACTATGCCTGCCGATCATCGGCCTGGCGATGCGCTGCATCACCTCGGCGCCGGTGCCGTGGCTCCGAGCGGGCCTGGATGACGTATTCTATCCGTTCCCGACGCGGCGCGGAACATAAGCATACGCAAGGACCTTTGATTTCAGTCAACGCGCGACACGCCTTGACGGGGAAAACCTAACATCCGCCAATCCGGGGTAACGGAAGCTGGCTGAGGAGTGAGAGAAATGGCCGCCAAAGACGCCGAAATGCCGAACCATACTGCCCTGCGCGAAGAAGCCGACAAAATCGCCAAGCATCTGCAGTCCTTGCGCAAGGACATCGAAGGCTTAACCGGGGCGGTCGCGGAAGCCGGCGGGCATCAGGCCGAACGCGCCAAGGATGCGGCGAACGAAGCGCTGGCGGCAATCGAGGATGCCGTGAAGCGCAACCCTACTAAGACGCTCGGCATCGCCCTCGGGATCGGCTTCCTCGTTGGCATCGTGCTGCGGCGCTAGGCTGACGTTCCTCAGTCAATGCGATGCCGAGGATGCCATTCGCATCATGGAGGACAATCGGATCCGCAGGCTGCCCGTGCTCAACGAAGTGAAGAAGCTGGTCGGCATGGTGAGCCTCGGCGGTATCTCGCATGCCCTGTCGCGGGACGTCACGGGCGAAGTGACCCGCGCCGTCTCGGCGCATCACTGTTAAACGAGAAAGCGGAGCGCGATGCCGATACCCCTGCAAATCAGCTTCCGGAACATGGACCCTCCCCAGCCGTCGAGGAGTGCATCCACCAGAAGGCGTCGAAGCTCGAGCGCTTCCATGATCGCATCATTGGCTGCACCGTCGTGGTGGAGGCGCCGCATCGGCACCATCACAAGGGCAAGCTGTGTAGTGTTCGTGTCGATATCAGCGTGCCGGGCAAGGACGTGGTGGTCGATCGGGCGAAGCCCGTCGATCATGGATGTCTATGTCGCCGTGCGCGACGCCTTCGACGCCGCGGGCCGGCGGCTGGAGGATCAGACCCGGAAGCTGCGAGGCAGCATCAAGACGCATGCGAGCTCGCCGCCCGCCGAAGGCTGAGGCCTGTCACGGCTTCCAGAACGGCTTGATCGCGGCGAACCGGGCGAACGTTTCCTCCGCTTTGCGCAGCAATGTCTTTGGTTTTCAGTGTCTGGCACCTCTACGGCGTCGACGGCGAGGCCATCGGCGATCAGCGCGTGGCGCGTAGCGAGATCGTTGAGACCCCCAAGAGCGTCCTGCACATCTTTCAGCGCGGCGAGCGAGTCCTCTCTCCGTTTGGCGCTCGCCTCGCCCGGAAACGTTCCGGAGGCGCGACAGAGCCAATATCTCACTGTCACCATCAAGCCTGTTGTGGCGCGCCAAGGCTCGCCCAGCGACGGGAATGAGGGATGGAGGTAAGCGCGTTCTCTGTGATCTCAAGCCCTTAGGGCAGAGTTTGCCCAAGCGCTACTTGGATGACGCTGTCTGCTCGGGCTGCGCCTGGACCTTGCTGCCTTCGGCGAGATTGACCGACGGGTTGAGGATCACTTCGTCGCCGTCCTTAAGCCCGTCGTTTACTTCCACCTGCGTGCCGAAATCGCGCGCGATGGTCACCTTGTGCATGTGCACCACGCCATTCTCGATCGTGGCGGCGCGCACGCCTTGGGCATCGAAGATGATGGCGTCGGCGGGGACCACCAGCGACGGCGTCTTGCGCGGGATATGCAGCTCGACGCTGCAATAGACGCCGGACGGAAGGGCCCCGTCGGGGTTCGGCACATCGATCTCGGTGAGCAGCGTGCGCGTGAGCGGATCCAGCGCATCGGCCATGCGGGTCACTTTGCCGGGAAATCCGCGATCCGGCAGCTCGGGCACGCGCACCACCGCCTCGACTCCGGGCGCCACGCCGAACGCCTGATCCTGTGGCACGTAGACCTGGGTGCGGATCACGTTAGTTTGCATCACCGTGAACATGAAGGTGCCGGTGGTCGCGTCAGCCTGCACCAGGCTGCCCACGTCGATATTGCGTCGCGTGACCACGCCGTCGAACGGCGCGACCACGCTGAGATAATCCTTCGCCTGCTGTAGTACTTTGATCTGCGCCTGTTGGGCGGCGACATTGGACTGCGCCACACCGACGGCCGCCTGCTGCGCCCGCAAGATTCTGGCGATCGACGTCGCCTTGCTGAGCCGTCACCCAGCCCTGCTGCACCAGCGGCTTGTCGCGGCCCCAAGTGACGCTGGCAAGATCGGCATTGGCCTGCTGCTGCCGCAACGCGGCTTCGCTCTGGCTGAGTGTGGCTTGCGCTTGCGCGATCTGATGGTCGATCTCCGGTGCGGATATCTCGGCGAGCAGCTGTCCCTGCTTCACCTGATCGCCGATATCGACATAGCGTTTGGCGACGTAACCGCTGCCACGCGCAAAGATGTCGGCGGTCGCGAAGGCCGTCGTCGTGCCGGGCAGCGACACCAGCATGGTGGCGTCGCCGGCCTTGACCGTGGCGGTGCGCACAGCCGGCACGAGGTTCTCGCGCTGTGCCGTGTCGGCCATCGTCTCGCGCGCTTGCGCGTAATAGCGCCACGCGCCAAAAACGAGACCTGCGCCAAGCAGAAGCAGAACGCCGATGCCGAACAGCCGCCCTACCCTTCCGCGGGGTGGCT
>CAVPZK010000020.1:0-135489 GCA_963710245.1 uncultured Alphaproteobacteria bacterium
TGGTGATCTCGTGCAAGGTTTACCGCGCAGATAACGTTGGCAACATCGGCGCATCGCGCAATAAGCCCTGGGTGCTTATCAAACATCGCGTTGTGGGATTTTCGAGCCTCTTCATAGCCCTCATCTCTTGGGCCGTAGAGATTTCCTCGAAAGGCATTGCGGAACTGTTCGCCCGCATCTTCTCTGAGATTTAGCATAGTGTTACCCAGGGGGTTCGATTCTGCACCGCGAACCGCTATCTCAAGCGAACTTAGCATCTTTCTTGCCCGCAAATGGCTGTTCCAACGCTAGGATTGAGAGCAGGACGAATGCGATCGTCATCGCAAGGCCTGCAGTCATCAGGGTCTGATGCTGGTGAACATGAGGTGATGTCGTACGGTCCCCGCCATCGCCCACGCCAAGGATTTGGTCTATGTTTGGCGCGGCGGCTGTGGGTTATGGGCGGGATCAGTATCGTATTTGAACATCTTCGCGACGATGGGACCTCCGACTAGAGGCTTCAGCTCCGCCTCTAGCGCGTCCGCTTTGTCCTTTTCGTAGACCTCGTCGCCCCCGACATAAAGCGCGAAAGACTTAGCGTATTTTGACTTCTTGGCAGGGTCGTCGATAGTTTTTTTCGTCCATTCATAAAGATCAAAATTTTCGATGCCGGTGGCTTCGGCCTCGCTGACATAATCTGCGAAAGCATCGAACTGGCATTTCATGACAGCATCATGCCTGTTCAATATATCCGTCAGCGTAGAAATCGACGGGTCTCCCGGAACATTCCGCGCCACTTGCGCGAATTCGTCGCTCAAGGTCAAGCGCAACTGAAATTTCAGACGATCGCTCATAGCGTTTCTTCTAGCCGCACGATCTCCTTCCGGGACCCCGCCCCCTGCACGCGGCGCTTGCCGAGCATTTCTCAGAGAAGCAGGTCGCAGAGATCGCAGCGACAGTTTATTAATATGAATCTCTGGACGCGGCTGAAATGGCGCAGGGCGCGATTCCGGTGACCGAACGGGCGAATCCTCGTGAACATTTCCGGGTTGGACCTTCCGGACGCAGGTATGGAAATCTGGGTGGGCATGACTTTGCTCGCAGTGCTGGGATTTTTTCTCGGTTTCGCGATCAACCATGGATCTATCTGCACCGTCATCGCCACGACGGAACTGGTTTCGGAGAAGATGCCGGCTGAATTCATCGCGCTCGTCGAATGCGCCGTGTGGGCGGCCCTCGTCTACGCAATTTTCGAAATGTCACCGACAATTCAGCAGGGTTGGTCGCCACTCGGCTACCTCGTTCCCGCAGCCATGTTGTTCGAGATCGGCACCTATGTGAACGGCGCCTGTGTGTTCGGGTCTGTCGGGCATTTCGGGAATGGCGACATCAACTTCGGTTTCGCGTTTCTCGGCATCTTTGCGGTGTTCTACATCGAATCTCTGTTGGGCCTACTTCCGGATCAGCCGCCGATAAGTGCGTCCCTG
Source organism: uncultured Alphaproteobacteria bacterium (assembly GCA_963710245.1). Lineage (GTDB taxonomy): Bacteria > Pseudomonadota > Alphaproteobacteria > Rhizobiales > Methyloligellaceae > Methyloceanibacter. Next base: position 1,467 of record CAVPZK010000020.1, read on the forward strand.
CCGCTTGGGCCGGTGCTTCTCGCAATCGCACTGTTGGCAATCCTGGCGCTGAGGCTCGGTGTGTCACTCAGATCCGAGTCCAACTTCCGGCGGCTGACGCTGTCGATCGGAGCACCCAGATCACCTTTACGATCCTGGCGATTTTTGCGCCCGGGTTCTCGATCACGGCATCGGTCGGATCGATCGTTTCGACACCTGTCGCGGGCACCGTAATTGCGGTCTGCATGTTCGGCGGCAGCCTTGTCTCCGCAAGATTTAGGAAGCATCGATTTATGCTGAAATGGCCGACAATCAAGAACATAGTCAGAAGAACGCTTGGGGGCCTCCTTATGGGATTGGGTGCGCTACTTATTCCCGGTGGGAACGATACGCTGCTGATGATTGGTTTCCCCATGGGGGCAGGCAGGCCGCGCTCGCCTACGCGCTGTTCGTTGCGTCGCTTGCCGCACTCATCGCCAAATTCGGTTCGACGGCAAGATCCTGGTCATGACGGTGGCCCATGTCACACCTCGCCTGCAAGGCCTGCTCGAGCGTCTTCTTGCCGTCCCGCGTCTAGCGGGTAGGTCAATTCGACGATGCCTGCTATTGGCACATAGCCGACATCGCTACCGCCTCTGAGCATGTTCGCTCTTGAGGGTAAAGCGGACATCCGCGATCCGCGCTCTGATGTCCGCTAATAACCCAAAGCGGACAGAGCGTGCGGACAATCCCACCTGCGCCCGAGCGACAGTGTATAATTCATTCCCCGTGTGAAGACTCCTCTCGACATTCTCGAGGAAAAACGCAGAATTCTGAACGCCTAAGTACGCCAGCATGGATCAGAGGAGCCCGTGAATCCACTCGACCGCCGGAACGAGCGTGCACGGCCAGCTCCGCTGCGCATCATGACTTACAACGTCCACCGATGTGTCGGCGCAGACGGACGAGCAAACCCAGGGCGGATCGCCGAGGTGATCGCCGCCTGCCAACCCGATATGGTGGCGCTCCAGGAGCTTGATGGTGGGCGACTTCGTACCGGTGGCATTGATCAGGCCCATGCCATCGCTCATACGCTCGGCATGAGCGTTCACTTCCATCCGGCGCGCCAGGTCGAGGAAGAGCTCTATGGCGATTGCATCCTCGCCGCGTTGCCGATGCGTCTGGTGAAGGCTGGGCCTCTGCCTCGAAGCGTCGGCTTCGAACCGCGCGGGGCGCTCTGGGCGGCGGTCGAGGCGAACGGCACCGAGATTCAGATCATAAACACGCACCTCGGCTTGCCCGCCTACGAGCGCATGGCGCAGGCCAAGACCCTGCTGGGACAGAACTGGCTCGGCCACCCGGACTGCCGCGATCCTGTTATCCTGCTGGGCGATTTCAATGCCAGGCGCCGGTCCATCGTCTATCGCATGTTCACGGCCAGGTTGCGCGATGCCCAGCTCGTGCTGCACAAGCGGGCGCGACGAACCTTTCCCGCCCGCGTGCCGATGCTGTGCATTGACCATATTTTCTGCAGCCGATCGGTCGACGTGCTCGGCGTCGAGGTGCCGCGAAGCCAGCTCGTCCGCAGGGCGTCGGATCACCTGCCGTTGGTCATGGACTTCCGCGTTGTCGAACATGAGCGGGCTCGGGTGTCAGCAGCGACCGAGACGGTCTTGGTGTCTGATGGTTGATCACTGACATCTCCCGATAAGCGGCGGCGTAGGCCGCACGCCAGATTTGCAGGGGGACATTGGTAGTAGTGGTCGTCGGGAGATATGTTGGAGTGGGTGTGGAGATGGAATGTATGGGTTGAGAGATAGAGAAAGGGAGGGGGAAGGGGGGAAGGAGGGGGGAGGGGAGGGTCGGTGTTTGATGGGGGGCGAGCCTGGAGTTTGAGCCCTCGTGAACATCCCCAACGCGCTGACGCTGGCGCGCATCATCCTGGTGCCGCTCATCGTGTGGCTAATCATCACCCATGAGATGGCGGCGGCCTTTGTGCTGTTTCTGCTTGCGGGCCTCTCCGATGCGGCCGATGGCTATCTTGCCAAGCGCTTCGGCTGGCACACCGAGCTTGGCGCCTATCTCGATCCTATCGCCGACAAGGTCCTGCTCGTCAGCATCTATTTGACGCTCGGCTTTACCAACCATTTGCCGGTCTGGCTTGTGATCGCCGTCGTCAGCCGCGACATCCTCATCATTGGAGCCTTCATCCTATCGTGGATACTGTCGCGCCCGTCACCGTCTATCCGCTCCTCGTGAGCAAGGCCAATACCTTCGCCCAGCTCGTGCTTGCCAGTCTCGTCTTGGCGGAGCTTGGCCTCGGGCTTGGGCTTGAGCCTTCGTGGCCATGTGCATTTGGGTCACGGGCGCGCTTACCATCCTGTCTGCAATCGTGTATTTCTGGGTATGGCTCAAGCACATGGCGAGCTATGAGCCTCAGCCTGCGCCGCTACCGGCGCGCAAGAGCCATTCGGAGCCGATCAAGACCGGATCGGGTTCGCGGGCGAGGACCTCGTGAGCCTCGGTGCGCTCATCCTCGATCTGCCGCGTCGCGGCGCTCATGGCGCGGCGGATTGTCCAGTGGATCGTGCCGGCGGTATTGCTCGGACTCCGTCAGCACCCCTTAGCAATTCGAGGTTGCCGAGGGGGCAAAAGGCCGGGTGCAGGGCGGCCTTTGGATCCTGGCGAGGATTGCCCATGCCGCCGCCGTCGCTGAACTTTTGGGCTGAACGGCGCAATCGCCGAGCCATTTGCTGCCCCCGTCACTGTAGTCTTACAATCGCGATCATGAGAAAGCGCACCGTGAAGCTCCACGGCCGGCATTGTGAGATCAGCGTTCATCGGGAAGGGAAGCACGTCTGGATCGCCGTCGGCGACTACCTAGGCAAGGAGATTAGAGCGCAGGCCGAAAGCGAGGGCGCCGCGGTCAAACGCTGGCGAGAAATAGCATCAACGATGGTGACAACTGAAAGGGCCGGCCACGAATGACTGGCGCCCTGACTGTCAGCGCCAGCTGATCGAGATCGACCACCGGGCTTGAGCCCAAAGACCATCAAAAAGCTACGGGCCCGAGGCTGATCCCGGAATGGAAAGGCGCTGACGTGGGCGGCGTCGGGGCCTTTGGAGTTGGTCGTGAAAGCGGACCTGGAGCTACTGCCTCTAAAGCGGACATTCATTTAGGCGCTTGACCGATGGGCTTGCGGCAGCCTTGGCATTCGTGCCGCCTCGTACGCTACCTCCTCACGCGCCGCTTCCCGTGGTGAGTACTCCTTCTCGAAATACTCTCTCCAGGTAGCAATCCGCTCCATCGCATAGCTTGTGGGCAGATGCATCTGCTCGATCCGCTGGATCAGTTGAGCGAGCCACGCCTTAAAGTCATGCGTCGCAAAATCATGCCGGATTTGCTTCATTCCCCGCTCCTCCTCTCTGACCGTTGCTGTGCACGGCACGCTATGCCGCTGCCCAGCGATTGCTCTTTGGCGGCAATGATGAGATGGGGTTTCCCTCTTCGAGCATACGCTGATTCTTGACGCCAACACAAAAACGCCCTCCCCATCTCTTTACCGCGCAAGATCGGCATTGGCGGGCTCCCGCGTCGAGCGAGGCGGCCGCCGCCTTCGCAAGGGCGACAACATCGTCTAAGAGCGCAGGAGCCCGCTGGCCATATCCAATGCACCGTCGCCCCAATGCGACCTGCTGGCGGCGGCTGCGGCACTCACAAATTCTCATTCATAAACTGAGCGTCCGCATATGTCCGCTCATGGCACTTAACCGACGTCGATGCTGACGCTCAGCATGTCCGCTTTCAGGGGTAAAGCGGACATCCCTAATTCCACCTTTATGTCCGCTAATGACCCATAGCGGACATTCCTGAGGCCCAACTTCGGCCTATTCACCCAAAGCGGACTTCGCGATGCCCTGGATGCCGGGCCTTCCGGAAAGCTCCCCAACTGCGTTGCTCAAAAGTCACGTCGCTGCGTAATTGACAGCTCAGGAGGATGAGCCGGAACTGCTCCCCGGTTGGGTCGTTTGCACGCTTAAGAATGAAGGCTGGGGGATCATCAAATGCGCGGGGGATCCACACCTAATGCCTCCACGATCGGCAGCGAACTATTGATCACTGGCAATGTGACGTCGAACGGCAAGATCCGTCTCGACGGGCATGTGCAAGGCGACATTAAGTGTGCTTCGCTCGTTCTTGGAGAGAACTCCCAACTCAAAGGCAGTGCGGTGGCCGAGGAAGTCGTGGTGGGGGGGCGCCTCATTGGATCGGTTCGGGCCGTCCGACTTATGCTGCAAACCACCTCTCATGTGGAAGGCGATCTTTTGTGCCAGAGTCTAGCGATAGAGCAGGGTGCTTATTTCGACGGCAAGTCACACCGTTCCAACGACCCGCTGGTAGGTTCTGTGGCCCAACAACCACCGCCGCCCAACGAGAAGCCGGCGATAGCCAGCGTTCCATCGCTTCCGGAGCCGGGATAAGGCATCGGATCCTGTATGTTGCCTGAGGAGTGAAAGCAGGAGGGTGTCATGTTGGGGTCTAAGCTTAACAGAACAGTTATTGCCGAAGGGCTGAAGATTATTGGCAGCGTCACCGCGGAGGGTTTGGTGGAAGTCAACGGGCAGATCGAAGGTGAGCTGCATTGCGCTTCCCTCATTGTCTCTCGTAAGGCCCAGATTGCTGGAACCATTACGGCGGAGCGGGTGGTTGTCGACGGGACAGTCGAAGGACCCATTCAAGGCGGAGAAGTAGTACTCAAGTCGCAGGCGCATGTCGTCGGTGACATCCATCATCAATCTCTTGCCATTGAGAAGGGGGCCTACTTCGAGGGCCGCTCAGTCCAAGCCCACGGTGCCAATGGACAGCAGCCCAATGGGGTCGGCAAAAAACGGGAAGCGGCCGGCACTTCGATAGCAGCCTGATCCGTTCTGGCGGCCACAAGCAGTACGCCGAATTATGGCGTCACAGGTTAGAGACCCGACTGCCTAGGTGAGGACGTGTCTTCCTACGCCACACATGCAGAGATTCTGTGCCGCGGCGCCACACCATGGAACACTTGGCGTGAGCAAAACCCTTCCGCTGTTCCTGATCTTAAGGGCATGTCTCTGGCGTTGCGTGAAGATTTGCTCAATGGGGCCAACCTGAGGGAAGCGCGGCTGCAAAACTCTGTATTGCGTTTCGCGGCCCTTTCGGCGGCTGATCTAAAAGCCGCTGACATGTCCGGGGCTGATCTGATGCACGCGCAGTTGGATCACGCCAACCTGAGTGCGGTCAATTTGAGCAATGCACGTCTCGATTATGCGCATCTTGGCGGCGCCACCCTCACAAACGCCAATTTACGCCGCGCGAGATTGCGTTTCACGACATTGTCGAGCGCCGATCTTCAGGCGGCTGACATGTCAGATGCGGATCTGGTGCATGCTAAGTTGGATCAGGCCGACCTCAGCGCTGCAAATTTCAAAAATGCTCGCCTGGACTATGCGGATTTTGCGGGCGCCAAACTTTCAAACGTCAATTTATGCGGCGCATGCTTGCGACACGCCAAGAATCTCACAAGGTCACAACTCGAGGAAAGCACCGGGAGTGTCTCCACAATTCTGCCCCCGCATCTTCAGGGGTCTGTGCCATGGTCACCGCGGATAAGTCCGACCATTGAGCGTTATGAGCTTAGAGCATTGCCACGAGTGAACTCCGGCGAGAAGCTCATTTCAATTCAGGCAACCCGCAACGCCTTACTTCGCACGACCCACAGCGTTGGCGGGTGGCAGCCGTCGCGACTCCCTCGGCTTTAATCATCACCGCGGTTATCTGGCAGTGCGCGACCATGCTTAACGGCCAATGGAGATCCGAGCAATCGACTACCAAGTCGAGTTTTCCATCTGAAGCATTCACCAAAAACAAGAAGGCCAACGAAGTCGTCGTAAATCGACTCCGCTGGTCCTCGTGCCGACGCCACCAGCCGCGTGGCCACATGCCATAGTTCCCAACCTATCGTCCAACGCCTTGGCTTCTTCGGATCTTGCCCATGGAGGCTCGCCGCGGCAGGAGGTGGTGTCTTTTGGCGCGGAGACCGTGCCCAACTCGCCGGGCAGAAATCCTACACGAGGGCAGGATATTGAGACCGCTGCGATACCCTGGAATGCGGCAGTGCCTCCTCTCCCTATTAGAAATCCCTGGCGTTAAATTTCCACCGCCCGAGTGAGTACGAGCACGCTGCATTGAATGTCCGCTTGTGGCACTTAGCAGACATTGATGTCCGCTCTGAGCATGTCCGCTCTTGAGGGTGAAGCGGACATGCCTAATCCACGCTCTGACGTCCGCTAATGACCCCCAAAGCGACATTGGTTGGCTGTGGCGGGACGATGGACTCCAACAGCGTCGCTGGATCAGAATGCCCGTACAAGCTAGTCTTTCGCATCTAAGAGCGTTCTGTCTGGCTGGCGCGGGTTATGGGACGACGTGATGCAATCAGTGAGGATTGGCTTGCGGTCGCCATCGGGCTCGCCATCTTCGTGCTGTCCCTCGGTCCGCTGGTTGGGCTCGATCTCCTCGGCTTCGCCGCGGCTCCAAAGACCTGGATCGAGCCCGGTCAGGCGGTGCAGCCAGTCGGCGTGTCCTACGCGACACTTGGCGGACCGCTTGCTCTCGTCCTTACCTTCGGCTTTGTGCTTTTGCTGCTCCTCGCCGCGGCCGCGCCTGGCGCGAATGCTGTCAAATTTGCGGTAACCTTCACCGTCGTTTTCTGGCTGGGCTATCTCTGCTGGGTTCTCGGCAATTTTGCCTACATAGCCGTGACCACTCCCACCGATATGGAGAAATTCGGGATCGGTTGGTCGCTCAAGCTCACCGGTGAATCTGGCTATCTGATCGCTCTCATCCTCGGCCTCTTCATCAAACGCGGGCATACACTAGGCCTGAAGCCAGGGAAGACCGGTCGCCTTCCAGCCGCCGGCGGAGCCGCGGTGCCTATCCTCGTCGAGCGGTCCTTCGAAACCCCCAGCGACATTGTGACAGAACCGATAGCCCGCCTCGGCCATCGCCCTAGCTGCAGCCAGGCTCCGGCCTCCCGAACGGCAAATGAAGAAGAGGTCGTCGTCGAATTGAGCGCCAAGCGCCTTGAGCTCGCTCAACAAACCGCGGATCCACAGTTTGGTCCGGAAAAGTTTGCCACTCGATGAGGACAGCTCTTTTGCCGATGGATCCGAGATCGGGAATGCCCACATAGGTCCATTCCGCGCGCGTGCGCACGTCGATCAACTGCGAGCGAGGACGCGTGGCAAGACTCTGCCAAGTCGTCTCAACGTCGACGTTGTCGACCGCTCGCTCACCGTTCTGCACGGTCAAATGACAATTGCTCCTTGGCTTCGCTGTCTGCGGGGTGTCTGCCAACATCCGGCCAAATTAAAGGACCCTCTCGGTCTTTTTCAACGGTATCGACGCAAAGCATTCGTAATCGGGCTTTGCGCTGAGCCTGGGTCAAAAACGCAGGTATGCGATTTTACGCTCAGAGGGCTATTCCGACATTCGCGAGTGGTGTCCCACAGACTGCCGACTGCACACCGAATGAGTATAGGCGACACGCCCTCGATCTGGTGCAAATCACAAAGAAGAGCGCGGGTCGGTAGTCACAGGTTGTCTTCACAGCAACTCCGTTCGAGCTGGCATACATACTGGAGAAGACCGCGGAACCCCAGCAAGACGCCAACGTCATGGCTGTTGTTCGCTAGTAACTCTGGCTTTGCGGCAAGCCATCATCAATCTCATAGTAGTCCCCTTTATCACCCACAAAGATGTGCTTTGCTAGTCGAACGCCGGTCGGTGGTTCGAACACGCCCATCGCAATTCCAATAAATTCGTACCCTTCTATGGTCGGATTCCAAAACAGTGCTGATCCGCACACCGAACAGAACCCTCGTTGCGCCTTCTCCGATGAACGATACCAAGTGACGCGGTCGCCGCCGTGAACGGTCAGCGCGTTGCGCCGCACATTCACGCCCACGAAGACGTGACTTGTTTGCTTCCTACATTGGGAGCAGTGACACGCTTCAGGCTGATGTTCCAGCGGTCCGTCGACCACGAAGCTGACGGCACCGCACAGGCATGATCCCTTCATTATGTGTACTCCCTAGGCCACCGAATACTTAGGCGATCCAGCTCCGGCCGCTCACATGCGTTCGCCGGGCAAAAGGCTCGCTTGCTTCACCCAAGCGGCGAGTTGAGCTTCGTCGAGCTGGTCGTCCTCGCGAATGTCGAGGTAGCGCACGTGCTTTTGCTTGGACGTGCCGGGCGGGAGAGGACGGAGCGAAGCGCCGCGGAAGAAGGCCACCTTCACGTATTTCGTGAAGCAATGAAAGCTGAGGAACCAGACCTGGTCCTCGACGCCATAGAGGGGCGAGTTCCATTTGACCGCCTTGCGCACGCCGGCGACGGTGCGCACGATGAGCGCGTCGAGACGGCACCCGACGTCGCGTTTCCAGCCCGGCATGGCCGCGATCTAGGCCTGTACGGGGGCGTCGCCATAGGCCTTCGCGATCTGCGGGTTGCCGCCTGACAGGAGTTTCGGTTTCGCGTCTTTGCGGGACGGGGCTAGGTTGTCCTCCAAGATGCCGGGGCAATGCCTGTCCGCTCCTGCCAGTTGTGTGGCAGCGTGTGGGAATCGCAGGCAACCGAACACCGCCTGCGACTAGGCAGCTCGCACTTAATCCTGTTAGAGGGCCGCGCAGACAGCCTTCTTCTGGGTGTAGAGATCAAGGGCGTCGTGTCCCATTTCACGTCCCCAGCCAGACTGTTTGTAGCCGCCAAAGGGCAACGCCGCATCAAAGATGTTGTAGCAGTTGATCCAGACCGTGCCCGCTTTCAACTTCCCTGCTATTGAATGGGCCTTGCTAAGATCCTTGGTCCAGACCCCGGCGGCCAAACCATAGATGGTGTCATTGGCGGCTTTCACCAGATCATCATTCAGGTCTTTGAATGGAATGGCCGCCACCACAGGCCCGAAAATCTCTTCTCGAATGACCTTCATGTCCGGCTTGGTGTCCACCAACACGGTCGGTTCAACGAAATACCCTTTGCCCTGGAGCCTCCCACCGCCCGCGACAGCCTTCGCCCCTTCTGTGAGCCCAGCCTCGAGATAACCGCAGACGCGGTTGAACTGACTTTCGGAAACCATCGGGCCCATCTGCGTTTTGGGATCGAGTCCCGGACCGACCTTGATCTTCTTGGCCTCGTCGGCGACGCCGCCAACAAGCTTGTCAAAAATGCGCTCCTGCACGAACAACCGCGACCCGGCGCAACAGCACTGACCGTGATTGAAGAAGATGGCATTCGCCGTGCCCTTGATGGCGAGGTCTAGATCGGCATCGCGCAGCACGACGTTCGGCGACTTGCCGCCCAGCTCGAGCGATACCTTCTTCAGGTCGTTGGTGGCGGCCTGTAAGATGAGCTTGCCCACTTCGGTTGAGCCGGTGAATGCCACCTTGTCGACCCCGGGATGTGCTGCCAGTGCTGCACCGGCCGTCTCGCCAAACCCTGTAACGATATTGACCACGCCATCGGGGAATCCCGCCTCCTGTATCAGCTCCCCTAGTCGTAGCGCCGTTAGCGGCGTCTCCTCAGCTGGCTTCAGCACCACGGTGCAGCCGGTGGCAAGCGCAGGTCCCAGCTTCCATGCGGCCATCAAAAACGGGAAGTTCCACGGGATGATTTGGCCCACCACGCCGACCGGTTCACGCAGTGTATAAGCGTGGAACTTCACCCCTGGTGCGTAGGGCACCGAGAGGGGGATGGTGTTGCCTTCAATCTTGGTGGCCCATCCGGCCATGTAGTGGAAGAGATCCGCTGCCAGCGGCACGTCAGCTGCGCGGGCAACGGTAATGGGCTTCCCATTATCCAAGGACTCGAGTTCCGCCAACTCCTCGAGGTGCTCGAGGATCAGATCACCGAGCCTCCAGACCAGACGGCCTCGCTCGGATGGGCTCAACTTTGGCCAGGGCCCGCTCTCAAACGCCCGGCGGGCCGCCTTGACTGCACGGTCGATGTCTTTCTTGTCGCCCTCCGCCACCTGCGCAATCACCTCGCCGGTGGCCGGATTCTCGACGGGAAATGTGTTGCCCGAGGCGGCATCGACCCACTTTCCATCGATCAAGAGCTTGCGCCGTTCCTTGACGAAGCCTTTAACCCTTTTATCGAGCCGAATTTCTGTTGCTGCGATACTCATAACTGGCCTCCTGATGGTTTCCGGAATCGTGGTCAAGGGACGCTTGCGTTTCCGGTCACGTGATGGCGCAGTTTGAAATCTGTAGGCTCTGCCATCGTGCATATCACCGCGCCAAGGGGCGCAATTTAAGAATCGCGGCGATGGCTCAGCGCTATCACGCTGAAAGCGATTGCGAATTATACCAAAGATGCGCCGAGCATGCAGCTCATCTAATCTCAGCCAAGGCACCGGGTGCAAGCGCACGCGTTCACGCCATTTACAGGTGCCACGTAGCGCGCCCCAGCACGGGCATGATGATGATAAGTCCAAGGAATGCGGGAATTGACCCAATCACCAGCCCGGTCGCGACGATCAAACCCCAAAGCGCCATCGGTCCGGGATTCGCAGCCACGGAGCGGATCGACGTCCACACCGCCGCATCGAGCCCGAGATGGTCTAGTTGGCGAATATAGTTCCGCCGCCAAACGCGACGGCAGCGGGAACGGCTGCCACAACGGTCAAGGCTCTGCGTCTATTTATGATGTGAGCCATCAATCCCTCCCGGTGTTACCTCAGTGGTTACCTACAGAGGGACGAGGTTTCGCGTCTAAGGCTTGAACTACTTGGATTTGCTGGTGGGCGCAGTAGGACTCGAACCTACGACCCGCTGATTAAGAGTCAGCTGCTCTACCACCTGAGCTATGCGCCCCTAGAGCGCTATTTCTAATAGCGCTCTAGTGTTCTTGCTTGCGCATGATCTTATCGGAAAACCGGTTTCCACTTTTCCGGATCATGCTCGAAGTCCGCCTCCGCTTTGCCAAGGCGCACCTTGAGGGTGTGTCACCCCCAAGGGGTGTTTTGACCCGAGCGTCACACCCAAGGGTGCTCCCCTTACCCTGCCGCGCTCCGCCTGTCCAGAGTCGGCCGCAAGGCTCACCAGAGCGGCCCAAGTTCCTCCCGCCTGATGCGGGTCTCGCGGTTGACATGGGCGTTGAGCACGAAGCCGAGGCCGATCATCATCGTCAGCATCGAGGTGCCGCCGTAGGAGACCAACGGCAGCGGCACACCGACGACCGGCACCAGCCCCGTCACCATCGCCACGTTGATGAAGACATAGGCGAACAGGCAAAGCCCCATGCCGGCAGCCACCAGTCGTGGGAAGGTACTGCGGCATCTGAGCGCCATATAGGTGATGAACAGCAGAACGAGAAGGTAGAGCGCAAGCAGGATGGCCGAGCCGATAAAACCCATCTCCTCGGAAAACATCGTGAAGATGAAATCGGTGTGCTTCTCGGGAAGGAAATTGAGCTGGGTCTGCGTCCCCTGCATATAGCCCTTGCCGGTGAAGCCGCCGGAGCCGATGGCGATCTTTGACTGCAGGATGTGATAGCCCGAGCCAAGCGGATCGCGGTCGGGGTCGATGAAGGTGAGGATGCGCTCCTTCTGGTAGTCGTGCAGCCGCTCCCAGACATGGGGCAACACGACGATCACGCCGACAAAAGCGGCGACGAAATAGACCCAGCTCACGCCGGCGAGGAAGAGCAGCCCGCCTCCGACAATGCCGAACAATGCCGCGGTACCGAGGTCCGGCTGATCGAGCGCGAGCAATGCCGGCGCGCCGATCATGAGCAGCGGCGGCAGCACGGCATGCGGCCAGGAAACCCGGTTGGCAGGAAGCCATTGGTAGTAGCGGGCAAGCGCCAGCACGAGCGCAATCTTCATCATCTCGGTCGGCTGGAAGCTCAGCTCGCCGTAACCGAGCCAGCGCTTGGCCCCGCCGCTCTCCACCCCGATGACGATCACCAGCGCGAGCATAACGAGCGCAAGGACAAAGAGCGGATAGGCCGCGCGCAGCCACCAGCGAATGTCGGAGAGCGCGACGACGAAGAGCAGACCGAGGCCGAGGCAATAGCGCACCACGTGCCGGCTCGCCCAAGGCTCGAGCGAGCCGCCCGCGACCGAATAAAGCGCGGCGACGCCGACCAGGGTGATGGCGGTGATGAGGGCCAGGAACGGCCAGTTGATCAGCACGAGCTTCTTCTTGAGGAGAAGCTGCGGCCGCTCCACACCCTCGGCGAACAGAGCTTTCATTCCGGCGACTCCACCGCGGCGAGGGCCGGAGCCGGTTGATTGCTCGCGAAGAAGCCGGGCCGGGCGGCAGGGTCGCGCAACAGCACCTCCGTCATCACGTCCTTCACGACGGGAGCCGCGGCGCGCGATCCGCCGCCGCCATGCTCGACGACGCAGGCCGCAGCGTAACGCGGCGCGCCGACCGGGGCGAAGGCGATGAACAGGGCGTGCGTCTCGCCTTCCCAGCCTTTGAGGAAGCCACGGTTCTTCGCGCTGATCACTTGGGAGGTGCCGGTCTTTCCCGCCATCTGCACGTCGGGGATGGCGAGCGCCGAGCGCACCGCAGTGCCGCCGGGCTCATTGACGACGGCAACCATGCCGGACCGGACCATCTCGAGATGCACCGGATCCATGTTCAGCAGAGCCGGCTCCGGCTCGCTCTCTGGCTTGGCCATCAGCCGCGGTGATACCGCCCTGCCGGTGGCGATGCGTGCCGTCATAACCGCGAGTTGAAGCGGCGTCGCCGAGACATAGCCTTGGCCGATCCCGCAACTGATGGTCTCGCCGGGATACCAGGGTTGCCGCAGTGCCGCTTTTTTCCAAGCCGTGTCGGGGATGATGGCCTTCTTCTGGCCGACGAAGCCGAGATCGTGAATTTGCCCAAGGCCGAGCGCCCTTGCCGTCGCGGCGAGCCTGTCGATGCCCAGTCGCCTCGCCGTCTCGTAGAAATAGACGTCGCAGGATTGCTTGATCGCCTGATGCACGTCGATGCCGCCGCCGTGACGCTTCCAGCAGCGGAAACGATGGCGCGCGAACACATAGGCGCCGGGGCACGTCATGTGCTCGTCAGGCGTGATGACGCCCGCTTCGAGGCCGGCGAGAGCGGTCACCACCTTGAAGGTCGAGCCCGGCGGATAGACGCCGCGCAACGCGCGATTCTCCAAGGGATGATCCTTGTTCCTGCCAAGCGCCTTCCACCGGTCGAGATTCACCCTGAAGGACACGTCGTTGGGATCGAAGGTGGGGTAAGAGGCCATCACCAGGATCGCGCCCGTGACTGCGTCGAGCACGACGATGGAGGCGATGCGTAGGCCCTCGATCCGCTTCAGCGCGATCGCTTGCAGCTCCTGATCGATGGTGAGAGCCAAGTCCTTGCCGCGCACGCTCGGCGTCTCGCCAAGCTGGCGCACCACGCGGCCATGGGCGTCGACCTCGTATTTGATGGTGCCCGGCTGTCCCCTGAGTTCCGGGTCGAAGCTCTTTTCGATTCCCGCCTTGCCGGTGCGAAAGCCCGGCACGCGCATCATCGGGTCCTCGTCGACCTCGGCCTTGTCTGCCATGCCGACATAACCGACCACATGCGCCATGCTGCTGCCGTGCATGTAATGGCGGTAGGTCGCCCGATCGGCGCGCACACCCGGAAGCTGTGGCGCAAGCACGCTGAGCAGAGTGAATTGGCGCCAGGTGAGACCCTCGGTCACGAGCACGGGGAAATAGCCGCTCTGCCGCCGCGCCGCGCGCATGACGCGATCCTTGTCGGCGGCAGAAATGTGCACGACGCGAGACACCGCGGCGAGCGTGGCCTTGAGGTCCTTGCAAAAGGCCGGCACGACGATGACGCGGAAGTTCTCCTTGTCCTCGGCAACGACCCTGCCGATCCGGTCGTAGATCGAGCCGCGGGCTGGCGCCACCAGCTGCACGGTCATGCGGTTCTCGTCCGACAGCAGCCGGTATTCGGAGGTGTCGAGGATCTGCAATTGGCGGAGCCGCCACAGCAGCAGCCCAAACAACCCCGCCTGGCCGCCCGCGATCAGGACGGCGCGACGGGAGAACCGGCGGCGAAGCTTGAGCGCGATCTCGCGCGCTTTGTCGTCGCGCGACGGCTTCACGTCCACCTCCCGTAAATGATGCGCCGGCCGGGCTTGAGGCGCCCGCGCTTGATCCAAAGCAGGCCGTGGAGCACGACCGGGAAGAGCGCGATGGAGGCGAGCGCGCCGAAGGCGATCGGCCACGAGTCGATCCAGCGAAGGAAATAGAGCGAGGCGATCAACCAGCCGAGGCTCGCGACAATCAAGGCAACGGCCGCCCAAACCAGCCAAATCCGCTTAAGGTCCTGTCCGTCGCTGAGCGGCGGCGTCAAACCGCCAGCGATGGCACCCGTCAAGGTCATAACCGCCCAGAAGCCGAGCGGTCCCCCGCTCGTCACGTCGGTCAGAAGGCCAAGTAGCATGGCGACGTAAGGTTGCAGATCGGAGCCTGGAAGCACGCGCCAGCAAAACACCATCATCACCACGACGAGCGGCAGGATGAAGGTCGCATCAGCCGGAAGCCCCCACGGCACCGCGGTCGCCAACACCGCAAACAGCACCGAGAGAACTGGCAGGGACGCGTTCATGGCTGGGCTTGCGCTATGCCTTCGGTCTGGGGTGCGTCGCCGGCGGTTCCGGCATGCTTGACCGGGCTGTCCTGGTCGATGGCGGCGCTCGGCGCGGACATCGCCTCAGGTGCTTGCTTATCTTCAGGGATCGCCGAGAGCGCTCGATCCGCCTGACCAGAGGGCGCATCGGCGCTGATCAAAGTCGGCGTGTCGAAAAAGAGCACGCTCACCACATCGAGTGCGCTCAGCTCGGCGTGCGGCCTGACCTTGAAGGTGCCCTTGGCGCCCGTCACCACGCCGACCCGCAAGCCGCGCGGCAGCACGCCGTCGCTGCCGGAGGTGTAGACCTCGTCGCCCGCATAAAGCGAAGCGCCATCAGGCAGGAATTCGAGCTTGAGCTCGGCACTGTTGTCGCCCGAGACGAGCGCGCGAATGCCCGCAGGCCCAACCAACACCGGGATGCGGCTATTGAGGTCGCTGAGCAGAAGCACCCGGGCGACCGAGGAACCGGCATCGACAGTGCGCCCGATCAATCCGTCGCCGTTGATCACCGCGTAGCCGACCCGCACGCCGTCGTCGCGCCCGAGATTGATAAGGGCGCTGCGCAAGAACGGACCGCGCGCATCGGCGATGACGCTGCCGGTAACGAAGTGCAGGGCCGGCTCATCGACCGCATTCAGCAGCGAGCGTAGATGCGCGACGTTGCCCTCGAGCAACTTGGCGCGCCATTCCCATTGCTTGAGCTGCTCGTTCTCGGCCCTCAGCCGGTCGATCTCTTCCATCATGCCGACATAAGAGCGTACGCGCCTCAAGGCATGACGCCCCATGATGGCCGGCGCCGCTGCGGCTTCCAGCAAGGGCGCGCTCAGATCGATAAAGTGGTCGCGCAGGTCGATGACCGCGTTGTGGCCGATGCGGCTCAACACCAGCAGGACGACGCAAAGGAAGTAGAGGGTGAAATTCAGCAATTCACCGGGGGCCCGCCAGGATCGGCGTGGCCTCGGTTTGAACGGTGAACTTTGCCGGCGCATTCCTGCGTCTTCCTCAGAGGGGCGCTATCGCCACCCCTCTCCATCTCGAGGCTTGCGCAGCCAGCAAGCCTCTCCCCGCTATGGCCGGCTCATGGCTTGATCAAAAAACCCGCCATGGTGTCGAGCTGCTCCAGGGCCTTGCCGGTCCCGCGCACGACGCAGCGCAGAGGGTCCTCGGCGATCCTGAACTTCACGCCAGTTTCTTGTGTGAGCCTGACATCGAGTTTTTCCAGAAGCGCGCCGCCGCCGGTCAGCCAGATGCCTGAATCGCAGACATCGGCGGTGAGCTCGGGCGGCACGTCGGCAAGAGCGTGCCGGATACCGCCCACGATCTGCTGGATCGGCAGCGTCAAGGCTTCGGCGATGTCGTGCGACTCGAGACTGATCTCGCTGGGGAAGCCGCGCTGCAAATCGCGGCCCTTGATGTGGATCGGCACGCGATGGCCATTCGACTTGGCGACGGCGCAGCCGGACTCCTTCTTGATGGTCTCGGCGCTCGTCGCGCCGATCAGGAGGTTATATTTGAAGCGCACATAATTGACGATCGCCTCGTCGAAGGCGTTGCCGGCGCTGCGCACCGAGCGCGAATAGAGGACGCTACCCATCGAGAGCACGGCGATGTCGGTGGTGCCCCCGCCGATATCGACGATCATCGAGCCGCGCGCTTCGGCAATCGGCAGCCCGGCGCCGATCGCCGCGGCAACCGGCTCCTCGATCAGAAACACGCGCCGCGCGCCAGCCGAGAGTCCGGCTTCATGCACGGCGCGGCGCTCGACCGGCGTCGCGCTCGCCGGCACGCAGATCATGATGCGCGGTCCGGTAAAGATTCCGCGCCGGCTCACGCGGCGGATGAAATGCTTGATCATCTCCTCGGCGGCGTTGAAATCGGCGATCACGCCGTCGCGCAGCGGCTGGATGGTCTCGATCTTACTGGGCGTGCGGCCGAGCATCGTCTTGGCCTCATGGCCGACGGCAATAACTTGGCGCTCGCCATCGCGCTGGCTCGTGACGGCGACGACGGAGGGCTCATCGAGAACGATCCCCCGCCCCGGCACATAAACCAGCGTGTTCGCCGTGCCAAGATCGATGGCCATGTCGTAAGAGACAAAGCCCAAGGCCCGCGAGAACATACGCCCGCCCCAATCGGCTCCAAAAGAGCCCTGAACACCACTGAAAAAATGCGTGCGACGGAAGCCGGCGGCCGTGCGATCGGTTCTTGGCCGTCCGTTGCGCGCGCCTCGTATGTTGCTGCAAATCCGAATGGCGGGCAATGCATGGCAAGCGGGTTTTACAAAAACAATTCGCTTGCACCGACTGTTGCCGAGAGAGCAGTCGAATTGTGGCGACGCAGGTCGTTTCGCTTGACGCCGACACCCGCCAATTAAACGGCGCCGTTAAGTCCAGCCGCCAATGCCGCCCCTCGCCTTCGAATTCCGCCACAGACGCGAAGACGGCCGGCGAGGAACCGGCCGCCTCAAGCTTGGGCAAATTCCCGCTAAGCGGGATTCCGGCGCCCGCGCGGTCAGGATGCGAGCATGGTCTCGGGCTTGCGGCGTGCCTCGCGCGCCAATAATTTATTCAGTGCACTGACATAAGCCCGCGCGGAGGCGACCATAGTGTCGGTGTCGGAGCCACGGCCGGTGACGGTCTTGCCGTCGGCCTCCAGCCGTACCGTCACCTCGGCCTGCGCATCGGTTCCTTCCGTCACCGCGCTCACCTGATAGAGCGGCAACCGCGCCTCATGCGGCACGATCGCCTTGATGGCGCGGAAGGTCGCATCGACAGGTCCATCGCCGCTCGATTCATGCGTATGCTGCTTGCCATCGACGTCGAGCGTAAGGGTCGCCTTCTGCGGACCGCCCGTGCCGGCAATCACCGTCAGCGCCACGACCTTGATGCGGTCATGCGCGCTTGCGATCTCCTGATCGACCAGCGCCTCGAGATCCTCGTCATAGACGTGCTTCTTGCGGTCGGCGAGCGCCTTGAAGCGCACGAACGCATCCTCGAAGGCGTTGTCGCCGAGCTCGTAGCCGAGATCCTTCAGCTTCTCGCGAAAGGCGTGGCGCCCAGAGTGCTTGCCCATCACCAGCGAGGATTCCTTCAAGCCTACGCTCTCGGGGGTCATGATCTCGAAGGTCTCGGCATGTTTCAGCACGCCGTCCTGATGGATGCCGCTCTCATGCGCAAACGCGTTCCGTCCGACGATGGCCTTGTTGTACTGCACCGGAAAGGCGGTCACGCGCGAGACGAGCTTGGACGCCCGCGTCAGCATGGTGGTGTCGATGCCGGTCCAGAACGGCATGATGTCGGACCGCGTCTTGATCGCCATGACGATTTCCTCGAGCGCCGCGTTGCCCGCGCGCTCGCCCAAGCCGTTGACCGCGCACTCAACCTGCCGCGCCCCTCCGCCCACGCCCGCCAAGGAATTGGCGACCGCCAGGCCGAGATCGTTGTGACAGTGCGTGGAGAACACGATGCTGTCCGCGCCCGGCACACGCGAGATGATCATCTTGATCAGCCCCGCAAACTCGTCCGGCGTCGCATAGCCCACGGTGTCGGGAATGTTGACAGTGGTGGCGCCGGCCTTGATGGCGGCCTCGACGCAACGGCAGAGGAAGTCGTGCTCGGTGCGCGTCGCGTCCATCGCCGACCACTCGACGTCGTCGGTATAGCTTCGCGCGCGCGTCACCGAGGCCGTCACCCGCTCAAGCACCTCCTTCTCGTCGATGCCCATCTGATATTTGCGATGCAGTGGCGAGGTGCCGATGAAGGTGTGGATGCGGCCGCGCTGCGCCGGCTTGATCGCCTCGGCGCAGCGGTCGATATCCTTGAACTGAGCGCGGGCGAGACCGCAGATCACCGCTTTCTTGGCGCGGCGCGAAATCTCCTGCACGCTGCTGAAATCGCCTTCCGAGGCGATCGGGAAACCGGCCTCGATGATGTCGATGCCCATCTCGTCGAGCACTTCGGCGACTTCGAGCTTCTCATCGAAAGTCATGGTGGCGCCGGGGCATTGCTCCCCGTCGCGCAAGGTTGTGTCGAAGATGACGACGCGGTCGCGTTCGGCGCGGGTCGCCGCCTTCGAGGCGCTATCCTGTTTGGACTCCATCAGTCTCGTCCTTGAGCTTTGGGCTTCAGTCTAGCACGACTGGCAAGCCGCTTGAATTGTCTGAGGTTTAGATTGCCATCCCCTGAACGCCCGCCCCGCCTTAAGCGAGACTGCCGGAGCTCAGGGGCGTCTAAGGACGAGGCTGAGAAGCAGCAGCGCGCGGGCGGACGCGGCCGGAACACGCGAAATCGCGCCGGTCTCGATCCGTTTCTGCCCAGTAAGTCGCTGCATGGTCCACCTGTTTGGGCCCGGAAAATAGTGCGAAGCGCGGGCTGGAGCAAGCAGGCACGTGCGCTTTTGTGCCGCCAGCAGCCCATAGGCTGCTCGCTTGCCAAACGGCGGCCGACCCCTCCAAAAAAAGCCGAATTGAGGCCTCCATAGATCCAAGGAGAGCAAGATTGGCGCACGCCGTGGAGCATCACGCCAGCAAAGTCCCCGAGGTTACGCTCGGCTTCTGGATCATCAAGTTTCTCGCCACGACGCTGGGGGAAACCGGCGGCGACACCGTCACCATGACGATGGACCTTGGCTATCTGACGGGCACGGCGATCTTTCTTTCCGCGCTGGTCGTGCTGGTAGTCATCATGTCGATCTCGCCGCGGTCCGCCATACGCGACCTCCCTGCTTGGCCGGCTGCATCTCGGCCTGCTTGACCACCTAGGCCCCTTGGACTTCCTCGCGCAGCAATTCGAGCCGGAGCCATTCTTCCTCTACCGATGCCAGCTCGGCTTGAACTTGTGCGAGCTTGGCGCCCGCCGCGGCAAAACTCTCGCGGTCACGGGTATAGAAGTCGGGGTCGGCGAGTAGATGTTCCAGCCGCCGGATCTCCTGGTTAAGGGCCTCGATGCGGGCCGGTACGGTCTTCAAGGCATGTTGCTCGGTGGGGCTGAGGCGCTTGCGCGCCTCAGTGCCGCGCCGCGATGGGCGCGCCACCGGCTGCGCTGGTCTGGGGGCTGACCGCTTTATTGGCGGCGACGCGTCCATGCCAGCCTCGCGTTGCGCCACCATGTCCGAATAGCCGCCCGCATATTCGATCCACTTCCCCTCCCCGGCGAAGGCGATCACCGAGGTGACGGTGCGATCGAGGAAGTCGCGGTCGTGACTGACGAGAATGAGCGTTCCGGGATAGGAGGCGAGCATCTCCTGCAAGAGGTCGAGCGTCTCAAGATCGAGGTCGTTGGTTGGCTCGTCCAGCACCATGAGATTGGAGGGTTGCGCCAATGCCCTGGCCAAAAGTAGCCGACCGCGCTCGCCACCCGACAGCGCCTTGACCGGCGTGCGCGCCTGCTCCGGCTTGAACAAAAAGTCCTTCATGTAGCCGATGACGTGGCGCGACTCCCCGTCGATGATCACCTGGTCGCCGCTGCCGCCGGTCAGGATCGTGGCCACCGACGCCTCGGGGTCGAGGCTTTCGCGCTTTTGGTCGAGCGTGGCGATCTCCAGATTGGTGCCGAGCTGCACGCTGCCGGCGTCGGGAGGAAGCGCGCCAGTCAGCAGATTGATGAGCGTCGTCTTGCCGGCGCCGTTGGGACCCACGATGCCGATGCGGTCGCCGCGGGCGATCTTGATGCTGAAGTCGCGCACCACGGTGAGGCCGCCATAACTCTTGGCGATGCGCCTTGCCTCGATCACCTTCTTGCCGGTCTCACGTGCCTCCTGGACCGTGAGCTTCACGTCCCCAGACGGACGATTGGCCAGATCTCGCCTGCGATCGCCGCGAAGAGCGATCAGCCCCTCGAGGCGGCGCTGATTGCGCTTCCGCCTGGCGCTCACGCCGTAGCGGAGCCAATGCTCCTCCTGCACGATGCGGCGGTCGAGCTTGTGGCCGGCAATCTCCTCGGCTTCGAGCATCGCATCGCGCCACGCTTCGAAGCCGGCGAAGCCCTTATCGAGCCGCCGCGTGATGCCGCGATCGAGCCAGACGGTGGCCTCGGAGAGATTCTCCAAGAAGCGCCGGTCGTGACTGATCAGAACCATAGCCGAGCGCGAAGCCTTGAGCGCCGCCTCCAAGCCCTCGATGGCGACCACATCGAGATGGTTGGTGGGCTCGTCGAGCAAGAGAATATCGGGCTCAGGTGCCAGCACGCGGGCGAGCGCCGCGCGCCGGCTTTCGCCGCCCGAAAGATGCGCCGGATCCTCCGCGCCCGTGAGGCCGAGGCTTTCCAGCAGATAGCGCGCGCGGTGCGGATCGTCGCCAGGGGGCAGGCCCGCCTCGACAAAGGCAGAAGTGGTGGCGAAGCCTGACAAATCGGGGCTTTGCGGCAGATAGCGAATGGTCACCGAGGGTTGCACGAAACGCGTGCCGGCATCCGGCTCGATCATTCCCGCGGCGATCTTGAGCAGGGTCGATTTGCCCGAGCCGTTGCGGCCGACCAGACACAGCCGCTCGAACGGGCCGATCGAGAGCTCAGCGCCGTCGAGCAAAGGCGTGCCGCCGAAGGTGAGACGGATGTCTTTAAGAAAGAGGAGCGGCGGTGCCATGGCTTGGCTGTCCAGTGGGCGGTGGCACCCTACCCGTCCATATATGGGCTACCACGCGCGGCTAGGCTTGCTTCTTGTCGGTGCGGCGGCGCTTAGGGGTCGCTTTGGGCCCGCCGTCGAGATCACCGTCGGGCAGGCTGACAAAAATGAGGACGACGAGCACGGCCATATAAAAGCGGAAAGCGGGTTCCTGGCCGTTCCAGGTCTGCGACTGCCACATGGCGAACCATTCTCCGGCAACTACCATGAAGCCGAAGAACCAGACGAGGAAAGCGAGCGTAGCGCCTGCGATCACCAGGGACTTGGCCTCGTTGAACACGGCTCCCTTCGCGTTGCGCACCTGAATCAGGCGAATGGCGCCGGCGAGAAACAGGATGCCGGTCACGCCTTCGGCGGCGATGATCAGCGCATAAGCGATCTGCCACAGCACGGGGTTGGTGATCGAGCGATACATCAGCGCATTGCCGGGGAAGGTCGTGTCCATGCTCAACACGTGCTGCACGAACAGATAGTTCGTGCCGTAGTCGGTGATGTTGTCGAAGGTGACGAGCAGGCAAAATGCGGCGAGCGCGAGGCTCATCACGATCTTGGCGTAGCGCGCGATCAGCATGGCGTCTCCCGCCTCAAGGCAGAGTCAGTTTAGGCGAGCTTCCATTCAACCGGAATCCGTCATGCCCGGCTTTATGCCGGGCATCCACGGCTTTTTGGCAACATGGCGTGAAAGACGTGGATGGCCGGGACAAACCCGGCCATGACTGAGAATTTCTGGATTGGGTGGAGCAACGGCTAGTTCTTGCTCTTGTCGACCATCTTGCGCTCGGCGATCCACGGCATCATGGCGCGGAGCCGCTTGCCGACCTCTTCCATCTGGTGATTGTCGCATTTGGCGCGCATCGCCTTGAAGGACGTCTGCGCGACGCGGTTCTCCAGCATCCAATCCTTGACGAACTTGCCCGACTGGATGTCGTCGAGCACGGCCTTCATCGCCTCCTTGCTCTGCGGCCCCACCACGCGCGGGCCGGAGACATATTCGCCATACTCGGCGGTGTTGGAGACGGAGTAGTTCATATTGGCGATGCCACCCTCATAGATGAGGTCGACGATCAGCTTCACCTCGTGCACGCATTCGAAATAGGCCATCTCCGGCGCGTAGCCTGCCTCGACCAGCGTCTCGTAGCCGTTGCGCATCAGCTCGACCAGGCCGCCGCAGAGCACGGACTGCTCGCCGAACAGATCGGTCTCGCATTCCTCGCGGAAGCTCGTCTCGATGATGCCGGCGCGGCCGCCGCCGATCGCTGCGGCATAAGAGAGGGTGAGATCATGCGCGTTGCCGGTCGAGTCCTGGGCGATGGCCATGAGGCATGGCACACCGGCGCCGCGTGCATATTCGGCGCGCACCGTGTGGCCGGGACCCTTGGGCGCCACCATGCAGATATCCATGTCGGGGCGCGGCTCTATCAGGTTGAAATGGATATTGAGGCCGTGGGCGAAGAACAGCGCTGCGCCCTGCTTCATGTTCGGCTTGAGATCCTTCTCCCAGATGCCGGCCTGAAGCTCGTCGGGGGTGAGCATCATCACCACGTCGGCCCATTTGGCGGCGTCGGCCACGTCCATGACCTTTAGCCCGGCCTTCTCGGCCTTGGCGGCTGACTTGGACCCGGCGCGCAAGCCCACGGCCACATCCTTCACGCCCGAATCCTTGAGATTCAGCGCATGCGCGTGTCCCTGGCTGCCATAGCCGATGATGGCGACCTTCTTGCCCTTGATCAGATTGAGATCGGCATCCCGATCGTAATAAACGCGCATACGGGTCGTTCCCCTGAACTGAAAGTGTTGGTCCTAATGCTTGGGCGCGTTTGTGACGCGTGGGCCGGCAAAAAACAAGAGGTTCGGCCTACATCCGCTCAGGCCCGCGGGAGATGGCGGCGAGCCCGGTGCGGGCGACCTCGACCAGGCCAAGCGGCTGCATCAGCGCGATGAACTGCTCGATCTTCGACTGCTTGCCGGTGATCTCGAACACGAAATGCTCGGTCGAGGCGTCTATCACCTGCGCGCGGAAGGCGTCCGCCAGGCGCATGGCCTCAACCCGCTTCTCGCCCAGTCCTGCGACCTTGACCATGGCGAGCTCGCGCTCGATGGGATTGCCCTTCACGGTGAGGTCGGTGACGGAATGGACCGGAACCAGCCGCTCGAGCTGGTGCTGAATCTGCTCGATGACCATCGGCGGCCCGGAGGTGACGATGGTGATGCGGCTGAGATGCGCCTCGTGCTCGGTCTCCGACACGGTGAGCGATTCGATATTGTAGCCGCGGCCGGAGAACAGGCCGATGACGCGCGCGAGCACACCGGGCTCGTTGTCGACGAGCACGGTCAAAGTGTGGGTCTCGGGCTTTTCCTCGCGCTTTTCCAGCGAATAGGCTGAACCGGGCTGGGTCATCAATGCCCTCCCCCGCCGTCGGCATTCGGGCCGCCTTTGCCGCCGGCAAGCTCGATCATGCGCAGCGCCACGGCGATCATCAGGATCGAGGCCGGCAGCACCAGCATCGACCATTGCAGATGGCCGTTCGCCTCGACGACGACGCGAGCGAAGATCACGATCAAGACGACGATGACGACCTCGGACAGGATGCCCTTGAGCTGGCTGACCCCCTCGATCTTCATCCAATTGGGCAGCGACTTGCCGACGGTCTCCGGCAGGGTGAAGACGAAGCCGATGGCGATGCCATAGGCGAAGATCACCAGCACGATGCCGAACAGAAAGGCGTCGACCGCCTCGAGCACCGGCACGGTCACCGACCGCTCCGCCGCCTCGCCCGGCGTCATCAGCGTGTGCCACGCCTCATGCAGATAGAAACCGCCCTGGAGGAACATCAACAGAGCGCCGATCATGGCGCCGGCCGAGCCGATCAGCATGATGGCGCGGAGGCCCAGCAGGAAGCTCAGCAATGTTCTGGTGCCGGGGCTCATTGGGAAATTCACTCGATCAAGGTGGGTTCAGGCGGCGACTCACGCGCCAAGGAGATGCTCGCTTTTGCAGGAGAACGAAGGCCAGCACAAGCGCGCTCGGCTCGCCTAGACCATCACCTTGCCTTCCTCGGTGATGGCGTTCTCGAGATCCTCCTCGGTCAAGTCGTCGCCCATCAGCATGTGGTTGTGCGCCTCGCCCGATGGGATCATGGGGAAGCAATTGGCATGCTTATCGACGCGGCAATCGAAGATGACCGGTTTCTTCACCGCGATCATCTCGCGGATCGCGTCGTCGAGCTCGGAGGGTTTCTCGGCCCTGATGCCGACGGCCTGATAGGCCTCGGCGAGCTTGACGAAATCGGGCAGCGCCGCGGTGTAGGAATGCGAGTAGCGGCCGCCATGCAGCAATTCCTGCCACTGGCGCACCATGCCCATATATTCGTTGTTCAAGATGAAGATCTTGATCGGCAGGTCGTATTGCGCCGCCGTCGACATCTCCTGCATGGTCATCAACACCGAAGCCTCGCCGGCGATGTCGATGACGAGGCTGTCCGGGTGCGCCATTTGCACGCCGACGGCGGACGGCAGGCCATAGCCCATGGTGCCGAGCCCGCCTGACGTCATCCAGCGGTTCGGCTCCTCGAATTTGAAGAACTGGGCCGCCCACATCTGGTGCTGGCCTACTTCGGTGGTGATGTAGGTGTCGTGGCCGCGCGTCAGAGCGTAAAGCCGCTCGATCGCGTATTGCGGCATGATCACGTCGTCGCGCTTGCGAT
The DNA here is from genome assembly GCA_963710245.1 of uncultured Alphaproteobacteria bacterium. GTDB lineage: Bacteria > Pseudomonadota > Alphaproteobacteria > Rhizobiales > Methyloligellaceae > Methyloceanibacter. Next base: position 26,432 of record CAVPZK010000020.1, read on the forward strand.
AGTGGAGGCAGTTCCGTGCGCGCCAGCGGTCGATCTCGGCCCACCAGGATTTGAGCACGGGCTTGTCCAGCTTCGGCTTCCTGGCCTTCCAAGCGTCGATCATCTGCTCGAGCACGCGCGCGCAATCGCCGACGATGGGTAGATCGACCTTGATGTTCTTGTTGATCGACGAGCGGTCGATATCGACATGGATCTTCTTCGAGCTCGGCGAGAAGGCATCGACGCGGCCGGTGATGCGGTCGTCGAAGCGCGCGCCGATGCAGATCATCACGTCGCAGTCGTGCATGGCGTTGTTGGCCTCGTAGGTACCATGCATGCCGAGCATGCCGAGCCATTGCTTGTCTGAAGCCGGGTAAGCGCCGAGTCCCATCAGCGTCGAGGTGATCGGGAAGCCGGTCATGCGCACGAGCTCGCGCAACCGCTCGCTAGCGACGGGACCGGAATTGATGATGCCGCCGCCGGTATAGAAGATCGGCCGCTTGGCGTTCGCCATCATGTCGATCGCCGCGGCCACCGCGCGCTCATCGCCCTCGGTCTGCGGGTTGTAGCTCTTGTGCTGCGAGTTGGTGAGGCCGGTATATTCGCCGCGCGCGAACTGGATGTCCTTGGGGATGTCGACCACCACCGGACCCGGCCGGCCGGTGCGCGCGACATAGAACGCCTCGTGCAGGACGCGCGACAGCGCGTTCACGTCCTTGACGAGATAATTGTGCTTGGTGCAAGGGCGGGTGATGCCGACCGTGTCGCATTCCTGGAAGGCGTCGTTGCCGATCAGATGCGTCGGCACCTGGCCGGTGATGCAGACCACCGGAATGGAATCCATCAGCGCATCGGTCAGGCCGGTGACGGCATTGGTCGCGCCGGGGCCCGAGGTGACGAGCACGACGCCGACCTTGCCGGTCGAGCGCGCATAACCTTCAGCCGCATGCACGGCGCCTTGCTCGTGGCGCACGAGGATGTGCTTGATGCGATCCTGTTGGAACAGCTCGTCGTAGATCGGCAAGACGGCACCGCCCGGATAGCCGAAAATATGCTCGACGCCCTGATCGGCGAGAGCTTCAAGCACCATCTGGGCGCCCGTCATTGCGCGCGACATCGCATCCTCACTGACAAAAACCGGCCTCGCGCCTCATTCGTCCGCGGCCGGTCAGAGCTCGAGGAATGGCGGAAAAGCCTTAACAGGCCGCGCACCCTAAGGCTTGGCCCCTAGGGGGTCAACGGCAAAGGCGAATGAATGACAAGAATACCACATATTTGGTTTGCGGAAATTACCGGACAAGGCCATCACGAGAGGGTTTTATTACCGCCTGGACGTCGCGCGGCGCTGGGTGAGCATAGCTTGCTTAGTGCTTGGCCTGGACAAGCCGAGCCGCTCCGCCTATGTCCCTCGCTTCGAGGGACCGCGGCGCCGTCAACGGCGTTATCGCAACATCTCATTCAACCCCTTCTCATTTTCCGGATTTATGCCGCAGGCCGCCAGCTCAGAGACTTCTGCCGCCAACGGCGCTGACGCCTTGCCGCTTGCCAAGCGTGCCTTCTGGGCACTCACCTTCGGCTCGATCGGCGTCGTCTACGGCGACATCGGCACCAGCCCTCTTTACGCCCTTCGCGAAGCGGTGCTTGCCGCCAGCGGCGAGTCGGGCGTGGTCACGCCGGAGGCGATTTACGGCGTGCTGTCGCTGATCTTCTGGTCGCTGATCTTCGTCGTTACCCTGAAATATGTGCTGATCCTGCTGCGCGCCGACAATAACGGCGAAGGCGGCACGCTCGCGCTGACCGCGTTGGCCTTCCGCGCGCTCGGACGGCGCACGCCTTTCGTGCTCGCGCTCGGCATCGTCGGCGCCTCGATGTTCTATGGCTCGACCTTGATCACGCCGGCGCTGTCGGTGCTGTCGGCAGTCGAGGGTCTAACCGTCGCCACCCGCGCGTTCCAGCCTTACGTGTTGCCGCTGACGGTTGTCATCCTCGTGGCGCTGTTCTCGGTGCAGTCGCACGGCACGGCGCGCGTCTCGGCCTTCTTCGCGCCGATCACCTTCGTCTGGTTTCTCGCCATCGCCGTCGCCGGCGGCCTCGAGATCGTGGCCAATCCGAGCGTGCTCGCGGCGATCAACCCGGTCTACGGCATCGGCTTCTTATTCAATCACGGGATCATCGGGTTGCTCACGCTCGGCTCGGTGTTCCTCGTCGTCACCGGGTCAGAGGCGCTCTACAACGACCTCGGCCATTTCGGCAGACGGCCGATCCAGGCCGCCTGGCTCTTCTTCGTGCTGCCAGCTCTGCTGCTCAACTATTTCGGCCAAGGCGCGCTGCTGCTCGCGCATCCCGAGACGATCGAAAATCCGTTCTATCTGCTCTATCCCGATTGGGCGCTTTATCCGATGGTCACGCTCGCTACCGCGGCCACGGCGATCGCCAGCCAGGCGGTCATCACCGGGGCCTACTCCATAACCCGCCAGGCGATGCAGCTCGGCTTCATGCCGCGCATGGAGGTGCGCCACACATCAGAAGCGCTTTCCGGCCAGATCTACATGCCGCGCGTGAACTGGCTGCTGCTGACCGGCGTGCTCCTCCTGGTATTCATGTTCCGGTCATCAAGCGAGCTCGCTGCGGCTTATGTGCTTGCCGTCGCGACCAACGCGTGGGCCGCGGGACTCCTCGGGTTCATCGTGATCTGGAAGCTCTGGAAGTGGCCGCTTTGGGCTGCCCTTGCCTTGATGCTCCCGCTCTTCTTGATGGATACAAGCTTCGTGCTCGCCAGCACGCTGGAGATCGTTGAAGGCGCCTGGCTGCCGGTACTCGTCGGCGCCGCACTGGTCATGATCATGTACACGTGGCGGCGCGGCACGCGCCTGCTCGCACTCAAGACACGCCGCGTCGAGGTGCCATTCGAGCCGCTTGTCAAGAGCCTCGAGGCAAAGCCGCCTCACGTGGTTCCCGGAACGGCCGTGTTCCTCACCAGCGATCCGGACTTCGCGCCGACCGCGCTTCTGCACAATCTCAAGCACAACAAGGTGTTGCACGAGCACAATGTGATTTTGACCATCGTCAACGAGGACATTCCGCATGTCGCGCTCAAGGATCGGGTTCAGATCGAGCCGATCGGCGGCAAATTCATGCGCCTGGTTCTGCATTTCGGCTTCATGGAGCGGCCGAACGTGCCGAAGGCCTTGGCGGTCGCGCGCAAGCAAGGCTGGCAATTCGACATCATGTCGACGTCGTTCTTCCTGTCGCGCCGGTCGGTGAGACCGGACCCACGCTCAGGCATGCCGAAATGGCAGGACGGGCTCTACATCTTCCTCGCCCACAACGCCGACGACGCGTCGAGCTATTTCCAGCTGCCCACCGACCGCGTGGTGGAGATCGGCACGCAAGTTACGGTCTAGGCGAACTGCCTGAATTTGCGTCACGCCCAATGGGCGAATGGACAAGCGCCGCGGCAGCGCCTATATGCGCGTCCAGCGTAGCAAACGCGCAATCGGACAAAACCCCTCCCCCCAAACTTCCATGGCGCACCGGCCACCCGTCAGCGCAACGAACGGCGCACAAGCCGAAGCTTCGACACATCCGAGCTTCTGGGCGCTCACGCTCGGCTCAATCGGCGTCGTCTAAGGCGACATCGGCACCAGTCCTCTCTACGCTCTGCGCGAGTCGGTGCGCGCCGCGGTGGGTCCCAATGCAGTGGTGACCGAAGCGGCGATTCTCGGCATCCTTTCGCTCATCATCTGGGCGCTCTCATCGTCACCGTCAAATATGTGTTGATCCTGCTGCGCGCCGACAATAACGGCGAAGGCGGCACGCTCGCGCTGATGGCGCTCGCCAATCGCACGCTTGGCGGCAAGAGCGTGTTGATCGTCATGCTCGGCATGATCAGCGCCGCGCTGTTCTATGGAGATGCGATGATCACGCCGGCACTCTCTGTCCTTTCCGCCGTGGAAGGACTAGAGGTCATAGCGCCGGCGCTCGGGCGCTTTGTCGTGCCGCTATCGGTCGTGATCCTGTTTGCGCTGTTCATGGTGCAGTCGCACGGCACGGCGCGGGTCGCGAGCTTTTTCGGGCCGATCACGCTCGTCTGGTTTATCGCGCTGGCCGCCGCCGGCCTCTATCATGTGGCGCTCAATCCGACCGTGCTCGCGGCGTTCAATCCGCTTTACGGCGCCAACTTCCTGTTGGGCCACGGCTATATCGGCCTGCTTACGCTCGGCGCCGTGTTTCTGGTGGTGACCGGCGCGGAAGCGCTCTACGCCGATCTCGGCCATTTTGCCGACGATGCGTCGAGCTATTTCCAGCTCCCCACCGACCGCGTGGTCGAGATCGGCACGCAAGTCACGGTTTAATCGCATCGACAGCCGCATCCGCATCAGGGAACCAGGCCCAATCCTGCATGAAGCGGCGAAGCCACGTCATCTGCCGCTTGGCATAGCGGCGGCTCTCGGTCTTGGATTTCTCGACTGCCGCTGCGAGGCTGCTGTCGCCTGAGAGATAAGCGGCAAGCTCGCGCACCCCATGCGCCCGCATCGCGGGGAGACCGGGATCGAGGCCGAGCGCGAGAAGGGCCCGCACCTCCTCGATGGCACCCTGCGCGATCATGCGGTCGAAGCGCGAATCGATCGCCGTGTAAAGCGCCTCGCGCTCGGGCGCGATGACGACCCTGAGCACGGCGTCAGGCTCAAGTAATGGAGCCGCATCTGCGCCCTGCCACTCGGCGAGCGAAATGAAGGTCGCGGCGATCACTTCCAGCGCGCGCAAGATACGCTGGGGATCGCTCGGGCGGAGCCTTGCCGCCATGACGGGATCGCGCGCTTGAAGCTCGCGATAGAGGCCGGCAGTGCCCATCCTCTCCGCTTCCGCCCGCCAATGGGCGCGTATCTCCGGCGGCACGTCGGGGACAGCGGCTAGCCCTTCGGTGAGCGCCTTAAAATAGAGGCCGGTGCCGCCGACGAAGACCGGCACATGTCCCTCGCTTGCCGCCTCGCGCAGAGCGCGCGCCGCATCTTCGACAAAGCGGCCTGCCGAATAGGACTCGCTGGCGGGGACCGTGCCGTAGAGACGGTGCGGGGCGAGCAGCATCTCCGTTTTGGAGGGGCGCGCCGTGAGGACGGCAAGCTCACGATAGACTTGCATGGAATTGGCGTTGATGACGGCGCCGCCGAGGCGTTGGGCGAGGTCGAACGCGGTCGCGGATTTGCCGCTAGCGGTCGGGCCGGCGATGAGAATGGCCTTGGGCCGGCCGACATTCAGTGCCACGGCGCGGCTAGCTCGTCGGCACGGCGACGAATCGGAGCTCGCCCTTGGCGTCCGACAGCAGGAGCAGGACTGATTTCCGGCCCGACTTCTTGACTGCCAGCAGCCGCGTCTTCACGTCCTGCGGCTGCTTCACCTTTTCCTGTGTCACCTCGACGATCACCTCGCCGGGTTTCACGTCTTTCTGCGCGGCGGGGCTGTTGGGCTGCACCTCGGTGATGATCACGCCCTCGACCGATTTGCCGATATTGAAACGCTCGCGCAACTCCTCGGTCAGCGGCGCGATCGACAGGCCGAGCAGATCCTCGCGCTCGGGCTCCGGCGTCACCTCTTCCTCGCCCTCGCCAGTCACCGAGTCCTGAATTTCCTCATCCTCCGGCAACCGGCCGACAGTTACCGTTAGGTCGACGGCTTGGCCCTTGCGCATCAGCTCAACCGGGACGCTCTTGCCAATGGCCGTGGCGGCGACCGCGCGCGGCAGGCTGCGCATATTGTCGATGGCTTGGCCGTCGAATTTCAGGATTACGTCGCTCGGCTGAATGCCCGCGGTAGCGGCCGGGCTGTCGGGCGAGACCTTGGCGACGAGCGCGCCCTTCGGCTCCTGTAGCCCCAGGCTCACGGCAATCTCGTCGGTGACGTTCTGCACATGCACGCCGAGCCAACCGCGTCGCGTCTCGCCATATTGCTTGAGCTGGTCGATGACCTGGACAGCGCTATTGGATGGCACGGCGAAGCCGATACCGATCGAGCCGCCGGTCGGCGAGATGATGGCCGTGTTCACGCCGATCACCTGGCCGTCCATGTTGAACAACGGGCCACCCGAATTGCCGCGATTGATGGCGGCGTCGGTTTGCAGGAAGTCGTCGTAAGGCCCCGCGTTGATGTCGCGCTTGGTGGCGGAGATGATGCCGACAGTGACGCTGCCACCGAGGCCGAACGGATTGCCGATCGCCATCACCCAATCGCCGACGCGCATCTTTGAAGAGTCGCCGAAGGTGATGGCCTTGAGCGGCTTCTTCGGCTCCACTTTCAAGAGCGCGAGGTCGGTCTTGGGATCGTGGCCGAGGATCTTCACCACCTTCAGCTTGCTGCCGTCGGTGAAGTTGATGATGATCTCGTCGGCGCCCTCGATCACGTGATTGTTGGTGACTACCAGGCCTGACGGGTCGATGACGAAGCCCGAGCCGAGCGAGCTCACTTTGCGCGGCAGGCCGTCCTTGTCCTCGTCGTCGAAGAAATCGTCGAAGAACTCTTCGAAAGGCGAGCCCTTTGGGCCGGGGCCGCTGGGCGTGTTCTCGGCCGAGCCCTTGAGCGTCTGAGTGGTGGAGATGTTGACGACGGCATCCTGCAAGCCTTCGGCAACGTCGGCGACGGAGTCGGGGCCGCGCGCGAGGCTTTCGGTGACGACCAGCGGGGCGCCGGCAACGAGCAGCCCGACGCAAGCCGCCATGAAACAGAAGCGCCGAAGGCTTACGGATTGGACGCCGCGCTGTGGCATCGATCGAAACTCCCGCATCGCTTGCCGATCACTCCTCGATTGCCGCCATCTTAGCGGAAATCAGTAAGGGTTGAGCAGATTCCGTCGTGCTGTCGAATCGGCCTAGCCGCGCACGATCCAGATCACCAGCACGCCGGCGGCGACGGCAAGCGTGCCGGCCAGGCGCAGGGTCTGCTCAGGCATGTCCGCGGTCGCTTCCAGCAACTTGCGGCCGAAGCGGGGCGAGAGCGCCCAGAGCGACCCTTCGATGACAAGGACGAGGCCCAAAGCGACGGCAAGATCGCTCATTGCGCAAGCGGCATCTCGGGCTTCGCGTGCGGCATCTCGATCTTAGGGGGCCTGCGGGGCCGGAGATGGAGCTTCGCCGGCCGAGATGTCGCGCTCGATCGAGGCGGCATCGCCTGCGGCCGCGCCCTGCTGGGGCGTCGCGCCATCCGTGTCGGCCGCCGGAGCGTCAGGCGTCTCGGCAGGCTTGGACGGGGGCGACGGCGAGGTGCCTCCCGCCCCGGGCTTGCCGCCGGCGCTATTGAAATATTGGAAGAACTGCGAATCCGGGCTCAGCAGAAGCCGGGTATCGCCCGGCTTGAGCGCCCCCTCATAAGCCTGCATCGAGCGGTAGAAGGCGAAGAAGTCCGGATCCTGGCCGAAGGCCTCGGCAAAGATGCGGTTCTTCTCGGCATCGCCATTGCCCCGGATGCGCGAAGATTCGCCGGTCGCGTCGGCCTTGATCACGGTAACCTCGCGATCGGCGGTGCCGCGGATACGGCGCGAGGCACCCTCGCCCTCGGCGCGGAACTCGGCCGCTTGCCGCTGCCGCTCGGTCTGCATGCGGCGGTAGATCGCCTGCATGTTCGCTTCCGGCAGGTCAACGCGCTTGATGCGCACGTCAACGACATTGATTCCAAAGGGTCCTGCTTCCTTGTTGACCTGACTGAGGATGGTGCGCATCAGCTCCTCGCGCTTGTCGCGCACCACGGTCGCAAAGCTCGCGGCACCGAGGACGCGCCTGAGCGAGGACTCAAGAAGGGCCCCTAGCCGCGAGTTGGCACCCTGCTCATTGGCTACGCTCTGGAAGAAGAGCAATGGATTGACGATCTTGTAACGCGCGAAGGCATCGACCACGAGCCGCTTCTGGTCGGAGGCGATCACCTCTTGCGAAGCAGTGTCGATGTCGAGGATTCGCTTATCGAAGAACACGACGTTCTGAATGAACGGGATCTTGTATTGAAGACCCGGCTCGGTGATGACGCGCTTCGGCCGGCCGAATTCGAGGAGCAGTGCCTGCTGAGTCTGGCTGACGGTAAACAGCGTGAGATAGGCGACGAGCGCGGCTATTCCGAGAACGACCAGGCTAAACGTGAGGGCTGTGCGGCTCATGGCTGGCCCTCCGGGGTGGTGGTTGGCTTCTTCGAAAATTCCGACAGCGGCAGGAAGGGCACAACGCCGGGGCCGGTCTTGTCGACAATCACCTTCTCGGTGTCGCCAAGCACCTTCTCCATGGTCTCGATAAAGATACGCTGACGGGTGACGTCGGGAGCCTTCTTGTACTGCTCGTAAACGCTGATGAAGCGGTCGGCCTCACCCTTGGCCAAGGCAATCACCTGATCTCGATAGCCTTGCGCGGCTTGCAGGATGCGTTCGGCCTCGCCTCGCGCCTCGGGGATGATACGGTTGGCATAGGCCTGCGCCTCGTTCTGGAGGCGCTCCTGGTCGGCGCGTGCCGCCTGCACGTCACGGAAGGCGTCAATGACCTGCGCCGGCGGATCTACTTTTTGCAGCTGCACCTGAGTTATCAATACGCCTGCACCGTAGCTGTCGAGGGTCTTTTGCATCAGAGCCTGCGCGTCAGCCTCGGTCTTGGCACGCGCCCCGGTGAGGATCGGCTCAATATCGCTTTGGCCGACGATCTCGCGCATGGCGCTTTCCGCCACGTCCTTCACCGTGACCTCGGGGTTCTGGATGTTGAACAGGAAGTTTGCCGCATTGCTGATCTGCCAGAACACTACGAAATCGACATCGACGATGTTCTCGTCGCCGGTCAACATCAGGCTCTCTTCGGGCACGTCGCGGATCGTGTTGGAGGCGTCGCGAACGTCGGAAGAGCCGCGCATGCCGATCTCAATGCGATTGATGCGCGTCACTTTGGGCAGCTCCACCTGCTCGATCGGGTAGGGCCAGCGGAAATTCAGACCGGGCGGAAGCTGGCGGACATATTTACCGAATCTCAGCACAACGCCGAGCTCGTCGGGATTGACGCGCACGGTGAAGCCGAAAAAGCCGACCGCCGCGATTAGCACCGCGGCGATAAGCACCGCGAACGGGCCGCTCATGCGGCCGCCCGGCATGGCCTGGCGCAGCCGGTCTTGGCTCCGGCGCAGGATATCTTCGAGGTCGGGCTGCTGGCCGGGGCCAGGCCGCGGGCCCCAAGGTCCACCACCGCCGCCGCCTTTCCAACCACCGCCGCCGCTCTGATTACTCCAAGGCATGATGAAGTCAGGTCCTGTTGTCTGGTGAAGGGGGTCGTACGGGAATCCGCCTTAGGAGGTGCTAGGCAATAAGACTAGCCGCATCAAAATGGCGGTCCTGCGACAAGGTCCGGAGGGTTATAGGCCACTCGCAGGGGCCGTGCAATGCGAGGTCATGGTTAGCTTACCCGGTCCAGGACTACGAAGCTGTAGGCGTGGTCGTCCTTGGGGCCCGCCGCATGCGCCTCGCGGGACACCTCGCGCCACTCCTTCATGTCGAGCTCGGGGAACCAGGTGTCGGCGTCGGGAGCGGCATGCACCTCGGTGAGATAGATGCGATCCGTTTGCGGCAAGACCTCGCGGAACACGTCTTCACCGCCGATGATCATGATCTCGGCGGCGCCCGTCCATTTCGCCGAGGCGCGCGCCGCGGTAAGCCCCTCCTCAAGGCTGTAGGCCACGACGGCATCGGGCGCGACGAAGCCGCGGTCGCGCGTGAGCACGATATTGAGGCGCCCGTCGAGAACCCGCGGCAGCGATTTGAACGTACGCCGCCCCATAAGGACGGGTTTGCCCATGGTGAGCTCCCGGAAATAGCGCATGTCGCTGCGCAAGTGCCAAGGCAGGTCCCCGCCCCTGCCGATGGCGCGGTTCTCGCCCATGGCCACGACCAGAGCGATCATCGGCTCGGCCGGCGCCCGCTGCTTAAGGCTCACACTGCCACCTTGGCGCGGATGGCGGGGTGCGGATCGTAGCCGACGAGCTTGAAGTCCTCATAAGCGAAATCGAACAGCGAGCGGATTTCCGGATTGATCTCCAGGCGTGGCAGCGCGCGCGGGCTCCGCTTCAACTGCTCTTCGGCTTGGTCGAGATGATTGAGGTAGAGATGCGCGTCGCCGAAGGTGTGCACGAACTCTCCCGGCTCGAAGCCGGTGACGTGCGCCGTCATCAGCGTGAGCAGCGCGTAAGACGCGATATTGAACGGCACGCCGAGAAAGACGTCGGCCGAGCGCTGATAAAGCTGGCAGGAGAGTCGCCCGTCAGCGACATAGAACTGGAACAGGCAATGGCACGGCGCGAGCGCCATCTTGTCGAGCTCGCCGACGTTCCAGGCGCTGACGATATAGCGGCGCGAATCCGGATCGCGCTTCAGCCCTTCGACGACATTGGCGATCTGATCGATATGGCGCCCGTCTGGCGTTGGCCACGACCGCCACTGCCGCCCATAGACAGGCCCGAGATCGCCGTTTCTGTCGGCCCATTCATCCCAGATTGTCACGCCGTGCTCGTTCAGATAGCGCACGTTGGTCGAACCTTGCAGGAACCAGAGCAGCTCGTGAATGATTGACTTCACATGCAGCTTCTTGGTGGTGACGAGCGGGAAGCCGTCAGCCAGATCGAAGCGCATCTGATGGCCGAAGACGCTGAGCGTGCCGGTATTGGTGCGGTCGCCCTTCTTAGCACCGCCGTGCCGCACTTTGCCGAGCAGGTCGAGATATTGGCGCAAACGAGGTCTATTCTCCTATGATTGCTCCAGGCGGTTTCGCATGTGAGCCTCTCCGTCCCCTAATATAGGCGTCCCTAACCCAAGAAGGTGCCTTCGATGCGTTTCATTCCCGCATTCCTCGCTGTCAGTCTCGCTCTCGTCATCCCGGCCGCGGCAGGGTCCGTCAATGTGGAGGACGTTCGCGCCATGGCCTTCGACAAGGGCATCGTAACGATCACGGAGGTCGAGCTGGACGACGGCATCTGGGAGGTCGAGGGCACTGACGCTAGCGGCCACGAGATCGGAATGAAGGTCGATGCCACAAGCGGCGCCATCGTCAAGCTGAAGCGGGACGACTAGCCGCCTTCGGCTCCCCCTCATTTAGCTGACAAGCTTAACATTGCAGGGCTGATTCGCGGTGGGTTATCAACGCATGAACCTTTTTTTCGCCGCCATAGAAGCCTATATTAAATCCTGTCGGCGCAAGCCGACTATGGCGATAAACAGCCTTCGTAATAAGCCATTCGGACCCGGGGGCGGTACCCGGCGCCTCCACCAGGGATCAGTCGTCGGAGATCGGATCGCAAGACGATTAGCAGCGAAACCGACTGATCCATGGCGGGGGCGAAACAGGATCGACGAGGGTGTAAAGGTCGTGCTTTCGCCCGGCATGGTTCCGCCGTTATCGGGCCAACCATATAGTTGCCAATGACAACTATGCGGAGGCTGCTCTCGCTGCGTAAGCGGCGCGATAGCCTGAAAATGAAGTCCTAGTTGCTTCGCGGCACTAGGCGCGGTTCGGAGGGCACCGGCCAACAGAAGCCCTCCACTTATTGCGGTATGAGTGACTGCCTTTAGCGTCGCGAGGGGGATAGGCGGCGGTTTCCATGGCAGAAGACGAAATCAGATACGACCTTCTCACGCAGGATGCCCTGCGCGGCGTGGTGCGCCAGGTCTTGGCGCGCGTGCAGCGCGACGGGCTGCCGGGCGAGCACCATCTCTATATCGCCTTCGACACCGGCGCCGAGGGCGTCTCGGTCTCGAAGCGGCTCAAGGAGCAATATCCGGAAGAGATGACCGTCGTGCTGCAATACCAGTTCTGGGACTTGCAGGTGACCAACGAGCGCTTCGAGGTGAAACTCTCCTTCTCGAACGTGCCCGAGCGGCTAGTCGTGCCATTCAGCGCGGTGAAGGCCTTCTACGATCCTTCCGCCCAGTTCGGGCTGCAATTCGGCAAGCCGGGCGCGGCCAACGACTCGGCGCGTCAACATATGGCTGCCGCCCTTCCCGATCTCGTCGGCGAGCCGGAAGAGCCGCGTGGCGCCGCCGACCTCACCCAGGACGAGGCGGGAGAGGCTCATGCCGCCGAAGTCGTGATGTCGCGGCCGCCGGCAGAGGTCGTGCATCTCGACCGATTCCGCAAGAAATAGGCTCGATATCCTGCCCCGGCTTTAAGCTTCTTTTGCCCAATCTTTCATCAGCGGCCTATCCACTCGGTCATTGATCTTGACGGAGACCGGGATTTCGACATGGCATGATTTCTGCCTGAAACTCACGGTTTGCGCTCTAGCCTCGGACCTTGGGGGTCGCGTTGAACAAGATGGATGCCATCCGACCGTTGCGAGGCGCGAAGGCCCCCGGCGCGCTCGCGCCCGTTGAGGACTACCTCGCCGAGCTGCATCAGCGCATCTCAAGCGTGACCGGCGGCAAGCCGGCCGACTACATCCCCGAGCTCGGCAAGGTCGATCCCAACCTGTTCGGTATCGCCATCGCCACGGTCGACGGGCAGATCTACGCCGTCGGCGATACCGAGATCCCCTTCACCATCCAGTCGGTGTCAAAGCCCTTCATGTACGGCTATGCGCTACAGCACCATGGCCGCGAGGCGGTGCTGAAACATGTCGGCGTCGAGCCCACCGGCGAAGCCTTCAACTCGATCGTGCTCGACGAGGTCATGAACCGGCCGTTCAACCCCATGGTCAATGCCGGCGCCATCGCGGTGGCCGAGCTGATGCGGGGGGCAAGCCAAGAAGAGCGCATCGCCAACATGCTCGCACTGTTCTCGAGCCTCGCCGGACGAGAGCTTGAGATCGACGAGGCGGTATTCCAGTCGGAGCTGACTACCGGCCACCGCAACCGCGCCATCGCCTACATGATGCTCAATTTCGGAATGATTAAGCGCGATCCGAACGAGGTGCTCGACCTCTATTTCCGGCAATGCTCGGTCAACGTCACGGCTCGCGATCTCGCCATCATGGCCGCCACGCTCGCCAATGATGGGGCGAACCCGCTGACCGGCGCGGCCATACTGGAGACCCAATATGTCCGCGACATGCTGTCGGTGATGAATTCCTGCGGCATGTACGACTATGCCGGCGAATGGGCCTATGAGGTCGGCATGCCGGCCAAGAGCGGCGTGTCCGGCTGCATCATCGCCGTGATCCCCGGCCAGATCGGCATCTGTGTCTATTCCCCGCCGATTGACCAGCAAGGCAACAGCTTGCGCGGCATCCGCGTCTGCCAGGAAATCTCCAAGGAGTTCGAGCTGCACGCCTTCAATAACCGCACCAATGTGCGGAGCGTTATCAGGCGCGACTATCTGGCTGACCTGGTGCGCTCGAACCGCCTGCGCACGCCTGAGGAGCGCAAGATCCTGGCGGAGAAGGGCCGCAAGGTGGCCGTGCTGGAGGCGCAAGGCGCGCTGTTCTTCGGCTCGACCGAGCAGCTGATGCGTCGCCTCGCGCAGCTCGCGACGGATGCGCGCTACGTGATCGTCGACTTTAAGCGCGTGCATCTCGCCGACGCCTCGGCCCGCAAGCTGATCGTGCGGGCGGCGCGCGCCATGGCGGGAGGCGAGACCGAGCTCGTGTTTGCCTCGATGCGCGAAGACGTGCCGTTAGCACCCCTCGCCCGCGCCTTCGCCGAGCCCGAGAATGAGAACCTGGTGCGCATTTTCCGCGACGCCGATGCGGCGCTCGAATGGTGCGAGGACCAGCTGCTCGCTTACGGCACACAAGGCGCAGCGGGAACGAAATTCGCGCTTTCGGAAATCAATCTGTTCAAGGGATTGAAGCCCGAAGAATGCCGCCTGCTCGAGTCCATCGTGCAGCCGCTGGTGTTCGAGAAAGGCGACGTCATCATCCGCGAGGGCGCCGAGGCCAACCTCTTCTTCGTGCTGGCCCGCGGCACGGTCAGTGTCCAGATCAGGGTGCCTGGACAGGGCGACCGCAAAAAGCGCGTCGCTTCGATTGGGCCCGGTTTGAGCTTCGGCGAGATGGCGCTGCTCGACGGCGGCAAGCGCTCCGCCGATATCGTCGCCGACGACAAGGTGATCTGCTACGGGCTCAGGGTCCAGCAGCTGCACGAACTCACTGCCGCGCACCCCAACATCATGATCACCATTCTCGGCAATCTGACGCGCGAATTCTCCGAGCGTCTGCGCCACGCCAATGAGGAAATCGGCGTCCTCGAATAGCGCTAGGCCGAGGCAACCGCCTTCTGCGGCCCCATGCGCGGCTCTTTCGACGGCTCCAGCGGCACGTTCAACTCAACATAGAGGCCCGTCGGCCGAAACTCGACCTTGGTGTCGCCGCCGAGATTGTGGCGCACACCCTTGTCGATCAGCTGCATGCCGAAGCCACCGCCGCGTCGCGTGGGAACTACGTTGAGCGTGGCCCGCTCCTCCCAGGTGAGGAACAGGCGATTGCCGCGACCGGTCTTCCAGCTGATGGCGAGCTGACCACTATTCTGCGACAGCGCCCCATATTTCACCGCATTGGTGGCGAGCTCGTGCAGGGTCATAGCAAGGATCGAGGTGCATTGCGGCGGCAACAGCACGTCGGGTCCCTTGATCATGATTCTTCGGGCCTCCCTCGCGGCGATAGGGATCCATCTCGCGCTCGACCATGGCTTTCAGGCTCGCGCCCGACCATTGCGATTCGAGCAGGAGATCGTGCGCGCGGTGCAGAGCCTGGAGGCGCTCGGCCAAGGTCTCCGCCATGGCCTTCGCGGGAGCCGAGGTCGCCTGGCGCAGGCTCGCCTGCACCAAGGACTGCACGATGGCGAGCGCGTTCTTGACGCGGTGATTGAGCTCGCCCACCAGCATCGACTGGCGTTGCGCCGTGCGCCGCCGCTCGGTCACGTCGCGGAAGATCAGCACGGCGCCGGCGAGCGAACCGTCGAAACCGACGATCGGCGCGCCGCAATGCTCGACCGGCAATTCCTGCTTGTCGCGGGTGACGAGCAGCGCGCCCGATTCGAGTTGCGTCACCGCGCGCTCGCGCAACGCCTTCAGCGCCGGGTCGTCGACGGGTTTCCGGGTGCTCTCGTTGATGACGCGGAACACCTCCCAGATGGGCCGGCCGCGGGCTTCAGGGCCCGACCATCCCGTCATCTGCTCGGCGATCTTGTTGAGCAACAGCACGCTGCCATTCGGGTCGGTGGCGATCACGCCGTCACCGATGCTGGAAAGCGTCGTGCTCAACCATTCGCGCTGGCCGCGCAGCTCCATCAGCGCCGCGTTGCGGTCGCGATCCGATCGCCGCACGGCGCCGATCGTGGTCCAGGCGAACAGACCAAGCACGAGGATGCTCGCCACGGCGAAGATGGCGAGCGTCGCCGCGCTGTCGTAAAGGGCGCGCGTCTCGGCCTGATAGGCGAACCAGCCGATCACCAGCGGCAGCACGAGGATGCCGGGCAATAGGCGGCGCAGCATCTCGCCTGCCGGCGACTGCTCGACGATGGCAGCGGCGATGCCATATTCAGGCGAAGCGGCGAGCAGTCCGAACGCCAGCAGGAAGCCCGCGATCGCGCCATAGAGCGACATCTGGGTGAAGGGGAACGGATAATCATAGGTGGCGACGCCGTAAGCGTAGCCGGCCAGCACAATCAGGACTTGGGCCAGGATGATCAGCGCCAGGATTTGGCTGAAGGCCGACAGGATGCTGCCCTGCTTGGCGTAAAGCAGCGCCATACCGAACAGGATCAGCGAGCCGGTGACGCCGGGTGCCATATGTAGCTTCCCGGCTTGCGCCGCCCCGGCGGCGACGCTATCACCGCGCACCAGCACCTGATCGATGCCGAGCGAGAACCCGAACAAGTCCTCGCTGAGGACGGCAAGACCCAGCACGACGAGGGCGAAGCCGATCAGCCGGGCGAGCGGGCGGATCGGCCTGAAGGTGAGGCAAAACAGGCCGACGGCGGCGGCGATGATACCCACGGCAGCGACCGGGGTCAGGCTCTCCACGCCCGGCAGAGAATTGGAGGGAATCGTGAGCTGCCACGCGAAGAGGATCACGCCTCCCATCGTGGCCACGACGAGCGCCGCCAGACGCGCCACGAGCAAAGACATTTGCTCGGCGCGCGGTGCAGGCAGCGCCATTCTCACCGGAACTTCAGCCACTTGCCTCCTCACCCAAGTTCACGGAAAACCAAGCCGGACCTTTGGGCGCTCCTCTGCGGAAGGCCGCAACGCTTGCGAACGAGCGCGTTCTCCCACCCCGTGAGCGTGTTATAGCGTAGCCCCCATAGAGCCGGTAGGCCAGTCGCCGTTGAGGGTGCGACAAGGCCGCTGACAGGAGAATTAAGCATGCCTGAAGGGTCCCCAACTTCCGCGCGCATCGAAACCGATTCTCTTGGCCAAATCGAAGTGGCCAACGACAGCTATTGGGGCGCCCAGACCGAACGCTCGCGCCGGAATTTCAGGATCGGCGAGGAAAAAATGCCGAAGCCGATGATCCGCGCCATCGCGCTGGTCAAGAAGGCGGCGGCCCTCACCAACCACGAAATCGGCCTCCTCGAAGAGCGGCTGGCAAAGGCAATCGCCGCCGCTGCCGACGAGGTGATTGAGAACAAGCTCGATGCTCATTTCCCCCTGGTCGTCTGGCAAACCGGATCCGGAACCCAGAGCAACATGAACGTCAACGAAGTCATTGCGAACCGCGCCAGCGAATTGCTGGGCGGTACTCTTGGTTCAAAACGCCCGGTACACCCCAATGATCACGTCAATCTCGGTCAATCTTCGAACGATGTCTTTCCCACGGCTATGCATATTGCCGCGGCTAAGGAAATGGCCCACCGGCTCAACCCTGCGCTTTCCCGGCTATACCAGGCGCTCAAGGACAAAGCTGAGGCGTTTCAGGACATTCTCAAGATCGGCCGTACGCACCTCCAAGACGCAACGCCGCTCACTTTAGGGCAAGAATTCGGCGGCTATGCGGCGCAGATCGATCACGGCATCGAACGCATCAAGCTCACTCTCCACGGCCTCTATGAGTTGGCTCAAGGCGGCACGGCGGTGGGGACTGGGCTCAACACCAGCCCCCTGTTCGCTGAAGCCTTCGCCGCCAAGATCGCGGAGATGACGAAGCTTCCCTTCGTCAGCGCCGAGAACAAGTTCGAGGCGCTCGCCGCGCATGATTCCTTCGTGTTCGCGCACGGCGCGCTCAACACGGTGGCGGTGTCGCTGTTCAAGATCGCAAGCGACATCAGGCTGCTCGGCTCGGGCCCGCGCTCCGGATTTGGCGAGTTGATCCTGCCGGAAAACGAGCCCGGGTCGTCGATCATGCCCGGCAAGGTGAATCCCACGCAATGCGAAGCGGTGACCATGGTGGCGGCGCAAGTGATGGGCAACAACACGACCATTACGTTCGCCGGAAGCCAAGGCCATCTCGAGCTCAACGTGTTCAAGCCGGTGATCGCCTACACCATGCTGCAGTCGATCAGGCTGCTGACCGACGTGGCCGACAGCTTCCGCGAGAAATGCATTGTCGGCATCGAGCCCGACCGAGCGTGCATCAAGGATCACATGGAGCGCTCGCTGATGCTGGTCACGGCGCTGGCGCCCTCGATCGGCTACGATAAGGCAAGCGAGATCGCCAAGGCTGCGCACAAAAACGGCACGACCTTGCGCGAGGAGGCGGTGCGTCTCGGCCATGTGAAGCCCGAGGAGTTCGATCGTCTGGTGCGGCCCGAGGACATGGTCGGTCCCAAGCGCTAGGCATGGCGCAGCCCCGCAACAAGCGCTCACTGAGCATCGCGCGGCACCGCACATCCATCTCGCTCGAAGACGAGTTCTGGGATGCGCTGCTCAAAATCGCCCGCGCAGACGGCAAGTCGGTCGCGGCGCTGGTCGGCGAGATCGACAAAAACCGGAGCGGCAAGGCAAGCCCACAAGGAAGCCTGTCGGCGGCGATCCGCGTCTATGTGCTGGAGCGCATGAAGCGCGGCCAGGCTTAGCCGCCGCCGAAGATGGGGATGCCCTTCTTCCAATCGTCAGGTGCTTCAGGCTTCGGCACACGCTTGGGCTTCACGGGACGCGGACGCGGCTTGACCACTTCCACGGTGGCGGGGGTCGGTTCCGCTGCCGGGGGCGCAGCTGCCTCAGCAGGCGGGGCGGGTGATGCCGGGGGCGCTGGCTCGGCGAGCGGAGACGCCGGTGACGGCGCGGGCGCATCCACCGCCGCGGAGGATGCCGCCGGCGGTTTCGGCGCCATGACTTCGCCGGGAGGCGTAGGCATCGCCTCGGCAGGCTTGGGTGCCGCCGGTATCACCGGCTCGGTCTGCCAGGCTTCCTGAAGCAGCTCGATCGCCGACGGCGAGGCCTTGGCCGAGGGCGAGGATTGCGGGATCGCCTGATTGGGCGGCTCTGTCGCGGCGGTCGGGCTCGATTGCTCAAGCGGCTCAGGCTCGGGCATCGGCGCTGTGTCCGACAGAGGTTCGGCAGGCTCCTCGGGCACCGCCGAGGTGGTCTCCTCTGGCGCTGCATCCGAAGGCTCGGGCGTGCGGCCGCTCACATCGAGCGTTTCCAGCCGTTCGACGTCCTCCTGCATGCGCCGCATGGTGAGGTAGGCCTCGATGGCAGCAGTGTCGATCGCCGGCGTAATCTCACCGGCTTTGTTGAGCGCGCCGGTGAAGAGCAGGCTGACCGGAGGAACGTCCTTGCTGCCCAGGCCGCTCAGGCTCATGACCCATTCGCTGTCGAGCTTGAGGCTGGCAAGCTCGACATAGCCATTGATCTTGGTCTCGGCGCCCGTGCTCAACAGTGCCACAGGAGCGAGGCGAAGCGTGCCGTTCTTCACCTCGAAGGCGAATTTGGCCGGGGCATAGCGATAGATGCCCTTGGTGATCTTCTCGCGCACGCCCTTCGCTTCCGCCTCGATCTCTTCCTTGTCGACCTTGATGGTCTTCTTGCCTGCCATCGCGGCGACGCCTCGCAACGGCGCCGAGGACAGCGACTGGAGAACGCCGGCGCCCAGCGAGAGCGCGCCCTCCCCGCTCAAGCCGGCGACCACGCCGGGAGGGCTCAAGCCCTCGCCCTGAACGTTGAAGGCAAGATCGAAGGGACCTTTGACGAGCGCCGCTCCGGTGACGCTCTTAGAAAAATCCTCCAGCTTCCCGCCTTTCAGATCGGCCCGCGCGGCAAGCTCGGCACCATTGCCGCGCGGCGCGAGGCTGCCGGAAGCAACCAAGTTCCCGCCGAACAGACGGCCTTTGAGATCGGTGATGGAAAGCCCGTCCTTGCCTATGGCAGCGGTCAACGTGGCGTCTTGCACCTTCACGGCGGAGCCGAGGGACAAGCGTGTTGGCCTTGAGACTGATCTGTCCTTCGGCCTGCTCGATCGGACCGAGCGAGAAGCCGCGCGCGGGCCAGACCTCCGAGGCGCCGGCGCCGATCGCGCCGAGCATCTCCTCGGTCGACGGCGTGCGATGCCACGCCACCAGCACGCCAAGCAGAGACGGCAGCGATATGCTGCCTGCGCTCCCCGAAAGGGCGAAGCGCGTCTTGGCGCCGCCGAGGTCGAAACGCGCCGAGCCGGCGACGGTCTCGCCGGCGATGCTGCCATTGATGCCGGCAAGATCGATCGCCGAGGCTTGCTTGGTGAGGTCGAGCTTGAGGCTCAAGGGGATGTTGGCGGCACTCGGCGGCGCCTCGAAGCCGAGCAAAGTCAGCGCGGCGCTCGCATCCCGGCTGACCACGGCGCCTTTGCCGGCGAGCGCGAGGCCGTCCGGTTGCAGCGACCCCTGCCCCACAAAGGCGACCTCGATCGGCGCCGTCTCGAGCGCAGCCTGTGCCGGTGACCTTGGAATTCGGCACGCCCGAGAGCTTCACGATCAGCCTGCCCTGGCTGCCGGCCGGGCGCGACAATGCGTTCGAGCGGAAGATCGGGGAACAGCAGGACGAGGAAGGCTTGCGGCTTCTCGCCGGTGACCTTGCCGTCAACGTCGATCTTCGCCTCGCCGGGCTTGGCGGGGTCGCCGAGCGCGCGCGCCACAAGCGAGACATCGGAGGTTCCCGCCTTGCCGCCGAGCTCGATGGAGGCATTGGTCAATTCGCCTTCGCGCGCCGCGACGAGGCTGACATGCACGTTCATGGGCGCGAGCGTCGACAGATGCATGGAGCGGCTCACGCCCTCGGGCAGACCGAACAGGTCGGCGACGATGCGCAAGCTATCGGCGTTGGCGGCTTGCAGCGCGAAATCGACCCGGCCCGACGGCTTGTCGTGCAGATGCTCGATGCGGCCCTTGCCGTTCAGCGCCAGCGTGCTCGACGCGGCGAAGTCGAGCTGCTCAACGTCCAGCGTGCCGCTCTGCAGCGCGAAGCGCGCATCGAGCTTGCCGGGCGGAATGTTGGGAAGCAGAAGCTCGCCGACGCGTAACGTCACGCGCAGGTCGTTGTCGGGAAGCTCGGCGAACAGGCTCTTGTCAGCGGCGCCCGCTTCGCTGCTCGCCGACGCCGGCGTCCAGGATTGCCGGAGCGAGCCTTCGCCCATCAATTCGCGTAAATCGAGACGGTCGCTGTCGAGATTAACCTCGATCAGCGGACGCTCGCCGCCGTGGAGCCGCAAAATGCCGCGGAACTTGGTGCCGCTCAGCTCGCCAGTGGCGTCGGCAAGATTGAGCTCGCCGTCGCCGATGCTGGCATTGGCCGTGAAGGTGAAATCGCCAATCGAGGCCTGACCCGACATGTCGCGGTCGCCGGCAGCCCAACGGGTGAGAGGCCGCAAACCGGAGCCTTCCACCTTGACCGGGCCGGCGAACACCGGGCCAAACTCGCCGCGGGTGAGCCGGCCTGACGTCTCGATGCTGTTATTGCCGGGCAGCACGGCTTTGAGCCGCCCGATCGTCAGCTCGCCGTCTTTGGCGGCGAGCGTCATATCGACGGCGCCGACGAGATCGCCGCCGAGGCTCGCCTGCTCGATGGCGACTTGCAGCGTGCCGTCGCGGACCTCGGCCGCCTCACCCAGAACTTCGTCGGCGAACATATAGAGGACGGTGGCGGGCGAAGGCCGTCTCCTCGTGCGCCCGGGGACGCGAACAAGGCATCGAGATCGACGAAGCCTGCCGTCAGCGCGCCATTCGCGGTGACGCGCTCGCCGAAATCGAAGGTCAGCTTGCCCTTGAAGATCTGCGGATGACCCTTGGCGTGGATGGTGAGGTCGAAATCGGGAAACTCGGCGCGGTCCGGCGTCGCCTTGAGCGGGCCTTTCAACTCGTAGAGCAAGCTCTTGTCGCGCGGCGCGACTCCTGCCGGCTGGGTGTCTTTGCTCAGGCGATCCGGCTCGCCGCTAGTCGTCCGCCGCTATCGCCAGCGACATTCGCCGCGCGCACGACGATCGTGCCGTCATAGGCCGGCGCGGCGCCGAGCCCGGTCACGCCGCCATCGAGCAGATAGGTGGTGTTGCGATCGAGGTCGCGGAGCGACGACTTGATGCGGAACAGCCCGGCGGCATCGGGCGCGCTGGTCGAGAATCTGAGCTCCTGCGGACGGCCTTCGAAGCTGTAATTGGCCGACACCTTGTAGGGACCTGACAACGACTGGGCGTTCGCCTCTCCACTGACGCCGTCTAGGGTGAGCTGCGGCACGCCCTGCTTGGTGATCTCGACCTTGCCGCCGCTGATGCTGACAGAATTGAGCAACACGTCCTTCGGCGCGAAGGGCAGCGCCACGCCACGGCGTCCCACATCGCTCCAATTGCCGGTGCCGTCGGCCTTGAGGTCGAGGCGCAAGACCGGATCGACGATGGCGATCTTGCGCGCCTCTACGGTGCCGCTGAGCAGCGCGCCGATATTGAGCCAGGCCTCGAGCGAACCCATCTCGAGAAACGGCCGGTCCAGACGACCCTCCTGATCGGCAACCTTGATGTCGTCGAATTTGAGCTCGGGCGCAGGCAAGAGCACGAGGTGAACCTTGCCGCCGACCTTCACCTGGCGGCCAAGCAGGTTCGTGGCTTGCGTCTCGAAGACGGAGCGATAGTCGTTCCAGTCGATGAAAAGCGGCGCGGCAAACAGCGCGCTCAAGACCAGAATCAGCAATGCCGTCAAAGTGAGCAGGAGCGAATTCACTGCTGTTCTAACCCAAGGCTAATAGGCGCGCATCTGTGCGGGAATGCGCCGAGGAACCCGGCTCCCTCGCGACGCGCCGTCATGCTAACGCAAAAACCTTGCCAGGATTGAGGATATTCAACGGATCGAGCGCCTTTTTTATGGCAATCATGGCCTGAACTCCCGGCCCATGCTCGGCAAGCAAGTAGTTAATCTTGCCCTGGCCGATGCCGTGCTCGCCCGTGCACGTCCCGCCATAGGACAGAGCGCGCTCGATCAGCCGCTCGAGGAAGGCCTGCACCTTCCGCCGCTCCTCGGGATCGGTCGGATCGATCAGAGGCAGGACATGGAAATTACCGTCCCCCACATGGCCGACGATGGGGGCGAGCAGCCCGAGCCGGTCGATGTCCTGGCGGGTGGCGCTGACGCAGGCGGCTAGCGCTGAGATGGGCACGCAGACATCGGTCGACAGAACCTCGGCGCCGGGTCTCAGCCCGCGCGCGGACCAATAAGCGTCATGGCGCGCCTGCCAGAGCTTGCTGCGGTCCTCGGGGCGCTCGGCGTAAGCGTAGTCGCCTCCGCCTTCGGCGCGCGCGATCTCGGCAAACGCCTCGACCTGCTCGCTGGTGGACGAAGGGGTGCCGTGGAACTCGAGGAAGAGCGTCGGCGTCTCGGGCAGGCTGAGATGCGAATAGGCATTGCAGGCGCGGATCTGCACCTCGTCGAGCAGCTCGATGCGGGCAAGCGGTATGCCCATTTGCAGCGCGGCGATGGTGGCGTTGCAGGCGCCTTCGATCGAGGCGAACGGGCAGACCGCGGAGAGGATCGTCTCGGGGATGCCGTAGAGCTTGAGCGTGAGGCGGGTGATGACGCCGAGCGTGCCTTCGGAGCCGATCATGAGACGCGTGAGGTCGTAGCCGGCGGATGACTTCCGCGCCCTGCCTCCAGTCGCAATCACGCTGCCATCGGCCAGCACGGCGTTAAGCCCGAGCACGGCGTCGCGCATCGTGCCGTAGCGCACGGCATTGGTGCCGGAGGCGCGGGTCGCCGCCATGCCGCCGAGGCTGGCATCGGCGCCCGGGTCGACCGGGAAGAAGAGGCCCGAGTTGCGCAAGTGCTCGTTGAGCGCCTTGCGCGTGACGCCCGGCTCGACCACGCAATCGAGATCGGCTTCATGCACAGCGAGGATGCGGTTCATGCGCGACAGATCGAGCGAGATACCGCCGAACGGCGCGTTGACGTGACCTTCGAGCGAGGTGCCGGTGCCGAACGGGATCACCGGCACGCGCGCTTCGGCGCAGAGCTTCACGATTTCGGCCACCTCGGCTTCGGTCTCGGCGAAGACCACCGCGTCGGGCGGCTCGCGCTTGAGCCAGGTGAGCGTGTTGGCGTGCTGCTCGCGAAGCGCCTGGCCCACCGAGAAACGCTCGCCGAAGCGCGCGGCCAATTTGGCAAACAGCGCGCGTTTGCTCTCCGCCCTTGAGCGTGCTTCCGGCTCTGCCACGACCGCGGTCATGGCGTCATCTTATAGGGTGCTTCGCGCGCGAAAACTTAGGGTTTTCCGCCGGTCAAAGCGGCTAGAGGCCGACCACCGACATCACGGCGGCGAAATGGCAGCTCGCCGCCGAGAGCACGAAACCGTGCCAGATGGCGTTCTGATAGGGCAGCCGCTCCCAGAGATGGAACACGACGCCGATGGTGTAGAGCACGCCGCCAACCATGAGCAGCGTCAGCACAGTGCCCGGCAGCGCCGACATCAGGGGCTCCCACGCCGCCAGCACGGCCCAGCCCTGCACCAGATAGAGCGCGGTCGAGAGCCCGTCGAGGAAACGCGGGAGGAACAGTTTGATGACCATGCCGATGGCCGCCATCGTCCACACCACGGCGAGCAAGCCGAAGCCCCAAGGCGTTTGCATCTTGATCAGAATGAAGGGCGTGTAGGTGCCGGCGATCATCAGGAAGATCGCGGCGTGGTCGAGCCGGCGCAGGACCTCCTTGATCTTGGGTCGTGCCACGAGATGATAGCCGGCGGAGAAGCCGAACGTCGCAACCAAGGCGAGCCCATAAATGGTGAGGCTCACCACCCAGGGCAGCGTCTGCGATCTAATGCCGATGACGAGGAGCGCAGTCAGACCGACAAGGCTCGCGGTTACCCCAAGCACGTGGATGCAGCCGTCGGCCACGCGCTCACGGATGGTGTAGTTCGGAAAATCGGCGACGCTGTCTCTAATCCGGCTCATGTATTCGACTCAGGTAAGCGAAACACGGTTGATAAACAAGCTTACACGCCCTGTGGCGATGATGAGGCATCAACGTTTCGCGGCCATAACCGTTCGCGCGCGCGAATTGTCGCGCGGACCCAAAAGCGGTGTCCAAGCCGGGCAATGACAATCGGAAGTGAGAGCGCTATTGGCCGCAGACGCTCGAGCCCGTGGTGCAGACATAAGGCACGACCACGCCGGTGAAGCAGGTGGTGTAGAAGCGCGAGGTGACGATGTCGGGCTTCAGTTGGGCATCCCTCGGAACTCCATCGGGGCGCACGGCCTTCCAGAACGGATCGCCTTTCACCCGATATGCGTAAAGCGTGACGTAGCTCCACCGTTTGGCACGCTTCAACTCGGAGGCGCTCTGGAGGGTCAGCGCTTGCGAGCTCTTGGCGGCGCCGGCTTTGGAACCTGCGCTCGCGGTGGCCTTGATCAGCTGGCATGCCGCCTCGGCAGGCTGGATCGCGCCAATGGCCACAATCGCAACTCCGAGCACAGCGATGCCCATCCTCAAAACTTGAAGCATGTTCCCGTTCTCCCGACTGACGGTGGAAGATTTGTTTGGCAGTGACGCCGAATCACCGCAACGGCAATAACAGAGTTTCCCTGCGGTTTATTGTCAGAATCCAAGCTTGGCGTTTTCCGTGGCGGGGCGTCAAGCTTCTATCGCGGGGCTGGGATATTTGGCACCACCCGATGCGCGAAGGTCTCAGTTTTTACCCGCGGCCTCTTTTTTCGGCGCATCCTGCGGATGATATAGTGCTTAGTTCATGACAAAGATTCGCTCCGAGGCTCCAGCGCTCCCCGCTCCAGAGGATGCAGAGTTGTCGACGTCGCAGCGCGCCATGCGGCTGCGTCCGGCGAGCTATCTCGACGCACTCAATCCCGAGCAGCGCGAGGCGGTCGAAACGCTCGATGGCCCGCTGCTCGTGCTCGCCGGCGCCGGCACCGGCAAGACCCGGGTGCTGACGACGCGCATTGCCCATATTTTGAGCTTGGGCCGGGCGCGGCCGGGACAGATTCTCGCCGTCACCTTCACCAATAAAGCCGCGCGCGAGATGAAAATCCGCATCGGCCAATTGATTGGCGGCGTGGTCGAAGGCATGCCGTGGCTCGGAACCTTCCACGCCATCGGCGTCAAGATCCTGCGCCGGCATGCCGAGCTGGTCGATCTGAAGCCGTCTTTCACCGTGCTCGATACCGACGATCAGATCAGGCTGTTGAAGCAACTGCTCGAGGCCGAGAATATCGACGAGAAGCGCTGGCCGGCGCGACTGCTGGCCGCGATGATCGACGGCTGGAAGAACCGGGGGCTCACGCCGAAACGCGTGCCGGAAGGGGAGAGCTTCGCCTTCGCCAACGGCAAGGCGCGCGAGCTCTACGCGCTCTATCAGCGGCGGCTGAAGGAGCTGAACGCCGCCGATTTCGGCGATCTGCTGCTGGAAAATCTGCGGCTGTTCCAGGAGCACCCCGACGTGCTCGCAAAATACCAGCAGCGCTTCCTCTATATGCTGGTGGACGAGTATCAGGACTCCAACGTCGCGCAATATTTGTGGCTGCGGCTGCTCGCGCAGGGCAACGGCAATATTTGCTGCGTCGGCGACGACGATCAGTCGATCTATGGCTGGCGCGGCGCCGAGGTGGACAACATCCTGCGCTTCGAGACTGACTTTCCCGGCGCCAAGATCATCAGGCTCGAACGCAATTACCGCTCGACCGGCCACATTCTCGGCGCGGCCTCAGGCCTGATCGCACATAACAAAGGCCGCCTCGGCAAGACGCTCCGCACCGACGGCGAGCTGGGCGGCAAGGTCGAGATCGAAGGCTGCTGGGACGACGAGGAGGAAGCCCGCATCATCGGCGAGGACATCGAGCAGATGCAGCGGCAGGGCCACGCCTTGAGCGAGGTCGCCATCCTGGTGCGCGCGTCGTTCCAGATGCGCGCCTTCGAGGATCGCTTCATCACGCTCGGCCTGCCCTATCGCGTGATCGGCGGCCCGCGCTTCTACGAGCGGCAGGAGATCAAGGACGCGACCGCCTATTTCGAGGTGACGCTCAACCCGGCCAACGATCTCAAATTCGAGCGCATCATCAATACGCCGCGGCGGGGGCTCGGCGAGTCCACGCTGAAATCGCTGCATCAACTCGCCCGCGCCCGCGGCGTGCCGCTGTTTCAGGCGGCCCGACTGATCGCCGAGACCGAGGAGCTGAAGCCGAAGCCGCGCAAGGCGCTCGCCGATCTCATCGCCGCGTTCGACCGCTGGCGCTCGCTGATCGAGACGATGCGGCATACAGAGATCGCCGAGCTGATCCTCGATGAGTTGGGCTATACCGGCATGTGGCAGTCCGAGCGTTCGCCACAGGCACAATCGAAGCTCGAAAACCTGAAAGAGCTGATCCGCTTCATGGAGGAGTTCGATACGCTCGCCGGTTTCCTCGAGCATGTGTCGCTGGTGATGGACGCGCAGACGGAAGAAGGTGCGGAGCGCGTCAGCCTGATGACGCTGCATTCGCGCCAAGGGGCTCGAATTCGATACCGTGTTCCTGCCCGGATGGGACGAAGGGCTCCTCCCCCATCAGCGAAGCTTGGACGAGGCGGGACGCTCAGGCCTCGAAGAGGAGCGGCGGCTCGCCCATGTCGGGCTCACCCGCGCTCGCAAACGCGCCAAGATCACCTTCGCCCAGAACCGCCGCACGCGCGGGACCTGGCAGACCGCGCTGCCGTCGCGCTTCATCGACGAGCTGCCGGTCGCAAATGTCGAGGTCGCCGAGGATAAGGGCTTGCGCGGCTACGGGCCGAGCCGCTTCGACACGGCCGAGAATTTGTTCGCCAGCGGCTTCTACGAGACGCCGGGCTGGCAACGCGCGCAACGCAACCGGCCGCAAGGAACAGGCGCGCCACCCAATCGCGGGCCGATCACCATCGACGGCACTCTGGTCGCATCCGAGCACGGCTGAGGGCGCAGGGCTTGCGGTCGGCACGCGCGTGTTCCATCAGAAATTCGGTTATGGCCGCATTCTGCATGTCGACGGCAACAAGCTCACCGTCGATTTCGACAAGGCCGGAGAGAAGAAAGTGGTCGATAGCTTCGTCGAGCGGGTGTGATGCGGCCTTCTGTGTTGCTTGCCGTCGCGGTTGCTTGTGTGGCGTCGGGTGCCGGCGCGGCGCCGCTGTGGACCGTCGAGAAATCCGAGATCGCCTATCTGTTCTACGGCGAGCCTGACCGGCCGCTGCTCTCCATCTCTTGCGGCCAACAGGAAGGCGAGACGGGCAAGGACGAGACGCGCATCGAGGTCGAGGTCGAAACGGGCACCAAGCCGCCCACGGACAAGGTCGTGCTGCGCATCGAGCAGGACAAAGGCCACAAGGACGTAGCGCTCAAGCCGCTGATTTGCGGCGGGTTGAGCGAATGCAAGAACCAGCCGGACGGCGAGGTCTATCGCTACGAGACGAGCGTGCCGGGCAAGAGTCTCGCGCTCGACATCGCCAATAAGGGCCGGAAGCTCATCATCGATGCGCCGGGGGCGAAGATCGCCGCGCCAGCCGACCCGGCCGCCTTCAAGAAATTCTCAGTGAGCTGCCTGAATTGGTGAGGCGCTCAGAGACGGGATGAGTTCATGGCCTTCCCTAATGAGAACAAAACGTGTACATTGGTCCCGGGTTACAGAGGGAGGTGCCTCATGCGTGATCTCATCGCTGGAGCGTTCATCCTGATTTCCTTCGCGTTTTTGCCGCCTGCACGGGCCTTCGATCGCGTTGGCAGACGATGCCTACCGCTGCAAAGGCGGTCCGGGCTGGCGCGGCCCCGACGGGTTCTGCGTCTCGCAGTCGAAGCTGGCGACGGTCTGCGGCTCGCCGCCCGGCACGCCGTGCAAGCAAGAGGGCGCGGCGCGGGTTTGCTTCGGCAAGCAGGCTACTCGGTCCGACGTGGGCCCTCACGCCACGCCCTAGGGCGGCAGGTCCGGACTCCGGTCTAGGACGCGGCATTTGATTGTGAACAGCGCGGTCGCCTAAGCTTCGCGCCATGCCGTTGCTCGACCCCGCGCAACCTCCCTCTCCCGCCTCTAAGGCAGCCGAGAAGGCCAAGGTTGTCGCGCCGAAGATCGCCGCGGCGCTGCCGCAGGCCCGCGAGCGCTTCATCCCGGTCAGCCGCTATGGGCTCAGAGCAAAGCTTATCGCCATGCTTGCCGAGAGCGAGCGCGACCGGAAGGTTTGGGGACGCGCGCTCGATTGCCTTGCCGCCTGGCGCCACCAGGAGCACCGCAAGTGCCTGCTCGACCTGATCGAAGACTATCTTCCCTTCAGCCCCGACAGCGACACCGCCAGTCTGATTGAGCTCGACCGGTGCGGGCGCGACAAGGCGAGGGCCGAGTTCATCGACGGCATCGAGAGGATGTTGGCGCAAGCGAATTTCGTGCGGCTCTCACGCGACGACGTGCAGCGCCTGCTGGTCGAGCAATCGCCCTACGGGCTCAATCTCAAGGTCGACTTGAGCGAGTTCGACGAGGCGCTGCTGTATTATCGCGGCACCGGCACGATCGTGCGCGAGGAGCGCAATCCCTGGCGGCTCTATCTGCGCAAGGACCGGCTGGAGGTGCCGATCTTCGAGCGGCTGTTCCTGCTGTTGAAGCTGAAGCCAGCCGAGACCCGCATCGCCGAGATCATGACAGCGACGCAGGTGGATCGCGCTCGCGCCGCACGCGAGGTTGAGAAGTCGCGGGCGCATTTTCCGTCCGGCGTGTCGAGCGACTACATCTACGTCAAGATCTTCAGGCGCATCCCGCAGATCGACATCGAGATGTTGTTTCCCAACACCAAGGTCGCCTTCAGGCCGTTCGACAAGCTCAAGCTGATGGTCACCGCGGGCGGCGGCACGCTCGCCGGCGTGGCGGGGACCGCCACCAAACTGCTCGCCGCCACCAATCCGTTCACGCTCGCCTTCGGCGTGTTCGGCCTGAGCGCCGTGATTTTCCGGCAGGCGATGAAGTTCTTCCACACGCGCAACCACTACATGATGGTTCTGGCGCAGAATCTCTATTTCTGCAGCCTCGCAAATAATCGCGGTGCGCTGACGCTGATCGCCGACGGCGCCGAGGAGGAGGACGTCAAGGCGGACATGCTGCTTTATGCCTTCCTGGCACGGCATCCCTCGAAACATGATGCGCTGCCCCAGCTCAAGACCCCGGTCACGCGCTTCCTTGCGGAGCGCTGCGGCGTCAACGTCAATTTCGACGCTGAGGATGCGCTCAAGCGGCTGCGCGCCGACGGGCTTGTCAGCGCGGACGCCGATGGGAAATTCTCTGCCATCGCGCCTGAGGCCGCTCGCGCGCATCTCGACCGCTTGTGGGACCGGCTGCTCGATGTCGACAGCCTCGATCGTCAAGCGAAATCTGCCGGCGCATGATGCATCAGGCCAGCATCGAGGCGAATGCGTCGCAGGCCGAGCGCATCGCACTGGCGTTGGAAGAGGCCGTGGATCCCGCGGCGGTCGCGGTCGGGCTGTTCGATCGTGGACAGGGCCGTTTCGAGATTTTCGCCCATTACGAGGAGCCGCCGCCGCGCGAGGCACTGCTGCGACTGATCGCGCAGTCTGCCGGCGACAGCGAGCTCGGCACGCTCCGCATCGATGTGATGCCGGAAGCCGATTGGGTGACTCTGTCGCAAGGAAAGCGCGGGCCGGTCGCGGCAGGACGTTTCCTGGTGCATGGCAGCCATGACCGCGGCCGCTTGCCGCCGCGGCTGCTCGCAATTGAAATCGATGCCGGCCAAGCCTTCGGCACGGCGCATCATGCCTCGACGCGCGGCTGCCTGCTCGCGCTCGACGACATTCTCAAGCGGCGGCGACCGCGCGTCGTCGTCGATATCGGCACCGGCACCGGCATCCTCGCCATCGCCGCCACCAAGGCGCTTCGGCAAAGAGTGATTGCGAGCGACAACGATCCGCTCGCCGTCAGAATCGCGGCAGAGAATGCACGGATGAACGGCGTCGGATCGCTGGTCAGCGCGTTCAAAGCGCGGGGTTTCGACCATCCGCGCTTACGGCGCCGCAAAGCCGACCTCGTGCTGGCCAATCTGCTCGAGAGCGGGCTGTACGACCTCGCCCCGGCCATCGCCAAATATGTTGCGCCGGGCGGCAGGGCGATCCTGTCGGGCCTCACCGAAGCCCAGGCGCGATCCATCGAGGCGCGCACCCGAAGCCTTGGCTTCGCCATGGAAAAGCGATTCATTCTCGATGGATGGACGACCTTGGTGATAGTCCGTCGCAACGCGCGCGCTACCCGCGATTGATCGCGGACGAGCTTTGAGCTTACAAAGGCCGGCCATGTATCAGATTTTCGACGATGTCAGTTCCCCTGCCGCGAGCGGCGAGCGGGTCAAGGCGTTGCAGCGGGAATTGAAATCGCGAAAGCTCAAGGGCTTTCTCGTTCCGCATAGCGACGAGCACCAGGACGAATTCCTCGCCCCTCCCGCCGAGCGCTTGGCCTGGCTCACCGGCTTCACCGGATCGGCCGGCGTGGCCATCGTGCTGGAGAAGGCGGCGGCGCTGTTCGTCGACGGGCGCTACACGCTGCAAGCGCGCGCGCAGACCGACGCCACGCTGTTCGAAGTGTTGCAGACACCGGACGCCAAGGCATCGAGCTGGATCGCCGAGAAGCTCAGCAAGGGCGCGGTGATCGGCTACGACCCGGCGTTGCACACGATCAAGGAGATCGAGCGGCTGACCGAGACGTTGGCCAAGTCCGGTATCAAGCTCACCCCCGTCGATGCCAATCTCATCGATCTCATCTGGCAGGACCGGCCGAAGCCTTCCGCAGCCGAAATCGTGCCGCATGGGCTCGAATATGCGGGCAAGAGCGCGCAAGACAAGATCCGCGACGTGCAGGCGCGGCTCAAGGACGAGAACATCGACGCCGTGCTGCTCACCATGCTCGATTCGATCGCTTGGCTGTTCAACATCAGGGGCGGCGATATCAGGCATACGCCGGTTGCGCTCGCTTTCGCCATGGTGCCGGCGAGCGGCAAGCCGACGCTCTACATCGATCCCGCCAAGGTCGGCGACAACGTCAAGGGGGCGCTGCGCGAAGTCCTCGATCTCGCCGAGCCGGCCGCGCTGATGGACAAGCTCAAGGTGCTCGGCGAAGCGCGCGCCCGCGTGCGGCTCGATCCGGACAGCGCGCCGATCAAGTTCGCGCAGGCGCTCCAAGCCGACGGCGTGAAATTCGTACCGGGCCAGGACCCGTGCATCCATCCCAAGGCCATCAAGAACGAGGTCGAGATCAAGGGTGCGCGCGCCGCTCACTTGCGCGACGGCGTGGCCATGGTGCGGTTCCTGGCCTGGCTCGACGAGGTCGCCGAGTTCGGGCAAGATCGACGAGATCGCCGCGGCCATGAAGCTGGAAGACAGCCGCCGCGAGTCGGGTCAGCTGAGAGACATCAGCTTCGACACGATCTCGGCGGCGGGCGCCAACGGCGCCATCGTGCATTACCGGCCGACGACCAAGGGCAAGCGCCTCTTGGAATCGGGCTCGCTCTATCTCATCGATTCAGGCGCGCAATATCGCGACGGCACCACCGACGTCACCCGCACCATCGCCATTGGCACTCCGACAGCGGAGATGAAGCGGCATTACGGGATGGTGCTGAAGGCACATATCGCCATCGCCACCGCGCGCTTCCCCAAGGGCACGCGCGGGCAAGACCTCGACCCACTCGCGCGCAGGCCGCTCTGGGAGGCGGGGCTCGATTTCGATCACGGCACCGGCCACGGCGTCGGCAGCTATCTTTCCGTGCATGAAGGGCCGCAGCGCCTATCGCGAACTCGGGACGGTCGAACTCGAGCCGGGCATGATCCTATCCAACGAGCCCGGCTATTACCGCGAAGGCCATTACGGCATCCGGCTGGAAAATCTCGTGTTGGTGACGCCGCCCGAGACGATCAAAGGCGGCACGCGAGAGATGATGGGATTCGACACGCTGACGCTGGTGCCGTTCGATCGTCGGCTGATCGATGCGAAACAGCTGCTGCCCTTCGAGATCGCCTGGCTCAACGCCTATCACGCGCGCGTCAGGCGGGAGATCGAGCCCGTTCTGTTGAGCGACGACAGGGCCTGGCTCCGCCACGCCACGGCGCCGATCGGCTGATGTCGACAGAAATCCTCGTCTCGGCTTGCGCGGCGACGCTCACCACGGCGGCGTTCGTGCCGCAAGCGCTGCACATCATCCGCCATAAAGAGACGCGGGCGATCTCGCTGTTCATGTACATCTCATTCGCGGTGGGTGTAGCGCTGTGGCTGCTGTTCGGCACAATGATCGGCAACTGGCCGATCATCGTCTCGAACAGCATTACGCTTCTGCTCGCGCTCGCCATCATCGCCATGAAGCTGAAATATGGGTGAGGCTTACTCGATCAGCTTCAGCCATTCGTCCTCGGTGAGGACTTGCACGCCGAGGTCCTTGGCATTTTTCAGCTTCGAGCCGGCGCCGGGCCCCGCCACCACATAGTCGGTGTGCTTGGAGACCGAGCCCGCCACCTTGGCGCCGAGGCGCTCGGCGGAGGCTTTGGCTTCGGAGCGGGTCATCTTTTCCAGCGTGCCGGTGAACACCACGGTCTTGCCTGAGATCGGCGAGGCGTGATCGATCGCCTCGAGCGGCTCGGGCGTCACCTCGCGCAAGAGGTCCTCGACCACGTCGACATTATGCTTCTCCGAGAAGAAATCGGCGATCGCCTCGGCAACCGCCGGCCCGATCTGCTCGATGTTGTCGAGTTCGGCGAAGGCCTCCCCGTCCCTGTCCTTCTCCGCCGCGCGCATCGCCTTGAGGAAGGCTTCCGCCGATCCATAGTTCAGCGCGAGCAACCGCGCCGTGGTCTCTCCGACATGGCGAATGCCGAGCGCATAGATGAAGCGGTCGAGCCGAACATTGCGCCGCGCCGCGATCGCATCGAACAGCTTCTTGGCCGAGGTCTCGCCCCAGCCCTCTCGCTCGGCGAGCTTCGAGGACGCGCGTCTATCGCGGGCTTCGAGCGTGAAGATGTCGGGCGGCGACTGGATCAGGCCGTCGTCATAGAACGCCTTGATGTGCTTCTCGCCGAGGCCCTCGATGTCGAAGGCGTTGCGCGAGACGAAATGCTTCAGCCGCTCGACCCGCTGCGCCGGGCAGATCAGCCCGCCGGTGCATCGCCTGACCGCGTCCACCTTGCCGGTGGTCGGATTGATCTCGCGCGAGGCGTGGCTGCCGCAGGCCGGGCAGGTATCAGGAAAGACGAATCGTTTCGCGCCCTTAGGCCGCTTTTCTTCAACCGACCCGAGAATCTGCGGGATGACGTCGCCGGCCCGCTGCACAATGACCGTATCGCCGATCCGCACGTCCTTCCGCGCGATCTCGTCCTCGTTATGCAGCGTCGCGTTCTGCACCACGACTCCGCCCACGGTGACGGGATCGAGCTTGGCGACGGGCGTGAGCGCGCCAGTGCGTCCTACTTGAATATCGATGTCGCGCAGGATCGTGGTCGCCTTCTCGGCGGGAAATTTGTGGGCGATGGCGTAGCGGGGCGAACGCGAGACAAAGCCCAGCCGCTGCTGCAGGTCGAGCCGGTCGAGCTTATAGACGATGCCGTCAATGTCGTAGTCGAGGCCGGAACGGCCGCTCTCGATATCGCGATAGGTTGCAAGCATCTCCTCGACGGAGCGGGCGAGCTTGATCAGCGGGTTCAGGGGAAAGCCCCAAGCGCGCAGGAGCTGGTAAGCGTCCCACTGCGTCTCGGCCGGTAGATCAGCCACCTCGCCCCAGCCATAAGCGAAGAAGCGCAACGGCCGCTTGGCGGTGATGGCGGGATCGAGCTGGCGGAGCGAGCCCGCGGCCGCATTGCGCGGATTGGCGAACAGTCGCTCTCCGGCCTTCGCCTGCGCATCATTCAGGCGTTGGAAGGCGGCGCGGCTCATATAGATCTCGCCTCTGAGCTCGAACGGGTCGGGGAAGCCGCGCGATTTGATCGATTTTGGAATGTCATCGATGGTGCGGACATTGGCGGTGACATTCTCGCCTTCGTAGCCGTCGCCGCGGGTCGCGCCCTGCACCAGCCTGCCGTTCTCATATCGCAGCGTGATGGAGAGCCCGTCGATCTTGGGCTCGGCGGTGAAGGCAAGACCATCGATCGTCTCAAGGCCGAGAAAGCGGCGGATGCGGTCGAGGAAGTCGCGCAAGCCCTCCTCGTCGAACACGTTGCCGAGCGACAGCATGGGCACGCGGTGCTGCACCTTGCCGAAGGCCTCGACCGGCGCGGCGCCGATCCGCAAAGAGGGGCTGTCGTCGCGCACGAGATGCGGAAAGCGCGCCTCGATCTCCTCGTTCCGGGTCCGAAGTGCATCGTACTCGGCGTCGGAGATCTCGGGCTCGTCCTTGAGGTAGTAAAGCTCGTCGTGATGGGCGATCGCAGCGGCAAGCCGCGCAAGCTCGCTGGAGGCTTCCGTCTCATCGAGCGCTTCGACGGGCTTCGCGTCCAGCGATGTTCCCGGCTTCTTTTTCGTCTTGGTCTTGCTCATCGTCTCAAATCATGCGGAGCGGCTCATCAGTCGCTCGGCGGCGCGCGCGCGCTTCGTCGGTGATGGTCTGGCCGGCGAGCATGCGGGCGATCTCCTCGCGCCGATGCTCGCCTTCGAGCACCGCGACCCGCGTCACCATGGCCTCGCCTTGGGATCCAAGCACCGCCTCCTTGGCGATCAAGAGATGGCCATGCGCCACGGCGGCCACTTGGGGAGCATGGGTCACGGCCAGGACCTGCACGCGGGAGGCGAGCCGGGCCAGGCGCTCGCCGACAGCGGCGGCCGTGGCGCCGCCCACGCCGGAATCGGCCTCGTCGAACACGAGCGTCGGCGCCGAGCCTCGCGCGGCAAGCACGACTTTCAGTGCCAGGATGAACCTTGCCAGTTCGCCGCCCGAGGCGACCTTCATCAAGGGTCCGGGCTCGGTGCCGGGATTCGTCCGCACGAAAAAGGCGATACGGTCGATGCCGCTCAGGCCCCCTTCGGCAGGCTCTACGGTTTCTATATTGGTGATGAAGCTCGCTCTTTCCAGCTTGAGGGGGCTGAGCTCGCCCATGACTTCGGCGTCCAGGCGCTTGGCTGCCTGCTGCCTTGCCTTGCTCAGGGCGACGGCTTGAACCTCGTAGTCCTTGCGCGCGGCTGACGCTTGCTTGGCCAACTCCCCTGCCCGGGCCTCGCTGGTATCGAGCGCGGCCAGCTCGGCTTCGAGCCGGTTGAGCAACAAGGGCAAGTCGTCCACAGCGACCCGGTGCTTGCGGGCAAGCGCGCGCAGCGCGAACAGCCGCTCCTCGGCGCGCTCAAGGTCCTTCGGCTCGAAGGCGCTGAGCGCGAGCGCCTCCTCGATCTTGGCGCGCGCCGCGTTGGTCTCGGTCAGCACACGTTCAAGCGCCTCGACGACGGGGGTGAGCAGTTGCGGCGCGACAGAGGTCTGCCGCTCGATCCGGCGCAGCGCCGCGGCGAGCCGTGCGCCGCTCGTCCCCTCCCCGGCGAGCGCATCGAGCGCCTCGGCAAGCTCGGCGCTGAGCTTCTCGGCATGCATCATCAGTTGCCGGCGCTCGGCCAGACTTTCCTCCTCGCCGGCCTGCGGATCGAGGGCGCGAAGCTCCTCCAGCGCGTGGCTCACATAATCGGCATTGGCGCGAGTGGCGGCGATCTCGGCCTCATGGCGCGCTCGCTCGGCGTCGGCCTCCTGCCACGCCGCATAGGCGGCAGCGACGCGCGCCGCCTCGCCGCTCAACCCGCCAAAGGCGTCCACCAACTCGCGATGGCCGGACGGGTCGATCAATGCGCGGTCGTCATGCTGGCCGTGGATCTCGACCAGAGCCTGCCCCACCTGGCGCAACAGCTGGACGCTCACGCCGATGTCGTTGATGAAGGCGCGGCTCCTGCCATCGGCCCCTTGCACGCGCCGCAAGATGAGCCCGTCCTCGGCCTCGATGCCGTTCTCGGCCAGGAGCGCGAGCACGGGATGGCTCTTGGGAAGCTCGAAAATCGCCGTCACCTGGCCTTGAGCCTGGCCCTGGCGCACGAGCGAAGCATCGCCGCGACCGCCGATGGCAAGCGAGAAGGCATCGAGCAGGATCGACTTGCCGGCGCCGGTCTCGCCGGTGAGCGCCGACAGGCCTTGGCCGAATTCGAGATCGAGCTTGTCGATCAGAACGATGTCGCGGATCGACAGGGCGGCTAGCATGGCGCGCTGCGGGTTAGGCGGGGTTGCCGTTGCCCTTCCAGGTCTGGGTGATCCAAGAGCCTTCGTGCTGTTGCGGCTGGAGACCGACTTTTCCTAGGAGCCCGTAAGCGTGGCTGTACCACTTGCTGTCCGGAAAGTTGTGGCCGAGCACGGCAGCCGCCGTTTGAGCCTCGTTGACGATACCTAACGCCATATAGGCCTCGGTCAACCGCATCAAGGCCTCTTCCACCTGCTCGGTGGTCTGATAGTCGGTGACGACGACGCGGAAGCGATTGATGGCGGCAAGGAAGTTGTTGTGACGGAGGTAATAGCGGCCGACCATCATCTCCTGCGCCGCCAGGAGATCGCGCAGGATGCGCTGCCGGTTGCGTGCCTCGGCGGCGTAGCGCGAACTCGGGATAACGCTGAATCAGCGTATCGTAGGCCGCCAGCGCCTTACGCGCGCTGGTCTGATCGCGCTTCGGGTCGAGCACGCGATCGTAATACGACATGGCGATGATGTCCTGGGCGAGGTCCGCCTCCTGGGTGCCCGGATGGAGCGTGAGATAGCGATCGGCGGCGCCGATCGCGTCGTCGTATTTGCCGGCTTTGTAATAGGCGTAAGCCGCCATGAGGATCGCGCGGCGGGCCTCCTGCGAATACGGATGATTGATATCGACGTTCTCGTATTGCTTGGCCGCGTCCTCGAAATTGCCCCTGTCGGCCAGCGTCTCGGCCTTCTTGTAGATGACGTTCGGTGGCTCGTTGGGGTCCTCGACAACGTCCTTGTCGCCCCAAAGCGAGCCGCAGCCGGTGAGCAGGCTAACCGAGAGCAGGAGGCCAAGAATGCTGAACGGCGCGGAACGGCGTCCCGGCGCTCTATGCAGCTTTTCCGGCGCTGTCATGCTCCCCCTCAAAGGCGGTTCCCCCTCGCGCCAAAGCGTGAATTTCGCAAGCCGAAGGGCGCTTGCCAAGGCTGGCGCGATACCAAGCAACCAACCCGCTGATTATGGTGTTTTTTTGCCCTTTTGCCTGAACGAAGCCTCTCGTGTCAGGCGCGATGGCAGAGGCGCGCGACATCCAGGCAGCAAAATGCGCCGCGCCAAGACAGCAAAGTCAGTAGAAGCGAGGCTTCCCGGTTAGCTCCGCTCGGCGGCGAAATTCGCGGCCGCAAGGCGGTGGCTGAGCTCGGCATGACGGATCTCGCGGTAACGCGGAGCCTCGATCATGGTCCAAGCATCGGGATCGGCGAACAGCGCCTTCAGCACCAGCGCGTTCAGCCGATGGCCGCCGCGATAGGAGCGGAATGAGCCGAGAATCGGTGCGCCGGCAAGGGCGAGATCGCCGACAGCGTCGAGCGCCTTGTGGCGCACGAACTCATCGGAGAAGCGAAGCCCCTCGCGGTTGATGACGCGATCGTCACCGATCGCGACAGTGTTCTCAAGCGAGGCGCCAAGGGCGAGACCCGCGGCCCAGAGCCGCTCCACGTCCTTCATGAAGCCGAAGGTGCGGGCGCGGGAAAGCTCGCGGCGGAAGGAGCCGGGATTGACGTCGATCTCGATCCTCTGCGCGCCGATCAGCGGCGAGTCGAAATCGATCTCGACGTCGATATGAAAGCCGTTATTAGGGGTCAGCTCGCCAAAGGCACCGGCATCTTCGACGGCGATGCGCTTCAGCACTTTGAGGAAGCGGCGCGGAGCCTCGAGCTCGGCCAGGCCGGCCTCGTCAATCGCCTCTACGAAGCGGGAGGCGCTGCCGTCCATGATCGGCACTTCCGAGCTGTCGATTTCAATCAGGGCGTTGTCGACG
Organism: uncultured Alphaproteobacteria bacterium; assembly: GCA_963710245.1. Classification (GTDB taxonomy): domain Bacteria; phylum Pseudomonadota; class Alphaproteobacteria; order Rhizobiales; family Methyloligellaceae; genus Methyloceanibacter. Next base: position 64,728 of record CAVPZK010000020.1, read on the forward strand.
CCAAGGCCGCTCAGCGCCGCAAGCAGGTGCTCGACCGTGGCGATGGAAGCGCCATTGCCGTCGCCGAGCACGGTACACAGCGTTACGCCCGTCACCGACCGCGGATCAGCCGCGATCTCGGTGCCGTCAGCATCGCCGTTGGAAAGAAGGAAGCGTATTCCGGTGTCGCCGTCAGCCGGACAGAGAGTGATCGAGACCGGCGCTCCGCTATGGACCCCCGTCCCTGTGAGTGAAATCTCGCTGGCAAGCGTGGTTTGGCGTGCCCCTATGAAACCCTTCATGGCCCCCGTCGGCCCCCGCGCCGTATTTTGAGTTCCCTACTTAGCTCGAGGAGAGAACCCCGAGCCCCCCATTGATCAGCGCTCCCTGGCACTTTAAACCGGGCCTGTGTCGGCCCTTGGCTTGTGCCTTTTTGGTCCTGCTGATCAATCTACAAAGAAGCTTAACGCTCGGACTCAGGGGCGACAAATCACGGTTTCTTTCACTGTATTACCGGCCAACCCACGGTCTAACTATATGAGCGATAACACCTTTTTGGCTTCGTCGGTGGGCTGACAAGTTTTCTTGTTAAGCATAGCGGCTGATTGCTAGTTAGCCCGACGGCGCAGAAATGCGGGAATCTCCAAATCATCCTCGATCTGTGATTCGGCCACAGGTTCCGCAGTTTCGACCGGCAAAGGCCGTGCCGGGGTCTCAATTCGCTTCGGCGGGGCGGCAGCCACGGCTTCGCTGCGGGGCCGCTCGATCCTGATGCCCTTTTGCCCGAACGGGGCCTGGGCCTCGACTCTTGGCTCGAGCCTTGGGGCCTGCATCCTGGGCGCCTCGGGAGCGAGATTGCCGTAGCCCTGGCCGAATTCCGGCTCGCGCTTCGCAGGCATTTCCGCGTCGGCCTCCTTGCGGGACCGGCCGACATTGGCGAGCCGCTCCAGGAAGCCAACCTTCTTCTTTTGCGCCGCAAGACCCATCGCAGGCGCATCTCCGGCGGCCTTCGCCTTGATCGCGTTTTGCGCCACGACGGGAAGTTCATCGACACTCGGCATACGCCGTACGGGACGCCGCACGGCAGCCGGGGGCGCGGGCTGGAAGGGCCGCGCCGGCGCTGCCGGCGCCTGCCTCGGGGTGTTGCCCAGCGGTAAACCGATTCCACCCATCTGCGCCGGGCGCTTCTCGATCGTCACATTGCCGGGGGCACGCCACACCGCAGCGTCCTTGACGACCTCGCTCGGGGCCAACACGAGGCTCGGCTCATCGAGATCGACAGGGCCGCCAGTGGGCAGAGCGGCAAGTCCGGCAAGGCGCTCGGTAAGCCGCGATCGGTCTTGCGCCACGGCGGGCCGCGGCGCCTCCATGATCGGCGTCGCCATCCGGGATGCGGCGAGGCCAATACCGGTCGCCACCACCGAGACGCGGATCGATCCGTCAAGCTCGTCATCGAAGGTCGCGCCGACGATGATATTGGCGTCGGGATCGGCCTCGGCCCTGACCCGGCTCGCCGCCTCGTCGACCTCGTAGAGGGTGAGATCGTTGCCGCCGGTGATGGAGACGAGCAGACCGCTCGCCCCCTTCATGCAAACATCGTCGAGCAGTGGATTGGCGATTGCCGCCTCGGCCGCTTCGATGGCCCGTACGTTCGCCGCTCGATTCGCCAGTGCCCATCATCGCCTTGCCCATGCCGGCCATGATGGTGCGGACGTCGGCGAAGTCGAGATTAATCAGGCCCTCTTTCACCATGAGATCGGTGATGCAGGCGACGCCGGAGCGCAGAACGTCGTCAGCCATGGCGAAGGCATCGGTGAAGGTGGTCTTCTCGTTGGCGACGCGGAACAGATTCTGGTTGGGGATGATGAGCAGCGTATCGACGAATTTCTGCAGCGCATCGATACCGGCCTCAGCAGCGCGGAGCCGGCGCGAGCCCTCGAACTGGAACGGCTTGGTGACGACGCCGACAGTGAGGATGCCTTCCTCACGCGAGGCGCGTGCGATCACTGGCGCCGCGCCCGTTCCCGTACCGCCCCCCATGCCGGCGGTGATGAACACCATGTGGCAGCCGACGAGATGGGCCTTGATGTCGGCCATCGCCTCCTCGGCGGCGGCGGCGCCCACCTCGGGCTTGGAACCTGCGCCAAGCCCCTCGGTGACATTGGCTCCCATCTGAATGCGGCGCTCGGCGGCTGAGCTCGCCAAGGCTTGCGCGTCGGTATTGGCGACGACGAATTCGACGCCCTTCAGACCGCATTCGATCATGTTGTTGACGGCATTGCCGCCGGCCCCGCCGACACCGAATACGGTGATGCGCGGCTTGAGTTCGGTCAGATCAGGAACTCTGAGGTTTATGGTCATGGCGCTGTTCCGTTCCTTCATCGTCTCTACTCCGGCTCGCTTGCGGCGCTTCCCCGCGACGCGCCCATCGAGCCCGCTCTAGAATCAAAAATTGTCCCGTATCCACTCGCCAACCTTGGCGAAATAGCCGGTGCCAGTGCGCAAGAAGCGCTGCTCGCTTCGGCCGGACAGCCTGTCGTCGCCGCGAGCCCAATGCAGCAAAAGGCCGATCGCGGCGGAGAAGTCGGGTGCAGCCGCCACGGCCGGAAGGCCGCTCATCGAGCGCGGACGGCCAAGCCGCACGGGCCTGCCGAACATGTTGGCCGCAAGCTCGGGCAGGCCGGTGAGCTGGCTGCCCCCGCCGGTCAGCACGAGGTGCTGGGTGACCTCGGCAGCGAGCCCAGCCGCGGCCAGCCTGCGACGCATCAGGTCGAGAATCTCCTCGATGCGCGGGCGGATGATGATGGCGAGCTGCGCCTTGGTGATCTGGTTCAGGCTCGGCTGCGGCATGCCGGTAACAGCCGGATAGGTGATGATCTCCCGCTCGTCCGACAGCGTGGCAAAGGCGCTGCCATGCAGGGTCTTGAGCCGCTCGGCGTAGTCGAGCGGCGCCGAGAGGGTGCGGGCGATGTCGGTGGTGATGCCGTTGCCGCCAAGGGCGATGGCGTCGGCATGGATAAAGTGGCCATCGACGAAAACTGAGAGCGTGGTGGTGCCGGCGCCGAAATCGATGCAGGCCACTCCGAGCTTGGCCTCATCGGGCGTGACGACCGACAGCGCGCTGGCGCAAGGCGCCGCGACCAGGCTCGCCACTGCGAGATGGCAGCGTTCGACGCAGAGCATCACATTGCGCATCGCCACCTCGTCGGCAGTGACGGCGTGGAGGTCGACGGCAAGTCGTTCGCCGCACATGCCTTGCGGTTCGTTGATGCCGCCATTCTCGTCGATGCGATAGCTGAGCGGCAGAGCGTGCAGCACGCTGCGCTTGTCGCGGCCGGCATATTGGCGGCCGCCGGCGAGCAGGCGCATGACATCGTCCTCGCGCACGGCGCCCGAGGGGAGCGCCACGCTGGCCGAGAAGGTCTCGCTCTTCAGCCGTCCGCAGGTGACGGAGACATGCACGTCCTCGACGGTGACGCCGGCCATGCGCTCGGCGGCATCGACGGCCGAGCGGATGCAGGCTTCGGCGCTGTCGAGATGGGCGATCATGCCGGCCTTGAGGCCTTCGGCGCGGGTGTGGTCGAAGCCGAGCACCTCGAACTGCATGGCATCGCCCTTGCCCTCGAACCAATCCGGCGCGGGGGACGTCTTGGCGATCAGGCAGCAGATCTTGCTCGTGCCGACGTCAAGCGCAGTCACGATGCGCTGGCGCTTGCTTCTTATTGTGGTCGTGTAACCCATCCCCCTGCCCTCAAACTCCCCTGTACTCACGTCTTGCCTTTGACCGGCGTAATCTTGGTGCTCGCGGTCGGCACTTCGGCCTGCGGCGTCCCTCCCGGCGTGCTCGCCGACGGCGCGTCGCGCAAGCGCACGCTGACCCGATCGAGAAGCCTGAGATCGACGGCGGCGATGTCCCGCTTAAGCAGCCCCCGCTCTGCATCGAGCTTGGCAAGCGAGTTGAGCGCCTCGCCGAGATTGTCGTCGGGAAGCATGATCTCGAGTCCCGAAGCGAGCTTCAGCGTCCAGCGGCGATCGCCGACCCTGATCGCGGCGATGAGCCTCTGCTTGAGGTCGGGATAGGCACCGAGCTGATCGTACAATTCGGCGAGCGGACTTCGCCGCGCCCTCGCCGACCACCAGAGGCAGGCTCGCATAGGCTTCGCGCAGAGCCGGCGCGAGAACGACGCCCTCGGCATCGACCACATAAGTCTGACCTTTGTTCTGCCAAACGGCGTAAGGCGTCCGCTCCTCGACGACGACTTGGAGGGTCGAGGGCAACAGCCGCATGACTTGCGCGTGCCTGATCCACGGCAACAGCTTCGAGGCGCGCTTTGGCGGCATCGGTGTCGAAGTTGAGCATCATCGTGTCGGGGCCGGCGCCGAGCGCCGCGGTGATCGCTGCATCGGTCGCATGCAGCTGGCCGGCGACGGTAATCCGCTTCACGCCAAAGCCGGAGGCCACGGCGAGATGCTCGATGCCGCCGGTCAGCGCGTCATAGATCTTGGTCGTCTGGCCGCCGACGATGGCGCCATAGACGACGGCGCTGCCGAGAAACAGCGCGCATAGCGCGAGCCATTTGCCGCGCACGCGGTCGCTGGCCAAGGCGAGCGAGGCGGAGCGAGGTCGGGCTGCGGGTGATGAGGCGGCGCGTGCCCGAGAGCACGGGCAGGCGGTTTCCTCCTCTGCGCTGGACGGCAATGCCGCGCGCCAGGAGGAACTCTTGCGAGCCCCTGCTCCTTGCCCTTCCCCTCACCGGTTGCACGACGCATCCTCCACGATCCAGCGGACCAGCTCGCCGAATGAGCGGCCGCTGTAGGCAGCGAGCTCGGGCACAAGCGATGTCGACGTCATGCCAGGCTGGGTATTGACCTCGAGGCAGATCATTTCCCCCGTGCCTTCTGGCCGGTCGTCGAAGCGAAAGTCGGAGCGACTGACCCCACGGCAGCCCAGTGCCCTATGAGCCGCTAGGGACAGCTTCTGTACCAATTGGTAAACATTTGGTTTAAGCGGCGCCGGCAGCACGTGAATTGAGCCCCCAGGCGCGTATTTCGCGTCGTAATCGTAGAAGGCGAGGCCCTCGGCGGGACGGATTTCGATCACCCCCATCGCCTCATCACCCATCACGGCGCAGGTGAGCTCCCGGCCGGCAATATAGCGCTCGACCATGACCTCCTCGCCAAGCGTCCATTCGGCCGATGTCAGCTCCTGAGGCGGATGGGCCTGGTCCTCGCGCACGATATAGACGCCGACGCTCGAGCCTTCGGTCGGGGGCTTGATCACGTAAGGCGGCGGCATGGCATGCGCCTTGGCCGCCTCGATGCGAGAGATCACCAAGCTTTCGGCCACCGGGACGCCGGCCGCCGCGAGCACAGCCTTGGCCCGCTCCTTATGCATGGCGAGCGCGGAAGCGAGCACGCCGGAATGCGTATAGGGAATCCCGAGTGTCTCCAGCACACCTTGGATGCAGCCGTCCTCGCCATAGCGGCCATGCAGAGCGTTGAAGCAGACATCGGGCCTTGAGCTCGGTGAGCCGCGCCGCGATGTCACGGCCGACATCGAGCCGGCTCACACGGTAGCCTTCGACCTTCCAGCGCCGTGGCGCAGGCTGCGCCCGATCTGAGCGAGACCTCGCGTTCCGAGGACAGGCCTCCCATCAGCACCGCGACGTGAATTTGCTTATCGGCCATGTGAACCCCCGCGCTTAGAGCACCTGACGTCAGACTACTCCCAGACCGTCATGGCTGGGCTTTGTCCCGGCCATCCGCGTTTTGACCTTATAGGAATTCGCGGACGCCCGGCACTCGACCGAGCATTTGTTGGGTCCGCTAGGCCGGGATGCCGAGGCGCTTGATCTCCCATTCGAGCTCGACCCCGCTCGTCTCCTTCACCCGCGCGCGCACGGTCTCGCCGAGCTTTTCGATGTCGGCGCCGGAGGCGTTGCCCTCATTGATGAGGAAATTGCAATGCATCTCGGAGACCTTGGCGTCACCGACGGTCAAGCCACGGCAACCAGCGGCATCGATCAGCTGCCAGGCCTTCTTGCCCGGCGGGTTCTTGAAGGTCGAGCCGCCGGTGCGGCTCTTGATCGGCTGCACCTCCTCGCGATAGGCGGCGATGCCGTCCATCTCGGCGAGGATCGTCGCGGGCTCGCCCGGCTCTCCCTGGAACAGCGCCTCGGTGAAGATGAAATCATCCGGCGCGCCGCAATGGCGATATTGGTAGCGAAGCTCGGCGACCGGGAGCACATGGACGTTGCCCTTGCGGTCGACCGCGCGCGCCTCGACCAGCACCTCTTTCGTCTCTCGGCCATGCGCGCCGCCATTCATGCGCAACGCGCCGCCGACGCAGCCTGGAATGCCGCGATAGAAGGAAAGGCCGGCGATGCCGGCATCGGCCGCGGCGCGCGCGACCTTCACGTCGGGAACGGCGGTGCCGGCGCGGAGCCGGCTGCCCTGTTCGATCTTGATTTCGCCGAAGCCGCGGCCCAAGCCGGATGACCACGCCTTCGATGCCGCCATCGCGCACGAGCAGGTTCGAGCCGAGCCCGATGATGGTGACGGGAATGTCGGACGGTGCCGTCTTCAGGAAATAGGCAAGGTCGGCTTCGTCGGCCGGCGAATACAGCACTTCCGCCGGGCCGCCGGCCCTGAACCACGTGAGGTCCTTGAGCGGCGCCTCGGCCTTCAACCGCCCGCGCAGCTCGGGTAGCACGGCCATGAGGCGGCTTTCGAGCGCAGCCCCGTTCAAGCCCTTCCCCCTTGTGCGAGCTTATTCGGCAAGGCGTTCATCCAATCGGTGATGGTGCCGGCGCCGAGACCCACCACGAGGTCACCCGGCTTGGCGACCGAGGCGATCGTCTCCACCAGCCCCTGCTCATCATCGACGGTCAGCACGTTCGGATGGCCGTGACGGCGCAAGCCGGAGGCAAGCTCGTCGCGGTCGATGCCGGGAATCGGCGCCTCGCCGGCAGAGTAGATCGGGGTGACAACCGCAATGTCGGCATCGTCGAGACAGGCGGAGAACTCGTTGAACAGAGATTGCAGCCGCGTATAGCGATGCGGCTGCACCACGGCGATGATGCGCCCCTTGCCGGCCATGCGCGCGGCGCGCAGCACGGCGGCGATCTCCACCGGATGATGCGCGTAGTCGTCATAGACAACGACGCCCTGCCATTCGCCGGCGCGGCTGAAGCGCCGCTTCACGCCGGAGAAGGCGGCGAAGGTCGCGCGGATCACCGCGTCGCTCACGCCAGCTTCCGTCGCGGCGGCGAGCGCGCCGAGCGCGTTCAGCGCGTTGTAATGGCCGAGCACCGGAAGCGTGAGATCCTCGAGCTTGCGCGCGCCGCCCTTCACCCCCGGGCCGAGATCGGCGTCGAAGGTGATGCGGTTGTGATCGGGGCGCAGATTGGCAAGCCTGATATCGGCATCGCGCGCCACGCCATAGGTCAGCGTGCGGCGGCCGTTGGCGGCGCCACCAAGCTTGGCAAGCAGCTCGCGCACCACCGGATGATCGATGCAGGCGACGGCCAGGCCATAGAACGGGATTGCATCGATGAATTGATGAAAGGCCTGATGCAGCGCGTCGAGCGACGGCCAGTAATCCATGTGCTCTGGGTCGATATTGGTGACGACGCCGATCTGAGTCGGAAGCTTCAAGAACGTGCCGTCGAACTCGTCGGCCTCGACCACCATCCACTCGCCTTTGCCGATGCGGGCATTGGTGCCCCACGCATTGATGATGCCGCCGGCGATCACGGTGGGATCGAGATCGGCGGCCTTGAGCAGGTCGGCGATGAGCGAGGTGGTCGTGGTCTTGCCGTGCGTGCCGGTGATCGACACGGTGGCGCAGGGACGCATCAGCTCGGCCAGCATCTCGGCGCGGCGAATGATGGGAAGGCCGCGCTCCTTCGCCGCTTCGAACTCCGGGTTTCCTGCTTTCACCGCGCTGGAAATGACGAGATGGCCCGCGCCTTTGACGTTCTCCGGATCGTGGCCGATCAGGCAGGTGATGCCGCGGGCGCGCAAGCGCTCGAGATTGGCGCTGTCCTTTAGGTCGCTGCCTTGGACGTGGTAGCCGCGGGTATGCATCACCTCGGCAATGGCGCTCATGCCGATGCCGCCGATGCCGACGATATGGAACAGGCCTGCCTGATCTGGATCGGGAAGATGCATGCTTGAACTCTACACCACTACGCTTTGAGCCGCGCCAACTCCTCGGCAAGATCGGCGAGCTTCTTCACGGCTTGCGTCTCCGACATGGCCTTTCCCTTCGCCGCCGCCCCCGCCAAGACGTCTGGGGAGGAGAGAAGCCGTTCTAGTTCTTGGGCAAGGCGCTCGCGGTTAAGCTCCTGCTGGCGCACGCACCAGCCGCCGCCCCCTTGTTGCAGGCGAGTTGCATTTTCGAGCTGATCGTTGTCAAGGGCATGCGGCAGCGGCACGAGCAGGCAAGGCCTACCGATCGCCATGAGCTCGGCAACGGTCGAGGCGCCCGAGCGTGCGACGATGAGATGCGCCTTGGCGATCCGCTCAGGCAAATCGCGGAAGAACGGCGCGACATGGGCGGCGATGCCTGCCTTCTTGTAAGCCTCACGCAGCTCGTCGAGATCTTCCTCGCGCGCCTGCTGCATCACCGTTAGTCGCTCTCGCATCTCGGCCGGCAGCAGCGAAAGCGCCGGCGGCATGGCCTCGGAGAAGAAGCGCGCACCCTGGCTGCCGCCGAAGATGAGCAGCAGCACGCGCTGACCCGGTTCCGGCGGCTGATAGGGCACCTCGCGAAAAGCAAGCACAGCGTCGCGCACCGGCGTCCCCGTGACTCGTGCTTTGGATTCCGCTTCGGGCCTCAGCAGCTTGGTCGGCTTGAAGGACAGCGCGATGCGGTCGACGAAACGCGACAGCAACCGGTTGGCGCGGCCCATCACGGCATTCTGCTCGTGGATCGCGGTGGGGATCTTCAAACTGCTCGCGGCGATGATCGGCGGCAAAGTGGGATAGCCGCCAAAGCCAATGACGGCCTGTGGCGCGATCTCCCTTAGGAGGCGGCGCGCGCCGAAGAAGCCGATGCCGAGCTGGGAAAAGGTCATTGCCACGGCGAAGGGATTGCGGCTCGTGAGCGTGGCGGAGGGAATGCGGTGAATGGCGCGTGCGGGAAACTCGACGCCATATTTCTCGGCGCGGATGTCGGTCGCAAGCTCGACCTCGTAGCCGCGGCGCTTAAGCTCCTGCGCCAAGGCCGCAGCGGGAAAGAGATGCCCGCCCGTGCCGCCCGCGGCAAGCAGGATCGGGCGGCCGCTCACGCCGCCTGCTCCCTGACGGCGGCGCCCTCTGAGTCGGGCCGCGCGTCGGTGCTGCGCTTGAGCCGACCTGCCATCGGGCGTTTGCGGGTCAGCCCAAGCGCAAAGCCCATGGTCAGCGCCATGGCGAGCAGTGAGGAGCCGCCATAAGAGATGAAGGGAAGCGTCATGCCTTTGGCGGGGAGCAACCCGACATTCACCGCCATGTTGATGAGCGCCTGAAGGCCGAACAGCATGATGAGACCCGCCACGGCGTGCCGGATGAAGCCGTCAGGTTCCTGCGAGGCCTTTGACAGGCCGCGCAGCACGATGAAGGCAAACAGAGTGAGCAGGATGAGACAGGCGATCAGCCCATATTCCTCCGCCGTGACCGCGAAGATGAAATCGGTGTGCGAGTTGGGGAGCACGTTCTTCACCGTGCCCTCGCCAGGGCCCCTGCCGAACCAGCCGCCATGCAGGAAGGAATTGAGCGAGCGGTCGGTCTGATAGGTGTCGCCGGAGGCGGGATCGAAGAAGCGGTCGATGCGCGAGGCGACATGCGGCACGAGCAGATAGGCGGTGATGACCCCGCCAGCGCCGGCAAGCCCAAGCGCGCCGATCCAGACCATATTGATGCCGGCCATATAGAAGAGCGCGCCCCAGACCAGGGTGACGAGCAGCGTCTGGCCGAAATCCGGCTGGAGGATGAGCAGCACGGCGAAGATCGCGTAAAGCGCCACAGCAAGCTGGATGCCGGGAATGTCAGGCCGCTTCTGGCTCTCGTTGAACAGCCAGGCGGTCAGCACGACGAAAGCGGGTTTGACGAATTCCGACGGCTGGATCGAGACGAAGCCGATCTGAAGCCAGCGCTTGGCGCCTTTGATCTCGGGCCCGAGCCCGAGGATCAACGCCATCAGCGCGATGCCGACGACGAAGATCACCAGGCTCGCGCGCCGGATCTGCTTCGGCGTGAGCGTCGATGCCAAGAACATGATGGCGGTCGCGGGCAAGAGCAAAGCCGCTTGGCGGCGCACGAAATAGAACGGCTCGAGATGGTACTTCGCGGCGATCGCCGGGCTCGCCGCCAGCGACAGCACGAGTCCCGCGCCCATCAACAGCAGCAAGCCGAAGAACATCAGCCGGTCGACGGTGAACCACCAGTCCGAGAGCACGCTCTTGTCGGCGCGGGTGAGCCTCATGCCGCTTTCCCCTGCTCCGGCGTTACGCTCTCGGCGCCGTCAAGCGCCATGACAATCTGGCGAAAGGCCTCGCCGCGCTTCTCGAAATTGGCGAATTGATCGTAAGAGGCGCAAGCGGGCGACAGCAGCACGACTGGCTCGTTGGCGTTCGAGCGGCTCGCGTCCGCCGCCGCCGCTGCAACGGCGCGGTCGAGCGTGTCGCAGTGGAGATGGTCTACGCTGCTGCCAAGCTGGCCGGCGAAAGCGTCGGCCGCCTCCCCGATCAGATAAGCGCGGGCGATCTTGCCGAAGAAAGGCTCCAACCCCGCCAAGCCCCCCTCCTTCGGCCTGCCCCCGATGATCCAGTAAATATCCGAAAAGCTTGCAAGCGCCTTACCGGCCGCGTCGGCGTTGGTGGCCTTGGAATCATTGACGAACAGCACCTTGCCCCGCCGCGCCACCTGCTCCATGCGGTGGGTCAGGCCGGCGAAGCTCTTCAGCCCTTGAGCGATCGCGGCCGGGGTGAGGCCTTGCGAGCGGGCGAGCGCATAGGCTACGGCCGCGTTCTGCCAATTATGTGCGCCTCTGAGCGAGCCGATGCCGGCAAGATCGATGCGGGCAAGTTCGGCGCCACCTTCCATCTCGTGCAACACACCGTGCTCGGCGAAGACACCGGTCTCCACCGGGCGGCCCACGGCGATGTGCTTCACGGCCAACGTTCCCTTCAGGCTGTCGGCGATGGCGCGCGCGGGTGCATCGTCGACGCCGATCACGGCAGTGTCGCCCGCACCGAGATTGGCAAACACCAGCGACTTGATGCGGGCATAGTTCGCAAGCGTGGCATGCCGGTCGAGATGGTCGGGCGTGACGTTGAGGAGCGCAGCGGCGTCGGGCGCTAGTCCTGGCGCGAGCTCGATCTGGAAGGAGGAAAGCTCGATGACATAGGTGAGGTCGGCGGCGAACGGCTCCAGGTCGAGCACCGCCTTGCCGATATTGCCGCCAAGCGCCACGCGCTTGCCCGCGGCTTCGAGAAGATGGGCGGTGAGTGCGGTCGTGGTGGATTTGCCGTTGGTGCCGGTGATGACTACGACCTTGCCGGGCGGCGTGCTGAGCGCCCGCTCACGGAAGAACAGCTCGATATCGCCTATCACCTCAATGCCGGCGTCCTTGGCGCGCCTGACGCTCCAATGCGGCTCGGGATGAGTCAGGGGGATGCCCGGCGCCAGCACGAGAGCGGCAAAGCCCGACCAGTCCGCGCTCGCGAGATCCCGCACGGTAAAGCCTTGAGAAGCGGCCTGCTCCCGCGCTGCTTGCTTATCGTCCCAAACAATAGGCTTGGCGCCGCCCGCTTTCAGCGCGCGCGCGGAGGCGAACCCGCTCAAGCCAAGGCCGAGGACCGCAACGTCCCGGCCGGCGAAGATCGTCACGGGAATCATAGATCGGGAATCTACCGCAATTTCAGGGTGGCGAGGCCAGCAAGCGCAAGCACCACAGAGATGATCCAAAACCTGATCACAACCGTCGATTCCGGCCAGCCTTTCTGCTCGAAATGATGGTGCAGCGGGGCCATGCGGAACACGCGCTTGCCGAACAGCCGGAAAGAGGTGACCTGAACGATCACGGAGGCCGCTTCGAGCACGAACAGGCCGCCGACGATGGCGAGCACGAGTTCATGCTTGGTCGCGACGGCGATGGTGCCCAGCGCGCCACCGAGTGCCAGCGATCCGGTGTCGCCCATGAAGATGAGGGCGGGTGGCGCGTTGAACCACAGAAAGCCAAGGCCGGCGCCGACCAGCGCGCCGCAGACCACGGCAAGCTCGCCGGTCCCCTGCACGAAATGAATTTGGAGGTAATCGGCGAACAGCACGTTGCCGACGAGATAAGAAATAAAGCCGAAGGTGGCGGCGGCGATCATGACCGGCACGATTGCCAAGCCGTCGAGACCATCGGTCAGGTTCACGGCATTGCCGGCGCCGACGATGATGAAGGCGCCGAACGGGATGAACAGCCAGCCGAGATCGATCAGCACACCCTTGAAGAAGGGGATGGCGAGAGAGCTCGCCAGCGGCTCCTGGCCCGCATGGACGATGACGGAGGTAGCGACCACGGCGGCGAGCGCCTCGATGACGATCTTGATGCGGCCGCGGAAGCCCTCAGCCGACTGCTTCGTCACTTTGAGATAATCGTCGTAGAGGCCGACGGCGCCGTAGACGAGGGTGAGCAGCAGCACAACCCAGACATAAGTGTTGCGCAAATTTCCCCAGAGCAGCACGGCAACGGTGACGCCGGAGAGGATCATCAGCCCGCCCATTGTGGGCGTGCCCTGCTTCTGCAGGAGATGCCGCTCGGGGCCGTCTTTACGGATCGGCTGGCCTTTGCCCTGACGAACGCGCAAGGACCTAATGACCTTGGGCCCGAACAGGAAGACGAACAGAAGCGCCGTGATCAGCGCGCCGCCGGTGCGGAAGGTGATGTAGCGAAAGACGTTGAAGGCGGCGAGCTCGGGGGTGAACTCGGTCAGCCAGTAAAACATTGCCTTCCCCCTCCCCTCGGCCCGGTCAGGCCTGCGCGGCTTCCGCGCCGAATCGGCGCTTCAAGGCCTCGACCAACGGCCCCATGCGGCTGCCCAACGAGCCTTTGACCATGACCGCATCCCCGGGCCCTACCGCGCCCAAAAGCTTAGGCTGAAGCTCCTCGGCGGTCTTGGCATAAGCACCTTGGCGGCTTTGCTGGCAAAGCCCCGTACAGGGTGCCCATCAGCTCGCCGCAGGCAAAGACTACATCTATCCCGGCCCCGTCAATGAACTCGGCGAGCTCCTGATGCAATTTGGGGCCTTCCGGGCCGAGTTCCAGCATGTCCCCGAGCACCGCCACACGGCGGGTGAACTCGTTTCGCGGCGTGAGCCCAAGCGTTGCCAGCGCGGCGCGCATGGAGGCCGGGTTGGCATTATAGGATTCGTCGATGATGGCGATGCCCCCACCTGGGGCTTCGATCAGGGTACGCGCGCCGCGTCCGGCTTGCGCCTTAAGCCCTTCGAGCGCGGCGGCCGCTTGTTTGAGATCGGCGCCGGCGAGCTTCGCCGCGGCGAGCACGGCGAGCGAATTCTGCACCAGGTGACGCCCCGGCGCGCCGAGCCGATAGCGCAATGCCTCACCGAGAATATCGGCGTCGACCTTAGACCCGTCGGGCTCAAGCTCGACGCCGAGCAGCCGAGCGGCGGCACCCTGCGCTTCACCGAAGCCGACAATCCGCGCGCCGATGTTCGAGCGCGTGAGCTCTTCAGCCGCTCGTAATAGGGGCTGTCGCGATTGATGACCGCCACACCGCCCGGTTCCAGTCCGTGGAAGATCTCCGCTTTCGCATCGGCGATCTCCTCGATCGAGCGGAAGAAGCCGAGATGCACCGGCGCAACGGTGGTGACAATAGCGATCTCAGGCCTCACCAGCCGCGTCAGAGCGTCGATCTCGCCCGCGTGGTTCATGCCGATCTCGAACACACCGAATTGGACGGTCCGCGGCATGTTGGCGAGCGATAGCGGCACCCCCCAATGATTGTTGAAGGACTTGGCCGAGGCATGCACCGAACCGCTCGGCGCGAGCGCAAGCCGAAGCGCCTCCTTGGTGCCGGTCTTACCCGCGCTGCCGGTGACGGCGATCACCCTGGTGCCGGTGGCACGCGCGCGTGAGGCGCGGCCGAGATCATTCAAAGCTTCCAGCGTTTCGCGGACGCGGACCAGCCTCTCCTCGTCACCAGGCGGGAAGGTGCCGTCGACGATCGCGCAAGCGGCGCCTTGATCCAGAGCAGCGGCGACGAAGGCATGCCCGTCGCGGTTCGGCCCGCGAATGGCGACGAAGCCTTCGCCCTTGCCAAGGCTGCGCGTGTCGATGGAGAAGCCCGTGACCGGAGCCTCGCGCGCGCCGAGACAGCGCCCACGCGTCGCGTCCACGATCTCACCGAGGGTCCAAAGCGGCTCAGCCACAGCTCGCCTCTTGCTTCAGAGCGGCCGCAACCGCGTCATGATCCGAAAACGGGATCACGGTCGTGCCGATAGTTTGGCCGGTCTCATGGCCCTTGCCGGCCACGAGCAGAACATCGCCGCGCTCGAGCCTCGCGACGGCGTCGGCGATTGCCGCGGCCCTATCGCCGATCTCGATGGCGCCGGGAGCCGCAGCCAGAATTTGGCTGCGGATGGCGGCAGCACTTTCGCTGCGCGGATTGTCGTCGGTGACGATGGCAAGGTCCGCCTTGGCGGCCGCCACGGCCCCCATCTCGGGCCGCTTACCCTTGTCGCGGTCGCCGCCGCAGCCGAACACCAGCAGGAGCCGGTTTGCGACGTAAGGCCTGAGCGCGTCGAGTGCCTTGGCGAGCGCGTCGGGTGTGTGGGCGTAATCGACGAAGATCGGCGCACCGCCGCGAGCGGTACCGGCAAGATCGAGGCGCCCGCGCGCGCCCTTCAAGGATTCCAGCATTGGCAGCACGGTCGCGGCGTCGGCCCCTGTCGCCATCGCCAAGCCCGCGGCGACAAGCGCGTTCGACGCTTGGAAGGCGCCGACCAACGGCAAGCGAACGTGAAAGCGCTTGCCGGCATGCTCGATGACGAGGATCTGGCCAAAGCCGTCGAGCTCGGCTGAGCTCAATCGCAAGGTCTTGCCGTCGTGCCCGACCGAGACAAGCTTGAGCCCCCTCGCCTCGGCGACGCCAGCCACGCGGGTTCCTGCTTCGCTGTCGACATCCACCACCGCGCCGGCACCGCGCGGCAGCAGCTCGGTGAAGAGGCGAAGCTTCTGCGCGAAATAATCCTCGAAGCTCGCGTGGTAGTCCAAATGGTCGCGCGAAATATTGGTGAAGGCGCCGGCCGCGAGCGCGACGCCGTCGACGCGGCGCTGCTGCAAGCCGTGGCTCGAGGCTTCGAGCGCGAGATGCGTGACCCCGTCCTTGGCAAGCGCGGCGAGGATGCGATGCAGTTCGATCGGGTCGGGGGTCGTGTGCTTGAGCACCTCGGTGCCGCGCGGGCTTACGACGCCGACCGTGCCGAGGCTTGCCGCTTTGTAGCCCTGCCCCGCCCAGAGCTGGCGCACGAAGGAGGCAACCGATGTCTTGCCGTTGGTGCCGGTGACGGCGACGGCGGTCTCGGGCTGAACCCCGAAGAAGCGCGAAGCGATCAGAGCCAGTTGCCGGCGCGGATCGCTGTCCTCGATGATTGCAGCCGAGGCGGAACTCGGCGCGGCACCTTCCGCCACAAGGATTGCCGCGGCACCGCGTTGCAAGGCATCTTGAATGAAGCGCGCGCCGTCGGTCTTAACCCCCGGCAATGCCGCGAACAGAAAGCCGGGCTTCACCTCGCGGCTGTCCGCCGCAAGACCTGCAATCGGCATGGTCGCGAGGTCCGAAGGCAGCTCCACCCCGCGGCCTAACAGCTCACCCAGAGTCATGGTCTGACTTTGCGCCCCGAAAAGCGGCGTTTCCTTGAGAATCTCAAGGATTTTGGCCAACCCTTTGAGGGCAGGCGTCTTTTAATAGGAGGCGAGCACCTTGGCGTCAAATTTGCGCTGCTCATCCTCGGCGCGCGGCGCGACGCCAAGGATAGGGGCAATGCGCTCGATGATCTTGCCCGCGGTGGGCGCGGCGTTGACGCCGGCCGTCGCCTGGTTGCTCGACTCAGCGACCCGCTGCGGCTCGTCAAGCATGACCAGGACAAGATATTCAGGCGCATCTGTCGGGAAGGTCGAAAGGAAGCTCGTCAGCAGCGCCGACGTGGAATAGCGGCCGCCGACCACTTTCTCGGCCGTGCCGGTCTTGCCGCCGACACGATAGCCTTCGGCATTGGCGCGCTTGGCGGTGCCTTTCAGCACGTTGAGGCGCATCAGCTTCAGCATCGCCGTGCTCGTCTCGCGCTTGAGCACTCTTGCGCCGCCCGCCATGCCCTCCTCGCGCGAGCGCGGCAGGAAGGTTGGGGGGACGGCGATCCCGCCATTGACGAGAGGCAGCGCCGAGACCGCGAGCTGGAGCGGCGTCACCGACATGCCATGGCCGAAGGCAATGGTCATGGTGTTGAGCTTCTGCCAATGCGTCGGGATGATGGGCGCGGCGCTCTCGCCGATCTCGGTCGGAACCCGGCTCATCAGGCCGAGCTTCTTGAGGAAAGCGCGGTGGCGATCGATCCCTAAGTCGAGCGCCATCTTGGCGGCGCCGATATTCGACGAATAGATGAACACTTCCGGCACGCTCAGGCTGCGATGCTGGCCGTGGAAGTCGTCGATGGTGAAAGAGGCATAATGGATCGGGCTCGAGGCGTCGTAGTGCGAGCGCATTGACGCAAGCCCGGTGTCGAGCACGCCGGCGACGGTGAACACCTTGAACACCGAGCCCATCTCGTAGACGCCGAAGCCGATGCGGTTCAAGCGGTCCTTGTCGAGCGCCTGCTCGCGGCGATTGGGGTCGTAGTCGGGAAGCGAGACGAGCGCCAGGATTTCGCCGGAGTGCACGTCGATGACGATGCCGGCAGCGGCCTTGGCGCGATAGGTCTTGACCGCCTTGCCAAGCTCCTCGCGCAGCACATGCTGCGCGCCGAGATCGAGCGAGATTGTAACCGCTTCCTCATTGCTCATGGTGAGCTGCGGATTGTCGTCGATGAATTTCTCGATGCCGGCGAGGCCTCGGTTATCCACGTCGACCAGACCGACTACGTGGCTCGCAGTGGCGGCGACGGGATAGACGCGGCGATACTCCTCGATGAAGGCGAGACCCGGGAGGCCAAGCTCGTGGATCTCCTCCTGCTGCTTCGGCGTCAGCTCGCGCTTGATGCGGACGAAGCGGCCACCTGCCCGGAGCTTGGCGCGAAGCGCCTTGGCATCGACGTCGTTGAGCACGCTCGTCACCTGCTCGGCCAGCTCGTCGATATCGATGACTTTGGCCGGATCGGCGTAAAGCGTCGCGCCCTTGATGTCGGTGGCGAGCAGACGGCCGTGGCGATCGAGAATGTCGGGACGGTGCACCGTCGAGGAAATGTCGTAGAGCCCGCCGCCGCCTTGACCGATACCGGCGAACCCGAGTGTCACCAGCCGCCCGCCGATGAGGAGAAAGGCAAGCGCAAAGGCAAGGCAGGCAAGACGGAAACGGTAGCGGCCGCGCGCGAGATAGGCTCGCTCGGCGCGGGCTGCGGCGGGATCTGATTTCGCGGTGTCTGACACGGCTCGGGTGGATTACTGAACTGAAGCTTCGACCGGTTTCACGATTTCCGCCTCAGGCCAGGGCACGGAGGCGGGCGCTGCTCCCGCCGCCGGCACGTTGGCGACGGCCGCCGGCCGCTTGACCGAACCCGAGGGCTTCGGCACCGGCACCTGCGCCGCGACGGGGGCCGCGGCCTGGAGCCGGGTGCGGTCGAAATCGCGGTCGGTTACGGTGTCGACGGTGACGAGCTGAGTGGGCTTTGCCGGGGCGAGCTTCAGATATTTCTGAGCCAGCCGCTCGATGCGTTCGGGACGATTGAGCAGGCTCCATTCGGCGCGAAGCACCGCGATGCCATCCCGCTCCTCGTCGATTTGCTTGGCGAGCGTGGCGATTTCGGCGTCGAGCGCGCGCGATTCGTACTTCACCTGATAGATGACGTAAGCCAGCGCGACGAGGCCAAGCACGAGACAGATATTGACGAAACGCAGCATTTTGGAACTCGCAGACTGAAGTCGACCCTCACATGCCAAAGCTGAGCCGCGGCACCCCGAGCGCGGCCAGGTCGAGAGGATGCGCCGGAGCCTCGGTGCGCTCCGCCGCCCTGAGGCGTGCCGAGCGGGCCCGAGGATTCCGCCTGATCTCGGCCTGATTCGGTTCTACCGGACGCCGGTTAAGAAGCCGGAAGCTCGGGGCAAGAATTTCGCCACCTGCCTCCGGGAGATGTCGCGAGGCGCGGGGTGGCGGGGCGCTGCGGCTGGCAAAGAAGCGCTTGGCAATCCGATCCTCGAGCGAATGAAAGGTGACGACGGCAAGCCGGCCCCCCGCCTTCAGCAGAAGCTCGGTGGCGGAGAGGCCGCGCGCCAACTCGTCAAGCTCCTCATTGAGGTAGAGGCGCAAGCCCTGAAAGGTGCGGGTCGCGGGGTGTTTCGCCTCGTCGCGGGTGCGGCCGAGCACGCCGGCGACGATATCGGCGAGTTCCGCCGTGGTCGCGATCGGGGCCGCGGCGCGGCGCTTGACGATGGCCTTGGCGATCGCGCGGGAGCGACGCTCCTCGCCGAGCTTGAAGATGATCTCGGCCAGCTCCTGCTCGCCCAAGGCATTCACGATGTCGCTGGCTGACGGGCCCCCTTGCCCCATGCGCATGTCGAGGGGGCCCTCCTTGCTAAAGGAGAAACCGCGGGCGGGCTCATCGAGCTGCATCGAGGAGACGCCGAGATCGAGCACTACGGCATCGACGGCGCTGAATCCTTCGCTCGCGGCGATTTCGACCATCTCGCTATAGCGGCCGAGCACCGCCAGCATTCTCCCTGGATAGGCTTCCGCCAACTCGCCGCTCAGGCGAAAGGCTTCGGGATCGCGGTCGATGGCGATGATCTTGCAGTCGGCATGATCGAGGATGGCCTTGCTGTAGCCGCCGGCCCCGAAGGTGCCATCGACGATGATCTCTCCGTCCTTCGGCTCAAGCGCGGCAAGTATCTCGGAGAGCATCACGGGAATGTGGCGGGCCGGTCCGCCGGCGGCAGCCGTGCTGCCGCGACCCGCCATCATTCCCGTGCTCCCTCTGGCCCGCCGCTTCCGCGGCGCCCCGCGCCGAGTAGTTTGCGGAGATCGCGCACCTTCTGGCGCGCCCCCGCGAGATGAGTTTCGAAACGCTTCGGCTCCCACAGCTGGAATTTCTCGCCGAGGCCGACAAAGGTGATGTGGGTGGTGATGCCAGCGTGCTCGCGCAAACGCTCAGGCAGAATGGTGCGTCCGTCCTGATCGATGGACAGGATTTCGCTGGTGCCGAACAGGGCTGTGGCGAGCTGATCCTTCTCGTCGGAATAAGGTGCGAGGTCCTCGACCAGTGCGTTGATCTTGTCGATGAGGCGTTGACCGCCGGCGTCGAGCGCGGGCGCGTCGAGCGAGGGATAGCAATAGATGCCGTCGAGACCGTCTTTGGCGAGAACTGTGCGGAATGAAGCGGGGACCGAGACTCGACCTTTGGTGTCGATCTTATTGGTGAAAGTCGAGACAAACTGGTCCATCTCCCCCTCACGCACCCGAAGCCGACACGGGACGAATTCAAAAGCTGAGGTGCAGGCGCCTGCCCGCAAAATGATGGGAGAGGCGGCGCAGATCCCCCCGTGGCCTCTAAGGAGCGCGGCCAGCCTCTCCCACTTACTCACCGAACGGGCAATGATGGGATAGCATGGGATTTTATGGGCGTCAATGGAGCGCAGCGGGGGACGCATAGTTGCGCACGGGAAAACCGCCGCCAAACTGCCGCCGCCGTCTTCGTTTTTGGTTAACCGGCACGATTGCCGCTTCGCTGCGAAGCGGGTTACAACGGCAAACGAACGGGGTTGCACCATTTCCGCTACTGATTCGCGGGGCGCGGTCTTCAGAGGACCGCAGCGGAGCGGAGGTTGCGCCCCCTGTTCTTGATCGCGACGAGGGGACCCCGCGGGTCTAAGGGTGCATGGTCAAGAGACAGCTGAAGGCGACGCTCGGCCTTGCAGCCATCGCGCTTGCGCTCGGCTCTTGCGGGCTCAGCGCCGGTGACGGAACCGATGGACCTTACACACGGCTTGGTCCGCTGGATGCCCCGGTTAAGCTCTATTACGAAGATGTGGGCAACGGCCCGCCTCTCCTTCTCATCCACGGCTTCGGCGCCAGCACCTATACGTGGCGCCATATCGCGCCCGAGCTCGCCTGGACGCACAGGGTCATTGCCGTCGACCTCAAGGGCTTCGGCCAGTCAGACAAGCCGTTCGACAGCCGCTATTCGGTGTTCGATCAGGCTGAGCTGTTGGCCGAGCTCATCGAGGAGAAGGACCTCCACAACCTCACCCTGGTCGGGCATTCCTTCGGCGGCGGCATTGCGCTGATGCTCGCGCTCGAAGCTAATCAGCGGCTGCATGGGCGCATAGCCAAGCTCGTGCTGCTGGACTCGATCGCCTATCCGCAGCAGATCCCGGTGTTCTTCCGCCTGCTCGACGTGCCGCTCGTTTCGCAGATCGGCGTGCGCATGGTGCCGCCCAGTGTGCAGACGCGGGTTGCTCTCCGCATCGCCTATCTCGACGACAGCAAGATTGATCCCGAGGAGATCGAGACTTATGCCGCTCCGCTCAAGACGGCGGCCGGCAAGCACGCCATTATCCATAGCGCGCGGCAGATCATGCCGGACGGCATCGAGGAGTTATCGGAGCGCTACAAGACGATCGCACTGCCGACGCTGATCCTGTGGTGCGATCACGACCGCATCGTGCCGCTCGAGGTGGGCCTTAGGCTCAGGCGCACCCTTCCCAACTCTACCTTGCGTCTGGTCGAGGGTTGCGGGCACATGCCGCAGGAGGAGCAGCCGGCCTCGACCTTGGAGCTGCTCAAGGAGTTTATCGGCGGCTGAGGGGTGTTGCCGCCCCCGTGATAAGCTCCCCTTATCGCGCCAATAGGCAAATACGATTTGCGCTTATTGCCCGGCGCACTCAAGTTCCGCTCTCTCGGGGAACGTGCATCAATATTGTTGCGAGGAGCGAATTATGTCGACCAAACCAACGCTGACGACGACGGCGGGCGCGCCGGTCGCCGATAACCAGAATTCCATCACCGCGGGTCCGCGCGGGCCGGTCCTGTTGCAGGACTACCAGCTGATCGAGAAGCTTGCGCATCAGAACCGCGAGCGCATCCCCGAGCGCACCGTGCATGCCAAAGGCTGGGGCGCCCATGGCACGCTCACCATCACCGGCGACATCTCGAAATACACCAAGGCGAAGGCGCTCCAGCCCGGCGCCAAGACGCCGATGATCGCGCGCTTCTCGACCGTGGCGGGCGAGCTCGGCGCGGCCGATGCCGAGCGCGACGTGCGCGGCTTCGCGCTGAAGTTCTATACCGAGGAAGGCAATTGGGATCTCGTCGGCAACAACACGCCGGTGTTCTTCGTGCGCGATCCCTACAAATTCCCGGACTTCATCCACACGCAGAAGCGGCACCCCAAGACCAACATGCGCTCGCCGACGGCGATGTGGGATTTCTGGTCGCTGTCACCGGAGAGCCTGCATCAGGTCACCATCCTGATGTCGGATCGCGGGCTCCCCGTCTCGGTCCGCCACATGAACGGCTATGGCAGCCACACTTATTCCTTTATCAATGCCAAGGGCGAGCGGCACTGGGTGAAGTTCCACTTCAAGACGGTGCAGGGCCATAAGCACTGGACCAACAAGGAAGCCGCCGAGGTCGTCGGCCGCACGCGCGAGTCCACGCAGGAAGATCTGTTCAACGCCATCGAGCTCGGCGACTTCCCGCGCTGGAAGATGCAGGTGCAGATCATGCCCGAGAGCGACGTGGGCAAGCATTGGTACAATCCCTTCGACCTCACCAAGGTGTGGCCGCATGCCGACTACCCGCCGATCGATATCGGCTTTTTCGAGCTCAACAAGAATCCGGAGAATTATTTCCAGGAGATCGAGCTCGCCGCCTTCTCGCCGTCGAACGTCGTGCCGGGCATTTCCTGGTCGCCCGACAAGATGCTGCAAGCGCGCATCTTCTCTTATGCGGATGCGCATCGCTATCGGCTCGGCACGCATTACGAGGCGCTGCCGGTGAACGCATCGAAATGCCCGGTGCATCACTATCACAAGGACGGGCCGATGCGGTTCTTCCCGGCGAAGACGGGCAATGTGGACGCCTTCTACGAGCCGAACTCGTTCAATGGCGCTGCACAGGACGAGCGCTTCGCCGAGCCGCCGCTTCCGATCTCGGGCGACGCCGATCGTTACAATCACCGCGACGGCAACGACGACTACAAGCAAGTCACGGCGTTGTTCAATCTGTTCGATGCCGGCCAGAAGGCTCGCCTGTTCCTCAACTGCGCCGAAGCCATGTGGGGTATCCCGCATGAGATCGCCGAGCGGCAGCTCGCGCATTTCAAGAAGGTGCATCCGGACTATGAGGCGGGGGTGCGGCGCGAGCTTGCGAACATGACGCGCGTCCAAGGCCTCGGAGACCGCGCAGCAGCAGAAGATGCCGCAAGGCGTCGAGGCCGCTGAGTAATCACCCTCGAACCATCCCCAGACACAGCAACGCCGGCGCCCCGAAAGGAGCGCCGGCCGCTTTCATTTTCACCGTGCCTCGGAGCTAACGCGCAGCACCTCTCACGAAATGCATGACGAGGGAGATCAGGAGCAGCACGAGGAAGATGTAGAACAGAATCTGAGCGATGCCCGCGGAAGCACCGGCGATGCCGCCGAAGCCTAAAGCAGCCGCGATCAGCGCGATCACCAGGAAGGTTAAGGCCCAACCAAGCATGGGTGTCTCCTTTTTTCGCTTGTCGGTTTCTGCCTGTTGAACGCGCGGTGCGGCGCTAGGTTTCAATCGAGCGTGCGCGCATCCCCAGAAAATTGGAGGCCGGCGCGCGGGGGTCACCCACGCGCCGGCCGTATCATGTCACCAGGCCTATAAGCCGGGTTCTGTACCCCTTAGAGGGGCGATGGCCATTCATCTGGGGCGTCCCTCGCGGGACGCCTCCTGCAACCAACCCGGGCGGCTGATCTGAAAGCCGACTGGCAGCGGTTGCCCGCTCCCGCGCCGCCCCTATTCGGTCTTGCTCCCGGTGGGGTTTGCCGTGCCGTTCTTGTTGCCAAGACCGCGGTGCGCTCTTACCGCACCCTTTCACCCTTACCCCTCGGTCCGTCTCCGGTCCGATGAGGCGGTTTGCTTTCTGTGGCACTGTCCCTGGGGTCGCCCCCGCCGGAGGTTATCCGGCACCGTGCTTCCATGGAGCCCGGACTTTCCTCCCCGCCCCCTACGCATAACATGAGAGCGGAGCGGCCATCCGGCCTGCTGACAGGGGTAATAAGGGGTTTGGCGCCCCAAGGGTCAAGCCGACGCGGGCCGACTGGTTACTGCCGCCTATCGGCGTCCCCCGGAACTTGTGGCCAGCTCGTAACGGCATTTTGATAGCCGCTTTGCCGTTTGTTCTCATATCCTAGGGTGCGAACCGCCCGCCTGCCGGGCCCTCCCCTAAAGTTTCGGGCTGCTCCACCCAAGGGCGCGACGCCCGCAACGATATGAGTACCGCGTGCATGCCGACGACGCTCAATCAGGATTTGGTTTCGCGCTGGCTCGCCGCCTTCCCTGAGCTCGCCGAGCTCGAGGAAGAGCATCGCGGCGACCTCCTCGGCTCGACGCAGTTCAACCGCCTGCGCGGCGGCGACATAGCCTACCGGCAGGGCCAGAATTGCCATGCGTATGTGATGTGCATGGAGGGGCAGACGCGCGTGTTCAAGACCTCCGAATCCGGGCGCGAGATCCTGCTCTATCAGGTGGGCCCCGGCGAGACCTGCGTGCTCACCACCTCCTGCCTGATGGCCGGCAGCGCCTTCCCGGCTGAGAGCACGGCCGAAACCGACGTGCTGCTTGCCGCGCTCCCCGCGACCGCGTTTCACCGGCTGATGGGTGCCTCACCGCGCTTCCGCAAATTCGTCCTCGACAATTACGGGGACCTGTTGTCGAGCCTGATCATGCTGGTCGACGAGGTGGCGTTCGCGAGCCTCGATCTCAGGCTCGCCCGGCGGCTGCTCGCCGAGGCCAACGAGCAAGGCGTGGTGGCCAAGACCCACCAACAACTTGCGCTCGACCTCGGCAGCGTGCGCGAGGTGATCAGCCGCTATCTCGCAGAATGGGAGCGCATGGGCTGGGTGCATGCCTCGCGGGGCTCGATCGAGGTAAGGAACCGTTCGGCGCTCGCGGTTTATGGCGGGGAGGAAGCAAGGTCGTGAGAGGCCGGGGACTGACTTAGGTCAGGAAGGTGACTTGGGTTACATACGGATGCTTGCCGCAGAACTAAACAGCCAGCAGAACTCCGAAACCCTCAAAAGACGTCCAAGGAAATCAAAGCGATGACAAACTTCCACCCCGATCGGCTCCTCGTGTTGGCGGCACGTGCCGCGGTCCTTGCCGCCGCTCTCTCTTTCGCCCCGGTCGTGCCTGCCCAGGCCGAGGACGCCCCCGCCGCAAACCAGACGATGTCGCCGGCCCCGGTCAAAGGCGAGTTCGACGACCAGTGCACGATGGGACTCGCCTCCGGCCAGACGGTCAAGACCGACTGCTCGGTCAATTGGACCGACACCGACGGGCACGTCTATTGCTTCTCGTCCGATGCCTCGAAGGAGGCGTTCCTTAAAGACCCGGCCGGCAACATTCAGAAGGCGAAGGATTTCTTGGCGTCGAAGCAGACCGCCAAGGCTGCCGGCGCGAAGGAGTTCACCGAGGAGGACGTCAATAAGCGGGTCGAGGAAGTGATCGCCGAACGGTCAAAGGACGGCGCCTTCGTGTTCCGCGATCCCAAGCTCGACGCCGACCTCAATCTCGTCTTCGAGCAGATCAAAGGCGTGCGCGGCATGGAAGGCTATGGCTGGTTCGCCAATGTCATCTTCCACGACAAGGACACGCCGAAAAAGCAATACGCCATCGATTTCTGGTTGAAGCCCGAAGGCGACAAGCTGACCCTGATGGATATCCGGGTGCAGAAGGGCCCGAAGCAGGACGGCGACAGCTATTACATGGTCACCCGCATGCCGGTCGCCTGGTGGTGGCTCCCCGTGCAGGAGCATCCCGGCGACATGGAGGTGAGGCGCGCTTGGCACGTGATGAGCGCGATTCACAATTACATCGCCACGCATAAGGACGCGAATGGCGACCTGGCGGTGAAGGACGACAAGACCGGCGAGACCATCCCCCTCGAGTTCATCGAGATGCACCAGCCGATCCGGCATATGAAAGGCGATGGCCAGTACTTCGCCTGCACCGACTTCCGCAAGCCCGGCAGCAAGGACGAATATTACGACATCGACTTCTGGGTGGACGACAAGTCCGGCAAGCTCGAGGTCGCCAACGTCAAGATGCACAAGGTCCCGGTGCAGGAGGATGGCATCTGGACGCAAGTGCCCCGCTACACATTCGAGGGCATGGATTTCGAGGTCACCAACTAGCGAAAGCTAGTCCCTCAGCCTCAAGCCACCGGCGTGCCGGCGCGCGCGGCAAGCAGGCGCGCAAGCGTCTGCCGCGTCGATCTGTCGGCGCGGCCGTCGATGCGGGCGGGGCGAAAATGCCGCTGAAAGGCCTCGACCACCTTCTCCAGGCCGGTGCCGTAGGTAGTGGTCACCTCAACGCCATAGCCATAGTCGAGGAGGTCGCGTTGCAGCGCGGCGACCATCTCGCCTTCGTCGCCAGGGCCCAAGCCTTGATCGTCCTCGACTGGAACTGGCGGGACCCATAGGCCTATGCCGGCGCGCGCGAGCCGCTGCCAATCGAATTTCTCGCCAGGATCGCGCTTTCTGCCGGGCGCCACATCCGAATGGGCGAGCACGCGATGCGGCGGAATTGAGTGGCGGCTCAGGATGTCGTGGCACAGCGCCTCGACGGCGCGCATCTCGGCGTCGGGGAAATCCGGATAGTCGAAATCGTGGCCGGGATTATGGATCTCGATGCCGATCGAGCATGAATTGATATCGATCTCGCCCGCCCAGCGGCTTTGGCCAGCGTGCCAGGCGCGATCGGACTCCGCCACGAGCTGCGCGATGCGACCGTCCTCGTCGACGAGATAATGACAAGACACCCCCAACTCCTGCCGCGTCAGCCAATCGAGCGCGGCCTCGGCCGAGTCCATGCCGGTGTAATGCAAAATGAGCATGTCGGGCTTGAGCCCGTTCCGCCTTGGCTCGACGTTCGGCGACGGACACCACAGGGTGGCGAGCGGACTGTCAGGGGCGGCGGTCATTGCATCAGCACTGTCATTGCCGGCTTGACCGGGCAATCCAGTAACCCGGCACTGGGAAGCTTATCTTGAACGGTGTTTACTGGAATGCCGCCTGCGTGGGAATGACGCCGGGCGCGACGCTACATTCCGCGCTCTTTGGCGATCTGGTCGTAGGCCTCGTTGATGGCCGCGACCTTCTCGGTGGCGATGGAGACGAACTCCTTCGGTACGCCGCGCGCGATCAGCTTATCGGGATGGTTCTCGGCAATCAGCTTGCGGTAGTGGCTCTTCAGCTCGTCGTTGGTGACCGAAGGCTTCACGCCTAGCACGTCATAGGGATTGCGCTTGGCGGCGACGATGTGGCGCGCCTTGACGTAAGCGAACTCGGTCTCGGTCATACCGAAGCGTTTGGCGACGCCGCCGAGGAACCGCTCCTCGTTGGGGTGCAACTGGTCGTCCGCCTTGGCGATGTGGAACAGGCCTTCGAGCACGTCTTCGAGCAGCTTGCGGTTGCCCTTGAACATGGTGGCGAGCTGCTCGGCATAGGCCTCGTAGCCGGCCACGTCCTGCTTGGCGAGATTGAACACGCGGGCGACGTTCTTCATCTCGCCCTCGGGCACCTTGAACACTTCCTTGAAGGCGTTGACCTCGTCCATGGTGACGACGCCGTCGGCCTTGGCCATCTTGGCGCCGAGCGCGATCACGCCCACGGTGAAGGCCACCTGGTTTTCCGCAGGGCCGTCCTCTTCCTTGTCGCGATCGATGACGTAATGGCCGGCGACGCCGCCGAGGAGAGCGCCGATCGGGCCTCCGATCGCGAGCCCCGCCGCGGCACCTGCGAGCTTGCCCCAAATCGACATGTCGAACTCCCCCCAGACTGCACAGCTTTGCCTAGAGCATAAGGACTTTTGCAGGCGGCCGCATGCGAAGAATCGACCCCGGCTTCACGGCCTTTTGCTCAGCGAAATAGGCTCAAGAACCGCGGAAATTGGCCAAGATCGAGAGCTTGGGCTCATCCACTTCGAGGCCGGCCTTTAGCCGCCGCTCGACATGCCAGGACCGGGCGAAGGTCCATGCCGCGAGCCAAAGAGTTATGGCCGCGTTGATGGCGCTCCCGAACCAAACGAAGCTCGTTCCAAGTCCCAAGCGGGCGGCGGCCGCAACGATGCCGGCCTGGAAAACGATGCCGAACCCGCCGGCGACAACGATGGCCGCCGCGAGCGAGGTAATGAAGATACTGACGACATTGGCGCCGTGACGCGGCGATTCCTTGGGGACTTCGGTATCCATGCTGTCCACTTGCGGCAGAAGGGGCTGCGCTCTAATAGCGAGCGGGGACCTCCGCGACAAGGGCTGGATGCGCGGCACATTAACGGCCGCGTACCCCGCATTAGACCATCTTGGCCAGGATCCCGCTCATTTCCTCGAAGGAGAAAGCACGCAGGATCTCGGCGCGGGTATTCCCGAGCGAGGAGGCGCTGAAGCTGAGCGCGGTCGCGCTCTCGTCGTCGGGCGCTTCGAATACCGCGATTACATCGTAACCGCCGATGGTCCAGCACAGCACCTTGATGACGGCGCCGCTCTTCTTGGCCATGTCCTCGAAGGCATGCGCCCGGCCGATCGTGTCCTTGATGTTGCGCATGCCCTGATCGGTGAGGTTCACAAGCAGAACATATGTCTGCATGTTGAGGCTCCTTGCACGGCCATCAGGCGAAGACCAGTTTGAGCAGAAAGCAGGCGGCGATCACGCCGACCGCCGCGTTTATCTCGCTGAAGCGCCCGGTGAGCGCCTTCAATGCCACATAGGCGATGAAGCCGAGCCCGATGCCGGTCGCGATCGAATAGCTCAAGGGCATCATCAGCACGATGATCAGCGCCGGGATGTAGTCGGTCCCAGCTGAGCGCGACGAAGATCGCCGCCATCAGGAAGGCGACGAACAGGAGCGCGGGTGCCGTGGCATAGAGCGGCACGGTCTGCGCCAACGGCGCGAGGAACAACGCCAGCAGAAAGAACAGCGCGACGAAGATCGCCGTGAGGCCGGTGCGGCCGCCTTCCTCGACGCCGGCCGCGTTCTCGATATAGGAGGTGTTGGTCGAGGTGCCGAGCGCCGCGCCGAGCATCGCCGCGCCAGAATCGGCGAGCAGCGCTTGGCGGAGTTGCGGCAGGCGTCCCTCCTTATCGAGAAGCCGCGCCTGGCGTGCGACGCCGATAAAGGTTCCCGCCGTGTCGAGCATGGTCACGAGCAGAAGCGTGAGCACGATGGTGATGAGGCTGAGCTGGAAGGCGCCGGCGAGATCCATTTTGAGAAATGTCGGTGCGAGCGACGGCGGTGCGGCGAAAATCCCGTGCCAGGGCTCAAGCCCAAGCGCGACCGCGGCCACGGTGACCGCGAGCACGCCGAGTATGATGGCGCCGGGTATCTTCCGCACGGCAAGCCCCGAGATCAGCAGGAAACCCGCGGCGGCAAGCCAGGCTTGCGGCTTCGAGAGATCGCCGAGTTCACGAAGTCACGGATCGTCGGCCACGATTCCGGCATTCTGGAGGGCGATCAGCGCGAGGAAGAAGCCGATGCCGGCGGCGATGCCAAGTTTCAGGCTGACGGGAATCGCATCGATCAACCAGGCCGCAACGGCGACAGCGAGAGCGCGAAGAACAGCACGCCGGAGAGGAACACGAGGCCTAGCGCAAGCTGCCAGTTACCGCCGAGCTTCGGCACCACGGTGAATGTGAAATACGCATTGAGACCCATGCCGGGAGCGAGAGCGATGGGATAGTTCGCGTAAAGCCCCATGATCAGGGACCCGCCGCGGCGCGAGGCAGGTGGCGACGAACACGGCACCATGTATCCCGGCTTTCTCCAGGATCGCCGGGTTGACGAACATGAAGTAGGCCATGGTGAGAAAGGTGGCGAGGCCAGCACGGAGCTCGGTTCCCACGCCCGAGCCGGCGGCGGTGAGGCCGAAAAGCCGGTCGAGTGCGCCCTCTGCACCTGATGCGGTAGGCTCCGGCGAGCTCGCTTCGGGCTGTCGCCGGCTTGCCTTCCGTTTCGCGTCTGCCATCTCGGTTCCGCTTGCCACTTGCCAGGCGCCGCGATTACGGAATGCTTACGCGATCCTGGCAATGGGAGGCGGCGGCCTTATCCACATCTGTCGGGCGCTTCGAGGTGCATGCCCCAATGACTCCTAGCCGGCTTCTCCTGATCATCCTCGCTTTCTGGGGCCTCCTGATGATCGTCCCCGATCTTTTGAGGGTTACCCAGTCGCTCGGCTCGCTTGGCTTTTTCGCCAACAATGACGGGCTGATCTTCGACGCCAACGGACCATTCCCCGAAAATTCCTTGTCCCCTGCCTGGCGCGCCGGGATCAGGGTCGGCGACCGGCTCGACCTCGATAAAATGCGCTGCACGCTCGGCAAGATTGAAGAGTGCGGCAGCACGCTCGCCGTGCTTGGTGGCGTCGATTTCGTGCTGCCCGGCCGGGCGGTCACGATCGAGCTCATGCCGCACGAGGGGCGTCCGGCCCGGCAGGTGACGCTGATCGCCGAGCAACGCCCTTATAACGTCCTCATCAAAGCGGTGAACTTGCTTTGCCAGATCGCCGGTGTCCTGGTGATCGTCGCGGCGGCATGGCTTGTATGGACGCGACCCTCGGCGATGAGCTGGGGGTTTTTCCTCTACGTGAACTGGTTCAACCCCGGCCAGGTTTACGCGTTCTACGCGATCCTCGAGCAATGGCCGCTCGCCTTGCTGCTCCAGGATGCCGCCTCGATCTTGGCGCAGGCCGCCGGCTACGCGGGCTTTCTCCTTTTCGTGCTGCGGGTTCCCAACAATAAGACGGAGCCACGATGGCATGGCGTCGAGCGAGCGTTGCCGCTCGTTGGCCTCGTCTTTGCACTCCTGCTGTTCGGCTCCTATGGCGCGTTGTTCGGTCATCCCGCCGAGACGGTGACACGCGTATCGATTCTCGCGGGCTTCGTGGTCGACGCCGCCGCGCTTTCGATTCTCCTGGCACGACGGCGGTTCCAGACGCCTGAGGATTATCAGCGCGTGCGCTGGGTGATCTGGGGCTGCCTGATCGGTCTGCCGTCATTCCTGCTCGCCGAGCTCGCCTCGACGACGACGATCTTCGAGACGCGCTGGGGCGACTTCACCCCCACGGAAGACATTATCGGCC
Organism: uncultured Alphaproteobacteria bacterium; assembly: GCA_963710245.1. GTDB lineage: Bacteria > Pseudomonadota > Alphaproteobacteria > Rhizobiales > Methyloligellaceae > Methyloceanibacter. The sequence goes on from CAVPZK010000020.1 coordinate 95,235, forward strand.
TGCTCTATCTCGTGAATGGCGTGCTCTGCCTGTTCGTGTTCGAGGCGCTGCGGCGTCCGCGCGTGGTGAGCGTGATGATTCCACTGCGCCGCGTGACAATCCTGGGCCTCAGCCTCAGCGTTCCCGTTCTCCTGCTGCACCACGAGATGGAGCGCATCCAGGAACATCTGGCTCTCCCGGGCTGGGCATGGATCGCCATGGGCGCCGCTGCCGTGTTCGCGCTTTCCCGCCTGCACGAGGGCGCGGTTCATCTCGCCGACGGCTATTTCAACCGGGAAGTCGACGCGGCGGGGCAAAGGCTTGGGCAAGCCATCCGTGCCGCCAAGAAGCCTACGGAGATCGACAGGTTGCTCGCGGATGATACCTACGACGCTCTGAAGCTCGCTTCCGCCGCATCGTTCCGACGAGAAGGACCGGTATTCGAGCGGAACGGCAATGGCAAGGGCTGGGACCACGGCAAGACTACGAGGATCAAGGCAGACGCGCCAATACTTGCGGCTGTGCCTGCTGGCCAGCCCTTCCCTCTGAAGGACGAGGACGGTGACGGACTCGATCTTCCTTCCGGGCTTAGCCGCCCGGTGCTTGCCGTGCCGGCGGTCAATCCCGTGCGCTGCTTCGCCATCTCGCTTTACGGGCCGCATGCCTCCGGCACCGATCTCGACGCGCATGAGCACGCCATCCTGAGAAGACTCGCCGCCGATGCAGCGGCCATGTATGCGGAGCTCGAGAACAGCGATCTGCGCGGCGAGATCGCCAGATTGGAACGCAAGCTCGACGCCACGAAGCCGGCCGCGAAGAGTCGTGGACGACAGGCCAAAGGAAGCACGCATGGCGATCTATGAGCTCGATGGGACGGCGCCCGAGTTTCCCGCCGACGGTCTTTATTGGATTGCGGACACCGCGGCGGTGATCGGCAAGGTGCGGCTCCATACCAATGTGAGCATCTGGTACGGTTCGGTGCTGCGCGGCGACAATGAGTGGATCGAGATCGGCACACGCTCGCAAATCCAGGACAACGCGACGCTGCACACCGACCCGGGCTTTCCGCTCACGATCGGACGCGACTGCGTCATCGGCCATAATGTCGTGCTGCATGGCTGCACGATCGGCGATGGGAGTCTGATCGGCATGGGCGCGATCGTGCTGAATGGTGCAAAAATCGGCGCGAACTGCCTGGTCGGCGCCGGAGCGCTGGTCACCGAAGGCAAGGCATACCCCGACAATTCGATGATCCTTGGCGCGCCGGCCAAGGCGGTACGCGAGACCGACGCGGAAGTACGCGGCATGATCGCGCGCGGGGCCGACGTCTATGTGAAGCGCTGGAAGCGCTACGCCACGGGGCTGAAGCGTATCGGATGAACAGCGGCGGCAGATGGCAGTTCTTCATCGACCGCGGCGGCACCTTCACCGACATCGTGGCCCGAGCGCCTGACGGCCGCCTGCTCACGCATAAGCTGTTGTCGGAGAATCCGGAAGCCTATGACGATGCGGCGATTGCGGGCATTGCCGATTTGCTCGGTGCGCCGCGCGGGAGATCGCTTCCCTCACAGCAAATCGCAGTGCTCAGGATGGGCACCACGGTCGCGACCAACGCGCTGCTCGAGCGCAAAGGCGATCCGCTCCTCCTCATCGTCAGCCAAGGCTTCCGCGATGCGCTGGAGATCGGCTACCAGGCGCGGCCGAAGATCTTCGCGCGCCGCATCGAGAAACCATCGATGCTCTATGCGCGCGTCGCCGAAGTGCCGGAGCGGGTGCGCGCGGACGGCAGCATCGAGACCCCGCTCGATCACTCGGCGACGATAGCGGCGCTTCGGGCCGCGCGCGCCGACGGCATTGCGGCGGTCGCGATCGTCTTCATGCATGCTTATGCGTTCCCTGAGCATGAACGCGAGGCCGCCGCGCTCGCCCGCACGGCGGGCTTCACGCAGATTTCGGCGAGCCATGAGGTGAGTCCGCTGGTGAAGTTCATCGGTCGCGGCGACACCGCCGTAATAGATGCTTATCTCTCGCCGCTGCTCAGCCGCTATGTCGATCGCGTCGCCAAAGCGCTGACGGTCGGTGCGCGCCCCTCAGGCAGTCAGGCGCCCCGCCTTCTCTTCATGCAATCCTCCGGAGGACTGACCTCCGCCAATCTGTTCAGGGGCAAGGACGCCATCCTATCGGGGCCGGCAGGCGGCGTGGTTGGCGCGGTGGAGACCGCACGCTCGGCCGGCTTCGCCAAGATCATTGGCTTCGACATGGGCGGCACCTCAACCGATGTCTGCCATTTCGACGGCGGCTATGAGCGGAGTTTCGAGAGCGTGGTGGCGGGCGCCCGCGTGCGCGCGCCAATGATGCTGATTCACACGGTCGCCGCGGGCGGCGGATCGATCCTGCATTACGACGCCGCGCGCTTCCGCGTTGGACCCGACTCGGCCGGCGCCGATCCCGGCCCCCTCGCCTATCGCCGCGACGGGCCTCTCACGATCACCGACGCCAATGTGATGACGGGCAAGCTCCAGCCCGATTTCTTCCCGCGACATCTTCGGGTTAAAGCAGGATCAGCCGCTCGACGCGGACGCGGTACGCAAGGAATTCAAGTCGCTCGCCCGCAAGCTTGGCGACGGGCGCTCGGCGGAAGAGATCGCCGACGGCTTCATCAAGATCGCGGTTTCCAATATGGCGAACGCGATCAAGACCATCTCGGTCGAACGCGGCTATGACGTGACCGAGTACGTGCTCAATTCGTTCGGCGGCGCGGGCGGGCAGCATGCCTGCCTCGTGGCCGACGCGCTCGGCATCAAATCGGTGCTGATTCATCCGCTCTCGGGCGTGCTCTCGGCCTTCGGCATGGGGCTCGCCTCGCTGGGTGCCACGCGCACCCGCACCGTGCTGAAGCGCCTCGACGACGCCAATCTGGTGGATGTCGCCGCGCTTAAAGGATCGCTCGAGCAGGAGGTGAGGCAGGAGCTTACGCGGCAAGGCGTTGAGGCCAGCGCCATCACCTTGATCGCCCAGGCGCATCTCCGCTATGCCGATACCGACAGCGCGCTTTCCATCCCGATCGCGAGCCTGCGCGGCATGCGGGCCTTGTTCGAGATCGCGCATCAGAAGCGCTTCGGTTTCATCAGTCCGGAGAAAGACATTGAGATCGAGGCCATCGAGGTCGAAGGGCGCGGCGGCGGCGAGCCCGTTGCGGAGCCTGAGCTTGCCGTGCAGGAGACGGCGTCACCCGCGCCGCATTCCACGACGCGCCTTTTCACCAATGGGAGCTGGCACGAGGTGCCGGTCTTTTTGCGGGCCGGCCTTGCGCCAGGCCACCGCATCGTTGGTCCCTCCCTGATCATCGAGGACCATCAGACCGTCGTGGTAGAGCCTGAATGGGAGGCGCAGGTCACCTCGCGCAATCATCTCCTGCTCGCGCGCATCGCCAAGCGGCAAGAGGCGCGCGTGGGCAAACATGCCGATCCCGTCATGCTGGAAGTGTTCAACAATCTCTTTGTCTCGATCGCCGAGCAGATGGGCTATGCGCTGCAAAACACGGCACGCTCGGTCAATATCAAGGAGCGGCTCGATTTCTCCTGCGCCATCTTCGACGCCAAGGGTCGGCTGATCGCCAACGCGCCGCATATCCCCGTGCATCTCGGCTCGATGGACAAGAGCGTGGAGACGGTGCTGCGCGAGATCGGCGAGGCGCTGAAACCGGGCGACAGCTACATGCTCAACGCGCCTTATAACGGGGGCACGCATCTTCCCGACATCACCGTGGTCACACCGGTGTTCGGCGAAAACAGTCCGGACCTTCTATTCTTCGTCGCCGCGCGCGGGCATCACGCCGATATTGGCGGCATTGCACCCGGCTCGATGAGCCCCAAGGCAACGCGCATCGAGGAGGAAGGCGTCTATATCGATCCGTTCAAGCTGGTGGCGCGCGGCCGCTTCCGCGAGGACGCCGTGCTCGAGCTTCTGACTGAAGCCCCCTACCCTGCGCGGAACCCCGTGCAGAACGTTGCCGACCTCAAGGCGCAAGTCGCCGCCAACGAGAAAGGCGCGGCCGAGCTAACGAAGATGGTGCGGCATTACGGGCTCGCGGTCGTACGCGCCTATATGCGCCATGTGCAGGACAATGCGGCCGAGGCCGTGGCCAGCGTGATCGCCAAGCTCAAGAACTCGCGCTTCGAGGTTGAGACCGATCAGGGCAGCGTCATCAAGGTCGCCATCAAGATGGACAAAAAAGCGCGCAAGGCGACCGTCGATTTCACCGGCACGAGCGCGCAAGTCGCCAACACCTTCAATGCGCCGGAGCCGATCACCCGGGCCTGCGTGCTTTACGTGTTTCGCACGCTGGTCGACGAGGAGATCCCGCTCAACGCCGGCTGCCTCCGGCCGATCAAGATCGTCGTGCCCAAGGGCTCGATGCTGAAGCCGCGCTATCCGGCGCCAGTGGCCGCCGGCAATGTAGAAACGAGCCAGACCATCGTGAATTGCCTCTATGGCGCGCTCGGCGTGCTCGGCTCGGCGCAGGGCACGATGAACAATCTCACCTTCGGCAACGCGCTCTACCAATATTACGAAACGATCTGCTCTGGCGCGCCGGCCGGCGAAGGCTTCGACGGCGCGGCGGCAGTGCAGACGCATATGACCAATTCGCGCCTCACCGACCCTGAGGTGCTCGAGCTGCGTTATCCCGTGTTGCTGGAGCGTTTCGAGATCGTGCGCGGATCCGGCGGCAAAGGCAAATGGCGCGCCGGCGACGGGACACTTCGTGTCATTCGATTTTTGGAAAAAATGGAGTGCGCGATCCTGTCGGGCTTCCGCAAGCTGAAGCCCTTCGGGCTGCACGGCGGCGAAGACGGTCAGGTTGGCGAGAATTGGGTCAGGCGCAAGGACGGCAGGCTGGAGCGGCTGAAAGGCTCAGACCAGACCGTGCTTGAGCCGGGCGAGGCCATCATCATCAAGACGCCGACCGGCGGCGGGTTTGGCGACAAGCGCAAATAGCCCTCTGAACAAAAAGGGCGCGGGACCGAAATCCCGCGCCCTCGCTTGTTGTTGCCTCTCTACTCTACACTCAGTTCGTTCGCAGGCAGAACTTATGGGCCTATGACGTCGAGGGCGCTGCGCCGTGGCGCTCGGCCATGAACTGGTCGAACTCGGCCTTGTCCTTGGCGTGGCGTAGCCGCTGCAGGAAGGACTGGAACTCGGTCGCCTCCTCCTCAAGCCGCCGCAAGGTCTCCTCGCGATAATCGTCGAAGGCGCGATTGCCGGTCGAGCGGAACGCCGTCATGCCGCCGCCGAATTTCCGCGCCTCGCTGGCGAAGTAGTTCTTCCACTGCATCCTATTTCCGCATCCCATGCGCCCACTCCAGATCAGATAGGCCAAAACGCCAAGGCCAACGGGCCACCAGAGAATGAAGCCGACGATCATGGCTGTGATCCATGCCGGCTTCCCATACTCGTCCAAGGTCGCAACCAGTTGCATCGAGGCTCCTTCCTTCGGTGTGAATGTTATTCACATTCACATAGATGCCCTCCCGGCGGCGCAAGTCAAGGGCTGTCATGAAATGTGATCGGGCGGCACAATCGGCCAGCATATAGGTGGGGGAAAGGCGAAGTTCAGGCTTTCCTCGCCGCGAGAGTGGCAAGAAAAATTTTAATCCTCGCAAGGCTAGGCTATCGTCTGGTTCCAGGGGTTTGGGGGCTTACCCTATGGCGTTTCTCATGCGCGGGATCGCGGTCGTGGCCGTGGCGTCGGCGCTGATTGCGCTCAGCGCGGCAGATCGGCTTGCGCTCTCCCGCACCTTGCGCGACGCGAAGCCGCATGACGGCGTCGCGGCCGCCCACACCATGCCGATCCAGGGCATCGACGTATCCTATTGGCAGGGCGACATCGACTGGGATGCGGCGCGCGATGCGGGTGTTCGCTTCACCTTCATCAAGGCGACCGAGGGCGGCGATCATCTCGATCCGAAATTTCTCGAGAACTGGTATGCGGCCAAGCGCGCCGGCATCGCCCGCGGCGCTTATCATTTCATCTATTGGTGCCGGCCGGCCAACGAGCAGGCGCTGTGGTTCATGCTGAACGTGCCACCTGACAGCGACGCGCTGCCGCCGGTGCTCGACCTTGAGTGGAACAGCGCCTCGAAGACCTGCCCGGGCAAGGTCAGCCGGGAGCTCGCGCTGCAGAAGATCAAGATCATGCTCGACGCCATGCAGGCGCATACCGGAAAGCGACCGATCATCTATACCGACCCTAAATTCCACCACGAGGTGCTCGAGGGCGAGTTCCCCGAATATCATTTCTGGCTGCGCTCAGTCGCCGCCGAACCTGACGCCGTCTATCGCGAACGGCCCTGGTCCTTCTGGCAGTTCACCACCACAGGCAGCGTGCCAGGGGTCGCCGGCAGGGTGGACCGCAACAGCTTCAACGGCACGCGCGCCGACTGGGACCGCGTGTTGAAATGGCTGCAAGCCGGGAACTAGCGCTTCCGACAGCACGGCAATTCTGCCGCTCGCGATGCGCGCGGCATGAGGTTCCAGGACTACGCGCTGAATTGAAATAACACTTCTTTTTCAGTTGCTTAGCTTGTGGCACCCGCGCGGCGACGACCACCTTCGTCGAGCGCGGCATCGGCGATGTGCTCGTCACCTTCGAGGCCGAGGTGAAAGGCATCGGCAAGCAATACGGCAAGGACAAGGTCGATCTGGTGATCCCGCCGGTCAGCTTGCGCGCGGACTTCCCCGTCTCCGTGGTCGACAAGGTGGTCGACGAGCGCGGCAGCCGGAAAATCGCCAAGGCCTACCTGCAATATCTCTACACGCCGGAAGCGCAGGAGATCATCGCCACGCATTTCAACCGCCCGATCGACAAGGACGTGGCGGCGAAGCACGCCAAGGACTTCGCGCCGGTGCGGCTGTTGACCGTGGAGGACGTGTTCGGCGGCTGGAAGAAGGTCAACGAGGAGCACCTCGCCAATGGCGCCATCCTCGACCAGCTCTATGTGAACAAGTGATCGGAACTAGCGCGCTGCACCGGCTTTAGCGTCGGGCAGAATGCCGAGTCCTTTCAAATAGATCAGCATCGCGCTTTCAAGAATTTCCTCAGGGCTCATCGGCACCTTGCGCGCCTCGCCTTGCGCGAACAACGTGGCGACGCCGTGCGAGATCGCCCAGATATGCAGGCTCATCAGCCTGATCGGCGGGCGCTCGCTTTCGGGGAGCGAGCGGCAAAGCGCGGCGGCAGCGTGCTGCAAGACATCGAAGGCGCGCTCTGCCGCAGGGATCGGCTCGCCCCCGGCGCCGGCGGCAACGCCCGACTCGAACATCACCGCATAGCTCGCGGGCTCGTCGCGCGCAAAAGCAAGATACGCCTTGCCGAGATTGTCGAAGGCCGAGAGCGGCGTCGGCACGCCGTTGTTCCACGCCATGTCGAGCCGCGCAGCGAAGCGCTCGAAGCCGTGCTTGGCGACTTCGGCGAGCAGCGCATCGCGATCGCGGAAGTGCCGATACGGCGCGGCTGGACTCACGCCGGCAAGCCGCGCCGCTTCGGTGAGGCTGAAACCCGCAGGCCCATATTGCTCGATCAGCTTGCGTGCCGCTTCGAGCAGAACCTCTTTCAGGTTGCCATGGTGATAGGAGCGGGGCCGGCGCCAGCCGCGATCTGAAGGATTCATGTAAAGGGCTTTTACATGAAGGCTGCCGAGTTGGCTAGGAGAAGCTCCCTTTCGGCCGAACAGTCACCGCCGTTTCCCCACTCGATTTCGAGACGGGCGCGGCTGCGTTCTTAGCCGTGGTGCTGGCGCTCTGCCGATTGGTCGCGCTCAACGGCGCCCAGCCGAGCACGAAGGCGGCCGGCGTTCCAACGAGCACGCCGAGGACGGCGAGCGCGAGCGCGCCTACAAGAAATCTCATCACAACCCCCTAGGGACGAGCCGACTATTGCGAGGGTTGCGCGTCGACCGCGGGCGGATTGGTCAGCCGCATGACGGGAAAGTCGTCAGGCTGCAGCTTCATCGCGCACGCGCCGAACAGCAATGTTGAAGCAAGACAGAGCGCGGTGGTCGTACCGGCCAGCGCAGCTCGCATGGTCCGTGCTTTGCGGTCCATATTCGCCTCCCATTATTGGGGAGGAGCTTGGCGCCAGAGATGGAAACAAACGGGCCTATACGGGTGCTACATGGGCGCCAAAATTCGCCAACGCGGTAAATGAATCTCTGCGGGCGGGTTAGCGGAAGATTACTGATCGAGCGGCCGCGCGACCCGGAAGCCCCTGTCGTAGTCCCGGAAGTCATAGAGAGACCAGCTGCGGTTGGCCGAGCGAAGGAGTCCCGGCATTTTTTGGGCGCAATTGGCCTCGCGGCAAAACGCCGCCCGCTCCCTCTTCGCCTCATCTGTGACCTTGAAAGATGGTGGCTTAGCCCACGGGCCGGGGGAGAGACGGGAGCTCCCATAAATCAGCACGAGACGTTTGTGCTTCCGCGCGTGGAGCGAAGCGGGCTCCGCGCTGGACTTGGCGCCGCCGTGCCGGCGATCGCGGGGATGGTGAGCGTCGTGCTCGCTTATCTCTTCAGGCGGGAGCTGTTCGGCGACCTGCACACCATTCCGCTCACGGCGCTCCTCTTTCTCTGGCTGTTCGGCACCATGATGTGGTGCGCCTTCGGCGCCGTGCGCCACGCAGGCGCGATCGCCGAGAGGCTCGGCGAGCCCTACGGCACGCTTGTGCTCACCCTGTCGATGACCGTGATTGAGGTGTCGCTGCTCGCCGCCATCATGCTGCATGGCGAGGCCAACCCGACGCTGGCCCGCGATGCGATGTTCGCCACGCTGATGATCGGGTTGAACGGCATGGTCGGCGCGGCGCTGTTGCTTGGCGCCATGCGCTATTGGGAGCAGGAGTACAATCTCGCGGGCGCGCGGGCCTTCCTCGTGGTCATCGCCTCGCTCGCGGTGTTCGCGCTGATCATTCCGAACTACACCAAGACCGCGCCCGACCCGAGCCAGGACCCTGTGAAGGCTTTGCTCTTCGCTTCGATCACGGTCCTCTTCTATGTTGTGTTCGTCATCATCCAGACGATGCGGCACCGCGCCTTCTTCGCCGAGCCGGCCGGCAACGGCCGTGGCGACGACGCCTATCGCGCGCAGCTTGGCGCGGCGCGGCGCGGATCGTTCCCCAGCCACGTGGCCTTGCTTCTGCTTACGCTCGTGCCCATCGTGCTGCTCGCGCAGTTCCTCGCCATCATCGTCGATTTCGGCATCGAGGATCTCGATCTGCCCGACGCGCTCGGCGGCGTGCTGATCGCCATACTCGTGCTCTCGCCCGAGGGGCTCACCGCCTTCCATGCGGCGCTCGTCAATCAGCTTCAGCGGGCGGTCAATGTGTGCCTCGGCTCGGCGCTTGCCACGATCGGGCTCACCATTCCGGCGGCGCTGATCATCGGGCTGGTGACCGGCTGCAAGGTGCATCTCGGGCTCGATCAGGTGGAGACGGCGCTTCTCATCCTGACGCTGTTCGTCAGCGGGCTCACCTTCGGCGGCGCGCGCACCAATGTGTTGCAGGGCGTCGTGCACCTGCTCCTGTTCATCGTCTATGTGGCGCTGATCTTCAGTCCCTGAGCCGACTCAGCCCTTGCTGCGGCTAGGGTCGTGGCCATAGGTGTTGCGCGCGCGGATCGCTCCGTTCTTGCCATGCAGCAGCGCCTCTGACCGCTCTTTCCGCGCGATCGATTTCGCCTTCTCCCACGCCTCGCTCTGGGTCTTGAACAGGGCAAACGGCTCAACCGCACCTTCGGCCTTAACCGCCCAACGCTCGCCGTGGCTCACCACGTGCTGGTTCTTGCCCATGGCCGCGATCCCCCGCGAAGGCGTTCACCATGGTCACTATAGTCGAGCCCGCATCTTCATAGAAGCAAAGCCAAAGATTTCCCGCTGTGCTAAATCAACAAAACCGAATTCCTCCCGCGCCCGTCTTTTTGCCCTCATGGAAGCACGCCCCACCCCCAAAGAGCCGCTCAAAATCGGTTGGCGCGAATGGGTCGGGCTGCCCGAGCTCCGCGTGGGCGCAATCAAGGCCAAGGTCGATACCGGCGCCCGGACCAGCGCGCTGCATGCTTATCGCATCGAGCCGTTCCGCCGCGGCAGCGCGCTCTGGATCCGCTTCGAGCTACATCCAATGCAGCGGAGCGAAGCGATGAAGGTCACCTGCGAGGCGCGCGCCATCGACGAGCGCATGGTGCGGAACTCAGGCGGCGGGGTTGAGCGCCGCTACATCATCAAGACCCTAGTCAAGCTTGGCGATGAGAGCTGGCCAATCGAGCTCGCGCTTACCAATCGCGATCAGATGGGTTTTCGCATGCTGCTCGGCCGCACCGCGCTCGAGGGGCGCGCGTTGATCGAGCCCGGACGCTCTTATCTTCTCGGCGCACGGGCGCCGAAGCCTCGCCGCAGGCGCAAGCTTGCTCCGCTCAAGGCAGGCCGACTGCTGCGATAGACCAGAATATCTCCGACACGTCACGGGCCCTCCATGAAGATCGCGCTGCTGGCACGCAATCCGCACCTCTACAGCCATCGGCGCATCTGCGAGGCGGCGCGCGAACGCGGCCACCAGATCGAGGTCATCAACACGCTGAGGGTGTCCATCAACATCACCTCGCAGCGTCCGGCTCTCTATTATCGCAAGCGCCAGCTTGAGGATTTCGACGCGGTGATCCCGCGTATCGGCGCCTCGGTGACGTTTTATGGACTTGCGGTGCTCCGCCAGTTCGAGGTCATGGGCGTCTATCCGCTGAACGAGTCGGTGGCGATCGGACGCTCGCGCGACAAGCTGCGCTGCCTCCAGCTTCTCGCGCGGCGCGGCATCGGGCTTCCGGTCACGGCCTTCACCCACGATCCGAAGCAGGCCGAGGACATCATCGATCTCGTGGGTGGTGCGCCGGTGGTGATCAAGCTGCTCGAGGGCACTCAGGGCATCGGCGTCGTGCTCGGCGAGACAGTTAAGTCCGCCAAGTCGGTGATCGAGGCGTTCCAGGGCGTGAACGTCAACATTCTGGTGCAGCAATTCATCAAGGAGGCCGACGCCACCGATATCCGCGCGCTGGTCATCGGTGAGAAGGTGGTGGCGGCGATGAAACGGTCCGGACCACCTGGCGACTTTCGCTCAAACCTGCATCGCGGCGGCGCGGGCGAGATGGTGCGAATCACGCCGCAAGAGCGAAGCGCAGCGGTCAGGGCCGCCCGCACGCTGGGGCTGAATGTGTGCGGCGTCGACATGCTGCGCTCGAAAAGCGGACCGCTGGTGCTGGAGGTGAATTCCTCGCCGGGCATCGAGGGGCTGGAGAAAGCGACCGGGGTCGATGTGGCAACACCGATGATCGAATTCCTCGAGCGCCACGCCGCCCCGGGCCAGACAAGGACCAAGGGGAAAGGTTAATCGGCTTATCGCAGACCCCGTGGCAAATCGACTGGGATGCGGCACGAAAGCGCTTCGCAGGCCGGATTCTTGCGCTAAAGTCGGCAAGTGTCTCGGGAGATTGAGCAATGATTGCAGGATCGATTGGTAGCCGGCTTGCCACGGATCGTAATTTGCGGCTCGGAATCATAGCTTTAACGGCCGTGCTGACGTGCAGCCTGCCTGCCAGCGGCGCCGAGGAGAAGAAGCCGTCGCCCTGCACTGAAGACGCCATGATCGTGTTCGATGCCTCGGGCTCGATGTCGGGAAATCAGACACTCGGCATCCCCAACTCGAGGGCGCGCATCGACGAGGTACGCTCCGCGCTCGCCCAAATTCTGCCGACAGCCACGAAGAATCGGCGGGTCGGTCTCATCACCTACGGCCCGGGCCCGTACAATCAGTGCAACGTCAAGCTTGACCTCAAGCCGACGCCCGACGCGGCCACCATGATCATGAACGCCGTGAATGCGCTCGTGCCGGCCGGCAAGACGCCGCTCACCTCGGCGGTAGAACAGGCCGCGGAAGTGCTCAACTACCGCGCCAAGCCCGGCGTGATCGTTGTCGTGACCGATGGCGAGGAAACGTGCGGGGGAGCGCCCTGCACGCTTGCCAAGCAGCTGCATCTGCTCGGCAACCAGCTCACCATCCATGTCATCGCTTTCCGCTATGAGGGGTTCTCCTGGACCGGCGGCAGCAGCGTGATGGACCTGATGTGTCTCGCCGATGAGAATCACGGCTTGTACGCACGGGCCAACTCCGAGGAGGAGCTGGTCGAGGCGCTGGAGAAGACGCTGGACTGTCCGATGGTCTCGCAAGCCGCTCCGCTCGAGCCGCCGAGCGACCATCTGCCCTAGCTGCACCCGCGACCACTTGAGCGATTGACGCCTCAAGGCGTGCGCGCGCTCCATGCGGTGCCAAAAAAATGGGGCGGTTGCAGAGCCATGAATCGCGGTCTCGGTGTTGCGTTGTTCTGCATTGCGATTGGCGGCGTAGCTCCGGCAATTGCCGCCGAGAACGGCCTGCTCGACCGCTGCTTTACGCCGCAAGCGCTTGCCGGCACCGCCAGCGAGATCAAGCCACAGCATAATCGTACCAAGCTCGACCTCCCGGCACTGCGGCAAGAGCCGCTCCCTGCAGCCTCGCCAGTACCCGAGTCCATGCGCGGCTCGATCAGAGGGGTCGAGCTTCCCGCCGGTTTAAAACTGATCGCGCTCACCTTCGATCTTTGCGAGACCGACGGCAGCATTGCCGGCTATGACGGGCGCATCGTCGATCTGCTGCGCGCGGAAGGCGTGAAAGCGACCTTCTTCGCCGGCGGCAAATGGATGGAGACTCATGCGGAGCGGACGGCGCAACTGATGGCCGACCCGAATTTCGAGATCGGCAGCCACGGTTTGCGCCATCTCGACATGTCGCGGCTGAACGGCGAGGCGCTGAAGGACGAGATCGTGCTTACCGAGGCGGCCTACAGCCGCGCGCGCAAAAGCCTGGCCGCGAGACAATGCGCGGTCCCTGCGCCGGACGAGAAGCTGGTGCCTGAGCGCATGACCTTGTTGCGCTTTCCCTATGGGACCTGCGACGCGGAGGCGCTTGCTGCGGCGGCCGATCAGGGCCTCTACGCTATTCAGTGGGATTTGGTCACCGGCGATCCGGATCCGCATCGCTCGGCGAAGGCCATCGCCGAGACGATCCTCGGCAAGGTGCATCCCGGCGCCATCATCGTCGCGCATGCGAACGGACGCGGCTGGCACACCGCCGACGCTCTGGCGATTGCCATTCCGAAGCTGAAAGAAGAGGGCTATGGCTTCGCCACGGTGAGCGAGCTGCTCGCCGCGGGAAAGCTCGTGATCGCGGCCACATGCTACCTCAACCAGCCGAGCGCGGGTCCCCGCCTTGCACATATGCATCGCCGGAAAAGCCACGATGTCTTCACCCTTTTCGGCCCGCAGAATTGAGCTTCAGCGCGCGCGTCTTGTCCCGCTCGATCCTGCCTGCTGCCTAAGCCTGGCCCAGGCGATCGTGGCGATACCGCCCTGGTCGACGATGAACTACCCGGCAGGCGCCATGGCGGCCTTCCTCGCCTCTTCGGCCGATGGTGCCTACCGCTACCTCATCGAGGCTGGAGGCGAGCCGGCAGGAGCGGTGTCAATCAGGCACCCGTGGCTCAAGGGCCCTTATCTCGAACTGCTTGCGCTCTTGCCGCTTTTCCAGAACCAGGGAATTGGCGCGGAGATTCTTGGCTGGTTCGAAGGAGAAGGGTTACGGGCTGAAGCGCGCAATCTTTGGGTCTGCGCGTCAGGCTTCAACGAGCGCGCGTTGCACTTCTATCAGCGGCACGGCTTCAGCCAGGCCGCGGCGCTGCCCGGCCTGGTGGCCGACGGCTATACGGAAATCTTGTTGCGGAAATTCCCGCTATGAAGGGGCGAAGCCTATTGCGCCTTGGGAGCGTCTTCCGCCGGCGCAGGCGTTGCTCCCGTCATATCGTTGTCTTCCATGCCCGGCACGGCATCGACGAAGAGAGCGCCGCTGTCGATCGAAGCTTCCTCGCCGCCCTTCAGCTCATAGACGTCGCCATTCTCGAGCTCGATGGTGCAGCCCGATTGGCATTCCGGCTCGACCGCCGCCTCCGGCGCGATGGTCAGCTCTTTGCTGTCGCTTCCGGACTTGACCGTGATCGTGTGCGGTTTCGGGTCGGAATTCGAAATGGTGAGCGCCTCAGCCGGAAGCGCAAACAGCATGACTAGGGCGCCAAGTCCCAAATTCGTGACGATCCTCATCGCGCGTCCCTCTTGATCGACGGCAAGCCTGCCGGAAGCGGGAGCCCTCCCCCAGCAAATTCGGCGCTGGATTAGCCCGCAACGGCGCCCGGATTGTGTCGCCGTAGCGGCCAAAATTTGGGCCGCCTCGTCCATGGTTACCGGCTGGCCGAAGGCACCCCGGCCATCCCTATTCGCCTATTTACCACCGGCGCCGAGACTCCTTGCAACAGTTTCGCGCGTCCCAACAGTGGCTTTCGTGCTGTGAACCAATCCCGTGCGAGCGCGTTTCTAGCGCCTACGGGCCTGCATCAGCGCGTTGTGCAGTGCAACAAGCAGGTATTGGCGATGACCGAGAGGCCTCTTACAATTGCGAGCCGGTTAACGGGGACCTCTTCGATCGGAAAGGAGCTTCCGATGGAACTCACAGCCTCGATTACCGCCATTCTGGCGATCATGTCGTTCAGCTTTCTCGCCGCCATCATCCTCGGGATGATCTAGCGCTTTCACTCGACAGACTAATGCTGGTCTAGGCCGCCGCCTCGGCGATGCGCTTGGGGTCGTAGTTAAGACTTGGCGCGAGCCAGCGCTCGGCCTCTTCCAGGCTCCAGCCCTTGCGGGCGGCGTAGTCGGCAACTTGGTCGCGGCCGATCTTGCCCACGCCGAAATAAGCCGCTTCGGGATACGAAAAATAAAGTCCTGAGACGGCGGCTGCCGGCCACATGGCATAGCTCTCCGTGAGCTTGAGCCCGGTCGCCTTCTCCGCATCGAGCAGGCGGAACAGCGTGCCCTTTTCGGTATGATCGGGCTGGGCCGGATAGCCGGGCGCCGGCCTGATCCCGGCATAGTCCTCGGCAATCAGCTGCTCATTGCTGAGTTTCTCCTCCGGTGCGTAGCCCCAGAGCTCCCGGCGCACTTTCGCATGCAGCGCCTCGGCGAAGGCTTCGGCCAGGCGGTCGGCGAGCGCTTTGACCATGATTTTGGAATAATCGTCATTGGCGCGCTCGAACCGCCGCGCCACGTCCTCCTCGCCGATGCCTGCGGTCACGGCGAAGCCGCCGACATAATCGGCAAGGCCGGTCTCCTTAGGCGCGACGAAATCGGCCAACGCGAGATTGGCGCGGGCGCCGCCGTCGCGTGCCATCTGCTGGCGCAGCGTGTGCAGCGTGGCGAGACGCTTCTTGCGGGTATCGTCGGTATAGAGCTCGATGTCGTCGCCGACGCTGTTTGCGGGCCAGAAGCCAACCACGGCGTTGGCCGTGAGCCATTTCTCTTGGATGAGTTGCTTCAGCATAGCCTGCGCGTCGTCGAAGAGGTGACGCGCGGCCTCGCCATATTTGTCGTCCTTGAGGATGCGCGGATATGTACCCTTCAACTCCCAGGCGTGGAAGAACGGCGTCCAGTCGAGATAGCGGGCAAGCTCGGCGAGATCGTAGCTCTTGAAGATGCGCGTGCCGAGAAAGCTCGGCTTCGGCGGCGTATAGCCCGCCCAGTCGAGCTTGAGCTTATTGGCGCGCGCATCGGCGAGCGAAGTGCGCGACTTCTCGGCCTGGCCGCGCGCGTAGGATTCCGCCATGTTGCGATATTCCTCGCGGACCTTGGCGATCGCCTTAGGCCGCTCATCCGGCGACATCAGGCCCGAGACCACGCCCACCGCGCGACTTGCGTCGGTCACATAGATCGCCTGGCTGCGGCGATAGTTCGGGCTGATCTTGACGGCGGTGTGCACGCGGCTCGTGGTGGCGCCGCCGATCAAGAGCGGCAGGTCGAAGCCTTCCCGCTCCATCTCTGCCGCCACATGGCACATCTCGTCGAGCGAGGGGGTGATCAGCCCCGAGAGCCCGATGATGTCGACCTTCATCTCGCGCGCCGTGTCGAGGATCTTCTGCGCCGGCACCATGACGCCGAGATCGGTCACCTCGTAATTGTTGCACTGAAGCACGACGCCGACGATGTTCTTGCCGATGTCGTGCACGTCGCCCTTCACTGTCGCGAGCAGGATCTTGCCGGCGGGCTCTCCTTGCGCGAGCCCAAGCTCCTCTTTCTCCTTCTCCATGAAGGGCATGAGATAGGCCACGGCTTGTTTCATCACCCGCGCCGACTTCACCACCTGCGGCAGGAACATCTTGCCGGAGCCGAACAGATCGCCGACCACGTTCATGCCCTTCATCAGCGGGCCTTCGATGACGTGCAGCGGACGCTCTGCCTTGAGCCTCGCCTCCTCGGTGTCCGCGTCGATATAGGTGCCAATGCCGTGGACGAGAGCATGAGTCAGACGCTCGTCGACCGGCTTCTCGCGCCAAGAGAGATCGACCTCGCGCTTCTGCGCCTCGCCGCCCTTGTAGCGCTCGGCCGCCTCGAGCAGGCGGTCGGTGGCGTCCGCGCGCTGGTTGAGGATCACGTCCTCGACCAGTTCGCGCAGCTCGGGATCGATGTCGTCGTAGAGCGCAAGCTGGCCGGCATTGACGATGCCCATGTCCATGCCGGCCTGGATGGCGTGATACAGGAATACCGAATGCATGGCCTCGCGCACCCGCTCATTGCCGCGGAAGGCAAAGGAGAGGTTCGACACGCCGCCGGACACATGCACATAAGGCAGCTCGGCCTTGATGCGGCGCGTGGCATCGATATAGGCGCGCGCATAGTCGTTATGCTCCTCGATGCCGGTGGCGACGGCAAAGATATTCGGATCGAAGATGATGTCCTCGGGCGGGAAGCCGACCTTCTCGGTCAAGAGATCGTAGGCACGTTTGCAGATGTCGAATTTGCGTTCTGCCGATTCCGCCTGACCCTTTTCGTCGAAGGCCATCACCACCACGGCGGCACCGTAGCGTCGCACTTTGCGCGCGTGATCGAGGAAAGGTCCCTCGCCTTCCTTCAGGCTGATGGAATTGACCACAGCCTTGCCTTGCACGCATTTCAGCCCAGCCTCGATCACCGTCCATTTCGATGAGTCGATCATGATCGGCACGCGGGAAATGTCGGGCTCCGCCGCGATCAGATTGAGAAAGGTCACCATCGCCTTCTCGGAGTCGAGCATGCCCTCGTCCATATTGACGTCGAGCATGTTGGCGCCGCTCTCGACCTGCTGACGCGCGACTTCGAGCGCGGCGGCATAGTCATTCGCCTCGATCAGCTTGCGGAAGCGCGCGGAGCCGGTGACGTTGGTCCGCTCGCCCACCATGACGAAATTCTGAGCGCCGTTGGTCACGTTCGGCTACCCATGCACGAAGGGTTCGAGACCTGAGAGGCGGAGCTTGTGGGCGACCTCAGGCACTTTGCGCGGCGGATATTTCGAAACGGCAGCAGCGATGGCGCGGATATGGTCGGGCGTCGTGCCGCAACAGCCGCCGACGATATTGATGAGCCCGTCTTTCGCCCAGCCTTCGAGCAGCTCCGCCATGAATTCGGGGCTCTCGTCATACTCGCCCATCTCATTGGGAAGTCCGGCATTGGGATAGACGCTGACCAATGTTCCGGCGACATGCGCGATCTCATCGACCGAGGGCCTGAGCTGCTCGGCGCCGAAGGCGCAATTGAGTCCGATCGAGAACGGCTTCAGATGCTGCATCGAATACCAGAAGGCTTCCGGAGTTTGGCCCGACAGATTGCGGCCGGAGAGATCGGTGATGGTGCCCGAGATCATGATGGGAAGCTCGACGCCCAGTGCGTCGAACATCTGCTCCACCGCGAAGCCTGCCGCCTTGGCGTTCAGCGTGTCGAACACCGTCTCGATGAGGATCATGTCGGCGCCGCCCTCGATCAGGCCGCGTGTCTGGCTGCTATAGGCATCGACCAGCGCATCGAAGCTGATATTGCGGAAGCCGGGATTGTTCACATCCGGCGAGATCGAGGCGGTGCGATTGGTCGGCCCGATCGCGCCCGCGACGAAGCGCGGCTTCTCAGGCGTCTTCTCGGTCCAAGCATCGGCCGCCTCGCGGGCGATCTTCGCTGCCGCGACGTTGATCTCATAGGCGACGTCCTCGAGACCATAATCGGCCTGGCTGATGGCCTGGGCGTTGAAGGTGTTGGTCTCGATGATGTCGGCGCCGGCTTCGAGATAGGCGTTGTGGATCTCCTTGATGATCTTGGGCTGGGTCAGCACGAGGAGATCGTTGTTGCCCTTGAGATCGCGCGAAAAGCCCTTGAAGCGCTGACCTCTGTAGCCGGCCTCGTCGAGCTTGTAGCGCTGGATCATGGTGCCCATGGCGCCATCCAAGATGAGAATGCGCTGCTTGGCTTCTCGCTTCAGCGCGGCAATTCGCTCTTCACGGGTCATGATGCGGCCTTTGCTGCGGTAAAGGCCTTTGCCGGGCGCAAGCCGAGCAAATGGCAGATGGCATAGACGAGGTCGGCGCGGTTCAGCGTGTAGAAGTGAAACTCGGTGATGCCCTGATCGACGAGGCCAAGCACTTGCTCGGCGGCGACGGCAGCAGCGACCAAATGGCGCGTCTCCTGATCGTCGTCGAGGCCTTCGAATCTGTGGCCGATCCAGTCGGGGACGCTCGCGCCGGATTTGGCGGCGAAGCCGGAGCATTGCTTGAAATTGTGGATGGGTATGATGCCGGGCACGATGGGGATGGTGATGCCGCTCGCGCGGACTCGGTCGAGATAACGGAAGAACACCTCGTTGTCGAAGAAGAACTGGCTGATCGCGGTCGAAGCGCCGGCATCGATCTTAGCCTTCAGCATGTCGATATCAGCCTCGACGCTCGGCAACTCGGGGTGCTTCTCTGGATAGCAGGCGACCGAGACCTCGAAAGGCGCGATTTGCTTGATGCCTTTGACGAGATCGGCGGCGTTGATATAGCCGCCCGGCGTGGGCTCGTAACGCGTGCCGGCGCCATCGGGCGGATCGCCGCGCAACGCCACGATGTGGCGCACGCCGAGATCCCAATAGTCGCGAATGATCTCATCGACCTCACCTTTCGTCGCCGCGACGCAAGTGAGATGCGCCGCAGGCTTCAGCGTGGTTTCGCTCAGGATGCGCGCGACCGTGGCGTGGGTGCGCTCGCGGGTCGAACCGCCGGCGCCATAGGTGACCGAGACATATTTTGGGCGGAGCGGCTCAAGCCGCCGGATCGAGCGCCACAACGTCTCTTCCATCGCCGCCGTCTTGGGCGGGAAGAACTCGAACGACACGTCGATGGCGCCGCGGCCGAGAATGCGGCTTCTAGGCTCGGAGGATGCAAGCATCACGCGGCGACCTCCACCTGAGCGCCGATGCGCTTCTTCCTGCCCGAGACTGCGGGCTTCTGGCCCAACCAGAGCGACACGGTCAGCTTGCCGCCCGAAGGCTCAGGGCTCAGCTCACGGAAGCGCTCGAGCTTCAGCCCCGCGCTTTCGAACAACCGCCCGAGCTGATCCTTGGCGAAGCCGAGCCGCCGATGCGCCGATTGCTCGCGCAGGAACTCAAGCTCATGCGGGGCGAAGTCGACCACCAGCAGTCTGCCGCCGGGGGCGAGCAGGCGCGCGGCCTCGGCGACAGCGGCGGCGGGGTCATCGAGAAAATGCAGCACCTGATGCAGGACCACCGCATCTGCCGCGCCGTCCGGCAGCGGCACATTATTCAGATCGCCGTGGCGCACTTGCGCGTGGCTCAGCCCGGCGCGCTCGAGCTTCATGCGCGCATAGGCCAACATCGCGTGATTGAGGTCAAAGCCAAGCGCGCGGTTGGCGCG
The DNA here is from genome assembly GCA_963710245.1 of uncultured Alphaproteobacteria bacterium. Lineage (GTDB taxonomy): Bacteria > Pseudomonadota > Alphaproteobacteria > Rhizobiales > Methyloligellaceae > Methyloceanibacter. The sequence goes on from CAVPZK010000020.1 coordinate 115,094, forward strand.
GCCGGCGAACAGCTCGAGGATGCGGCCCGTGCCGGTGCCGAGATCAACGAGAAGGTTGAAAGGCCCCTCCCCGAGCGCCTCATCCATCGCCGCCTCGACGTCTTTCTCGGCTATATGCAGCGCGCGGATCTTGTCCCACTCGCTGGCATGCGCCTTGAAGTAGGCCTGAGCCGCTTCGGCACGCGCTTTCTGCACGGCGGTTGCGCGCGAGCGGTCGCGGGCGAGCGTGAGATCGGTCTGGTCGAGGCTCTCGACGATGGCCTGGGCTAGCGCGGCCTCGGCGCCAGCATCGGCAAGCCGGAAGAACACCCAAGACCCCTCGCGGAAGCGCTTGATGAGCCCTGCCTCGGCCATGAGCTTCAAATGCCGGCTGATGCGCGGCTGGCTTTGGCCGAGGATCTGCGTCAGATCCTTGACGTTCAGCTCACCGCCGGCCAACAGCGCCAGAATGCGCAAGCGCGTGGCCTCGCCGGCGCCGCGCAAGGCGGCAAGCGCCTGAATGCGGGTCAGGCCCGGGCTCGCGGTCTTGGTGCTTTGGACGCTCGACATAAAGATATGTTTATACGTGTCTAACAAGATTTACAAGGGCGGAGGCCAACTGGGCGCGTCCATTTTTCCACGGAACGGGGCGCCTCGCGCCGCAAGCATGCACAAAAGTATGGGCACGCTATAATTGTGTGCGGCCGAGGGAGGCTACGACGAGCTCGATCAACCGAAAGTTCTTCTTCGATCAAGTGAACTTGCGACTCTTTGACGGCAAGCTGTCGGCAAAGACGCGCAGATCACTGAATCAGATTTTGGACTACTGGGAGAAGAGCCACGCCAAGGATGACGACCGTTGGCTCGCCTACGCACTCGGCACCGCGCATCACGAAACCGACCGCACCTTCGGCCCCATCCGCGAATATGGGAGAGGCAGGGGAAAGAAATATTATCCCTATTACGGGCGCGGCCTCGTGCAGCTCACCTGGGAGCGCAACTACAAGAAAATGAGCCCCGTGGTCGGCGTCGACCTGGTCAAGTTTCCGGACCGCGCGTTGGACCTCACGAACGCGATCCCCATCATGTTCGTCGGCATGAAGCAGGGTACCTTCACCGGCAAAAAATTCGCCGACTTTTTCAACAAAACCAAGGAGGACTGGGTCAACGCCCGCAAGATCATCAATGGCCTCGACAAGGCGCAGCTCATCGCCAGTTACGCCAAGAAATATTACGGTGCCATCAGCTACACGACGTAACCGGTCTCCGCGCCGGCTCGGCGATCAGGCCCGCGCGAATTTCTTGTATTTGATGCGCTTCGGCAGAACGGCGTCCTCGCCCAGGCGACGCTTCTTGTCTTCCTCGTAGTCCTCGAAATTGCCCTCGAACCATTCGACGTGGCTGTCGCCCTCGAAGGACAGTATGTGGGTGGCGATGCGATCGAGGAAAAAGCGATCGTGGCTGATGATCACGGCGCAGCCGGGGAAATCTTCCAGCGCCGCTTCTAGCGAGGAGAGCGTCTCGACATCGAGATCGTTGGTCGGCTCGTCGAGAAGAATTAGGTTGGCGCCCGATTTCAGCATCTTGGCGAGATGCACGCGGTTCCGTTCACCGCCCGAAAGCTGGCCGACCTTCTTCTGCTGGTCGGGGCCTTTGAAATTGAACCAGCCGACATAAGCGCGTGACGGCACCTCGCGTGACCCAAGTTTGATCATGTCGTTGCCGCCGGAGATCTCCTCGAACACGGTCTTCTTGCCGTCGAGCGTGTCGCGCGACTGATCGACATAGCCGAGCTTCACCGTATCGCCGATGCGTATCGTGCCGTGGTCGGGCTTGTCCTGGCCGACGATCATGCGGAACAAGGTGGTCTTGCCGGCGCCGTTCGGGCCGATCACGCCGACAATGCCGCCCGGCGGCAGCTTGAAGGAGAGATCATCGATCAGGAGGTTCTCGCCGAACCCTTTCTCCAGATGATCGGCCTCGATCACCACATCGCCGAGGCGCGGGCCCGGTGGGATGGTGATCTGCGCTTTGCCGGTCTTGTCCTTACCGGCTTCGGCAAGCATGTCGTCATAGGCGCGGATGCGGGCCTTCGACTTCGCCTGCCGCGCCTTAGGGCTCGCCCTGATCCAGTCGAGCTCGCGCGCCAAGGTGCGCTCGCGCGCCTCCTCCTGCTTGCCTTCGACCTCCGCTCGCTTCTGCTTCTGCTCGAGCCAGGATGAGTAGCTGCCCTTGTAGGGAATGCCCTGCCCTCGATCGAGCTCGAGCGTCCATTCGGTGATGTCCTCGAGGAAGTAGCGGTCGTGGGTGACCATGATCACGGTGCCCGGATAGTCGCGCAGATGATGCTCGAGCCAGGCGACGCTCTCGGCGTCGAGGTGGTTGGTCGGCTCGTCGAGCAAAAGGATGTCCGGCTTCGACAAGAGCAGCTTGCAGAGCGCCACGCGCCGCTTCTCGCCGCCAGATAGTTTCTTCACATCGGCATCGCCCGGAGGGCAGCGCAGTGCATCCATGGCCTGCTCGACCTGCGCGTCGAGGTCCCACAGGCCTTGCGCGTCGATCTCGTCCTGGAGCTTGGCCATCTCGTCGGCGGTCTCGTCGGAATAGTTCATGGCCAGTTCGTTATAGCGGTCGAGCTTCGCCTTCTTCTCCGCCACGCCTTCCATGACGTTGCCGGTCACGTCCTTGGCCTCATCGAGGATCGGTTCCTGCGGCAGATAGCCGACGCTGACCCCATCGGCCGCCCAGGCTTCGCCGACGAACTCGGTCTCCTGGCCGGCCATGATGCGAAGCAAGGTCGACTTGCCCGCGCCGTTGACGCCCACCACGCCGATCTTGGCGCCGGGCAGGAAGGCGAGCGTTACGTCTTTCAAGACCTGTTTGCCGCCCGGATAGGTCTTGGACAGCTTGTTCATCACATAAACGTATTGAGGCGTGGCCATAAGCGTGCCGGTGCTCCTCGGATTTTTGGAAAGACGTTGGGTCCGCTTCTAGCCAATAGGCGCGTCAGACTCAATCGCTATCGCCGAACAGTTGCGGCAAGCGCTGTTTAAGCTTGGCGGCAAGCGCATCGAGCGGGTTCTCTTGAAGCGGCTCGATCTCGGAAGCGCGCGGGCGAAGGCATCAGGCGTAAGGTCCGCGATCGGCAGAACGCGGCACCAGCCGTTTTGCATGAGGAACTCGCGATAGCTCCGTTCCTCGTCGGTGAAGCGGTGGGCGGCAGGCGCCACGCCCACTACGGGCAGTCGCGCCGAGACGGCCTCAGAGATCATCGTGCTCGAATCCTCCGTGCAGAGGATCACCTCGGCTTTGCCGAATACTTCGGGCAGAGTGCCGGGTCCTTGCGTGCGGTAATCGATGAAGCGGGCGACGATGCTGTCATCCTTGGCAAGCTCGGCGATCTTGTCGGCGACGTAGTCCGGCGTGCGGCGCGAGGTCGAGACTAGCCAGCGCGTGCCCCATGCCTTGGAGATTTCGGCGATGAAAGCAAGCAGCCGGTCCCACTCTTTGCGCCGGTAGCGGAAGGGTCCGGCATTGCCGCCGACGAGAAAGCCCGCGAGGCGAGGATGCAGGTCCGGCCCATAGCGCGGCACGGAAGCGGGCCGCCCGAGCGCATCTGGATCGATCGAGGACGGCTTCAGCGTCACAAGATAGCGGTCGCTCGCCGCGTCCCGGTCGTAGGAGGAGACGATCAGGCTGAAATTCTCAGGGCCAAGCCCGCGCATGAGCGAGCCGCAAAAGATGCTGGGAATGTCGAGGAAGCGCGAGACGCAGATATTCGGCATATGCGTCTCGCCGCCGGCCGAGACCACGAGGTCGGCCTTGGGCAGAGCGTAAGCGTCGATGCGGTAGGCCATGCGCAACATGCGCGGCGGGAAGAAACTCTTGGCGGTGATGCGGCGGCGGAGCCAACGCGTCGGCACGATCCATTTGCGCTTCACCTCGATCCGCGTGACCGCCACAGGCCGAAGCCGCGCAAGCGCGGCGATCACCCCTTGCGCAAGGTGGTAGTGCCCGGGCCGCGTATCGGCGAGAAAAATGACTTTGAGCGGCGGTTCTGTCATCCAGGGCCTTGGTCGAAGCGAAGTGGCCCCGCGTCATAGCGCACCCTTGCGGGGCGGTTCAAAGCTTCGTTTCTGGTAAGGCTCATTGCGGGCGTGACTTGGCAAACCCGTCCGAGGCCAGCACAATCGCCGGTAGCGAGCGGAAAGCGCGAGGAGCAAAAAGTGGACAAGCCGAAGAATGATGGCGCTGACTGGATCCTCAAAGCCATGGTGGCGGTCGCGGGATCAGACGGCCAGCTCGATGAGCGCGAGATCGGCCTCATCCAGCAAGTCTATCGAGACCAGTCAGGCCGTTCGCTCACCGCCGATGAGGTGAAGCGAGCCGCAGAGGCGGCCAAGGGTGATCTGATTGCCGAATTCGCGGCGGCCGCCAAGGTGCTCGATCAAAACACCAAGGAAGAGATGATCAGGGCCGCCTATCTCGTGCTGCTCGCCGACGAGCGGATCGCCGGGGAAGAGCGCAAGAAGCTGAAGGACATCGCCGCTGCGCTGCAAATCCCGGAGATCCATTTCGGCGCGATCCTCGAGGACCTCGCTCTCTACCTCGCGAAGGCCCACAGTTAGGCCTCAGGCAACGACCTGAAGGTTCTCCCGCACATCCTGGCGTGAGGCTTGAGCCGGCTCGGCGATGAACAACAGCCGCTGCACCTCGCGATGATAGGCGGCGCTCTCGGCAATCACCCGCACGTTGCGAAAGCCGCAGCGCTGCAACAGCTCTCTGACGAAGCTCTCCTGCCCCGCTTGCCCTTGGCTCGCCTCGGGCAGGAACGGCGTCCACGAAGTTTCGTCGGCCGTGCCGATCTCGAACACCAGAACCTTGCCCACTCGCGTGGCCAGCGCTCTTAAGAATTGCTCGGCGGCGGCGATACCAAAGGCGCGAATGACGTGATGCAACACCGAGAGGCAAAGCACGGCGTCGAATTGCGGCAATGAGCGGATGGCTTCCGGCGTCATGAAGGCCCTGACCGTCGCCGCCCGCTGTACGCGGTCGTGCAACCGCGCGAGCTCCCCCACGATCGCGGTGTCGGTCGCCTCGATGCCGATGGCGAAGCAGTTGCATTCGGCCGCGGCGCGGCGCACGAACCAACCTTCGGCGCAGCCGATATCGAGCACATTCCTTACCTGATAGTCGCGCAGCACTTTCGAGACGGCCTGCCAGCGCTCGTCGGTGTCCCTGACATTGGCGAATCGTTTGCCGCCGATCTCGACCGGCTGGTAGGTCCGGCCGCCCGCTTTGGCGACGCGGAAGGCGCTGCCGATCAAGCCGAGAGCAAGCCGCCAGCGCGCCCCGCGCAACACCCGTCTGATCCTGCTGCCGAGCGAGCGGCGCCGCTGCCGCTCGGGATAGGTTTGAGCGATCTCCGTCAGTTCGACTGCCATGACTGGTTCCCCCTAAAGTCGAAACTCACACGCTGCGCAACAAGCGAAAGCGCGGATGGTCATCGCGCGCCTGATCGGGCGTCACATAAATGAGCCGCACATCGTCGCGCTCCTGCCGCACGCTTTCGAGAAAGCTCTCCCAGCGGCTCGTCCAAGTGTTGAGCCGCTCGTCGGAGGCGTAGACGCTCAGCAGCGTGAGGTGACCCTCTTTGAGAAATTTGGGAGGTCTGCGGAACAGCTTGAGCAATCCGCCACGCAGCTTGCGCTTCACGCGCCGAACCGTCTCGCGCTTGTCCCACCACTCCTCATATTCGCCCGACCGCGCGCGGCTCAGGAACTGCTCGAACAAGGCTTCGCGGCTCGGCAGGATGGTCATCACCGTGAGGCGTGCCTTGGCGCCGGTCACGGCCTGCATGGCCGGATCGTTGGCGTGGGTCTCATAGCCGCGCGAATAAGCGCGCATGATGTCGTAATGCAGCACGAGACCGCGAGTCCTCGGCTTGGCGCGAAGCACCTGGAGCAGCCCCTTGCGGCTCAGCTCATTGCCGCTGGTGCGGCTCCAGGTCTTGGCCTCTGCAGGGAGATCGTCGGCGATATCGCGCGGCAAGCGGTCCTCAACGAATTCGCGCATGAAGGTGCTCTTGCCAGAGCCCGAGGGGCCGGCAATGACGAAGATATGTTCGAGTGCGCTGGCGGCAGCGGCGTCGATACGGCGCGCCCGCTCCAACGGCCGCCGGAAGGAAAAGCCCGGGCGTATGGCTATGCTGCTGATTGACATCGCAAATCCCCGCTGATGTCTGTCACTGAAATGACATACTAGATTATCTCGATAGAGATAGCATGGTATTGGCTTCCAAAAATGCGTTTGATCGGCAAATAAAATTCGAATTCGCGAGGGCAGCGACGAAAGCGACAAGGAGGGCTTGCCGGAGCATCCCAGCCGCTGGCTAGGATGGCTTCGAGGCTTGTGGCGCTTCGCGTCTCGATCCTCGCCAAGCGCGCGCGCAATCGGTCGAAGCGAACATCGCGCGGAACCGGCGGGTAACCTGGCGCAGTAACAGAGTCGCCCGTTCGAGCTGATATCCCGCGCTCCGCTTGATCTTATTGTGACGTTCTCTCAGATCCCTCGCCCGCTCGGGCGAAAGACCGGGATAGGACTTCCAGTCGCTGGTACTTTGCTCGGTGAGAGTCGGAAATGGCGTCATGCCGAAATCGCGGCTGAGAGTTGCGTTGCCGGCCTCGACGTCGCGCATCAACTTCGCCCTGGCCTCGGGCGACAGAAAGTCGCGATAACGGCCGTCATCGGTGACGACGCGTTCAAGCTCGGCGCAGACGAAGTCGCTCATGCGCTGGTCGACAAACGAGGTGGCTTTGTTCAGCTCGCGTTTGTACTCGACGAGATCGCGCGCCAGCGAGGTGTTGACCCGCAAGTCCAACCCTTCGAATTGCTCGGCGTCGCCGGTCTTGAGCACGTTGCGCAGGAAGAAGCGGGCGGCGTCGTTGGCCGTCTCTTCGTAGGTGTAGACCACGCAATCCGGGAAGGCGCGGCGCCAGAGCCGCATATGGCGCGCATAATCCAAGGCCTCGCCGGCTGTGTCCCTGAACTGCTCGCACGATTCCGACAAGGGGCGCGTCCTCACCGTCTGGGCGTAGACCGATTCAAGGAACTTGTCCTGCCGGCGGAAAAACGCGACGACGCGTTTCGGCATGTCCGCGGGCAGCAGGCCGTGCAGCAGCTCGATGCAACGCGATTCCGCCGCCCAATAATCCTCGTAAGTTTCGCCTTCCAATTTGTGGAAGAACATCGTCATGGCGAAGAACGACTCCGCGCTGATCAGCAGCGTCGTCGCGCCTGCCGCGCTCGCCTTCGCCAAATGGCTGTCGATGAGAGCTTGGGCCTCGGCCTCGCGCCCCGTCGCAATCAGGCTCGCCAGCTGGTTGAGGGCTCTGGCGCGAGCACGGTGCCCATAATAAATGCCGCGCTCGGCGAGCTTCAGCTCGTTGCGGTAGAGGCATTCTTGAACCGCGCTGGTGCCGGTCTTGTGCGTGCCGATATGCAGGATCAATTGCACCAAACACCCTCCGCCCGTCGAAGCCTAATGCGCGGTGGCTGGCTTCCGGCTTGCATCCTCGCGCGGCGCTCGCGCGGCAAGAGAAACATAGAGTATCAGCAGGCCGATCGCGCACATGAACCAGGTCTGCCAGATGCTCCACGCGAAGGCGGCGATGCTCGAAGAACGCAGCGAAGCTCGCGGCGGCGAATGGCTGAATGTCCTTCGGCAAGCGGCGCATGCGCAACGCGATCGCCGCGCCGGCAAGCGCCAGTAGAATGGCGCCGATCAGCCCGAGCTCGTACCAAGTCTGCAAAAACAGGTTATGCGCATGCTCGCCAGGCGCGCTCGCGAAAAACAGCGCCGGCAAGATCAGCCAGCGCTTGTCGGAGCGGACGCCCTCAACACCAACCGAAATGGACATCCCGACCCTCTGGAGACGCGCCTAGACCCAGCATCTTTTGACGAAGTCGTCGTCCACGTCTTCAGGGTCGGGCCTGCCGTGGAAGCTTACCAGGCGCGCTCCTTCTGGGAGCGGCCCGCCCCTGACGTGCTTCTTATAGCTGACCAATTGTCCCGGAAACATGTCCTGCCAGCGCTTGGTCTTCGGGCCGACAATGGCTTCGAGAAAGCGCGAATCTCCGCCGAAGCTGCGCATGACCATGCTGCGATAGCGCGTGAAGGTGGTCCAGACCTGGTGGCCATAACCGGGGGGAATGCTCATGATCGTCGAGTTGATCTGATCGGGCCGGTTGAAGCGCGAGCCGGTGGCGAAGTCGCCGTCATAGCTGAGGAAATCCTCGAGCGAGCCGGTGACCACCATGTCGATGTCCATGTAGAGCAGCCGCGCGTCGATGCCGTGATCCCAGGAGAATAGATAGATCTTATGCCACCAGCCCTCGCAAAGCGGGCTCACCGGGAGCGCTATGATGTCACGCTCGAGGCCAGACGGATCGTCGGTCAGGCAATAGAATCTCCCCTCATGGCCGTTGCGTCGCACGGCCCGGAACAGCCTATTGGCGTAATCGGACGGGTATTTCGGGCCGGCCTTTATGCAGACAACCACTGTCATTATTTGTTCGCGAAATTGGGAGAGGACGCAATGTATAGAGGGCGCATCCGGCCCTGTCAGGGTATTTTGTTTCCGTAGAGCACGCTGCCCCCAGCCATCGAGATCGAAGCCGCCAAGCCTGTTTCATGATCATTTCGCACGAGCATAAATTCATCTTCCTCAAGACCAAGAAGACGGCCGGGACGGCGATCGAGGCCGCTCTGTCGGAGCTGTGCGGGCCGCGGATGTAATCACGCCCTATCGCGAGGAGAGCGAGCAGGACCGCAAGGGGCTGGAGCCGCAGAATTATCGCATCGAGCATCCGCTGAAGCCGAAGCGCCCGCTCTGGCGCAAGCTGCTGATGCGGCCGGAGCGCTATTACCACCCGAGCGTCGGCTTCTACGAGCATATGCCGGCGTGGCGCGTGCGCGATTATGTCGGCGAGGAGGTGTGGCGGAGCTATTTCAAATTCGCCTTCGACCGCAATCCATGGGACCGGCAGGTCTCCTGGTATCTCTACAAGACCAAGACCAAGCGCGCGCGGCCGAGCTTCGAGCGCTTCATGGCCGACCGCGCCCGCGCCTATGTCACCAACTATGCGCAATACACGATCGACGGCGCCTCGCCGTCGATTTCGTCGGCCGCTATGAAAGCCTGGAAGACGATCTCAACCGCGCGCTCGAGCTCGCCGGCGCCGGCATGCGCGTCTCCGTCCCGCGCGTGAACGTCACGCCGAACAAGGACGAAGCCCGGAGCTATCGCAGCTACTACTCGCCCGACACGCAAGGCCTCGTGGCGGAATGGTACGAGCCGGAGATCGCGCTGCTGGGCTATGGGTTTTAGCGATCCCCCCAATTGGCGGCGCGGAAACAACCTGATGCTCGGCCTAATTCTTCTTCCAGTACCGGCGACGATGCGGCGGTGCCTCGGGTGGTGCCGGACAGTAAAGCGCGTCAAGCTGAGGCGGCGGTTAGGTCGATCACGCCAACAATATCGATCCTCGCTCACTGAGTGGTTTTTCGGCTAAATCGACGTTATGATCGTGGTGGGCGCGAGCTTAAATGAGTGGACTACGCACCCGATCTTCGGAAACAGCCACACCGTGACCAGATAGAGCGCGGTAGTCATCGCGCAGGAGATCGCGACCGCGATCCAGAACCCCATGCCGCTTCTTAGGAGCGCTGGAACTTACCAAAGCGAGCACAGTTACAATAGGGTCGCCTCGCGTTGAGGCTTAGTGGCTCGCGCCCTGCACGGCCTCCGTAAAGCGTTCCTCGACCAGGCAGCCAATGAGATGGAGGCGTTAAATGCGCATCCTCGCTGGTAGCCGTGTCATCGGACTGGACCAATGCCCAGGATTTGACTGTCCGCACGAGCCTCTGCCTCTGAAGCTCCAGGTTCTGCTGTGCCTAGTAGACGGAGCTGAACGTCGCCGACAAATTCAAGCCGAACTAAACGTACTACAAACCTCGCGATGGGAGTAATCGACCCGCATGAAACGCGCGCTACTCCCACTTTGGTTCATAGGCGGTATCGTCTGCACGACTACCGTTGCTAACGCGCAATCGTTAGAACCGGCGTCCATCAGATCAGACCAGGCTGAGATCCATTCGGTTGTCGTGGACGTGCCTCGAGTCATATGGCTGCCGCCTGCGTCTCCAGAAGCCTGGGAGGCGTGGTGGGCTATCGTACCGTCGGTGGATCCCTTAAACGGCCAACTCCTGATGAATGAGCAAGTAGCTCAAAATCTCTTGCACGCCGCCACTTGGTGACCTCAAGCGGTGGATGATGGGAATGAAGCTGAAGCGTAAATGTCAATGTCCCTCTGAGTCGCACGGTCACAACGCTGGTAAATGTAAAGGCATAGCCACCGAGGAGGTTGTGCGAACCCTGCCATGAAAGAGCCGCAGAAGAACTGTCAAGGATCACCGAGCGAGATCGGCCCCTGGCCCGCCTCTCTAAAGGTGAGAGACGGACGAAAACATAGCTAATCAGGAGAGGTCATGCTGTCGTCAGAGCTCCAAGACCTCGATTACAAATTGCGGCACGCTGGCAAGTCGCGCGCGCCAGAGCTTCCGATGAAGCGAGCCCTATCGACGTTCGCGGAGATCGCGGAGCGCTTTGCGCCGGAGCCACAACGCGAAGAAAACGAAGGGGCCGGATTGCTAGAACCGCCATCGAGGTCCGCGCCCACTGCTGAAACGCGACGTGGCCTACCCTTAAAGGCGCTGACCGCAGCCGTGATCGTCGGTGCCCTCATTCCAACGACAATCCTCGTCGCTCTGTTGTGGCAAGGCACGATGCAGACACGCAATGATGGCGCTGGTGCCTTTAGCGCGGCAGTTGAGCCAGAAATCGCACTCTCCTCCCCAGAGAGGATCGAGGCCAAGGCCGGGGAGGTGATCGATTTCCCCCTCGCCATCGATGCGACAGAGAAACTTCCCTCTCGTAGCGTAGTGGCCGTCGGTGCCATGCCTGATGGCGCCTCCTTTTCAGAAGGCCGTCCCTATGGCGCAACCGGATGGAGCTTGCGCCCCGACGAGATCGGCGAGTTGCGGTTCCGACTACCCAACGCGCAAAGCGGGGCATTCGACATGCGCATCGAATTGCTTGCTGCGGATGGGGCTGTACTGGCCCAATCCGAAACGCGACTGAACGTCACCGCTGCTCCCGTCGAGGCCGATACCGTCAGTGCGGTCGAGAGCAGTTCGTTCGAGCAAACCGCGGGATTTGACGCGCCCAAGGCGACCGAAGCTTTGCCAGCGCCGAAGCGTGCACCTTCAGCCACGGTCAAAACCGTCAAAGTCGTGCCCATCAAACCTGCAGCCCCATCCCGCCCACACGATGGCGCATTCGCGTTGGGCGCGGCAGGAGACGCTCCGGCCGAGTGGGTGGAGATCATCCGCCCTGTCGACATGCACGCGCGGCCAGAGCAGTCATCGGAAACGGTGAAGGTGGTGGAAAAGGGTCTAAAGTTGCGCGTCGGAGCGCGGGATAAAAATTGGGTGCAGGTCAGCGATCCTGCCACGTCAGCGAATGGCTGGATTTATTCTCGCTTTCTCAAGCCGACGACGCCGCCCGCGCAATAGCTTCTGAGACTAAACTCACAACCGTCTGGTCCCCGCCGGAACTGCGCCCGCTAGGTCCGCTTCGCTAGGTCCGCTTTTGGCACTTGGCAGACATTCTTGGCGGGCGTCCGCAAGTCCGCTTTGGTGGGTGAAGCGGACTCCAGAAACGTACTCACTGATGTGTGCTTCTGACCCAAAGCGGACATGTACTTGCGACAAGTGGTGAACCCCATCGCTATATTCGCCGCATGGCGTGGCAACACATTCGTATCGCTCGGTTCGGCGGCCCCGAGGTCCTAGAACTGGCGGAACAGCCGACAATTCCCGACCCGGGCCCTGGCGAGGTCCGCATCAAGGTGCTCGCTGCCGGCACCGGCTTCACCGATACCTTCATCCGGCGCGGCCGCTACCCAGACTTCAAGGGGCCACTGCCGTTCACCCCCGGTTACGACCTTGTCGGCGTCGTCGAGGAGACCGGACCCGGCGTGCCTGCCCAGCTCGCCGGACAGTTGGTTGCTGATCTCTGTGTCGTCGGTGGATACGCACAGTATGCCATCCGCCCTGCGCGCTTTCTCGTGCCGGTCCCCGATGGCGTCGATCCCGCCGAGGCCGTGTGCATCCCCCTAGCCTATCTCACCGCCTACCAAATGCTCACCCGCTACCGTTGCCTGTCGCGCGGAGCAACTATCCTCGCAATTGGCGCCTCTGGCACGGTCGGCACAGCGCTGCTCGATCTGGCGCGCCATCTCGGCCTAAAGGCGATCGGCACCTGTTCGGCCACCAACGTGGCTATGGTCGAGCGCTTCGGCGCAACGGCGATCGACTATCGCGCCGGCGATTTCGTCGCGGCTGTGCGCGGGCTCACCGCAGGGCGCAAGGGCGGGGTCGGCGTCGATGCAGCCTTCGATGCGATTGGTGGCGCGCATTTCGCGCGGTCTTTCGCTTGCCTCGCACCCGGCGGCCTACTCGTCGGCTACGGTGCCCAGACAATGGCAGTTGGCGGCGCAAGCTTGGTGTCAGCGGCACTCGGTTTGGCGCGGCTCAAACTCTGGAACGCACTGAGCGGCCTGTTCGGCGGCCGTCACGCCGTGTTCTACAGCATCACCTCACGCCGATCAGCGCACCCAGAAGATTTCAAGGCCGACATGGCCACCCTGTTCGACCTACTTCGCGACCGCGCCATCCATCCCGTAGTTATCGACCGTCTGCCTCTCGCGGCCGCGCGCGAGGTCCACATCCGCATCGATGCCGGCGGACTCGGCGGCAAGATCGTGCTGCTACCCTGGCCCCGGGGTGACTTCCGCTTCTGGCACAGACCTTGGCTGCCGGCGGGACCGGAGGACGAAAAGGCGCTTCTGCTATCAATTCATCGGGCCGTCGCGCCCAAGCCTCTGCGACGACGGCGGGCTTGTTCAAACGGCGGTCGGGGAGACCTCTTTTCTTGCCTGCGCAGCATCGTGTGACACGAGCTTCATACCGGAAGTCTCACCAGAACTCTAGCGAGCGGCCGCCCTTCTCTTTGGTCTAAGAACGACAATAACAGGCGGCGGCGGGTCTTCGCTATTCGCTGCCAGCCAAGCTTGGTCCTTCCACCAAACGTGCACAGCGCCACAGACGGGGCAATTTGCTCGCGCGGGATTGTTTGGAAGGGAGGCGAAGCTTCGTGCGTCGGTCTCAATGCCTGTAGAGACAACGCGACCAGTACTCGGGCACCAAATCATTAATATGCCATGTGAGCCTCCTTCGAGGTCACTAAGAGTTATTGATTCGACTAACCCCACCCGCTTGCAAGGAAAATGTTGGTGCGATTTCGCACGAAAAGTCCTGACCGCACGAAAAGTGCTGACCTCTGCGTTCAAAGCAAAGGATCCCCAAAGTACCCGACTGGTTTGAGCATCTGTCCCGCCAAAAAAACTCCATTCGTCTAGTGTCGCGACGGAACTGCCCAAGCGACCATTCAGTTGTATCCAGGCGGAGCGCACTTAAATTGGGCTCTCGGTATGATACGTCGTGTGTTGCTCTCAGTTGTCGCTGCCGGGTTGATGTACGCGACTTACACGTCGCTAGTGACCGGCGAATTTGAGCTTTCTGATAGCCCAACGAAGAGCCCGGGAGCAGAGCCCCAACTTAGTCAGATCACGCCCTGGATCAAAATTGATCCTGCGGCACAAAATTCGCCACACGCGATCGTGCCCGACCAAGGTCTTTCCCCAACGGCGGCCCTCGAAGCTCTGCCCTCTCCCATCGAAGTAGAAAAAGATCTTTCAACAGCGAACACCCAAGCCACGTTAGCGACTGAGCAAACCGAGCATATAAGGGTAACGTCGCCCGCCGGCATACGAGAGGGGCCCTCCTCCTCAGCTCCAATCATGCCGTTCCTCAATTCTTGGTTTTGGCAGCGCGAAGCGCGACTGCGCAAAAACCCCATTGTCTTGCTTGCCATCTTCTTGGAACCAGACACAGCGAAGAGTTCCATCCCTTTGCACTGACACTACGGTCATCTTCGGTCCACCAAAGTCCAGTTGAACCACGTCACCTGGCTTGAAGCTTGTGTCCATTTGCATGGCTTTCCTCGCAGGGGATTTGCATTTTTTCCGTGGTGGATTGACGAGCCGCACGGCGCAGCCGGTCATCGTTTAGGACGAACCCCACCCGCTCGGTATCGGTGACCCGAGCGCTAGTCACAGCACTAACCGTTGGCTCGCCCATGCTGTTGTTGGGCTGCGATCGGAATTTCGTTCCTCGCTTTGCATCGATCGCTTCTCGCAGGTCCTCATTTTCAGAAAGTTCTGCGTGGCGCGACTCTTCGACCGAGCCCAGTTTGGCCTTCAAGATTCGCAGAGCTTCCAGTCTGTGCATCACAGCCATCACGCACCCGCCCCGCAGGCAACACTTTACTACCAAACTTACGTTGGCTGCCGGGTTAGCGGACGTTACAAGGCACCCAGGCGCGGGCGGCGGATTAGGGCGTGGAGATTTCCCGCGGCTCTTGGGATGTTCAAACATGATCCACTTGGGTGCTTGTCGGAACTAAGCGGCCGTGAAGGGGTTAGCTTGAGGACTGGGTCCGACGACACCGTCCTCGATGATGTGTCCGTTCGAACGACACCTCCTTGATGATGTTTCCCCTCTCTTGAGACCTGCCGGGCAGTCCTCTTCCGCGCGAACAGAAGCGGGCGAGCGAACTCACCATCAACAGGAGAACGTGTAATGAAACTCGCAACCTTTACCGCCATGGCGGTTCTATTGAGTGCCGGCTATGCATTTGCTGGAGCTGGTGCGCCAGTTCCGGAGGGTTCGCAGGTTGAGCCCTCTTCGGGTCGTCCGAGCGCGGTCTTGGATGACGCCGCGTGTCAAGACGTGTGGAAGATGGCTTCGCCGAATGGCGATACGTTGGCCGGCGACAAGGCCGTGCCGTATGTCGTGAACTTCCAGATGGTCGATGCGGACAAGGACGGAAAGATTTCTGCGGCCGAGTTTAAGACTGGCTGTGGCAAGGGTTGGGTGCAGAGCGCCGACGCCTCAACCACCAAGCAAATGAGCCCGCCCGCTAAACAATAGCGTTAGACGACGCCGCGTAGTGTAACGGCGCGTATGAAGCGGCCTCAGGTTTTTTCCTGGGGCCGTTTCCTTTTCTTCGCGGCTAGGTGCGGTTCCGCACATTAAGTTTGCTATACTCCACGCAGACAGAACAGGTAGAGCGGAGTCCTCTGGCGTGGCCAAACGCAATCCTTTCGCCGCCATCGCGCACGGGCATGACTTGGCCGAGGCCATCGTCGACGCCATACGCGAGCCGCTTCTCGTGCTCGGCCCGGACTTGCGCGTGATTGCCGCGAGCCGCTCGTTCTACCGGACTTTCGCCGTGACGCCGCGCAAGACGCAAGGCCAGCTGGTCTTCGAGCTGGGCGGCGGGCAGTGGAACATTCCTGGGCTCCGGGCGCTCCTCGAAGACATCATTCCGAAGCGCCGCACCGTCGAGGCTTATGAGGTCGATCACGAATTCCCCTCGATCGGCCGACGCGTGATGCTGCTCAATGCCCGGCGGGTGTTTGAGGAAGATGGTTCGGCCTCCGCCATTCTTCTGGCGATAGAGGACATAACCCGGCGTCGCGAGGCCGATCGTGAAAAGGACGATCTGCTTCAAGCAAAGGAAATTCTGCTGCAGGAGATGCAGCACCGCGTTGCCAACAGTCTTCAGATTATCGCCAGCATTCTTCTGCTCAAGGCTAGGACCGTGCAATCGGAGGAGACGCGTCGCCACCTCCAAGATGCCCACCAGCGCGTCATGTCGGTGGCAACGGTGCAACAACAGCTGCACGCCTCTGGGCTAAACGAAAGGATCGAGATCGGGCCCTATCTGACCAAGCTGTGCGCTAGTCTTGCAGCCTCGATGGTCGGCGAACGCCGGGCGCTCTCGATCAAGGTGCAAGCAAGTTCTGGCGGGGCGGTATCCAGCGAAGCCGTAAGCATCGGGCTGATCGTGACGGAGTTGGTGATCAACGCCTTGAAGCACGGCTTTCCGGCCGGAGCGGAGGGCGAAATCCTGGTCGGCTACGCCGCGCAAGAGTCCGGCTGGCGCCTTTCGGTTTCCGACAATGGATCGGGACCCAAGAAGCGAACGGCGAGCCCGCACATACCGGCCTTGGCACGAGCATCGTCGAGGCCCTGGCGCATCAACTCAACGCCACGGTCCAGAAAACGAGTGGCCCTCAGGGCACCACGGTGACGATCAGCGCGCCCGCCATCAACGCTGGCATAGCGACTGACGGAAAAATGGGAGCGCGCGCCTGATCGTATTTCCCCGGGGCGAAGTTAAAACGTGGAGCGATCTCACGCCCGGAGCTCTGTTCGGCGTTTCAATCAGAGGCGAAACCCACTTAGGCGTGAAAATTCAGGGCAGCGGTGGCGGATTTCATTGCGCTGTCTTAACGGGATTGCCGCCGCACTATGTGCGCGAAAACGTAGTGCAAAACTCGCTGCTCTCTCTTCCCAAACAGCAAAATAGTTCCAGTTGGTAGACGCCTTACGAACGAGTAAAGCAAGAAGCTCCGGCGCCGATAAGCCCTAACCATGAAGGGGCGCAAACCCCTCACCTCGGCGTTTTCGTTTCGCCGTCCGGGTGTGGCCCCCCAGTGGCCCCCTAGTGGCCCCCTGGATCTAGTGCGCCGTAACCTCTTTTGCCTAAGTCATTGATTATTTGGTGGGCCCGGGAGGGCTCGAACCTCCAACCAGACGGTTATGAGCCGCCGGCTCTAACCAGTTGAGCTACGGGCCCAGCGCTTTACTGCCAACGTCTAGCTAGCTTTCCGCCGTCGGCTCCAGGCGCCGCGTGGGCCACGCTACGGCTACGCGGGCGGCCCGAAGCCGCAGGGACGTCCCACAGGCCCGGTAGCTTTAGGGGCTACGCCGGGCCGGGTAAAGGCGCTTGCGACCGCTATTGCTCGGGTGCAGGGCTGCGATAAGGGCGGCATGGCGGCGACGGATCACGCTGTGCACGGCCCCTCGCTTGGGCTGTTCCAGCGATCACGTAAGTTTCATGATCTGCTTGAGTTCGAGTTCATTCCCGATCTTGCTCTTCGAGAATGGCGGACAGGTAGTCGCTTCGGCCAGGCATGAGAGCCCTTACACTCTCGGCGTGAAGCTTCCCATTGGCTCCTCGCCTGCGCTGCTTAGACCTGGTCGTGGGTACGGGTTTGGTACGCTTGGCCTTGGGTTTGGGCTGGTCTACACGCCCGTCGTCGTCCGGGACTAGGCCGTGTACTCATAATCGAGTTTGGTAAGCAGCGGTTGGTCCGCTTTGCCACCCAGAAGCGGACATTCGTCAGCGCATTGAGAGATGTCTGCTTTGTGCCATAAACCGACATTCGCGAAGGATCGGACAGCGCGAGAAATCCAATAAGTTGAGGCAGGGATACTCAGCCTATCGGCTGCTCTGTTGCAATCCATCGCAACAGCGACAAGCTCGCTCTGCGGCGCAACCCGTAGGGCTTGCAAGCCTCAGAAGAGGGGCCCGCCCAGCCCTTAGAGTGGCTATGGCTCCCGAAAGGCGATGAAGCGGCTCATAGAATAGCTTCCAATACCGACCTTACGGTTCCCGCTCGTGCCCGAGTGGTTGCCCGAGACCAGGATCACGCGATGGCCCTCAACCTCCTTCACTACGCCCACATGTCCGTTCATCACCCCAATGGCGCCTGGCTCGGGGCCGTAGCCTTCCCGTAATCCGCCCGATCCCGCGCAATGTTCGGACCTTCACCGACCCACATCGCCATCTGCCGTCCGCACCATCGATGCGACCAGCCAGTCGGGTTGCTGCCGATGTCCAGCATCGCGCGATGGAGCAGCGTCGGTGCGTCGTTCTTGCGCAACACGTCCTGGTCGATGATGGCGCAAATCCGCGTGAGCAGGAGTCGTTAGTTCAAACGCCACAATGGAGGCGGCGATCATAACGCGCATCGTCGTCTTCCCTTTAACCTTGACTTGAACGGTGATTAGTCCCCCGCGTCGTCGTCAGGGTTGTTCCAGATGGGTCGACAAAATCCCGATCAGGTTCGTAGGCGCCCCTTCGCGAGCTTCTGGTGAGCTGTTCACTTCGAGAGCGTGCCAGACTGCCAGAGCTGGATTGTCGCCGCCGCAACAGCTGGCGGCATATCCGCGTCGCTAAAGGTGCTGTTTGGCGTAAGTGTGGTCCGAAATGGACAATCTATGCCCAACCGAGCCGGGCTGCACAGAGCCGGCTAATCGCTCGTGGCGTTAAAATCGCGAAAGAGATCAAATCCCTTACGCCAGACCGGATCCGCGCCATGCTGATGACGCTGATTAGCAAAGTCGACATCAGACCCGATTCCGTAGAGATCAGTGTCCGTCGATCGCGCCTGATCGAGCTGCTCGGGTCGACTCGATCGATCCGGTGATCCAACGAGGGACGCCCGACCACGAGGCTAAGGCCTTTAACGCTGACGGTAAGGGCGCGGCTACAGCGCATCGGCCAGGAAATGAAAATTCTCGTCGAGAACACCGATGATCGGGCAGGGGCCAATTCCGCACTGTTTACAATCGTCGCTCGAGCTCACGACATCCAGGAGTGCCTGATGCAGACAAAGTGGGCTGACTCTGCAAGCTATTGCCAGCCCGGAGCACGTTACGCCCGGCTACGTCTCTCGCCTCTTTTTGCGCCTTTCTTCGTTGGCGCCCGATATCATCACTGCGATTGTTAACGGCAAAAATCCCCCTCACCTCACCGCCAAGAAGTTGATGCGATTGGCGCTTGAAATACCAATCGACTGGAGCGCCCAGCGCGAGCTGCTCGGTTTTCACGCACGATAAGCGCGCTCCTCACGTCCGCCACGCTCGACAGGCGCGCCTTCGCGGCTTCCTCAGCGGTTCCAGAGTCCGGGGGGAAGTTGACCCCCAAATGCCGTCCGGGAGACTTCCCTGGCGGGACGGGGACGAAATTTGGCGTGGAAGTGTCTCTGCCACTTAGAACCGAAACCGAGGACGCGAAAACAGCGCGGAATTCGGCGGCGAATTCAACCTATCCGTCAAAGACGTAAAATCGTTCTACAACCAGTACTTAGTGTGGCTGTGCTGGCAGTCTGAAGCCAACCCGTCTCTCCCTGCAATTTGGGGAATTGCAGGGAGATTTGGCCAAGTTGCAGGGACAAATGCCATCACATCCCAGCAGAAGACCGCTTGCATCTCAGTGGCTTGGACGGGTTTCTCCCTAATTCGAGGAGCAGGGAGACCATAATTCTTAGCAGGGAAGGTCGATTGAAATCACGTGCCGGTTTTCTTCGAGATCAACTCTCGGGTCATTAACGGACACCCGATCGCCGCGAACAGAGAGGATCTGCTTCACCCCCCAAGAACGGACATGCTCGGCGTCCGAACCAATGTCCGCTAAGTGCCAGAAGCGGCCGTGAGCACAGTCACTTGATCCAGCCGAGTTCTCTCGCTTTGGCGAGGGCGAGTCTCCAGGAACGCGCAACAAACTCCGCGCGAGGTATGGGCGCGTGTCGGTCATCTTGCAGGAAATGTGCGGCAAGCGCGGCCACGCCTTGCCGCTTACGATAAGCTGCCAGAAAAAGCGTCCCGGACATTGTCACGACGATCTGATCATCAATCATTTCGACGATAAGTCCCGCGCTTTCCGCCATGATCGTCCCTAATTAAACCCGTTGCAGCGTATTTAAACGGTGGCGGAGGTCCGGTCATTCTGCGGCGGGAGGCGAGGCGATTAGGAAGAGCCAGCAAGGCCAGCGTGCGCTATCGGGCAGACACCCATTTGATACAAGGCTCTCATCTATCTCAAGCCGACTGAGGCCACCTTGCTGATCAACAGATCAGAAGGCGGTTGTTGCGGTTGCGTCTGCTCGAGCCGGTAGTGACTGCGCGGACTGGCCTGGAATTGTGCTTCAGTCGCGGACAGTGAACTACCAAGGCGCCGACCCTCGATCCCGATGACCACGTGCACGTTGTGAAGTGCCGAGTTCAGATCTTCAAGTATGGTTTGGTGCTCACGTTTAAGCTGCTCGATGTGCTTATCGAATTGCCCCTGCGCAGTGCTGATTTGCTCCGCAATCAGATTGGCGCGGTCTTGCAGGTCGCCACGGATATCACGCATTTGATGATCCCCCAACGTTCACCCACGGCGCGCAAACGACCAAGCCGGGGAGCAGTTCCGGTTAATCTTTTCGGAGCCGTCAAATACGAAGCGACATGACTTTTCAGCAACGCTCTGGTCGAAGCCGTCGATCATGAAGCACGTGACCTTCCACCCCCGATAACGGCCTATTGTCGGCTTTGG
>CAVPZK010000021.1:0-27811 GCA_963710245.1 uncultured Alphaproteobacteria bacterium
TGTTGGTGGTAGGAGAAGAAAATTGACGGCTAAAAAAAGCTCATCGGGAAATAGCGCAGGAACAGCTCTTCATAGCGCCCCGACGCGTGCACCTGCTCGAGCGCATAATTGAGGATCTCGGCAAGCTGGCGGTTGTCCTTCTTCACGGCGATGCCCACGCCCTCGCCGAAATATTTCGAGTCGAGATAGGGCCCGCCGCGAAACTCGCAGCATCCCTCGCTGGTCACGCCATTGATCCAGAAGGTGAGACCGATGCCGTCGCCGAAGACGAAATCGATGGCGCCGTTCTTCAGAGCCTTGGTGGCGTCCTCGGCGCTGTCGAACGTGGCGATGGCCACATCGGGGAAGAACAGCTTGAGATAGGCCTCGTGTCCCGTGCCCTTGGCCACGCCGACTTTCATGCCTTCCAGCGTTTCGGGCCGAATGTCCTTAAGCTCGTTGGTCTTCAGCGCCACGAAGCGGGCCGGCGTCGCGTAGTAACGCGAGCTGAAGTCCGCCTTTTCGAGCGACTCGGCACTGATGCGGATCGAGGCGATCGCCGCGTCGGCCTCGCCCCGGTCGAGAGTGGTGAAGATTTCGGCCCAGTCGACGTCCTTCACTTCGCACTCGACCTCCAAAGCCTCGCAGATCGCCTTGGCGAGATCGACATTGAAGCCGGTCAGCGCACCCACCTCGTCGAGATAATGGAAGGGCGGGTAGTCGCTGTCGGTGATGAACGGAGCTTCTCCAGCCCGTGCATGTCGGGCTTGGGGCGGAGCACGTCGCCTTGCCAGGCGTCGGGGACGATGTCGTTGCGCACTTGCGCTGAGGCCGGCGCGGGCAGGAGCGCGATGAGCGCGAGCGCGGGCAGACACGCACGCCAGGAGCGGCATACGGCTCGAACCGAGGGAAGGATGGCGCGCAGTCACGCTCCACTCTTAACGCGGCTTTGCCATACGTGCCAAGGGCAGGAGCGCGGATAAGTTGTAATATATCAAGTATGCAATTCTACGGCGAAGCTCGACATCAAAATTATTCTCGAGGCTGACGACGACGCGACGATCGCCGCGGCGCGCGCGCTCCGGCTTCCCGGCATGTTCGAGCTCGTCGTCGTGCCGGAGCTTGAGCCGCGCACCAAGCCAAAGGCGCTCAACTACGCGATGCCGCTCGCGCACGGCGAATATATTGTGATCTACGATGCCGAGGACCGCCCCGAGCCTGGCCAGCTCCGCCAGCGCTCGACACTTCCGCACCGGTCCTCCCAATCTTGCCGCGGTGCAGGCGAGGCTTGGCGTCTACAACCCGTTCGACACTTTCCTCAGACGGCAGTTCACCGTGGAATATTGCGCGCTGTTCGACGGGGCTGTTGCCCGCGCTCGACCGGCTCGGCCTGCCGATTCCGCTTAGCGGGACCTCCAACCATTTCCGTGCCTCGGCGCTGAAATGGCTGATGGCCTGGGACCCCTTCAACGTCACCGAGGATGCCGATCTCGGTGTCAACTCGCGCGAAACGGCTATCGCTGCCGCATGTTGCGGTCGACGACCTACGAAGAAGCGCCTTCTGCGTTTATGAGCTGGCTGCGTCAGCGCACGCGCTGGCTCAAAGGCTATGTGCAGACCTGGCTCGTGCATATGCGCGATCCCAAAGCGTTATGGCGGGAGCTTGGTCCACGCGGCTTCCTCGCCTTTCAGATCATGGTGGCGGGTACCGTGTTATCGGCGCTGGTGCATCCCTGGTTCTATGCGTTGGCGGCCTTCGACCTCGCCACGCGGGGCTTGCTTGAACTGCCGGAAAGCCCGTTCGGCTGGCCGTTCTGGCTGATCGCCTGTTTCGATCTCTCGGTTGGCTATCTTGCCTCGATGGCGCTCGGGCTGCTGGCGCTACGCCGGCGCGGATATGCCAAACTGCTCACGCAGATTCCATTGATGCCGCTCTACTGGCTGCTGATCTCGGTGGCGGCCTATCGCGCGCTTTGGCAGTTCGCGACCGCGCGTTTCGAATGGGAGAAGACCGAGCACGGTCGCGCTTGCCGCGCGACAGCGCGATCCGGCTAGAGCACCATATTGCGCGCTCTGATGCCTCGCTCGATGCCGGTCGTGGTGAGCGGGTCAAGCTCCAGAGTGTCGCGCAGCATCTCGAGAAAGCGCGTCTCCTCCTGCTTCACGTCGAGATCCGCTGCTGCCACTTCGAGTGCCACGGCATAAGCCGTCTCGCGCAGTTTCTTCGGCAGGTTGCTGCGGATCAGCAAGAGCACATGATCGAGCCCGCCATCGGCGCTCAGGATCTCGCCGCAGCCCTCGGCCGTCTTGACCAGGTTCTCTTGGTCGAAATCGCGGAAGATCGGCAGGTTGGAGACGATCTCGCCGATGCGGGCAAGCTCGGCATCGGTCATGGTGCGGTCCACGGCCGACATGGTGACCATCACATAGATGAGCGCGGCGTGATGGTTCAACGGCTCGGTCATGTGGATCCCCCTGTCATTGCGCTGAGGCCCAAAAGCGGCGCGACCGTAGGCAATTGCGTCCATAGGGGCAAGCCCCCCGTCGGCATGGAAAGACTGGCGCTAGGTAGCGATTTGTGAAATTTGTCGGGCGACACTCGCAGCAGCCATTCAAACACCTGTATCCCCGGCCATGGCCCGCCCGCCCAGTACCAAGACGCCTCGTCGTGCTCCGCGCCGCAACGCCGAGCCGCAACTCGAAGCGAGCATGTCGCACGCGAAGGATGCGCATGCCCCCCTGGCGGCCAAGCCGAAGCCCAAGCTCGCGCCGAAGATCGAGGTCAGCTCCGAGCTTCTGGCGCATGCCCATGTCAGCAAGGCCTGGCCATTCGAGGAGGCGCGGAAAGTCTTAAGCCGGCTGAAGCGCATCCCGAAGCCGACCGGCGCCATCATCTTCGAGACGGGCTACGGGCCGTCGGGGCTGCCGCATATCGGCACGTTCGGCGAGGTCGCGCGCACCACCATGGTGCGGCATGCCTTCCGCGTGCTCACCGAGGACAAGATCGCGACCAGGCTGATCTGCTTCTCCGACGACATGGACGGCTTGCGCAAGGTCCCGGACAACGTGCCGAACAAAGAGATGCTGGCCGAGCATCTCGGCAAGCCGCTGACGCAGGTGCCCGACCCGTTCGGCGACCATCAGAGCTTCGGACATCACAACAATGCGCGGCTGAAAGCCTTTCTCGACACGTTCGGCTTCGACTACGAATTCCTCTCGGCGACTGAGTGTTACACCAGCGGGCGCTTCGACAAGACGCTGCTCAAGGTGCTCGCGCATTACGAGGCGATCAGGGACGTGATCCTGCCGACGCTCGGGCCAGAACGCCGCGCCACCTACAGTCCCTTCCTGCCGATCTCGCCGAATACGGGCCAAGTGCTGCAAGTGCCGATCGTCGATCGCGACCTCGCCTCGGGCTCGATCGTCTACAAGGATCCCGACACGGGGCGGCTGACGCAGGTGCCCGTCACGCGCGGTCATTGCAAATTGCAGTGGAAGGCGGATTGGGCGATGCGCTGGGCGGCGCTCGGCGTCGACTACGAGATGGCCGGCAAGGACCTGATCGATTCGGTGCGCCTCTCGGGGCAAATCTGCCGCATCCTCGGCGCGCAGCAGCCGGAAGGCTTCAACTATGAGCTCTTCCTCGACGAGAAGGGCGAGAAGATTTCCAAGTCGCGCGGCAATGGGCTCACCATCGAGGAGTGGCTGACTTACGCCTCGCCCGAGAGTCTCTCGCTGTACATGTTCCAGAGCCCGCGCAAGGCGAAGCGGCTCTATTTCGACGTGATCCCGCGCGCGGTCGACGAATATGTCGGGCATCTCGCCGCCTATCCGAAGGAAGAGCCGGCGGCGCTGACTGATGAACCCGGTCTGGCACATCCATCAGGGCGAGCCGCCGCAGGCCGAGCTTCCCATCAGCTTCGCGCTGCTGCTCAATCTGGCGAGCGCCTCGAACTCCGAGGACAAAGAGGTGCTGTGGGGCTTCATCCGGCGCTACGCACCCGATGCCACGCCGGAAGCGCATCCGCTGCTCGATCAGCTGGTCGGCTACGCCATCCGCTACTTCCATGATTTCGTGAAGCCGGCAAAACTCTATCGCGCGGCCTCCGACAAGGAGCGGGCGGCGCTTATCGATCTCGAGGCGCGCCTCGCCAAGCTGCCGAAGGGCGTGCTCGCCGAGGAGATCCAGGCGGAAGTCTATGCCGTCGGCAAGGAGCACGGCTTCGAGCCATTGCGCGACTGGTTCGCGGCGCTTTACGAGGTGCTGCTCGGCCAGACGCAAGGCCCGCGCTTCGGCTCGTTCGTCGAGCTTTACGGCATCGCCGAGACGCGCGCTCTCATCAAAAAAGCGCTCGACGGCGAACTTGTCGCCGCTTAGGGCGTTCGGCTGGCACGAGTGTTGCTGGGTAGACTAATCGCAAAACCGAGCATCGGGGATCAGGCACCCAGCCATTTGCGGCTGGGGGCATTTCCTCGACCGGTAGGGTAGCGCAGCTCATTAACTGGGCGGGATGTGATGAAAGTTCGTGCAGGTTACAAGATCGCTTACGACTGCGCGCAGCCGACGCCGATGATCCTCACCTTGAGCGTCCGTCCGGAGCGGCGCTTCGACCTCATCACCGAGGACAAGCTGACAGTGCACCCCTTCGTGCCGATCACCGAATATGTCGACGGCTTCGGCAATATTTGCCATGTGATCCGCGCGCCGCAAGGCCGGCTGACGCTCTCCTCCGATTTCTTCATTAACGACAGCGGCGAGCCGGACGCCGTCGCCCCGCTCGCCCCGCAGCTCTCGCTCGATACGCTGCCCGTCGACACGCTGGTTTATCTGCTCGGCAGCCGCTATTGCGAGACCGACCGCCTGTCGGACATCGCCTGGTCGAATTCGGCAAGGTGCGTAAAGGTTGGGGGCTGGTGCAGGCGATCTGCGATTTCGTCAACGAGCATGTCACCTTCGGCTACGAGCATGCCCATGTCGGCCGCACCGCGTATGACACCTATATCGAGAAGCGGGGCGTGTGCCGCGACTTCGCCCATCTCGCCGTCACGCTTTGCCGCTGCATGAATATCCCGGCGCGCTATTGCACCGGCTATCTCGGCGATATCGGCGTGCCGCCCGATCCCTGTCCGATGGATTTCAGCGCCTGGTTCGAGGTGTTTCTCGACGGCAATTGGTACACGTTCGATGCGCGCCACAACATTCCGCGCATCGGCCGCATCCTCATCGCGCGCGGGCGCGATGCCACCGACGTCGCCATCACCACCTCGTTTGGCCCGCACACGCTTGCGGGATTTGAGGTCTTTACCGACGAGGTAAAGGAGGAAGTCGCGGTCTCCTAGGGGGCGCGGCGGTGAATCTCCCGCAAGTTCTCCGCAAGTTGCGGGATTCGGATTCAGCATGTCTTAGAGGGTTTGTGACTAATTCCTGGGCACCAACCCAGGAGGAGCTCGGCATGCAGGTCGGCAAGCAGGCCTATCCGAGCATGGACGAGGCCAATATCGACCTTAAGGTCGTTTGCGACAATTCGTAGTCTGACTGCATAACGCCGCTCTTTTCAGCGGCGTTTCGTATTTCCGGACGCGGATCGGGCGAAAGTCCGGTCCGCGTCTTTTTGCCTCGCATCGCCGCCCCGCGCTGCTCCAAGTGTTGCGTCTAAATTGGCCGTCCTAGGTAGGAGATGACCAAATGACCAAGACAAAGCTGGTACTGACTGCTTCGGTAGGGGCGCTGATCTTCGGTGTGGCGGGGTATGCCGCGGCAGCGAGCGAGCAGCATGACGTGATCGCCAAGCATCGCATTGTCGTGGCGGCCGACGATAGCGCGGCGGGCGACGATAGTGGCGCGGCCGACGACAGCGCGGCGGGCGATGACGACGCGAATTCCGACGGTTCGGCGAAAATGGGCGCAGGCGAAGGCACGTATGTCGGAGAGGATCAGGGTTCTGCGCCGGAAAACGACACGGACAAGATCGATCAGCCCGCGCGTAGAAATCCCACCACCAGCAACGCTCCCGACGAGGAGGATGACGACGTCATGCCGCCCGACGAGAGTGGAGATGCCGACCAACCCGAATAAATGGGGTCGAAGACACGCATTTCGCGTGCGGGGTCAGCGCAGAAATCCGACCACCGGCGGGACTGCCGGAGATCAGAGCGGGGCGCATTAGCGAGCAGTTAGCCCGCTCACTCGCCGCCCCGCCAGAGCCCGAGCTTGTCCTGTTTGGCGGCTGCCGCCGCCTGGGCAAGCGCGGGCTCGTTAGTGTCTTTCGGCTCGGCCCAGCCCTGGCGCACCATCCAGGTGGAGAGATCGGCGCCGGCCACCGAGCAGCGGGCAACGACGTCCTTCTGCGCGCTTTGCTTCGGCAGCTCGCAAGTGACGGCGCGAGAGCGGATCAAACGCGTGAGGGCCGATTTGGCGGCGGCGCCGCAGGGCCATGATTTGCCGTTCGCGCTTTTGCAGGTCGCGTCGGCGTCGCGAGCAGCGATACCGGCAAGCCTGATGACGGCACCCCCGGATTGCAGCGTGCCGCCGTCGCGCACGGTGACACGGTAATAAAGCTTGGGCTCTGTCGGCGGAGCAGGGGTGCCCGCCTTGTCCTTTTCATTCAGCGCGGCCGTGTGCTCAGCCTTAGCGTCGGCTTGCGGCGGTTGAGCGGGCTTGGGCGTGGCGGCGTTCGGCTCGACCGCGATGTTGCTCCGGCACGGGCGCGGGGAGGGGAGCCGCGGCTTGCGGCGGCGGCGCTGGATGCTGCGGGGCGACTTGCTGCGGTGGCGCCGCCGAGGGAACGGGCTTCGTGTCGGATTGCGATTGCGCCTTTTGGCTCGCCCACCACACCTCGCCGAAGCCGAGCGGAACGGCGACCGGCCACAGCAGGAAGGTTATGGCGATGCCGAGCAGGACGGAAAAGATGCGCGAGGCATGCTGCATGATGCGATCGGACCCCCCAAACCAGAACCCAGCATGAAACACGCAGACCGGGCCATTCTAGGACCTCGGCTCGCGGTTTCCGACTCCGGTTTTCACCTCATTGGCTCGCCCAGACGATGCGTGCCATCCAGTCGATGCGGTCCACCGGAAAGACGAGATTGGCGTGGACCGGATTGAAGGAGGCAAGCTCCACCGTCTTCGCCGTGCGCCGCACCAGGATCTTCGCCATCACCTCGCCGTCGGTCGTGCGCAGAACGATACGGTCGCCTTTGCGCGGCGCGGAGTTCGGCGAGACGATGAGGATATCGCCGTCGCGATAAAGCGGCTGCATGGAGTCGCCGGTGACTTCGAGCGCGTAGGCGTTCTCGTCGTCGACCTTGGGGAAGCGGATCTGGTCCCAGCCTTGGCCCACGGGGAAGCCGCCATCGTCGAAGAAGCCGCCGCCGCCGGCCTGGGTGAGGCCGATCAGCGGGATCGGTCGGGCCACGCGAGGCTCGGCGGTGATCAGGGCGGTGAAATCCTCGAACGAGGCGCCGGTCGCCTCGAGCAACTTGGCGATGCTTTCGGTCGATGGCCAGCGGGGACGGCCCTCGCCGGTGACGCGCTTCGACTTGTTGAAGGAGGTGGGATCGAGCCCGGCGCGCTTGGCGAGCCCCGACGCCGAGAGGCTATAGCGGCGCGCGAGCGCGTCGATGGCGTTCCATACCCTGGTATGGGTGAGCCTGTTCAAAGGCCAGTTGCCTTGATAGTGCGAATCGGAATTTATGCCTAGTGTAGGAATTATGGCTTATTTCGGCCGTTTGTCCACCAGCATTTCGCACGCTACCGTACGCTCTATCTGCGTTGCCGCGCTGCCACCCACTCCCGCAGAGCCGTCGCGTCGCCGATATCCACAGGCAAGCTCTTGAGGAGGGGAACGTGGACTACATCAGCGAAGCCAAGAAGTTCATTCAGCGCGCCCGAGATGCTTCCCACAAAGAGGTGATCAATCAGCAACTGGCCATGGCCGACTGGTATCTCTCCGAGGCCATCAAGGAGCGTGGCGAAGCCGAAGCCAGCGGCCCGCAGAGAATTGATTTTAAGATCTCAGGGCTTCCACCCATGAAGGCGTAACCCGCCCGACGGAAGGCAGCATCGCTTCCTTGTTGAGGCAATAGGCTCCGGCTAGTCTCCGCCGGAGCCATGGCAGAGCCTGTCTATAAAGTCCTGAGCGAGGCCGCCTTCGAGGAGGCGTGGGCTGCGGGACGTTTCCACGGCTCGGCCGACGACGCCCGCGATGGCTTCATCCATCTCTCGGCCGGCCATCAGCTTGCCGGAACGCTCGCCGCGCATTTCGCCGGGCAGGAGGGGCTCGTCCTCGTTGCGCTCGATGCGGATCGGCTTGGGCAGGCGCTGCGCTGGGAGGCGTCGCGCGGCGGCGCGCTATTCCCGCATCTCTACGCGTCCCTCGATCTTGCCGCCATGCTTTGGGTTGAACCCCTGCCGCTTGGCCCTGACGGCCGCCACCTCTTGCCCGAAGGAGTTTTTGCGTGAGCGCGCTATTCGGCCTGGGCCAAAGCCTCCTGCTCGCGCTGCCCCCGGAGCGGGCGCACGACCTCGCCGTCAAGTCACTCGAGCTTGGGGTTTATCCGCGCGCCGACGCGCCCGATGATCAGCGCCTCGCTCAGAGAATATTCGGTCTCGATTTTCCCAGTCCGCTCGGCATGGCGGCGGGGTTCGACAAGAACGCGCGCGTGCCGCGCGAGCTTCTCGCCATGGGCTTCGGCTTCGTCGAGGTCGGCACGCTGACGCCGCGCGCGCAAGGCGGCAATACGCAGCCCCGCATGTTCCGCTCGGTCGTGGACCGCGCCGTCATCAACCGGCTCGGCTTCAACAATGAGGGACAAGAGGCGGCGCTTGCGCGGCTGAAAGACCGGCCGCGCGGGATCGTCGGCATCAATCTCGGCGCAGGCCGCGACAGCGCCGACCGCATCGGCGACTATGTCACGGGCATCCAGCGCATGGCGCCGGTGGCGAGCTATTTCACCATCAATATTTCCTCGCCCAATACGCCGGGCTTGCGCGATCTCCAGGCGCCCGAGGCGCTCGATGCGCTGCTTGTCCGCGTGCAGGACGCGCGCACCACACTCAAGGGGAAGGTGCCGCCGCTCCTCGTCAAACTTGCGCCCGATCTCGCCGACGAGGATTTGCCCGAGGTTGTGCGCGTGATCCTCTCACGCGGCGCCGACGGCATCGTGGTGTCGAACACCACGCTCGCGCGTGCCGGTCTCCGCGATCAGGGCTTCGCCAAGGAGACCGGCGGATTGTCGGGACGTCCGCTGTTCGCCCGCGCGACGCGGATGCTCGCGCGCGTCTATCAGATCACGCAAGGCAAGCTGCCGCTGATCGGCGTCGGCGGCATCGATTCCGGCGAGGCGGCGCTCGCCAAGATCGAGGCCGGGGCGTCGCTGCTTCAGCTCTATACCGGACTCGTGTTCGAAGGGCCGGGGCTGATCAGCCGTATCAAGCAGGTACTGATCGAGGCGATGGCAAAAGATGGATCCGCTACGCTCGCGCCGCTGATCGGGCGGCGCGCGGGCGAATGGTCCGAGAAGGCGCTTTCAGCATGACGGTGACCATTTATCACAATCCGCGCTGCTCGAAATCGCGCGAGACGCTGAAGCTCATCGAAGCGCGTGGGCTGAAGCCCAAGGTCGTGGAATATCTGAACACCCCGCCATCTGCGGTCGAGATGAAGGCCATCCTCAAGAAGCTGGGGCTTAAGGCCGACGCAGTCGTGCGCAAAGGCGAACCGCTTTACGCCGAGCTCGGCTTGAAGGACCGAAAAATGGACGACGATGCGCTGATTGCGCTGTTGGTCGCGAACCCGATCCTGATCGAGCGGCCGATCGTCGTCTGCGGGCGGCAAAGCGGCGATCGGCAGGCCGCCTGAGAAGGTGCTGAAGATTCTGTGACGTAGGGTGGGCAAAGCGAAGCGTGCCCACCATCGCGCGTTCGACGCGGGCAACGGCAGTGCCGTTGCCCGCACTACGGTGTCTAGGCTTCGCGGTTGCGCGAGCTTGGGTCCACCAGGTCGCCGCTAGAGGTGCGCCCCAAGGATTTCAGCAGGCGCATCACGATCCAGACCGGGAAGACGATGACGGCGCCGAGCAGGAAGTAGCGGAAGGCCTTCTCCACGGCAGCAAAGCCCATGTCGTAGATGCGCTCGACCAGGCGCCTAAGGCTGTCGATCAGCTCGAAGGGGCTGAAGCCAAGCGCTGCGAGCACGACGCCCACGATCAGCGAGAGGATCGCCAGCCTGAGCAGGACGAGCGCCGGATTGCCGCCAAAAAACCGTTCCATCTGTCAGCTCTCCCTTTCGCCCGCGCCAAAGCGCGCTAGGAGCTTCGACTCGAATTACGCCAGAATTGGTGCGAAGGGTCACGAAGGTCAAGCAGAAGAGCGATGCGTGCACCCAAGAGACTTGTGGTCGAAACCGCCTCAGCCGGGCTGCCGGAGCCGTTCGCCGGCTGGTTCAAGGCGCGCCGCTGGCTCCCCCACGCGCACCAGCTTGCGCTGCTGGAGCATGCCGGGCAGGGGCGCGACACGCTGCTGATCGCGCCGACCGGCGGCGGCAAGACGCTGGCAGGCTTCCTGCCAAGCCTGGTCGATCTGGCGCGCCGGGCGCCGAAGCACAAGCCCGAGACGACGATCCATACGCTTTACGTCTCGCCGCTGAAGGCGCTTGCCGTCGACATCGCGCGCAATCTGGCCATGCCGGTCGCCGAGATGGAGCTGCCGATCAGATTGGAGACGCGCACCGGCGATACGTCGCCCTCGCGCCGCGCGCGCCAGCGCGTCCTGCCGCCCGACATCCTGCTGACGACGCCGGAGCAGATTGCGCTGATGCTGTCGCATAAAGGCGCAGCGGAGCTGTTCGGCAGCCTCAAGTATGTGATCCTCGATGAGTTGCACGCGCTCGCCTCCAGCAAGCGCGGCGATCTGCTCGCGCTCGATCTGGCGCGGCTCCGCACCCATTCGCCCGAGCTTACGGCGATCGGCCTGTCGGCTACGGTGGCGCGGCCTTACGAGCTTGCCTCTTTCCTCGTGCCGCATCAGGGGCAAACCGCGACGCGGCTGGCCGAGATCGTCACCGCTGGCGAGGGAGCCGCGCGCCGACATTGCCATCCTGCGCTCAAACGCCGAGCTGCCCTGGGCGGGGCATTCGGCGCGCTATGCACTGCCTGAGATCTACGCGGCGATCAAGGGCGCATCGCATGTCGCTGATCTTCGTCAATACGCGCTCGCAGGCCGAGATGCTGTTCCATGAGCTGTGGCGCTACAACGACGCCAACCTGCCGATCGCGCTGCATCACGGCTCGCTCGACGTGGCGCAGCGGCGGAAGGTCGAGGCGGCGATGGTGGCGGGCAAGCTCCGCGCCGTGGTCTGTACCTCGACGCTCGATCTCGGCATCGACTGGGGCGAGGTCGATCTCGTCATCAATGTCGGCGCGCCGAAGGGGGCAAGCCGGCTGGCGCAGCGCATCGGCCGCGCCAATCACCGGCTGGATGAGCCGAGCAAGGCGCTGCTGGTGCCGGCCAACCGCTTCGAGGTGGTCGAATGCCAGGCGGCACTCGAAGCGGCGGAGGAGGGCGCGCAGGACACGCCGCCGTCGCGGCCGGGCGCGCTCGACGTGCTGGCGCAGCATGTGCTCGGCACGGCCTGCGCCGCTCCGTTCGACCCCGACCAGCTCTATCGCGAGGTGACGAGCGCCGCGCCCTATCAGGGCCTGTTGCGCCAAGGCTTCGACCAGGTCGTGCAATTCGTGGCGACCGGCGGCTATGCGCTCGCCAATTACGAACGCTACGAGAAACTCAAGAAAACCCCAGGAGGGGGCTACCGGGTCGCTCATCCCCGCATCGCCCAGCAATACCGGTTGAACGTCGGAACCATCGTCGAGGCGCCGATGGTGCGGGTGCGGCTCGCCCGGCTGAAAGGCGGCGCGCTCAAGCCGTCCAGCATGCTCGCGGGAGGCCGTGTGCTCGGCGAGGTCGAGGAATATTTCATCGAGCAGCTCACACCCGGCGACACGTTCGTCTTCGCCGGAGAGGTGTTGCGCTTCGAAGGCCTGCGCGAGACCGACGCCATCGTGACGCGCGCGCATGCGACCGAGCCGAAGGTGCCGGCCTATGAAGGCGGCAAGTTCCCGCTCTCGACCTATCTTGCCGAGCGGGTGCGCAAGATGCTGGCCGAACCCGACACCTGGTCGCGGCTCCCTAACCATGTCTCGGATTGGCTGCGGCTCCAGGCCGAGATCTCGGTGGTGCCCGGGCCCAACGAGATCCTGGTCGAGACCTTCCCGCGCGGGCAGAAGCATTATCTCGTCTGCTACCCGTTCGAAGGGCGGCTCGCGCATCAAAGCCTCGGCATGTTGCTGACGCGTCGGCTGGAGCGGGCGCGCGCGGCGCCGCTCGGTTTCGTCGCCAATGAATATGCGCTGGCCATCTGGGCGCTCAACGATATGGGCGAGATGGTGAAAAACGGCCGCCTCGACCTGGCGCGGCTATTCGATGAAGACATGCTCGGCGACGACCTCGACGCATGGCTCGCCGAGTTCGAGCCTGATGAAGCGCTCCTTCAGGGTGTGCGCCATCATCTCCGGCCTGATCGAGCGTCGGCATCCCGGACAGGAAAAGACCGGGCGGCAGATGACGGTCTCCTCCGACCTGATCTATGATGTGCTGCGGCAGCACGAGCCGGACCATATCCTGCTCAAGGCTGCATTTCGCCGATGCGGCAACGGGACTCATCGATGTCGGCCGCCTCGGACAATTCTTGAGGCGAATCAACGGGCGAATCAGGCATATTGCGCTGCCGCAGGTGTCGCCGCTCGCCGTGCCGGTCATGCTCGAGATCGGGCGCGAGAGCGTTCCAGGGGAGGCGAGTGAGGTCTTGTTGCGTGAGACGGTTGAAGAGCTCATCGCGGAGGCCTTAAGCGGACATGCTGCGCGCAAAGCCTGATCTCATGCCGGAAACAGCCCCATCACTGCGTGCTCATATCAGCGTGTCGGGACACGCGATGCGGCCGCTCGCCGCCGGCGCGCTCTATTGGCAGGAGGAGGACACGCTGTTGGTGGCCGACCTGCATCTCGAGAAGGGCGCCGCGTTTGCCGCGCTCGGCATGCTGCTGCCGCCTTACGACACGCGCACCACGCTGGAGCGGCTGGCCAAGGTGATCGCCGCGATCGAGCCGTCGCGCGTCGTGGCGCTCGGCGACAGCTTCCATCGCGCGGAGTCGGCCGAGCGTCTCGCCGCCGACGACCGCGCCTTTCTGCTCAAGCTGCAACAGGGGCGCGAATGGTTCTGGATCTGCGGCAATCACGATCCGCATCTTCCCGCCTCGATCGGCGGCACGGTCTGCGCCACGCTCTCCATTCGCGGGCTGACGCTTCGGCACGAGCCTTCCGCCGCGCCGTCGGCGCGGGAGATCGCGGGCCATCTGCACCCGGTAGCGCGCATCGCGCGGCGCGGGTCGATGATCCGCCGCCGCTGCTTCGCCACTGACGGCATCCGCCTGGTGATGCCTGCCTTCGGCGCCTATGCCGGTGGGCTCAACGTGCTCGATGAGGCGTTCGGGTCTCTGTTCTCCCGCCGCCAGCTCGAAGCCTGGATGATGGGCCGTGCCGACGTCTATCCCGTGCTCGGCAGCCTGCTGCTGCCTGACTGATCTATTCGCGGCGGAAGGCGCCCCAGCCGACCAGTCCCGCCAGCACGGCGAGCAGAACCGCGACCAGCCCGTAAATCAGCGGGTGGTGGAACGCCATCAGATAGATCGTGCGCTCGAAGCCGGCCTGGCTCACTTCGAGCGTGCTCTGGTTCTTGCTCACGACTTGCCCGTCGCGGAACAGGTACACATCGGCGGTGTAGCGGCCGATCGGCACATTGACCGGCAGGTCGACGCTCGCCCTGAACAGGCTGCGGCCGATGAAGGTCACACCGTCGTCATGCTCCTGGAAAAGCTGCTGCTGCTCTTTCAGCCTGATCACGGTCGAGCGGAAGGTTTCCTCGTCGGGGCCGCTCTTGGTCACCCTGCCGAAATCGATGTTGTTGAGGCCGATTCCCAGCGTCTTCAGCGTCTCGTCGGAGGTGATCGCCCGCAAAGGCCGCGAGGAGAGGGCGGCGTAGAAGCCCGGCACGGTCGGATAGATCTTGCCCGAGCCGTTCACCCAGATCCCCGCCATCCGCTCCTTCCGTCTCGCGACGACGGCCTGATCCGGCGAGCGCAGCACGACAATGACGTCGTAGATTTCCTTGTCGGGCTCGGCGGCACCGCTGAAATCGACGCTGCCGAAGATGAGGATCTCGATGCCGGTGAAGTTCGACTGGATGGAGATCTCGCGGGTGGAGATGTCGGACACCACCTCTTCGCGCGGCGCCGGCGGTGGGGCGGGCTCGGCCGCATGAGCGGGGCCCAAACCCAAGGCGGCGACAAGGAGGGCGAGGCTGAGCGCGGTTCGCAATCAGGCACCTCCCAGGAGAGGCGTGAGGCTGTAAAGCTCCGACGGCTTCAGCACGAGGTCGAACAAGAGGCGAAGCGCGACCGCGAGCACCATGAGGGCAAGCATCGCCCGCAACTGCTCGCCCCTGAACTTCTGCCCGGCTCTCACGCCGAACTGTCCGCCGATGACGCCGCCCGCCGCGAGGATCAGGGCGAGCACGACATCGAGCGAGTAATTGAATGTCGCCTGCAGCACGGTGACGACGGCGGTGACGAAGATGATTTGAAAGGTCGACGTGCCGATGACGACATTGGTCGGCATGCGCAGCAGATAGATCATCGCCGGCACCATGATGAAGCCGCCGCCGACGCCGAGAAAAGCGGTCAGGAGCCCGACGACCCAGCCGATCACCAGCGGCGGGATGGCGCTGATGTAAAGCCGCGAGCGGGGAAAGCGGAGCTTGAGCGGCATGCCGTGGACCCAGTTGTGCTGTCCCGGTCTCCGCGCCGAGGCCGGTTTGCCGGCGCGCGTCCGCCTGATGGCGCGGAGGCTCTCGCTCAGCATCAAGATGCCGATGACGCCGAGCAGGACCACATAAGTCAGCGAGATGATGAGGCCCGCTTGCCCCGCCTCGCGCAGGATCTTGAGGAGGAACACGCCGATCAAGGCGCCGGCCACGCCGCCGACGATCAAGACCGTCCCCATGCGGAAATCGATATTGGCTCGGCGCCAATGCGCGAGCGCGCCCGACACCGAGGTGGCGACGATCTGATTGGCGCCGGTGGCGACCGCGATCGAGGGGGGAATGCCTGAAAACATCAGGAAGGGGGTCAGCATGAAGCCACCGCCTACCCCGAACATGCCCGAGAGGAAGCCGACCGCCGCGCCGAGCCCCAGCATGACCAATAGGTTCACCGAAAGCTCGGCAATGGGGAGGTAGATTTGAAACATCGAATCCAGGAAGCGAGGAGACGGAAGCTTGACTGGTATTACCTCACAAACATGCGCGCCGTCATGGCCGGGCTTGTCCCGGCCATCCACGAATTGGACCTGCGCAAGGGTCTAGGACGTAGATGCCCGGCACAAGGCCGGGCATGACGAAATCGGGTAGATGTGCCGAGCGCTAACTGGTGAGGCGCTCGAGCTTGGCGACGAGGGGGATAGTGACCCTCCCGGTCTCCTCAAGGCCGTTGCGCCGCTCGAAGCTCTTGATCGCGTCGCGCGTCTTGGCGCCCATCAGCCCGTCGGGAACGCCAACGTCATAGCCGAGCTTGTTGAGGAGCGCCTGCGCCCGGTTGACGAGCGCGATATTGGGGGTGGCAGAAACGTCGGTCGCGTCCGCCCAATCCTGCTGTTCGTCGATCTCGTTGGCCTCGGCCGGCGCTTGCTTGGCGGTCCAGGTGGCGACGGCTTGGTCGGCCGCGGCGAGCGACGCCGCATCGAGCTCAGGCTTGATCAGGTCGCGCCGCTTCGCCGCTTCCTGATCGCCGTTCTTGGCGGCAAGGGCGAACCATTGATAGGCCGCGCCGAGATTTTTCGGCATGCCGAGGCCATGCTCTGCGAGGACGGCGAGATTGAACTGGCTGTCGGCGAGGCCGTAAGCGCCGGCTTGGCCGTACCATTTGGCGGCGAGCGCATAATCGGCGCCGCCGTCTTGGCGGCCGCTCACGCTCACGGCGAGATTGTGCATGGCCTTGACGTTGCCCTTCTCGGCGGCCGCCTGATACCAGGACCGCGCCCGGCCGAGATCCTTGGCGACGCCCTGCCCGCGCTCATAGAGCACCGCGAGACGATACTGGGCGGGCGCGAGGCCCGCGCTCGCGGCGCGCTCGAACCAGCGCGCGGCTTCAATCAAATTCTGTGGGGCACCCTGGCCTTCGGCGTAGCGAAGCGCGATCGAATATTGCGCGCGCGCATCGCCTTGTGCGGCCGCTTGACGCAACGGCAACGGCCCGAGATCGGGGGGCGGCAAAGGAAGGCTCATCGGCAGCGCGGCAGGGGCGGCAGGGGCGGCAGGGGTTGTCCTTGCGCGCCCATGCTGGGGTCTTCGACCGCGAAGACGACACCGGGCGGAAGCGCCGGCGTCTGATCTTGCGTCAATGACGCCGGCTGCGCTTCGACCTCAGTCTCGCCCTCGGCCGGCTGGCGGTAAGGCGACTTGGCGACATCGGTGACATTGCCGTGCGTGCCGGCGTCGGCCGCGTCGTTCGGGGCCGGGCTCACCTCGGGTTGCCAATCAAGCTCGGAGGAGCCGGGCGTTGCCGGGGTCTCAGGCTTGGGCTCGACAGCGGCGGGCGCGCCGTCGCCGGCTCCAGGCGTTGCCGCGCCGTCGCTCGGCGCCGCCGGGGCGGGCATGCTTTGCTCGACGGCGGGCGGCGTGATCTCGGGTTCGGCCTCGGGCTTGGACCACAGGCGGCTATAGAGAAGCGCCGCGCTGATGGCGAGCAGCACGGCAGCGCAAATGATGAGGAACGACCGCTTTCTGCGCGTCGGAATCTCGGAGGCCATCGGGGTTTCGGCGTCGCCCGGCAATCGCCTGATGCGTGAGCCGCTTCCCCGCTCTTCGGCCTTGGCCGCGGCGGCCTGAGCCGCGCGGCGTGCGGCCGCCACGAGATCATCGGGAATGTCGTATTCAGCGTCGAGTTGTGCCTTGCGCGGCGTGCGGCGCGGGGTCGGCGCATCGAGATCGAAAGCCTGTTCAGCCATGGGGCCCCGCCTGGCACGGCCGAAGCGAGGTGCAATCTCGGGCTCGGGCTCAGCGTTGCCCAAGGCGTCCTTGCGGCCGTTCGTCTCGGCAGCCTTGGGCGCTTCGCCGCTCTCCATGTCCATTCCGGCAGCAGGCTGCTGGCCCGGCGTGCCGGGCAGCGGCGCCAGGTCACGCACGCGCTCGGCGAACGGAACGCGAGGCTTGGCCGCCGGCGCCGGCGGTGCGGGCACGGCCGGTGCGGGCGGAGGCGGCGTAGAAGCGGCGTGTTCGACTTGCTGCGCAAGTTCCTTCAAGGAGGCGTGCACCGCCTCGATGGTGCTGGCGAGCTTGTCGTCGCTCGATTTCGTCCTGTCGTTCATCGCCATCAGGTCGCGATGCATGGCATCGAGCCGCTCGGCGGTGTCGCCGCTCAACTTGGCTTCCTCGGCGACGCGGCGGGCGGCTTCCTCGGCGGCCTTGCTGGCTAACTCGTCAGGGCTCGGCGATGCATCCACCCGCTCGATCAATTGCAGCAGCGCGCTCTCGATTTCGCCGATCTTGGCGAGCTGCGTCTCGGCCCGGCTAAGCTGCTGGGCCATATCGGCAATCTGGCGCTCGACCGGCTCAAGCGAGAGCGTCTTCGGCGCTTCGAGCGCCTTGGCGAGATTGCGGCTGATCTCATCGAGCCGCGCGCTCAAGGCATCGAGCGCCGGCGGCATCGGCAT
This sequence comes from uncultured Alphaproteobacteria bacterium, assembly GCA_963710245.1. Taxonomy (GTDB): domain Bacteria; phylum Pseudomonadota; class Alphaproteobacteria; order Rhizobiales; family Methyloligellaceae; genus Methyloceanibacter. The sequence continues at coordinate 17,798 of CAVPZK010000021.1, forward strand.
GCCGACCGAGTCCTCGAGGCGATGCGCCATCTCGGCGAGACGCGAATCGAGATCGCTGTCGCTTACCGCAGGCGTGGGCGTCGGCGCCGGGGCGGAATAATCGACGTCCGGCAAGGGGAAGTGAGAGGGCAGGCCGCCGTAGAGCGGCGGCTCGCTCGGAAAAGCGGGGAAGGCTGACGGCCGGCCAGGCGTGCTTGAAGCAGGGCCGGCCAGGCTTGCGGCATAATTCAGATCGCCCGAGAGCGCCCTGCCGAGGCGCTCGAAATCATCAAGCGGGTTCGAGGCTTCGAGCTCGAGCCGCCGGGCGAGGCTGCTCACCTCGTCATGCAGCCGGTCGAAGGTCGCGGAATCGTCAGGGGCGCCGGCCGTGCGCGCGGCGTCGGTCTTTTGCGCCAGCCGGTCGAGCCGCGCATGCAGTTCGTCGAGCGCCTCGCTATAGCGGCGCTCGCTCTCCTCGACCCGCTGGACGAGGCGGCGCAGCAGGCTTTCGACCGATTGTTGATCCATGGGGCCCTCACTGGAGGGCGCGCCGCCATACCTGCCGGCGCCGCTATGCCAACTTGCTTCCGAAACCATCGCGTTCCCCTTGGCGCATGAACCGCCGGCGTGTTCGCGTCAGAAGGGTCGAGAGAACCGGTCCAAAAACGCACGCGAAGAAGCGGTCGAAACCACGGTGTCAAGACCGAGTAAATTTTGCGTTAAACGCCGCCCTATTGTGGGACGCGGGAGGCCCCGTGCAGGGCCCTTGTCAAGCGCGCGGGGCGCGGGTGACCATGGGCCGCGACGATAGGGCGGGGACGGTTTCCAGCCATGGCCGAGATGGTGCAAGCGAGCCATAGACTCGAGGTGGCGACGAAGGGCAAAGGCTTCGTCGAGATCACCGGCGAGCTTACCCGCTGGCTCGAAAGCGTGGCGGCCGAAGATGGGCTGTTGACCGTGTTCGTCAGCCACACCTCGGCGTCGCTGACCATCCAGGAGAATGCCGATCCGAATGTGCGGCGCGATCTTGCTGATGCGCTCGATCTGCTCGCGCCGGAGGACCGCGCCTACGCCCACCAGGAGGAAGGTCCCGACGACATGCCGAGCCACATCAAGGCGATGCTCACCTCGGTGAGCCTCGGCATTCCGGTCATGGGCGGCAGGATGACGCTCGGCACCTGGCAGGGCGTCTATCTCATCGAGCATCGCGCGAGTCCGCACCGGCGGAGCATCGCGCTCTCGTTCATCGGCCACGCGGCCGAAGCCTAAGCCCTAGAGGAAGGCGTTGGTCGCGGCGATGAGCTCATGCACGATGCCGGGCTCGGTCATGGCGTGACCTGAATCGGCGACGATGCGCAAGGTCGCCTCAGGCCAGGCACGGGCGAGATCGTGGGCGATCTTGACCGGCGTCACCACGTCGTAGCGGCCATGCACGATCACGCCGGGAATGTCCTTCAGCCGATGCGCGTCGGCAATCAGCTGGTCGTCGGTGTGGAAGAAGCCGCCATTGACGAAATAGTGGCACTCGATGCGCGCGAAGGCGAGGGCGTAGTGATCCTCGGAGAAGCGGCGCACCCGCTCGGCGTCGGGCAGCAGCGACAGCGTCTTGCCTTCCCAGGCGCTCCAGGCCCGCGCGGCTTCGAGCTGCACGGCTGGATCGGGGTCGGTGAGGCGGTGGTGATAGGCTTCGATCAGATCGCCGCGCTCGGCCTCGGGGATCGCGCGCAAATACTCCTCGAAAGCGTCGGGGAATATCCAGCTACAGCCCTGTTGATAGAACCATTCGAGCTCCGAGCGCCTGAGCGTGAAGATGCCTCTCAGCACGAGCTCGGTCACGCGCTCTGGGTATGTCTCGGCGTAAGCGAGCGCGAGCGTGGAGCCCCATGAGCCGCCGAACACCTGCCAGCGCTCGATGCCGAGATGCTCGCGCAAGCGCTCGATGTCGTCGACGAGATGCCAGGTGGTGTTGTCCTCGAGCGAGGCATGCGGGGTGGAACGCCCGCAACCTCGCTGATCGAACAGCACGATGCGATAGCTGCGCGGATCGTGATAGCGGCGCATAAGGGGATTGATGCCGCCGCCGGGGCCGCCATGCAGCAGCACCACGGGCTTGCCGGCGGGCGAGCCGCATTCCTCGAAATACAGCTCGTGCAGGTCCGAGACCTTGAGCCGTCCGGTGCGGTAGGGGACGATCTCCGGATAGAGCGTGAGGCGCTTGTCCCTCGGCGTCAGCTGCTCGTTCATCGTGCTCCCGCTCTTCGCAAAAACTCACTGGCCCGGCGCCGCCTCGGCAGCGCCCGAAGCTTGAGCCGCTGTATGCGCCGCCGCGCGCGCCTGCGCCCGATCGTAGATGGTCTCGCCCTCAGGATCGCGCATCTCTTCGTAATAATTGTCTTCTCCTTGCGACGGCTTGCGCAGATAAAGACTTACCGCGACGCCCGCGACAAGGGCAAGCAGCGCGCCGATCAGGCTCGCGAGCGACGTGGTGAATCCGGCGTTGCTGAAGCCGAATATCCCGCCGACAACGAGTTCGCCGAGCATCACGACAAAGCCCGTGGTCATCGCGGCAAATACGCCCCATTTGGTGCATCGTCGCCACCAGATGGCAAGCAGCAGCGCGGGGAAGAAGGTCGCGGCGGCGAAGGCGAAGGCGGTGAGCGCGGCCTTCAGCGGATCGACCTCGGCGATCAGGAGGAAGACGGCGGCGGCAAGCGCTGAGGCGGCGATCGCGGCCCAGGCGGCGATCAGCCGCGGTAGCGCCTGGCGGCGGTCGAGCACGCGGTAGAGATCCTCGGCAAGGCTCGCGGCAAGCGTGAAGAGATGCGCGGCAGCCGCGGCGAGAGCGATCGCCATCGCGGCCGTGGCCATCAGCAGGCACAGCACGTAAGGCAGCCCGGCCGCCCAGGGCAGCGCGAGGGCCACGCCGTCGCGGCCGATGAGCAGCTCCGCCGCGCCGATCGCGCCGTCGCCGTTGGCGTCGCCGGCTTGCAGCAGGTGCTTATCGGCAAGCTCGGTGAGCCAGGCCGGAAGCGAGGCGGCCGAGGCGAGCGCGATGTCGCGGAAGATGATGAGCTTGGCGAAGGCGGCGATGGCCGGCGCCGTCATCACGAACAGGGCCACGAACAGGAGGCCCCAGGCGGTGGAGCGCCGCTGATCGGCGATCGAGCTGGTTACGCCACTCCGCATCAACAGGCTCGGCAGCGCCGCCGTGCCGAGCGCGAGGCAGAGAAACAGCGCGGTGAAATCCATCGGGCCGAGACTGCCGAACGGTTGCAGGAACGGCTTGACCGTCGGCGCCGGCATGGCACCCGGCAGAGCGGTGGCGAGCCCGCCGGGCACGACCGGAGTGAGCCCCGCCGTGATCTCGGCATTGTGCAAGGACGAGAACATCTCGCCATAGGTCAGTTGCGGCGCCGGCACGTTGGTGAGCAGGACCGACACGGTGGTCACCACCACGGTCAGCCCGACCGCGCCGACCAGGAACTCCGCGCTTGCCGTCCAGGTCAGCGACCGCATGCCGCCGAGAATGGCGATCGCCGCGATCAGCGCCACAAGCACCAGCACGGCAATGGAGAAAGAGACCGGCAGGAACAGCGCGGCGATCAGCGCGGCGATCTTGATCTCGGCGACGACGAGCAGCGCGGTCGGCGGGAGCTGCATCACGCTTGCCGCCAGGCGCAAGGTGCGCGAGCGAAAGCGATGGCCGAGAAAGCTCGGCAGGGTATAGGAGCCGGCCTTGCGCAAATAGGGCACGAACAGGATAGCGGCGAGCAGCATGCCGAAGGTCCAGCCAAGCCCGATGGCGAGGGCGTCGAAACCGAGAAAGAACACGGTGCCCGTGTAAGCGAGAAAGCCCACGCCGCCGACCGCGACGGCGGCGAGCGCGAAGCCGTTGAATACCGGTGGCACGCGCCGGCCCGAGGCGAAATAGTCCTCGACCTCGAAGGTGCGCGCGCCGACTGCGATGAGGAGATACAGCGCCAGCGGCACGATGATCATGGATTGGGCGAGCAGCGGCCGGCCCCAACCGAGCTGCTCGAACATCGCCAGCATGATGACGAGCGAGACGAAGGCGCTGGTGACGATGCCGTAATAGGCGCCAAGATGCGGGTTCGGCGTGCGCAGGCGAGATGGGACGCTCATTTTCTAACCGAGCCCCTCGCGTTCGCTCCGCGCCAGATCGATGCGCTCTTGAATGCGGATGAACCAGAACGCCATGACGACGATGAAGATGACCAACCCCTGGGCGAGAAGATAGAAGCCGAGCGGAAAATGCAGCACGCCGTAGCGTTCGAGCCCCGACGCGCTCAAGATGGCGACGATGACGGCGAGCAGCGTCGTGACGAGCAGCGTGATGGCGAGGATCAGCGTCTGGAGCTGATGGCGGTCGCGCGCCGGATGCTCGTTTGCGGGAACCTCTGTCGCCACGCCGCTTCCCCCAGCCAAGACCGCCCAACGGGTTATCAGTTGCCGGGCGGCTTGAAAACTCCGGGGACACCATTGGCGTTGAAACGTGGCATGGTGGTGGCTTTGCAAGGGCCGGGAGGCAGAGGAGGAGCGGCGATGCTTCAGGAATTCAAGGAGTTTGCACTTCGCGGCAATGTGGTCGACATGGCGGTCGGCATCATCATCGGCGCCGCCTTCTCCACCATCGTCCGCTCGCTGGTCGACGACATCGTCATGCCGCCTCTGGGCGTCGTCACCGGCGGGGTCGATTTCTCCAATATGTTCATCGCGCTCAATGGGCAGGACTACCCATCGCTCGCCGCGGCCAGGCAGGCCGGCGCGCCGACCATCAATTTCGGGCTATTCATCAACAATGTGATCACCTTCCTGATCGTGGCCTTCGTGCTGTTCATGGTGGTCAAGGCCATGAACCAGCTGCGCCGCAAGCAGGAGGTTGAAGATCGGACCACTCCAAGGATATGTCAGTCCTTTCATAGACTTAACCCAGGACAATCCGCAAACTGAGCTCCAGCCAACTAATACTCCACTTAATGCCGGCAAGGTCGAGCGCGCTTCCGCTACGTCCGCTTAGTGCCATCAGCGGACGATGTTGAGGCAAGCTGCTGCCCTATCTCGCTTGGGTCACTTTTTGCTGCGGCGCTCAACTTCACAATTTGCCTTAATCGCGGGCCAAGCGCGGACCTTAGTTGTTGCGTCGTATACTGCAGAACCGGACGGGTAGGCTTCACGCTGAGCCCTTGGGACAAAAGCGGAGGCGAAAATGTTGGAGGAATTCAAGAAATTCATCATGCGTGGGAACGTCGTCGATCTCGCCGTTGGCGTGATCATCGGCTTGGCGTTCGGAGCCATCGTGACGTCGCTGGTGAACGACATCATCATGCCCATCATCGGTGCGATCACCGGCGGGCTGGATTTCTCAAACTACTATCTACCGCTCTCCACGAAGGTCGAGCCAGGCGTCGCCTATGTGGACGCTAAAAAGCAAGGTGCAGCGCTCGGCTGGGGTCAGTTCCTGACTGTCGCTCTGAATTTCCTTATCATCGCCGCGGTGTTGTTCCTCGCTATCAAAGGAATGAACAAACTGAAGAGGGAAGAGCCTCCAGCACCCGCTCCTGAACCAACACCAGAGGTGAAGCTTCTTACCGAAATCCGGGATTTGTTGAAGAAGAAATAGTGGCAACTCCGACCGCTTGTCGGCGGCCGATCGCTCGACCAAGGTGTACTGCTCGGACCGCTGCCGCTATGCCGGCCGGCATCTCTCTCTAACGGCCGGCCCTCACTTCCGGACGTGTGAAATCAATTGCCGGCAATCTGATCGGCGCCGAGCTCGGGAAACGGCCGGAAAGCGCCAAAACCGCATCATTTCAACTAGGCAAATTCACCTCTCTAAGAAACAGAGGCACGCCCGGGGTCTGGAAATTTAAAGGTCGGAGGAGGCTGGGACACAGACAGGGGCTCGCGCCTGGGGTTAATATGCGGTCCGAGGTCCCGGCCGAGGCACTAGTCGGGTCCTCCTTCTCTTGCCGTGCTTCGGCCGGCAGTTCTCATTTGGTCTTGCGTGAAGCTGCCAGCCCGCTCGGTTGTGACCGAACATCTATCTAACGAGGGGCAAGCAATGCGTGATATCCGCGGGGATTTGCAAGACCGGGCCAGTCTGCTTGAAGACCAGATCAACGCCCACGAGGCTGAATTCGAAAAGCTCATCGAGCAGCTCAAGCGCGAGCATGATTCCAAACTCGAGGACCTCAAGGCCGAGCTCGAGGCGGTGACGAGGCTGATGGAGGTTGAGCTTCGCCGGCTCAGCAGCGCGCCCGCGGCGCCCACAGTGCAAACCGGCGAGCCCGTGAACCATGCGGTGCTTCAGCCGGCGCCGCAGTCTGCCCAGGTCACTCCGTGCATCAGCCGCCGCAGCATTCGGAGCATCAGCCGGTGCAGCATCCAGTGCATCAGCCGCCGCAGCATTCGGCGCATCAACCGCCGCAGCATCCGGTGCATCAGCCGCCGCAGCATTCGGCGCATCAGCCGGTGCAGCATCCAGTGCATCAGCCGCCACAGCATTCGGCGCATCAGCCGGTGCAGCATAGTTCGCACCGGCCGCAGCCTCAGCCGCAAACGCAACCCGGGCAGCCTGTTGCCGACTTCTTGGTTCGCAAGCTGAACGAGGTCGGCGCCATGTCGCGTGACGATCTAAGGCGGCTTGCCTTGCAGGAGGGCTATTTCGCCGACGCTGACACCGCCGACCGCGGCATGCACAACACGCTGCTTAACGTGGGGAGAGCAGGCCTCATCCGGCAACTGCCGAACGGCAACTTCGCGCCGGCCACCGTGCTCGACACCATCCGGCTACGCAGCGCGATGTAGTTTCGCTGTGGTGACGTGGGCAACGGCAAGACCGTTGCCCACTCCTAACGCTGATGAAGGTCCGCGCAACGATCCTTGCGCACCTTGTCCTCTGCATAGCGCCGCGTAGCTAGGGAGGGTGACACCGAAGATCTCGAGCGTAGACCGACAGGCGAAGCCTTGCATCGCGGCCATGCTCTCGCCATTGGGAACGCGCGGCGTGAGGGAGTAGCGACGCGGCCCTGACCGCTAACGCTAACGTCGGGGCCGCGCTTGCACTAGACGGCTAGATTGGTCGATGCGGCGCTTGGCCTGCGCGATAGCGTCATCCTCGGACCACACCGGCACGACGAATGATCGGCGAGAATCGGCTGATCAGGCGTCAGCGGAAGCGCGAACGCGCCAACCTTTATGATTGGGCGCGACCTTGATCTTGTAACCCCGATATCGCCCCACAAGTTCGTTGGAAGGCACCGTGATAATGGCGAAGGTTCGCTCCCACTTCCCTGTGTTCGGGTTCTTCCAGTTCTCCCACAGTCCCGCAAGACCGAAGGGTGAGCCGTCCTTCATGGCGATGGCGTAGGGTTGCTTAGCCGGCGCACCTCTCATTGCCCTCCACTGAAGAAGCCATCGACAGGCACAATGCAGCGGCGCAGAGCGTAAGCTTCCCTGAACGTCGGAAGCCTCGACACGCTCTCAGCCTTGGCGTTGATTGGCTTACGGCCGCCTCTTGGGTCTTGGCACCAATGCGGAATCAGACCCCACTTGATCAGGTCGAGCGAGCGCTCGCCTGTCTTATGGTTCTGCCGAATGACTAGCAGCTCTTGGCTCGGCGCAGCATTGTAGCGGGGAGGGATGTTCCCCATCCGGCTGTCGGTGACATCGAGGCCGTCAACGATGGCAAGGCGCAGAGGTCGCGAGCTCTGAATGACGCGTCCGCACATGCCCTCAGAATAGATCAGTGAAGGTCTGTTGTTGACACTTCATGTGCTAAGCATAGCCCAATGACACCCTCCCAGGTGGTGACCATTTCAGTCGATCGGTCGCGGCAGGTATCCGGCCTGCTGCAAGCACCGGGCGAAGCGGACGCCTGTTATGTGCTAGCACATGGTGCGGGGGCCGGTATGATGCACCCCTTTATGGCGGAGGTTGCGAACGGACTTGCCGAGCGCCGCATCGCCACGCTGCGTTATCAGTTCCCCTATATGGAGCGGGGCTCGAAGCGGCCGGATGCGTCCAAACTTGCCCAAGCCACCGTCCGGGCGGCGGTCATTGAAGCCTCCCGCTTGCTCCCGGGCCTTGCCATGATTGCAGGTGGCAAGTCATTTGGCGGCCGCATGACTTCGCAAGCCCAAGCCGAAACACCGCTGCCCGGGGTTCGAGGTTTGGTCTTCCTCGGATTCCCTCTGCATCCTCCGGGCCGACCGTCAGACGAACGTGCAGAGCATCTGTTCGAGGTAGAGATCCCGATGCTGTTCTTACAAGGTACCAGAGACGCACTCGCGGACATTCGCCTTATGCGGCAGCTCGCCGAACAACTCGGTACGCGCGCAACGTTGAAGCTGTTCGAAGATGCCGACCATTCCTTCCATGTGCCTGCGCGCGCCGGATGCAAGGATGCGGACATCAGGTCCAAAATGTTGGATGCATTCTCAGGCTGGTTAGAGGAAGTGGTCGCGCCAACAGAGTTGTCATGATGTCCGCTTTCGGGGGCGAGCGGACATCGGTGATCCGCTCGCTGATGTCCGTTTATGATGCAAAGCGGACGTTTGCTCGTTTTATCAAGGAGAGGGTCTTGGCTGGGGAAGTAAAGCAAGCATGGGATCTAGGATGTTGTCATTCAGTCCCACCAGCCCTGACTGATTTTGATAAAGTTCCTCGCTATACGGCTTTCCGTCCATAGCCGGTGTTCCGGCACCCTGAACAATCGCTTCAAGTATCAATTGCCCGCTTACGACCCTGAAAACTCCTCCGCCTGAGCCACCTTCACCTCCGGAGAAGTCAGAAAAGTATGCTAAAGGACCATCCGGGCCAGAGGGGAAAACACGGCGGATTGTCCCGATTTGGCTAACGGGTTCTCGGCCGCTCCACTGGCTGAGCATGCCATCTTGCTCCGCCGTCGCCTGAAAAACACGATCACCTTCTTGCAGCATCGCTCCTTTTTCAGGGATAGCCAACGGCTGGCAACCTTCGACAGGATGGGCAAGTCTGACTGCGGTCATGTCTTGCCGTTTTAATTCCGGTGTTTTGGACATAGAAGTTGCTATGGGCGGAAGTTGGGACGGATCATCAATAATGATCGCAATTTCATCATTGGGATTTTTCCAGTTATGAAAGCGACACTTATCAATCGGCAATAGCTGCCCCGTGCCCAGATCCTGAAACGCATGTTTGACCGTAACCAGGATATTGGGCTGAAGCGCTATATTGCCGCTGCCCTGATAGGTATTAATCCGCTTTCCGTCTGCCGAGGGAACTTTGCAGACTACAGGGCCCGTACACGCGATCAGTTGAGTTAGTTGCGACGCCGTTACGCCAAACTCCTTTCGCAGGGTATCCGCCAGCTCAGAAAGGTCGTGGCGGTTATCATATTTTTTGAGCTCTTCCTTGTTGTTCGGATCGACCATGATCCCTTCCGGCGTGATGATGCTCGCCTGCTGCAATAGCTCGGTGGAGACGGTAACAGCATGGGTCAAAGGAACGACGTCAAAAGTCGCGCATCCGACCAACGCCGCAAAGCCAGAGTTCTTCCGATCATTTTACGGAGCGCGTCATTGGTGTGCATTGAGCACCGCGTCCAAAGTCGCCCTGAAGCGGTGATGAGGATGCCGTCGCCTTGTACGGACAGCGTTATCCGACATCCCCATGCTAACGAAAAAAGGGCCGGCGCGAGGCCGGCCCCAAATTGGTTTCCTAGCCTTTACACTCTGCCATTTCGGCCATGGCCTTCTCTGCGGCCTCCTTAAAATCATACTCTCCCATCATTTTCATGCCCGGGGCCATCTCGGTCACGACCGAGCATTTGTTGCTAGTAGTGTCGAGGCCCACGAAGTACTTCCCGCCCCCAGTCTCCACGGCTAAAGCGGGTACGGCAAACGCGCCGATCAGAACGGCTGCGACTAAATATTTCTTCATTCCTGTCTCCTTGGGATGAACTTGCCGAACGGCAAGCCAAGGAAAAAGCACATTCTTTGGTAACCCAACAAATCAAATATCCGTAAACAGGGT
>CAVPZK010000022.1:0-18305 GCA_963710245.1 uncultured Alphaproteobacteria bacterium
CCTTCGCTTGAGCAAGGGTGGGACACATGCAAGGCGCGCGGCGGAGCGCAAAGCCCGGCGCAAAAGTGCATCGCCGGCCTGAGCCAAATTTCGGCGCGCGGCGCCGCGCCGCGCGCCGCCCAAGCAAACGCCGGTACCCGTCCGGCCTGAAGGGATGGGTCATTCGCCATCCTTGGCTCTATCGCGGCATCCGCTTCTCCCTGCTTACGGCGATCTGGGGCGGCATCGTGCTGGGCGCGGCGATCATCTATTTCATCGCCAGCGTCCCCGATCCCGTCATCGCCGCGCTCGACGACCGGCCACCCAATGTGACGATTTTCGCGCAAGACGGCACGGTGCTCGCCGAGCGAGGCTTGCGCCGCGGCCATGTGCGGCTCGACATGCTGCCGCCTTATCTCGTCCAGGCCGTGCTCTCGACCGAGGACCGGCGCTTCTATGCACATTTCGGCATCGATCCGCTCGGGCTGGTACGCGCCTCCTTCCGCAATGCCTCTGCCGGCAACGTGGTCGAGGGCGGCTCCACCATCACCCAGCAGCTCGCCAAGAATTTGTTCCTCAGCCCGCAGCGCACTTACGTGCGGAAACTCGAAGAGGTCGTCTACGCGATTTGGCTCGAGCAGCGCTTCTCCAAGGACGAGATCCTCGAGCTCTATCTCAATCGGGTCTATTTCGGCGGCGGTACCTATGGGGTCGAGGCGGCTTCGCGCCGCTATTTCGGCAAGTCGGCCCGCTTCGTCACGCTGTCGCAGGCAGCCCTGCTGGCGGGTCTCCTGAAAGCGCCCTCGCGCTACGCGCCGACGCGCAGCGTCAAGGCCGCCAGTGCTCGCGCCGACGAGGTGCTCGGCAACATGGTCGAGGCGGGATTTCTCTCTCCGGAGCAGGCGCGCAACGCCGGCCAACAGCCGCTGCGGCTGTCAGCCAAGGGTGACGATACCGGCTATCCCTACCCTGTCGATTTCGTGGCCGAGCTGTTGCCGGAATTCGTCGGTGAGCAGGACGGCGATCTGATCGTCGAGACGACCATCGATGCAGGGCTACAGCGCGTCTCGCAGCAGACGCTGCGTCACCTCCTCGACGCGGAGGGCGCCGATGTGAACGCGGGCGAGGGCGCCGTCGTGGTGCTCGATCCGATGGGCGGGGTCAAAGCCCTGGTCGGCGGCCGCTCGTACTCGACGAGCCCGTTCGACCGCGCGCTGAAATCGCTCCGCCAGCCGGGATCGGCCTTCAAGCCCTTCGTCTTTCTGGCCGCGCTTGAGAGCGGCTATACGCCGGATTCGGTCGCCTATGACGGGCCGACCACGGTCGCCGGCTGGTCGCCGCGGAACTATACCGGCATCTATCAGGGCGAGATCAGCCTGCGCGATGCTCTCGCGCAATCGATCAACACTGTGGCGGCAAGGCTCGCGGCGGAAGTCGGGCCCTGGCGCGTGGTGCGCACGGCGCGCCGCCTCGGCATCCATTCCAAACTACACGACAACCCCTCCATCGCGCTCGGCACGGCCGAGGTGACGCTGCTCGAGCTGACAGGCGCCTACACGCCCTTCGCCAATGGCGGCCAGGGGGTGCTGCCGCATATCATCACCCGCGTGCGCAACGGCGACGGCAAGGTGCTGTATGAACGGCAGCGCTCAACCATCGGCCAAGTCGTGGCGTTGCAATATGTCGCCGCCATGAACGACATGATGTACGCGGTCGTTGCGCGCGGCACCGGCAAGCAGGCCGCGATCGAAGGCCAAGTGGTGGCGGGAAAGACCGGCACGACGCAGAGTTACCGCGACGCTTGGTTCATCGGCTATACGGCGCATTACGTGGGCGGGGTGTGGATCGGCAACGACAACGGCACGCGCATGAAGAAGGTCACGGGCGGAGCGCTACCGGCCAAGCTCTGGCACGAAATCATGGCTTACGCGCATCGCGACAAGACGCCGCTCGCGCTGCCGGGCACGCGCGCGCCACGCGTCGATGCCATCGCGCGCCTACCGGGGAGCTCAACTCCGGCCAGTGACGGCGCGCCGCTGTTCCGCCGCGTGTTCGGCATCCTTGCAGGGCAGTAGATCGCTCTCGCACTACTCGATGCTGCGCTTGGGCGAGGTGCCGGTCGAAGACTGGAGCATCTCACCGGCGCCATAGCGATGCAGGCTGGCCCCATGCTTCTTCAGCCAGCTGCGCGCCTCCTCGTGGCGCGGCATGCTGCGCTCCACCAGCGCCCAGAATCTCGGCCCGTGATTCATGTGGCCGAGATGGGCGACCTCGTGCGCGGCGAGATAATCGAGCACGAAGGGCGGAGCCAGCACGAGCCGCCAGGAGAAGGACAGAGCGCCTGAGGTCGAGCATGACCCCCAGCGCGTGGTCTGATCACGCACATAGAGGCGCTTCGGCGTCAGATCGAGACGCTTGGCATGGACCGCCACGCGTGTCTTGAGATCGAGATGCGCCTGGCGCTTCAGCCAGTCGAGCAGCCGGCGCGGCGCGTGCTCCTCCTCGCCCGTCACGTAGAGGCGCGGAATCCTGCGCATGCCGACGCGCGCGCCTTCAGGCCAGGCAGGGGCCGCGATCGCATCTTCAGCCGCCTCGATCCACACCACGCCCCGCTTGCGCACCGACCCCGCAAAGCGGAGCACATGGGCGTAGCCGCGTAAGGGGACGACAGCGCCATGCGTGAAGGGCACAGGCTCCGACAATCCGGCGACGCGCGCCTTCAGCCAATCGAGATGGCGCGAGAGAAACTCATCAGCGTCGGCAAAGCTCGAATAAAGCGGCATGGTGAGCACGGCGCCGCGACGCGCTTCGCTCACTTGCAGGCTGAACCTTCGCGCCCGCGCGCTCCGTCTCAGCACCATCGGAATATTGAGGCCGCGGATCTTGACCTCGATGGTCTCGCCACGCCCGAGATTAAGGCGCTTAAGCATGGTTACGCTCCCTACTGCCGTCGGCCCCTCGATTCGGCGGCCAACACAGTAGCACAGGCTTTTGAGGGAGCGCGCGCCTCTGCTTTAGGCAGTGCGGCCGAAGGCTCTCGCCAGCATCCCTCTACGGCGCTGGTTTTTGGCTATGAAGTTACTGATTTTAGGCGCTATTTCGGCCCGGAATTGAGAGCCGTTAAACACGCCATAATGGCCGACACCGCGCTGAAGATGGTGCTGCCGTTTGGCGTCGGCAAGATTAGTGCACAATATTTGTGCAGCAAACGTCTGGCCGATCCCCGAGATGTCGTCCTTCTCGCCTTCCACCGTCATCAACGCCACTCTTTGGATCTTGGCCGGGTCCACCAGCCGGTTGCGGTGCACCATTTTGCCCGTTGGCAGCTTGTGCTCAAGGAACACCGTCTCGATCGTCTGCAAGTAGTATTCGGCGGAAAGGTCCATCACCGCGAGAAACTCGTCGTAGAACTCGCGATGCTTGTCGGCGGAGTCGCCGTCTCCCCTGATCAGATTATGAAACAGTTCGCGATGGGCCGTGACGTGGCGATCAAAATTCATGCCCATGAAGCCGCTGAGCTGGAGGAAGCCGGGATAGACGTTGCGCATCACGCCGGGATACGGCCAGGGAACCTGGGTGATGACATTGCGCCGGAACCAGTCGATGGACCTCGCCTCGGCGAAGCGGTTGACCGCCGTCGGGCTCTCCCGCGCGTCGATCGGGCCGGCCATGAGGATCATCGAGCACGGCACGGCAGGGTCGTTCGCAGCCTCCATCAGGGCGACCGCAGCAAACACGGGGACGGTCGGCTGACAGACCGCCATCACATGCACATCCCCTCCAAAATACTGAAGAAATTCAATGATATAATCGATGTAATCGTCGAGGTCGAAATTGCCGGCCGCGCGAGGCACGAAGCGGGCGTCCTGCCATTCGACGACATAGACGTCGTGATTGGGAAGGAGGTCGCGCACCGTGCCGCGGAGCAGCGTGGAGAAATGCCCGGCCAGCGGCGCGACGACCAGGACCTTAGGGTCGTCACGGAAGCGCCACCGCGATAGCTCACGCTCGAAATGGACGAGATTGCAAAAGGGCTTGGCGATCAGGGTCCGCTCCCTGACCGGGACTGTGCGGCCTTTCACCTCGGTCTCGTTGATGCCCCAAACCGGCCGCCGATAGCGTCGCGTGGTGCGCTCGAACAGCTCGAGCGCCGCTGCGGCGCTGCGGCCGAGCGCGGTGTAAGACGCGGGATTTAAGGGATTGCGGAACAGAAGACGGCAGGCATCCGCCGCCGCCCGCGCAGGGCTCAAGGCGGCCTGGTTCAGCTCGTATAGGTGATAAAGCATGCCTCGACCTCTCTCGCTGACTCATCATAAATGCTGCATCGCGGAATAAATGGTGATTCTATGTTGCGGCGCAACGATGACATTTCAGTGTGGCCGATCGGCCGCGCGGCTAAAGGTAGCGGCGCAGAGTCTCGGTCATTTTCGAGGCGGGCGTGCCATAGGCAAAATGCGTGATGTATTCGCCGTCTTTGCCCATAAAATAGACAAGCGCGGAATGGTCGATACTGTAATCGCTGCTTGCCTTGTCTTCCTGGAACTTTGAGTAGGCCACCCTGTAAGCTTTGGCGGCGGCAGCAATCTGTTCCGGAGAGCCGGTAAGGCCGACGAAGCGCGATCCGAAATTCTTGACGTAGGCACCCATCGCCGCTTGCGTGTCGCGCTCGGGATCGAGGGTAATAAAGACGGGCACGACCTCGTCGGCCTTAGGCCCAAGCTCGTCGAGGGCGGCCGACATCACCTGAAGCTCGGCGGGACAGATATCGGGGCAGTGGGTGAAACCGAAGAAGACCAGCATATAGCGCCCGCGGAAATCCTGGTCGGTCACCGTCTTCCCGGTCTGATCGACAAGGGTGAAGGGACCGCCGATCAGCGCCTTGCCGCTCGTTTGCACGGCCGGACCCTGGGACGGGTGGCTCAGCACCAGAAGGGCGGCGCCGCTAAGTGCTCCGATGAGAAAGCCGGCGACGATCACTGTCAGGAGGCGGCCGCTCATCTATTCACCCAATTGCACCAGCGTGCCGTTCTCGCGCGCGCTGCCGAGGAACCAACTGAAGGTCAGATAGCCCGCGACAAGGTAGACGACGTTAAGTCCAGCGGCCCACCACAACTCCTTCACGTCGAAAGTGTTGTGCAGAAGGATTGAGCGCATGCCTTCGAACACATGCGTGGGCGGCAGCGCCAAGGCAATCACCTGCAGCCAGCCCGGTAGCACCGAGACCGGATAGTAGACGCAGCACAGCGGCAGCAGCAGGAAGGCAAGCGACCAGGCTAGCTCCTCGGCGCCGAGCCCGTAACGCAAGATGACACCAGCGGAGATCAGCCCGAGCGACCAACTCGTCAGCACGAGCACGGCGAAGAAGGCGACCAGCGGCAGGCCGAGATCGAGCAGGTTGAAGCCGAAGATGAAATAGGCGGCGATGGCCACAGGCACCATGCTAACGCTGAGCCGGATCACGCTCCAGAGGCTCAAGGCCGCGACAAGCTCGAAAGGACGCAAAGGGCTCGTCAGCAGATTGCCGAGATTGCGCGACCACATCTCCTCGATGAAGGTCGTCGAGAAGCCGATCTTAGAGCGGAACAGAATGTCCCACAGCAGAACCGAGCCAATCAGGACACCCGCGGCTTGCGCGAGAGGGCTGGTGGTCCCGGCCAGATATTTCTGGAGGAAGCCCCAGGTCAGCATTTGCAAGAACGGCCAATAGATCAGCTCGACCAGCCGCACGCCGGAGCTGCGCAAGAGATAGATATAACGCTTCACCAAAGCGCCGATGCGGCGGAGCGAGGCGCCAATCCCGGTTTGCGGCAGACAGGATCGGCTCGGCGCCGCTCGCTATCGCGGTCACCTTGCTCATGACGCTTTACGCGCGGGCAACGCCTCGTCCTCCGGCCTCTCCAACGGCTCGCGGGCGCGTCCGCGCACCACGTCGAGAAACACCTCTTCCAGCGTCGCCTTGCCGTAGGTCCGGATCAGGGCTGCCGGCGTGCCGTCCTCGATGATGCGGCCCGCATCGAGCAGTATGACGCGATCGGCGAGCCGCTCGACCTCGGCCATGTTGTGCGAGGCGAACAACAGCGTCGCGCCGCGGCTCTCCGCATAGTGCTTGAGTTTCCGCCTGATCCAGTCGGCTGTATCGGGGTCGAGCGAGGCGGTCGGCTCATCGAGCAGGAGAAGCTCCGGCGCATTGAGCAGCGCCTTGGCGAGGCCGACGCGGGTCTTCTGGCCGGCCGACAATTTTCCGGTCGGGCGGTCGAGCAGATCCTCGATCTGCAGATCCCGGGCGATATAGGCAATTCGCTCGGCGGGGTTGCCGATGCCGTAAAGCCCGGCATAGACGGTCAGGTTCTGCTTGACCGTGAGCCGCGCCGGCAAATCGACATAAGGGCTCTGGAAATTCAGCCGATGCGCGACAGAGCCGCGATTGCGGCTCATATCGGCGCCGAACACCCTCACCTCGCCCGAGCTCGGCATCACAAGGCCGAGCAGAATGGCGATGGTGGTGGTCTTGCCGGCCCCGTTACCGCCAAGCAGAGCCACCGTCGTGGCTTGAGCGAGGCTGAAACTGATATGGTTGACGGCGGTGACGGCGCCGTAGACCTTGGTGAGGTCGCGCACTGCCACGGGCACGCCCGCCTCGGCGCGCGCATCTGCGACGCTTTCGCGCGCCACTTGTCTTGCACTATCTAGTTTCTCATCCATAGCTTCGCTAAAGGTTCCGCTTCGTCGGAATTAATGGCTCTCTCGCCCATGCTAGACTTCACCTATGGCCGCCCTCGACAATAGTCAAACCATCCGCCGCCCCACCGTGCCGGACTGGCTCCGCCAAGGCGAAAGCCGGGTCCGCTTGCAGACCATCGTTCGGCTGCGGTGGCTCGCCGTGCTGGGGCAAAGCCTGACGGTGATTGGCGCCTATTGGGTGCTCGGCATCGATCTGCCGATCGGCGGCTGTCTCGCGGTGATCGCGCTGTCGGCCTGGATCAATGTCGCGCTGCGCATCCGCTACCCGGCGAGCCAGCGCTTACGCAGCCATTACGCCTTCATCATGCTGGCCTACGACATTTTGCAGCTGGCGGCGCTGCTCTATCTCACCGGCGGGCTGGAGAACCCGTTCGCGTTCCTGCTCATCGCTCCGGTCACCGTGTCGGCCTCGACGCTCCCGCTCAACATCACAGCCGCGCTCGGCACGCTTGCCATCATCGCGGCAACACTGCTGACGAAGTTCCACCATCCCCTGCCCTGGTTCCATCACGCCAATCTGCTGCTCCCCTTCCCCTATGTAATGGGCGTGTGGGCGGCGGTCGTGTCGGGCATCCTGTTCATCGGCTTTTATTCTTGGCGCACTGCCGAGGAAGCGCGGCGCATGGCCAAGGCGCTCGCCGCCGCCGAGATGGTGCTCGCGCGCGAGCAGAAGCTCTCCGCCCTCGACGGCCTTGCCGCGGCTGCCGCGCATGGGCTCGGTACGCCGCTTGCGACCATCGCGGTGGTGACCAAGGAGCTGATGCGCGACGCCAAGCCGACCGATCCGCATTACGAGGATCTGCTGCTGTTGCGCGCGCAGGCCGAGCGCTGCCGCGACATCCTGACAGAGCTCGCCGGCGGCGGCGAGCAGCATGACCTGATCGTCTCGCGGCTGCCCTTGAGCCATCTGATCGAGGAGGTAGTGGCGCCGCATCGCCTTGTCGCCGTGCCGATCGAGGTGAAGACCGGGCCGACGGAAAAGGGTGCGCCGCGCGGTTCCATGCCCGAGCCGGTGACCGAGCGGAATCCTGGAATGCTGTATGGCCTCGGCAATCTGGTGGAGAACGCCATCGACTTTGCCGCGAGCAAAGTCGAGGTCGAGGCGCGCTGGTCCAAGGACGAGGTGACCATCGTCATCGCCGACGACGGCGCGGGCTTCCCCTCACATGTGTTGGAGCAACTCGGCGAGCCCTTCGTCACCACGCGGTCGGCGCAAACCGAAAGGGAGACCACCGACGAGCATGTCGGCATGGGGCTCGGCTTCTTCATCGCCAAGACGCTGCTCGAGCGCTCAGGTGCAACGCTCGAGCTTGCCAACCGGCCGCTGCCGCAAGGCGGCGCCGTGGTCACGGTGAGTTGGCCGCGGGCGAAATTCGAGCATGCGTTCCAGAAAACCGCCCCAAAACGTGAGCCGGTCGCCTAAGACACCCCATTAACCAGCGTCACTTTGCCTCGATTGCTGCAATCGGCGCCCGCAACCTTGCCGAAAGGGGTAAAAGCCCCTAGCTCTACGTCATCTCGTCGCAGAGCCAATCAGACGAATCCTTCTATCTTAGGGAGCTTACGCCGTGGGGACGGGGCAGGAGCAGAAGCACCAGGAGAGCCCGGATATGGAAGCTCAACAATTCTCGCCCACGCCTCAGACCGATTTCGCCGTACTCGAGGACAACACGCTGCTGATCGTCGATGACGATCGCGCCTTCCTCGCGCGCCTCGCACGCGCCATGGAAACGCGCGGCTTCGCGGTCGAGGCCGCGGCCTCGGTGGAGGATGGACTAACCTCGCTCAAGCGCCGCCCGCCGGCTTTCGCCGTGGTGGATATGCGGCTCGATGATGGCAACGGCATCGACGTGATCGCCGCGCTGAAGGACGTGCGCCCCGAAGCGCGCGCCGTGGTGCTGACCGGTTACGGCAATATCGCCACAGCCGTTACCGCAGTGAAGCTCGGCGCTGTGGACTATCTCGCCAAGCCCGCCGACGCCGATGACGTTTATAACGCGCTGGTTGCATCGGGAACGGCCGCCAAGGCGCCGCCGCCGGAGAACCCGATGTCGGCAGATCGCGTGCGCTGGGAGCACATCCAGCGCGTCTACGAGCTTTGCAATCGCAATGTCTCCGAGACCGCGCGCCGGCTCAACATGCATCGGCGCACGTTGCAGCGCATCCTCGCCAAGCGCGCACCGAAGTAGGGCAAGCGTCAGACCTCGAAGCCGCAAGATGGGTCGAGGTGGAGCTGGAGCCTGAGCGCAGCGGCGCGGGCGAAGCACAGCATCATGGCTTTGCGGCGCGCTGCGGTGAGACGCTCCTCCACCGGCTCGCGCATCAGTTCGGCGCCGTAGCGGTCGGCAAGAATGAGCCCCGCCGACTCCGGGATCACCTCGCAGGGGAAGTCGGCGGCGACGGCAAAATAGAGCCGGTCGCAGAAGGACAGATAGTCCTGCCATTTCCCGTCGCTTTGATAGTCGAGAAGGCAGGATTTGATCTCGACGATCGTAATGTCGCCGCCCGTCGACAGCGCCACTACATCGGCGCGCCTGCCATTGGCGAGCGACAGCTCGGTGACGACGGAGAGGCCCTCGGCGCGGAATCTGCGGCAGACGCCCCTTTGCAGCTCGGCAGCCACCGGCGATTGCCGGCGATCGAAGGGAATGACGGTGTCGTCGCTTCTGGCGCGGTTGTTCTGCAACGCAAGACTCCGGCGAAAAATCAATTCTGCCTCACAGAGTTGTGCATGCTTAACCATTCCGCGTGCCGGAACAAGCTGGTAAATCTGGCGTTTCGGTGGGTGCGGCGCGTCGGCTCGGCGAATCCGGGCTTTTCCCCGTTGCAACACAGCCCGAGCCGAGGGAGTGGATGATGAACCTCCATAACGTCGTCGTCGCCGACATCAAGCCAACGACCGAATCAGTCGCCCTGCGCGATCGCCTGATTGGCCACGCGCGCGCTGCTCGACCGAGCTTGCCGCACCCTTGAGCGACGAGGATCAGGTCGTGCAGGCCATGGACGACGCGAGCCCGACCAAATGGCATCTCGCGCATACCACCTGGTTCTTCGAGGCCTTCCTGCTGAAGCGCTTCCTCGCCGGCTATCGCGTGTTCGACGAGCGCTTCGAATATTGCTTCAACTCCTATTATGAGAGCGTCGGTGCGCGGCAGCCCCGCGCCAAGCGTGGGTTGCTCACGCGGCCTTCCGTCGACGGAGGTGCGCGACTATCGTGCTTTCGTCGATCAGGCGCTCGGACGCTTGTTCGATACAACGCTCAACCCGGAAGCGGCCGAGCTGATCGAGCTCGGCATCAATCACGAGCAGCAGCACCAGGAGCTTCTGCTGACCGACATCTTGAGCCTGTTCGCCGCCGAGCCGCTGAAGCCCGCTTATCGCGAGGCCGGTCCCGGCATCGGCGCCGGCCATGCGGCGCCGCTCGACTGGCTCGCCTTCGAGGGCGGCATTTTCGAAGTGGGCCACGACGGCGATGACTTTGCCTACGACAATGAAGGACCGCGTCACGAGACGCTGATCCA
Source organism: uncultured Alphaproteobacteria bacterium (assembly GCA_963710245.1). Taxonomy (GTDB): domain Bacteria; phylum Pseudomonadota; class Alphaproteobacteria; order Rhizobiales; family Methyloligellaceae; genus Methyloceanibacter. The sequence continues at coordinate 10,242 of CAVPZK010000022.1, forward strand.
CCCGTTCAAACTTGGGAGCCGCCCGGTCACCAATGCCGAGTGGATCGAGTTCATCGAGGATGGCGGCTATGCCACGCCCACGCTTTGGCTCGCCGATGGCTGGAACACGGTGAAGAGCCAAGCTTGGGAAGGACCGCTTTATTTCGAGAAGGCCGAGGGCGGTTACGGGCAGATGAGCCTGATGGGCTTCCGCCCGGTCGATCCCGCCGCGCCGGTCACCCATGTCAGCTATTACGAGGCCGACGCCTTCGCCCGCTGGGCCGGCCACCGGCTGCCTTCGGAATTCGAATGGGAGGTCGCGGCGGCGAGCGTCCCCGTCGAAGGCCGCACGCTCGGCGCCGGCCATTTGCGGCCAATGCCGGCGGGGATCGGTCCGCGTCTCCAGCAGATGTTCGGCGATGTGTGGGAATGGACGGCAAGCGCCTACCTCCCCTATCCGGGCTTCAAGGCCGCAGCCGGAGCCGTCGGCGAATATAACGGCAAGTTCATGTGCAATCAGTTCGTGCTCAGGGGCGGCTCCTGCGTGACGCCGGAAGGCCATGTGCGGCGGACATATCGCAATTTCTTCTATCCCCATCAGCGCTGGCAGTTCACGGGCCTCAGGCTCGCGGCGGACGCGTGATGGAGGGCGACATCTCGCTTCAGTTCCCGGCAGGTTCCGCGGCTTCGGCGCGGAGCCTGCGCAAGCCGGAGGCACCGGCGATCGGCGAGTTCGCCGAAGCGGTGCTGGCCGGGCTTGCGCGCAACCCCCGTAGCGTTCCCTGCCGCTTCTTCTACGATGCGCGCGGCTCCGAGTTGTTCGAGGAGATCACCAAGCTCGAAGAATATTACCCGACGCGGGTCGAGACGGCGCTGCTGGAAGCCAATGGCGAGGAGATCGCGGCGCTCGCCGGAGAGGGCCGCATCCTGGTCGAGTTCGGATCGGGCTCGAGCCGCAAGACGAGCCTCCTGCTCGGGGCGCTTTCGCAGGTGCCGGCCTACATCCCGATCGATATCGCCGCAGAGAGCCTCGAGGAAGCCGCTGCGTGGCTGTCAGGCCGGCATCCAGGCCTCACCATCCTGCCGGTCGTTGCGGACTTCACCGCGACGCGAGTGCTGCCGCCCGTGGCAAGGCGGAAGCCGCGGCTCGGCTTCTTCTCCGGCTCGACCATCGGCAATCTGACGCACAGCGAGGCGCGCGCCTTCCTCGGCAATGCCGCGCGCCTGCTGGGGCCGGGCAGCACCTTCCTCCTCGGCGTCGATCTGAAGAAGAGCGAGCGGATCCTCGTCCCCGCCTATAACGATGCGCGAGGCGTCACCGCTGCCTTCAATCTCAATCTGCTGGTGCGCGCCAATCGCGAGCTTGGGGCGAATTTCGATCTCAGCCGCTTCGCGCATGACGCCGTCTGGAACGCAGACGCGGGCCGTATCGAGATGTACCTGGTGAGCCTTGCCGAGCAGACGGTGCACGTCGCCGGACGCGCGTTTTCCTTCAGCAAAGGCGAGCGCATCCACACCGAGAACTCCCACAAATACACGGTGGAAGAGTTCCGCCTGCTGGCGAGTGCGAGCGGTTGGACCCCGGTCACGTCCTGGACCGACCCCGATCAACTTTTCAGCCTGCATCTGCTGCGCTTCGAGTGAGCCGCCTCGGCGCTCAATGCCATTCGACCTTGCGCGGTACGCCCGGCACACCGAGCGGGCATTCCAAGGCAGCCCGATCCCAATTACCGAGTGAAGCCGCCGCCTCATAGGTGCTGACCAAGAACTCCATCAGGGTCTGCTCCGGATCCGGGGCGGTGCGCACGGCGTCGTAAGGCAGGATGAACTGGTTGAGACCCGAGTTCCACGCAGCTTGCGCCGGACGCACCGTTGCCGAGGCGAAGCCGGCCGGCGCGGGCGAAGCGTATGAATAGAAAGCGGGGTAGTCGATTCCCTGACCTCCCGGCCAGAACCCCGCACTGCTGACCTCGTGCGAGTAGGCGTCGAGCACCACGGCTTCGGGCATATTCGGCACGCCGCCGGCGCCGGAGAATTTCGGCGCGCGGCGCCCCGAGAAGCGCGTCACCGCAAGATCGAAACTCCCCCAGAAGAAATGGACCGGACTGCATTTGCCGATGAACGATGTGCGGAACCGGTCGAGCACCCGCGCCGACTGAAGCAGAATGCGCCAGAAGCGCTGGGCGAAATCGCGGTCATAGGACGCGTGAACCCGATCTTCGCTGAATCGGATTGCATCTGGAATCTCGTTTGGAAGCTCATTGATGCGGACATCGATGCCAAGCTCCGCAAGCGAGCGCATGAGGCTCGCGTAGAAATCGGCCACGGTCCGCGCGTAGAGCCCGACCGCCTGTTTGCCACCATCGCTGGTCGAGGCGCGCAGCACGTGGTCGAGAAAATCGAAGTCGAGCTGGAAGCTGCGCTCGCCATACGGGATGGCAGATGTCGTCAAGCCCCGTGGCGTGACATAGAGCACCACGTGCCAGGAGTGATTGAGCCAAGGGGTCTGGGCGAGGCGGATCTTGCCGACGATCTGTGTCCAGAGCTGCAGGGTGGCGTAGGTATCTTTCCACGCTGCATAAGGCAGTTCGGGCCAGGCGTCGGTTCTTGACAACATCGCAGCCTCCGGTTCACGGCGGCATGGAGCCTCGCACAGGATATGGGCTAAAGCTGGAACCGCGTGAATTGCGCATGGCGGGAAGAGAAACGGCTCCTTGCCACAGCGCGACCCTCCGGGGCATTCTCGCGCGCCACAAACAGGGGGTAGCAGCGTGCCCGAGCTTCTTTCCGGCAATGCGGTGATCGGCCAGTCAGGCGGTCCGACCGCGGTCATCAATCAGTCGCTCGCAGGCGTGGTCGAAGGCTTGCGCTTAGGGCTCGCTGCTTCGGGCAAGGTCGGCCGCATCTTCGGCATGCGCCACGGCGTGCGCGGGCTGGTGAAGCCGGGTGCCGAGGGGCTGCTCGATCTCACGCAGATCGACAAGGCCAAGCTCGAGGCGGTCGCGCGCACACCCTCCGCCGCGCTCGGCTCGACCCGCGACAAGCCGGACGAGGCCTATTGCGAGAAGATCCTCGAAGGCTGCCGCCGCAACGACATCCGCTATTTCTTCTATATCGGCGGCAACGACTCGGCGGACACCTGCCGCATCGTCAGCGAGAAGGCTGCCGCGGCCGGTTACGAGCTTCGCTGCTTCCATGTGCCGAAAACGATCGACAACGATCTCCTTGAGAACGACCACACGCCAGGTTTCCCGTCGGCGGCGCGCTATGTCAGCCTGGCGCTGATGGGGGATGCGCTCGACAATGCGAGCCTCGGCGGCATCAAGATCAACGTCATCATGGGGCGGAACGCGGGGTTTCTCGCCGCCGCCTCGGCGATCGCGCGTGGATCCGCGCCCGACGGCGCGGCACCGCAGGATCGGCCCGCGCCGCATCTGATCTATCTACCGGAGGTGCCGTTCTCGACCGACGCCTTCCTCGCCGATGTGGAGAAGGTCTACGCCAAGCTCGGGCGCTGCCAGATCGCGGTCAGCGAAGGCATCCGCGACGCGTCAGGCGCAGAGATCGGACCAAAGCTGATGCGGGGCCCCGGCGAGGTCGACGCGCATGGCAATGTGCAGCTCTCGGGCTCGGGCGCACTCGGCGACGGGCTTGCCGATCTGGTCAAGACGGGGCTTACGCCGAAAGGCGGCAAGAGCCCCCGAGTGCGCGCCGACACGTTCGGTTATATCCAGCGCTGCTGGCCGCATGCCTCGCCGGTCGATACGGAAGAAGCGCGCGGCGTCGGACGCTACGCGGCCGAGCTTGCGGCACGGGGCGATGCTCGGCCTCGGTGATCATTCGCCGCCTCTCCGATGCGCCCTACGCATCCGAATGTGCCCGCGCCGACTTGTCCGCCGTGGCGCGGCGCACGCGGCATATGCCGGCCGAGTTCATCTCCGGCTCCAACGACGTGAGCGCGGCGTTCTACGCCTATTGCCGGCCTCTGTTGGGCGACTTGCCGAAGCTCGAGCGGCTTTAGGGAGGCAAAGCGCAGCGTGCCCACCAGGTCCCGCGTCGTGGGCAACGCACAAGCCGTTGCCCACCCTACGCGTCGACCAACTCCTGGACATAGGTCGGCAGCGCGAAGGCGGCGACATGCACGTCGGGCGTCCAGAATCGCGTGGGGAAGGCTCCGGCCTTCTCGTAGCGGCGCTCGATCTTCCGCCGCTTGTGGTGCCTGAGCTTGGCGTTGTCGGTGGCCCAGCCATAGGACATCGGCCCGCCAAAATAGGTCGGCGTGGTGGCGAGATAGGCGAAGGCGTCGCCGAACAGTTCGCGGAAGAAGCCCACGCTCTGCTGCAGCTCCGAAGCCTGCAGGAAGGGCAAGCCGTTCTGGGTGACAAGCAAGCCCCCCGGCTTCAGGCAACGGGCACAGCCGGCATAGAATTCCCGGGTGAACAGCACGGCGCCGGGGCCGACGGGATCGGTGGAGTCGATCATGATCACGTCGAAGCGCTCATCGGTTTCGGCCACGAATTTGGTGCCGTCGGCGATGACGATCCGGCTACGCGGATCGTCATAGGCGCCGGCCGAAACCTCGGGGAAATACCGGCGGCAGAGGTCGATCACGCCCTGGTCGATCTCGCACAGCGTCGCCCGCTCGATCTCCGGATGCTTGAGCACCTCGCGCAGCACGCCGCCGTCGCCGCCGCCGACGATCAGCGCCTGCTTCGCCTTTCCGTGAGCGAACAGCGGCACGTGACTCATCATCTCGTGATAGACGAACTCGTCCTTGGTGGTGAGCTGGACGATGCTGTCAAGCATCATCACCCGACCAAAGTCGGAGTTCTCGAAGATGATTAGTCGCTGATGCTCGGTCTCGCTGTCGAAAAGGACGTTGTCCGCCTTCAGACGGACACGGAAGCCACGGTGGAGCGTCTCTTCGACCCAGCGTTCCATCGGTTCATTTCCTTGCCGCGCATCTGCTCCTTGACCACCACCTTGCGAGGCGAGAAGGCCTCCTTCAGGACGTCGATGGCCGCTCTCGGATTGGTCTGGCCGCACATGAAGATATCCAGTGCGGCGTAGCCATATTCCGGCCAGCTATGGATCGAGATATGCGACTCGGCGAGAACCGCGACCCCCGACACCCCACCATTCGGCGTGAAATGGTGCAGATGGATGTGCAGGAGCGTGGCGCCTGCGACCTCAACACATCGTCTGAGCGTATGCTCGATGTGCTCTAGGTCGTCGAGGCGCTCGGCCCGAACGAGATCGATGATGAGATGAGTGCCCGCGTAGGCGACCCCATCTCGCTCACAAAAAAAGTCCTTGCGCTCTTCCTCCCGCGAAGGAGCAAGGCGCCGGGAAAGCTTTTCTTCCGTTTGGGCGGTGCTTGAACCATGATCCAAGTCCATCCCCAATTGGAAGAGGGCGTCACTGGACATGGCGTCCTCCCCAACCAGCAGATGTTCCAAGTCTAAACGACGCGCTATTTACACCCGCGTTCGAGCGATGCAAGAGGTTTTTGGCCCCATGAGGCAGAATGACCACGGAAAAGTTTCCAAGACCCTTCTACCGGGACGCTCGCCGGCGTCGCGCTCGAGCGCGACGCTGTCATAGAGCAGAGCCGAGGAGGATCGGAGCATGACGGAGATCGCTTCCCGCCGCCTTGCGGCCTTCGCGCTGCTCGCGTGGCTCGTGTCAGCGCCGCCCGGGACCGAGGCGCGCGCGGCCGATGAGCTGCCGAAGCTCGGCGCCGACCTCGCCGCCACCTCCGTCTCGGGGCTCTCCTCGGGCGCCTACATGGCGGGACAGATCCAAGTCGCCCACTCAAAAGACATCGTCGGCGCCGGCATCGTCGCCGGCGGCCCTTACGCCTGCGCCGAGAGCCCGGCGAGCCGGATCTTCCCGTTTTGGCCGACGGCCGTGGCGCAGAACAGTACGCAAGCGCTCTATCAGTGCATGGACACGACCCTTGGCGAGCCCGACCCTGTGAGGTCGGCGGAGCGCGCCAAGGAATTGGCCGAGGACGGGGCCATCGACCCGATTGGCGGGCTCGCCGCCGACAACGTCTATCTCTTCTCCGGCAAGAAGGACGAAACGGTCAGGCTCGCGGTGGTGCAGGCAGCGAAGCGCTTCTACAAGGAGGTGGGCGTCGATGAGGCCAACACGACCCTGATCGAGGGCGATGGCGGCCACGCCTTCATCACTGCGCATGGCGGCGGCGTGGCGTGCGGCATCTCCGCCACGCCTTACGTGAGCAATTGCGGCTACAACCAGGCTCAAGCCATCCTCGCCTGGATCTATGGCCCGCTTGCCGAGCCTTCCGGCCGAAGCCAAAGGCCGGTTCATCGTGTTCGACCAGCGGCCATTCTCCGAACCCGGCGACGGGTTCGCGGACGAAGGCATGGTCTACGTTCCGGAAACTTGCGCGAAGCAGCCCGGCTGCCGGGTGCATATCGCGCTGCATGGCTGCGAGCAGTCGCGCGAGGCGGTGGGCGACAACTTCGTCAAGGACAGCGGCTTTGCCGAGATCGCCGACACCAACCGGATCGTGGTGCTGTTCCCGCAAGTCAAGGCGAGCACGATCAACCCGAAGGGCTGCTGGGACTGGTGGGGCTATACCGGGCTCGATTATCTCGGCAAGGACGCGCCGCAGATCAAGGCGATCTGGGCCATGGTCGAGCAGCTGACCAAGGCACCCTAAAGACATGGACGACGAGACCGACATCGTAGTGTTCGAGGCTCCGCTCGGCTCGGACCTCTACCGCCAGGCGCTCGCTCTGCGCGAAGCGATTCTGCGGCGTCCGATCGGGCTGACGATCTCGGCCGAGGAGCTTGCCGACGACGAGACGCGCCAGCATTTCTGCGCGTTGTGGCTCGGCCGCGTGGTCGGCTCAGTGTCCTTGAAGCCACTCGGCGAAGCGCTCGTACAGCTCAAGCAGATGGGCGTGGCGCAGGAGCGGCAGCGCAGAGGCATCGGGCGGCAGCTTCTCTGGCACGCCGAAGGTTGGGCCAGGACCTCTGGCTTCCACCTCATCGTGCTCAACGCCAGACTTGGCGCCGAGGGCTTCTATGCGGCTTACGGCTACCTTTCGGAAGGCGCGCCGTTCGAGGAGAACACGCTGGCACATATCAGAATGACCAAGCGCCTGGGTTGATCTCGCTGCTAGGATGCGGCGGTTAATTCGGGGGCTCCCGCCAGGTCCCGGTCCCACGACGACCGCGCGCTAGTGGGCAGTTCAATCGACTGAAGAGGAAGAGACGATGAGCTTGGAGGTGGGAGACAAGGCGCCGGAGTTCAGCTTGCCGGCCGACGGGGGCGCCAAGATCGCGCTCAAGGACTACAAGGGAAAGCCTGTCGTGCTCTATTTCTATCCCAAGGACGATACCTCGGGCTGCACCGCCGAGGCGTGCGATTTCCGCGACGCGCTGCCTGACTTCAGCAAGGCGAAGGCGGCCGTGATCGGCATCTCCCGCGATTCGGTCGCGAGCCACGACACGTTCAAGGCGAAATTCAAGCTCTCCTTCCCGCTTGCCTCGGACGAGGACGGCAAGGTCTGCCAAGCTTACGGCGTGTGGGTGGAGAAGAGCATGTATGGCAGGAAATATATGGGCATCGAGCGCTCGACCTTCCTCATCGACGGCAAGGGCGTGATCCGCAAGGTCTGGCGAAAGGTGAAGGTCCCCGGCCATGCCGAGGAGGTGCTCCAAGCCGCTGAGGCGCTGAAATAGGGCGGCTTCCGGCCGACAATCGCCAGCGGAAGCAACCCTAAATCAGCGCTCTCGGTGAGTTGCGGGCTATTGCGCCGGCGGCTGAGCGGGCGGGGTCTCCGGCTGCGTCGGCTGCGGCTCAGGCTGGGTCGCCGGCTGCTCGGCAGGCTTTTGCTCGCCGCCGCCACAAGTATTGGCCGACAAACCAACAAGCGCGATGGCCGCCGCCGCTGCCACCATCATCAATTTCCTCATATCGTCATCTCCTTTGCGGGTTTGCTTCCTACCCTGAAGCTTGGGTGAATAAGACAATACGCCTTTTCTTGGCAAATTCATTATGCGAGTGGCGCACCCGACAGGATTCGAACCTGTGACCTCTGCCTTCGG
>CAVPZK010000023.1:0-155949 GCA_963710245.1 uncultured Alphaproteobacteria bacterium
CGCCAGCAGCAGGCCAATGCCGATCTTGCCAGCGTCACTTGGGGCCGCGACAAACCGCTGGTGCAGCAGGGCTGGGTGACAGCCCAGCAAGGCGACGTCGATCGCCAGAATTTGCAGGCGCAGCAAGCGGCCGTTGGCGTGGCGCAATCCAATGTCGCCGCCCAACAGGCGCAAATCAAAGTACTGCAGCAGGCGAAGGACTATCTCAGCGTGCTCGCCCCGTTCGACGGCGTCGTCACGAGGCGCAATATCGACGTGGGCAGCCTGGTGCAGGCCGACGCCACCACCGGCACCTTCATGTTCACGGTAATGCAGACCAATGTGATCCGCACGCAGGTCTATGTGCCGCAGGATCAGGCGTTCGGCGTGGCACCCGGAGTTCGAGGCCGTGGTACGCGTGCCGGAGCTGCCGGATCGCGGCTTTCCCGGCACAGTGACCCGCATTGCCGATGCGCTGGATCCGCTCACGCGCACGTTGCTCACTGAGATCGATGTGCCGAATCCCGATGGCACCCTTCCGTCCGGCGTCTATTGCAGCATCGAGCTGCATATTCCGCGCAAGACGTCGTCGCTGGTGGTACCCGCTGACGCCATCATCTTCGATGCCCAAGGCGTGCGCGTCGCCGCGATCGAGAACGGCGTGGTGCGTATGCACAAGGTGACCATCGCGCGGGATTTCGGCACGCAGGTGGAAGTGAGCGACGGGCTCAAGGTTGGCGACGCGGTGATCCTGAATCCGTCAGTCAACCTTGCCGAAGGCAGCAAGGTCCAGGCGCAGCCAGAACAGACAGCGTCATCGAACTAGCGCTCGATGCGCCCGTCCTTTTCTTTCCGGAACAATCGCTTAGCGCGGTCAGCGGCCCGCATTACCGAAGTGACGTCCGCTTGCGGCACGAGGCGGACTAAATCTATAGCGCACTGACCCAAAGCGGACCTTGTGGGTGCCGGCAGTTTGCTGACGGGGTAAGCGCCAAGGGCTTGCAGTCCTTCCGTCGCGGTTCTGATAACTCGCCGGAATTATCTCACCAAAGTGTAGGTGGTCGACACTATGATCTGCTCAACTGAAGATCGGCCCCGGCGAAACACCCGCATGCGCAACCGCGAAGACAACGCCCTTTTGCTGCTGGTCATCGCGGTCTCGCTGGCCTTCGCGCCAAAGTGGGGCTGGACTTCCGGTGATCTGTTGACTTCGTCAACTCGACAGAAACAGATCAGAAGGAGATCTTGAAATGTTTACATCTCACATGGACACTTTCGACATCTTTGACATGACCAAGCGTGAGCGTGCAAACCGCTGGCGGACTCAACTCCCGGGTGGCGTAGTCGCGCTACTCTCATCCCTTCAAGTTCTATCTGGTCCACGAAACGATCCCGGCCACCACGACGCTCTTCTAGCGAAGGACACGCACCGTGTATGCCATCACAGGAATCACCGGAAAGGTTGGAGGTGTTGTTGCACGCACGCTGCTGGAGGCCGGCCTGCCGCTCAGGGCCGTCGTCCGCGATGAAGGCAAGGGCAGACCCTGGGCTGCGAAGGGCTGCGAGGTCGCAATCGCGTCAATCGCCGATGCCGATGGTCTGACGAAGGCATTTTCCGGCACCGATGGCGTGTTCCTAATGACGCCGCCCGACTTCGACCCCGAGCCGGGCTTTCCGATCACGCACGAAGCAATCGCAGCGATCAAAACCGCCATTGCCGAGGCACGGCCTGGGAATGTGGTCTTCCTCTCTACGGTCGGTGCCCAGGTGCCGGAATTCAGTCTGCTAAACAATTCCGGGATAACGGAAGAAGGCCTGCGCACCGTGCCCATTCCCGTCATCTTTCTGCGCGCGGCTTGGTTCATGGAAAATGCGAGCTGGGATGTGGAAGCTGCGAAAGTCGGGGTCGTTCCCTCTTTCCTGCAGCCGCTCGACCATCCGATTCCGATGGTCGCGACGGCAGACGTTGGACGCGTGGCAGCGGACCTCCTCCGCGAAAGCTGGACGGGTCTACGTATCGTCGAACTCGAAGGGCCGCGCCGCTATTCGGCGAACGACATCGCCGCGGGTTTTGCCGCAGCGCTCGGCCACCCTGTGCGGACGGAACCAGTGCGGCGCGACACGTGGGAGGCGCTGTTCCACTCGCAGGGAATGAAGCATCCACTGGCCCGCATCCGCATGATCGATGGTTTCAATGAGGGTTGGATCGATTTCGAAGGGGGTAGCGCGGAGCACCGCACCGGCCGGATCCCGCTCGAATCCGTTCTCAGGGAACTCGCCGCACTAGGCTGACGCGGCCACTACTCGCAGGCTCTGCGGATGTCGACGGTGATCGCCAGTACTGCAATGCCGGGGATGACTGCGGCGAAGATACCCTCTGCGAGGCCCGGCGTCAGGCGATCAGCACTTGAACTGATAGGCTCAATTAGGGGCGGCACCCCGCCTCGCCTTATCGGCGCTCGCTTCGGCGGGTGCCCTTTACTATAGACTGGATAGCTATTGGCGGGCTCCGGGAGTGCGGATCTATAGTTCGTACAACACACAATGTGAGGATCCCCATGATTAGCAATCGCATGTCCGCCTTCGCTTTGTCGGCTGCTATCGCAACTCTCTGTTCGCCGCGCCCGCAACGGCAGCCAAGTTCGACGGAAACTGGAACATGGTCCTCGTGACCACCAACGGCCATTGCGGCGTGATCAACATGGGCATGGCCGTCAACGGCGGCCACATTTCTGCGACGAGCGGCAAATTCGTGAGGCACAAGATTGCCGTGGCCGGCCTCATTTCCGGCTCTGGCGCGACCAAGATCAATGGTGTGGCCGGCCCGCGCCAGGCCGTCGGCACCGGACGGTTCACGCGGGTCAAGGGCAGCGGAAAGTGGAACGGCACCGGGCCCTGAGGCGTCTGCTCGGGCGTTTGGACCGCCGTCCGCGCCTAGGGCGTGTACCTATACATTTGCCAGGGGGCTGAGCAATGTCCGCTCTCAGGGGTGAAGCGGACATCGCTGATCGGAACTTGTCGTGTCGGCTAATGACCCGAAGCGGACATCGCCCTAGCCCGAAGGCCTTCAATGAGTACAGATTTGGATATCCCCGCGACAACAGAGGCAAGGTAAGGTGTCACATGAGCACGATTACAACCAAAGACGGCGTTGAGATCTTCTACAAGGACTGGGGCGAGGGTCAGCCCATCGTGTTCAGCCATGGCTGGCCGCTATCGGCGGACGACGATCCACTCAGACGGGCGACGGCAATGACATGGATCATATGCAGACGACCTTGCGAGACTTGCCGTCATCTCGTCACGGCAAGGCTGGAGACAAGCTACGACAACTTCCTGCGCGACTTCGGCGAGCGTTTCGTGCCCGGCTACAAAACAATATCAGCCGTCGACCTGTTGGATGAACGCAGCGCCAGTTACGGTTTGATATCGGGAATCAACCGACGACGCCTGTTCTGAGCCCCGGCCAAATGCCGGGGCCTTTTTGCTTCAAGGCTTCATTGTTCGTTTTCCGACACGTCGCAGGTAGTGCAGGGCCGCCAGATCTTCCACAGACCCAGCGATCACCATCGACAGGTGCCCAGAGATTGCAGGTCAGGCAACCTGTCAGGCGCACACCGTCATTGTCGACCTCAACCAGATCTTGCGTGCATCGGTAACAATGGGCCATGCCAACATTATTGCAGGTGCGGCATTGGCTTTGACAAGCCTCGGAAGGCCTTCATCAACTTGCGAAGGCAGTTATGGTCGTGCGGCCCTTCTCCGTCTAGCGATAGGCTCCGGCTTCGGCCGGCGCCTTTTTGCTAGGCCCCGTCCGTAGTCGCCTGGACTCGGCCAGTGCGCCGCTCGCGGTTGAGCAGCAGAAGCCCAACCGTGCCCACGATGAGTTCGACCACCAGGAAGAAGAGGAGCATACCGCTTGGCATGCCGGCGACGATGAGGCTGAGGATTTCGGCCGATGGCCAGCGAGTAAGCGAAGAACACGGCCCAGATCACCGCCACATGCCGCCACTCCGGCGTGAACGCGGCGATGATGAGAAGGTCGACCATGCCAAGATAGAGGCAACCAAGGGCCCTGAAGATGTGGGTCAGATCGGTGCTTCCAGTCATGTTATAAACTTCGGGAGGGTAGCTGCCGGATCGACGCCATAGGTCAGCGCGACCGGAAGGAGAAACACCCCTGCGAACAATAGAAAGAGCTTCATCATGTCGTGTGCCCCCCTAGGAGGATCTATCCGCCCATAATAAGCCATGGCCTTTGCCGCCGAGGGCCCCAATCCCTTGCCAATCCTCGCGCAACCCTCAATATCCCCCGATCGCCAAGCCCAGGGAAAGTCCCGTCCTCGCGGCAAGCAACCCATGACCCTCTAAAGCGAACATTCTCAAAGTCGACAGCCGTGTCAGCTAAGGTGCCATTAGCTGAACTCCTGGACGGTATGCACGGAAGTGCTGTTAAATCGTCAGGGAAATTGGTGTCGAATTGGCAGTGACACCGGCTCGGCCTGTTCAGGTCGCGCGGATGTGATGATGTGCTGGACAGCAGCCTTCATTCGCAAGGTGATCAAATGCCGACATTGCTGATCAACGGCCAAGAACAACAACTCGATGTCCCGGATGACATGCCTCTTTTGTGGGCACTTCGTGACGTGCTCGGGCTGACCGGAACCAAATTCGGGTGCGGGATCGCGCTTTGCGGAGCATGTACGGTTCACCTGGACGGCCGCCCAATCCGATCCTGCATCACGCCCGTCGCCAATGTCGTCGGCAAGAAGATCACGACTGTCGAGGCGATCGGCGAAACGGAAAGCGGCGCGAAAATCCAGCGGGCTTGGCTCAACATCGAAGTCGTGCAATGCGGGTACTGCCAGTCGGGCCAGATCATGTCCGCTGCGGCTCTTCTCGAGAGCAATCCCAACCCCAACGATGCCGAGATCGACGCTGCCATGTCTGGCAACATTTGCCGTTGCGGCACCTATCCGCGAATTCGCGCCGCGATCAAAGCAAGCATCGCAATCGGCCTAAGGCAAGCTGGGCAATGCTGAATAGGATCGAAAACGATCAAAGACGAGTGGCGGGGCCTTTCGCGCCGGACTTTTATCGTTACCAGCATTGCCGCGGGCGGCGGATTGCTGCTCGGGGTTTATCTGCCTCGATCAATTCGCGCTGCGGCGCAGGTTGCCCAGGAGACCTTTGCCCCCAATGCCTTTGTGCGCATCCGGCCGGACGACAGCATCACGCTCGTCATGCCGCAGGTCGAGATGGGCCAGGGCACCTACACGTCGATGTCGATGCTGATTGCCGAGGAACTCGAAGTGCCTCTCGAGCAAGTCGGCGTCGAGGCCGCTCCACCGAACGACAAGCTTTATGCCAAACCCGTTGCTCGGGTTCCAGGTTACCGGCGGATCGACTTCAGTGCCGGGATTCTGGGAGCCGCTACGCCGCGCCGGCGCCACGGCGCGCGTCATGTTGATCGAAGCGGCCGCAGCTCAATGGAGCGTCGATGCGGCATCCTGCCGGGTCGAGAAGGGTGAGGTGGTTTCGCCGACGCGGGGAGCGTCTGAAATATGGCGCGCTCGTCGAGGCCGCAGCCAAACTGCCAGTGCCCGACAAGGTCGTGCTCAAGGCGCCCGAAGAATTCACGCTGATCGGGACGCCGGCCAAGCGGGTCGACACGCCTGAGAAGGTGAACGGCAAGGCCAAGTTCGGCATCGACGCAGTCGTGCCCGGCATGAAGTTCGCGACGGTCGCCGCATGTCCCGTGTTCGGCGGCAAGCTCAAGAGCGTGGATGACAGCAGGACACTGGCGATTGCGGGCGTGCACCAGGTGGTGCGCATCGATAATGCCGTCGCAGTGGTCGGCGATCATATGTGGTCGGCGATGCAAGGTCTCCAGGCCCTCGACATCGAATGGGATGAAGGTCCCAACGCCAACGTCACGACCGAAAGCATCGTCGCGCAGATGGAGCGGGCATCAGAGAATAATGGCGTCGTCGCCCGCACCGATGGCGACTTTGCCAAGGCCCTTCCCACCGCGGCAAAGAAGATCGAAGCCGTCTACGAGATGCCGTTCCTGGCCCATGCCGCCTTGGAGCCGATGAACTGCACCGTGCACGTGACCAAGGACAGTTGCCAAATCTGGGTCGGCATTCAGGTCGTGAGCCGGGCGCAAGCCACGGCTGCGGAAGTCACCGGTTTGCCTCCGGAGAAGGTCCAAATTCACAATCACCTAATCGGCGGCGGCTTCGGACGTCGTCTCGACGTGGACGGCATCACTCAGGCGGTTGCGATCGCGAAGCAGGTCGACGGGCCGGTGAAGATCGTCTGGAGTCGCGAAGAGGACATTCAGCACGACGTCTACCGGCCCTATTATTACGACCGCTTCACCGCCGGGCTTGACGCGCAGAACAAGCTGATCGCCTACCACCACCGGGTCACCGCGTCCTCGATCCTGGCGCGCTGGGCGCCGCCCGCGTTCGTCAACGGTCTCGACACCGATGCCGTCGACGGCGCGGCGAAGCAAATGCCGTACGGGATCCCGAACATCTTGGTCGACTACGTTCGCGACGAGCCTCCCGGCCTCACCACCGGCTGGTGGCGCGGCGTCGGTCCCACCCACAATATTTTCGTGGTGGAAACCTTCATCGATGAGCTGGCCGCGGCGGCCAAGACCGATCCGATCGAATTCCGCCGCGCGATGCTCGCAAACCAGCCGCGCGTGCTGGGCGTGCTCAATCTTGCTGCCGAAAAGGCAGTCTGGGGGACGCCGCTTCCCGAAGGCGTGGGTCGCGGAGTCTCGGTGCAATTCGCCATGAGCACGTACCTGTCTCAGGTCGCAGAGGTCGAGGTGTCTAAGGAAGGTGAGGTCAAAGTCCGGCGCGTGGTCTGCGCTGTCGACTGCGGTCAGATCGTCAATCCCGACACGATCGTTGCGCAGATCGAGGGCGGTATCGTCTTCGGCCTCAGCGCCGCCTTGTGGGGCGAGATCACCCTCAAAGGTGGCCGCGTCGAGCAGCGCAATTTCAACGACTACCGTGTGCTGCGGATCAACGAGACACCTATTATCGAAGTACATCTCGTGAAGAATGGCGAAGCGCCAGGTGGCATCGGCGAGCCTGGTACGATTGGAATTGCCCCGGCCGTCTCCAATGCCATCTTCGCGGCGACCGGCAAGCGTATTCGCAAGCTTCCGATCAAGGAGCAATTGCGCCCGGCCTAGCGCGCTGAAGGCAATCATGCTCGAACGAGGCAGCGGAAGAGATTGCTGACATGAGGCGCTTCAGACGACTCGCTCTGCTGGCGATGTCTCTAGTGGCGATCGCGGCGGTCGCTTGGTTGGCGCTTCGCGCTGGCGATCCCAGCGGCTTCGCCAAGGGCAAGCAGGTCGATCTTGCGGCCTTCAATGGTCTCAATCCCACCGGCGTCCCCGCCGACCTCGCCAATGCCGATCTCGTGGCGCGCGGCGAATATCTTGCCCGGGCCGGCGATTGTGCGGCCTGCCACACGGCGCCGGGCGGCAAGCCTTTCGCCGGCGGCCTGCCGTTCAAGCTGCCGATGATCGGCACGATTTACTCGACGAACATTACGCCGGACGCGGCGTCAGGCATCGGGGACTGGAGCGATGAGGAGTTCCTGAGGGCGCTGCATGAGGGAATTGGCGAAAACGGCGAGCATCTCTATCCCGCGTTTCCCTATCCGTCCTACGCGTTGCTCACGGACAGCGACGTGCTCGCGATCAAGGCTTACCTCTTCAGCCTCAAGCCAGTGAGATATACACCGCCTCCGAACGACGTAGCGTTCCCGTTCAATCAGCGCTACCTGATGATGTTCTGGAATACGCTGTTCAAGCCGTCGCATCGTTTCCGGCCGAACCAAGATCAACCGGCTGACTGGAACCGTGGCGCCTATCTTGTCGAGGCTCTCGGCCATTGCGGCGATTGTCATACGCCGCGCAATCTCATGTTCGGCCTCGACAACAAGCGCAAGTTCGGCGGCGCGCTTATCCAAGGCTGGAAAGCCTACAATCTCACTCCCGATCATGGCTGGGGCATCGGCGGTTGGTCGGACGAGCAGCTTGAGGGCTATCTATCGGCTGGCCATGCCGAGGGCCGAGGCTCGGCAGGCGGTCCGATGTCAGAAGTCATCGACAACAGTCTGCGCCACCTGACCGGCCCCGACATCAAGGCGATCGCGACCTACCTGAAGAGCGTGCCGGCGTTTGGTGACGGCACCGATGTCGCCGCGGCCCCGACGCCGTCCGCTCCACGTCAGGTCAGCGAGCACCCTGCTCCGCCCGAAGAAAGCGGGCATGGCCTGCACGTTTTTGAAGGGGCATGCATTGGCTGTCACCAATTCGACGGCAAGGGCGCCGTTTCCCACTATGCCTCACTGGTCGGCTCCAGAACGGTGAATGACCCGTCAGGCACTAACGCCACTCAGGCGCTGATCGAGGGTACGCACCTTCTGATGACGAAGACTGCCGGCTTCATGCCCCATTTCGGCGCTGGCTATTCGGATGCGGAGATCGCAGCGGTGGTCAACTACGTGACCGGCCGGTTCGGGGCAACCGCCTCGAAGTTGACCCAAGCTGAGATCGCCAGGCGCCGCCAGGAAAACTGAGAGTCAAGGAAACACGCCGGACTCAAAAAAGGTAATGTCCGCTTTGGGTCATTAGCAGACAATCGACACGTCGATTCGGATGCTTTTGGTCCGTAACAACCTCGAGACGTGACCCTCCGAATGTCTGGTAAGTGCCATAAGCGGACATTTCAAGGACGATCGGGACAACTGGACCCGTCGGGTTGCGCTCAGGTGGCCTGGAAGAACCCCGCATAGCGGAGTCACTGAAGAGTTGCCGAATTCTTGAGTCGATGTCAAAAACCGCCGGCATGCTCCGTCGCGATTCGACGGCGGAGGCTCGATGGCTGGCACGGTACGCGCCGCCCGATTGACCCGGCGCCGCTTGCTGGCTACCGCGGGGTCATCAGCGGCGATCACGCTTCTGGGCGGCATCGCCAAACCTTATCTCAGCCGCGCCAGCGACCGGCCGCGCATTACGCACGGCGTTCAGTCGGGTGATGTCTCGGTCGATTCCGGTGTGGTCTGGGCGCGCACGGACCGGCCGGCGCGCATGCTGGTTGAAGTCTCAGTGCGCGATGCGGGCTGAACCCTGGATGAACCGGCAATGCAGGATCGGTTCAGTCTTGGTGCGGCTGCCGCTACTTGATGAGCGCCTGGAGTTCCTTGAATTCGGGGGTGCCGGCGCGCTCCAGCCATTCGAACATCACCATTTCGCTGTCGACGATGTCGGCGCCGGCTTTGGCGAGGCGAGTCATGGCGAGTTTGCGGTTCATCTTGGAGCGCGAGCCGATGGCGTCGGCGACGACGAAGGCCTCGAAGCCTTGCGCTTCCAGATCGATGGCGGTTTGCAGGACGCAAACATGAGCCTCGATGCCGCCGATCACGACCTGCGGCCTGCCTTGGCGGCGAAGCTCATGCAGCCTATCGCGCAACGCCTCGTTGCGCAGGCAGGAGAACTCGACCTTGTCGACCACGAAGCCGGCATTGGCGGCGGCTTCGCGGATCGGATCGACGGTCGGACCCAAGCCTTGCGGATATTGCTCCGACAGCGTGATCGGGACGTGAAGCGTCCGCGCCGCGCGCACGAGCCGCACGCAGCGCTCGACGACGCGGTCCTTGCCGGAGATCGCGTCCAGCAACTTGTCCTGGACGTCGACGATGAGGAGCTGGGACTTGTCGCGGGCGATGAGCATGGCGGCGGTAATTTGACCGGATTCGCTTCCCTAGCAAAGCCTGGTCTGCTGTCAGTGCTTCTGCGATTTTCAGCGTGAAGGCGTAAGCCAGCGCCACTTCTTTCAGACGCTCGAAGCGGCCGCTCGCGCCGGCATGGCCGGCCTCCATATTGGTGCGCAGCAGAATGAGCGGATCGCCTGTTCCAAGCTCGCGGAGCTTTGCCACCCATTTGGCCGGCTCCCAATAGGTGACGCGCGGATCGGTGAGTCCGGCGAGCGCCAGAATATGCGGATAGGTTTCAGCGCGCACATTGTCGTAAGGCGAGTAAGCGGCAATGGTCCGATAGTCGGCCTCGCTCTCGATCGGGTTTCCCCATTCCGGCCATTCGGGCGGGGTGAGCGGCAGGCTCGCATCGAGCATGGTGGCCAGCACGTCGACGAACGGCACTTCGGCGATGATGCCGAGAAACAGATCGGGCGCCATATTGGCGACCGCGCCCATCAGCATGCCGCCGGCGCTGCCGCCATGCGCGACGATCCGCCCGCGCGAGGTGTAGCCTTGCTCGGCGAGAAACTCGCCCGCCGCGATGAAGTCGGTGAAGCTGTTGACCTTCTTCGCGCGCTTGCCGTTCTTGTACCAGCGATAGCCCTTGTCCTTGCCGCCGCGCACATGGGCGATGGCATATACGAAGCCGCGATCGACGAGGCTCAGCGCATTGGTCGAGAAGCCGGCCGGAATTGTCATGCCGTAGGCGCCGTAGCCATAGAGCAAGAGGGGGGCGGAGCCGTCGAGCTTCGTCTCCTTGCGATAGAGCAGCGACACCGGGACCGTCTCGCAGTCCTTCGCCGGCGCCATGACGCGGCGCGTGACGTAGAGCGATGGATCGTGGCCGCTCGGAATTTCCTGGGTCTTGCGAAGCTCTCGCTCCCTCGTGTTCATATCGTAGTCGAAGGTTTGCGCTGGCGTCGTCATCGATGAATACGTGAAGCGCAAACTCGGCGTGACATACTCGTAGCCGTGCGAGATGCCGAGCGAATAGGCCTCCTCGGCGAAGGCGATGGCGTGCTCTTCGCCGTCGGCGAAGCGCCGCACGACGATGCGCGGCAATCCATCCTCGCGCTCGAGCCTCACCAGAAAGTTCTTATAGGCGACAACGTCGAGAATGAGCCGTCCGGGCTTGTGCGGCTCGATCTCCCGCCAATGCTCGCGGCCGGGTGCGCCGACCGGCGCGTCGACGATACGATAATCCTCGGCCCCATTTGAATTCGTCAGGATGATCAGCCGCCCCTCATGATGATCGACCAAGTAATCGTGCTCGGGCTCGCGCGGCGCAACGAGGCGCGGGGGCGCTACGGGATCGGCGGCGTCGATCAGGCTGATCTCGGCCGTCTCATGATCGTGCACGCTGAGCAGTAGGAAGCGGCGGTCCTGGGTCGCGCCGAGACCGAGGAAATAGCTCGGGTCGGCTTGTTCGTGGATAATGGCGTCGCCGGTCTCGGCGCCGATCGCATGCCGCAGCACGCGGCGAGGGCGATGCTCGTCGTCGAGCCAGACGTATAGCAGCGTGCGGCTGTCGGCCGCCCATTCCAGCGATCCGTTGGAGTCGGCGATGCGGGAATCGAGGAGAGCGCCGGTTGCGGCTTCGATGATGTTGACCGTGTAGAACTCGGAACCCTTGGTATCGACGGCATAGGCGATCAGCCTGTGGTCGGGGCTGTGGGTGACGCCGGCGATGCGGAAATATGCGTGCGGCTTGGCGAGGGCATTGCCGTCGAGCAGGATCTGCTCCTCTCCGCCGGCGCGCGGCATGCGGCAGAACAGCGGATGCTGCCCGCCAACGACGAAGCGGCTGTAATAGGCGAAAGCGCCATCCGGAGCCGGCACGCCGGCGTCATTCTCCTTGATACGGCCCTTCATCTCGGCGAACAGCTTCGCTTGGAGCTGTTCCGTGTCGGCCATGACGGCCTTCGAGTAGGCGTTCTCGGCGTCGAGATAGGTCCTGATCTCGGGATCGAGCAAAGCGGGATCGCGCATCACCGCCTGCCAGTTGTCGGCGCGAAGCCAGGCGTAGTCGTCAACCCGCTCGATGCCGTGATAGCGCGAGGTTGAAGGACGCCCAAGGACGCGCGGTCGACTTAGCGCCGACCGCGCCGCCTGAACAGATTTTGCATCCATGCTGGCGATTACGTGCCGCTTTTGCCCTCGGTGTCGAGGTCCAGCGCGCATCCATTGATGCAGTAACGCATGCCCGTGGGACCCGGCCCGTCGGGAAACACATGGCCGAGATGCGCATCGCAATTGGCGCATCGCACCTCGATCCGGCGTATGCCGTATGAATTATCCTCGTGCGTTGTCACCGTGCCCTCGGCAGACGCGGCGGTAAAGCTTGGCCAGCCGGTGCCGGAGTCGAACTTGGTGTCCGAATTGAACAACGGGGCGCCGCAACAGACGCAGCGATACATGCCGTCGCGCTTGTCATTGTAGTAGGGATGACTGAAAGCCCGCTCCGTGCCGTGCTGCCGCGTAACATGAAATTGCTCAGGTGTAAGTTTTTCGCGCCACTCAGCCTCCGAAGCCGCAAGTTTCGCGTCGTCAGTCTTGTTTATTTTGTCGGCTTTCCTCATGGGTGGAACACTTTCCCGATCATTGGCATTTATTCGACCGCAATATAAGCATCAGAACTGACCCTTCGAAGAGCTTAGGCTCAGGCTCACGCAGGCTTGATTTCCGATCAGGTTGTGACTTTCCCGCCCCGGGCTGAGTTGGGCAAGTTGCCGAAATGTCATAAACACCCTGCTAGTCAAAGTTAAGCAGCGGTGCGAGCTGGCTTGGGTAAACAGAAGTCGTCACCTCGTTTATCATGACCGCCCTGTGGCCAGTCTTCATTAGAAGAACGCATTGCGATTTGATTGAGGAGTGGTTATAGAGTGCAGATCAGCTTAGGTCGGTAGATTGCATAACGTTCTCTAGTTGCGAAACATTGTAACTGCACGTCACAAAAACGGCGTAATCTGGTGACTCAACAGTCATGTGGGCCCGGGAGATGCACTGGCAACCGTAAAACGCGGGATGCTTGGGAGGACCGGGGTTTAGCTGGATCAAGGAGCCACTTCATGGAAGCGAATCTGGAGAAGAACGAACTCGTTGAACTCACCGCCGAGATCGTCTCGGCTTATGTCAGCAACAACACGGTCGTCGCTACAGACCTTCCTGGTGTCATTCACAATGTGTTCGACGCGCTGAGCAAAGCCTCAAGCGCTACAGGTCAACCCGCGCGGGAGGAGTTAAAGCCGGCTGTGCCGGTGAAGAAATCCGTCACGCCCGAGTACATTATCTGTCTCGAGGACGGGAAGAAGTTCAAGTCGCTGAAGCGGCATTTGCGTACCCACTACGACCTGTCTCCCGAAGAGTATCGGGAGAAATGGGGCCTGCCGCACGACTATCCGATGGTGGCACCGAACTATGCCGCAGCCCGGTCCGACCTCGCAAAGCGCATGGGTCTCGGCCAACGGCGGCGCTAAGGCTTTCGAATCGCCGGTCGTTATTGGAATGCTGCGCGGCGATCGGTAAGCCGCGCTTCAGCCTCTTGGCGCTACCCCAGATCGGGTAGTTGCCCCAGGCGTTACCACAAGCCTTTGTGATTCTTGATGAATCTGGCTTTCCCCGCTTGCAAGTCGCCCGAGTTATCCACATAGTCGCAGAAACACAAGCGATTCGCGGGCCGTTCAAGGCCTGCCGCAGGGGGAATGACATGCTGTTCGGACGCGCCTTTCGGGCCCAGCTCGTAATGCAAGGACAGCGTGAACTCTTCGACTATTGGCTTCGATCGGCAGGTCCGAGGCGCATGCCGGCGAGATCCGATCTCGATCCTCTCAAGGTCCCGCGGCTCCTCCCTCATATCGGCCTGATCGACGTCAGGGACGGCGTGGACGCCGCCTCGTTCAGACTGGCTGGGACGCGGCTGCACGAAATCTACGGCCAGGAAATCACCGGCAAGCGGGCTGCCGAAGTCTTCTCCGGCGAACAGGCGGACTATTGGCACCGGATCCATGCGAGCCTGGTGGCAAAGGGCACGCCGCTGAGCGGCATAGTCAGGGCGCCGGCCAAGGGTCGCGACCATATCGTCTTGTTTTGGTTGAGATTGCCGCTGTCGGACGATGGCGGTCGGGTCGATCGCATCCTCTGTTACGACGCGGCGGCTCCGTCCGCGAGCGACGCCACCCAGCCCGAGCAGGAGCCGTTCTGCTATTCACGCATTCCGCCGAGGCCAGTGGCGCGGCGGGTGCAATTCGGCTGAGCTTCGAGCCGCCCCAAGCCAGCAAGTTCCCCCTTATAGGCGCTGATCAGGCCGAGATGCCGATTGAGGTCATAGCTCCATGGCCTGAGAGCGCGCGTCTGCGCTCGGCCCTGAGCGCGCTGCGAAGCTTCGCCAGCACATGGCGGCATCCTTCGGGGCTGTGATCGCCGAGTTCATGCTGCCAGAGCGGAATGAGCTTCGGCAGGTCGCGCGAGCGCACATAGGCGGCGCCCGCCTGCGCCACCGGGCCGAAGATACGCCTGGCGGTCGAGACGTTGCGCTTTCCGTGTCTCTCGTTGTCACGCCGGCGCGGCCCTCCTGTGGTGATCGAGGCTTGAGCATGCGCGCAGCCGGAGGGCCTGAGGATTTCCGGGTGATTGGCACGCCGACTCCAACAGGGCGATTCCCGCGCTCTTTTCGGGCGCGCGCCTTCCCGGCCGCGCTCGCCGGGGCTGAAGCGCGCCCACTTATCCCCGCCCAGTCCCACCCCTCCAGATTGCCCTGACGCGACTTGCCAAGCACTACGGGCTGATCAGCAGCGAGACGCAGAAGCCGGCGCGGCGAGGGTTACGCCATTGGGGAAGCGAGGACTATCGGCCAACGCTCGATGCGTGGCGTTCAGGCGCGCGCTCCGAGGGAGAGTCGTGATCAGCCGCTCAATCGGTTAGCGCAGCGTGGCTTCGCCGTAAGCCAACTCGGCGTCGCTCCTGATCCGCCTGACCATTGCCATCAGGCCGTTCGACCGCTGCGGCGTGAGATGCTCGTTCAAATGCAACAGGCCCAGTCTCTCACCAGCATCGATGAGCACGATCTCGTCGGCCGTCTTCCCCGAGTAGAGAGAAAACAGGATTGCGATCAGGCCGCGCACGATATGCGCGTCGCTGTCACCGACAAAGCTCAGGCGAGGGACGTTGCCGCTCCGATTGACATGGGTCGAGAGCCAGACTTGGCTGACACAGCCCTGCACCTTGTTGGCGGCGGAGCGATCCTGGTCCGGCAACGGCTCGAGCTTGCGGCCAAGCTCGATCACGTAGCGGTAGCGGTCTTCCCAATCGTCGAGCAGCTCGAAATCGGCAAGGATCTCTTCGAAGCTCGACGCCTGCTTCGTATCATTCAATGCGTCCATGGACTCAATATAGGCGGGAATGGTGGCGGCTGCGACCGGCTTCGGCGCCAAAATTGGGGCGCGCAAATTGGGAGGGAAAGGGCAGAAACCTTCCCAATTGCGCGCCCTTGGCAGGCGGGGGGCTGCCAAACTTGTAAGATCTTGCGGGCCGACTGAGGTCCGCGCTGTCGTTTAGGTGCCGGCCGGTTCTGGCCCTGACCAAGCCTCTTCGCGATCTTCCGGATTGAGCGTGTCCTTCGAAGCGCTCATGTCGAAGAGAATCGGCTTGGCGAAGGCGGCTGCGTCGGAGCCCTGCGTCTCTTGCGGCGCAGGCTGCTCGGCACCACCGCCGGCCTTGTTTTGGATAAGATCCATCACCATGCGGGCGCCGAACTCGGCCTTCTGCACGAATATGGCGAACGCATCCTTGCCCCTGGCGCAGGTCTCCGGATTGCGGTCGCAGAAGCCGGTGACGTCGTTCACCGCGGCCTGCGCCGTGCCGTAAACCTCGCTGCGCTGCTTGTCGTCGGTCGGGAGCAGCAGAACGATGATCATGAGCCAGAAGGCCGCCCTGATAAGGAACAGCATGACTTTGCCCTCTCTGTTTACGCCTGATGCGGCTTTTGCTGCCGCTATCATTCCCCTTACAGCGTCCACTATAGCGCAGAGAAAATAACGGAGTTTCACTGCAATCAATAAAGTTTGAGACGAAAATTCCGTTCGAATCTTTGGAGGATAAGATTATCAGTCTCCTAATACTTGATTACAATTCATTTGCGAATTGTCTCAAATTTTACAGAACTCGCTTCCCGGGTCCGCGTACAGCAAGCTTTGTCTCGATCATCGTGGCGCCGAGCGATCGCCCGGCCGCTTTAAGCTTCCTTAAGCGGGGGCGACAATACTCAAAGGCAAGTCAATCCGGGGACGCGAGCGGTGCTTGTCCCGCTCCGAGATGCGCGTGTTTGGTCGTGAAAGTCTGCGCGGGCTCTCAGCCTATTTCAGCTCGCTCGTGCATGATTGCGCGCGTGGCGATCCGCTGACGGCAGCGCGCCACCAATCCTTCATTGCCTCGCATCTGCTCGGCGGGTTGCTCGCGCTTTGCGTGTTTCCCATCTACCTGGTGGTCGGCGGCAAACCGTCGCTCTATGGGGCCATCGCCTTCCTTTGGCTGCTGTCGCCGATCGGTATCGCCATCTTTCTCGCGCGCACGGGACAATTCGCCGCCGCCCATCTCGCCTCGTCGGCGAATCTCGCCGGACTCGTCACCTATTGCGCCTGGCTCACCGGCGGCCTCGCCTCTTGGCTCATTCCCTGGATGGTGGTCGTGCCGGTCGAGGCGGCGCTCGCCACCGACCGGCGCATCGTCGCCTGGGCGGCCTGCGTCGCCGGGCTTGGCCTCGCCGTTCTGGCGATCGCCCCATCATTCGCCCATACGAATGCAGCCGATCTGCTGCCGCTCTCGCCGATGCTGCTATCGCTGATCGGGGCTGCCAGCGCCATGAGCTATGCCGCGGCTTTAGCGGTGATGGTGCAGCTCGTGCATCGGCGCTCGGAGAGCGCCGTTCGCGCCGGCGAGGATCGCTACCGGCTGTTGGCCGAGAACGCGACCGACATGATCACGCGCCATGACGAAAAGGGCCGCGTCCTGTTCGCTTCGTTTGCCGCGCAGCAGCTGTTCGGCGAGCCGGCGCAGAAGATCGCCGGCGACGGCCTGTTCGAGCGCGTGCATGTCGCCGACCGTCCGGCCTATCTCACGGCACTGTCGCGCTCGCTCGTCAACAACGAGCCCATCGCCGTCGAGTTCAGGATCCGCCGCGCCGGGGGAGGCGAGCCCGCGCGCTATGTGTGGGTGGAGATGCGCTGCCGGCCTTTGCGGGTCGAAGACTCAGCTCTCGATCGGCCAGGCATCGTCGCCGTGACACGCGACATCTCGGATCGCAAGGCGCAGGAAGCGGAGATCTTGCGCACCCGCGACGAGGCCGAGAGCGCAAGCCGGGCCAAGACGCAGTTCCTTGCCAATATGAGCCATGAGCTGCGCACGCCCCTCAATGCCGTGATCGGCTTCTCCGAGATCTTGAATCGCGAGCTGTTCGGTGCGCTCGGCGAGGCGCGCTATCGCGACTATGCGCGACTGATCCATGAAAGCGGCGAGCATCTCTTGAATGTCGTCAACGACATTCTCGACATGTCGAAGATCGAGGCTGGCAAGTTCAAGATCGTCAAGGAACCGTTCGACGTGGCGCCGCTGGTCAAGTCTTGCTGCGACCTGATGCGGCATACGGCGGAGCAGAGGTCCCTATCGCTCATTATGGATGTATCGCCCGGCATCCCCGAGCTTCCGGCCGACAAGCGCGCCTGCAAGCAGATGCTGATCAATCTGATCTCGAACGCCATCAAGTTCACCGATCCGGGCGGTTGGGTGCGCGTCTCCGCGCGCCGCGTCGACGGGAATGTCGAATTCAGCGTCGCCGATAATGGCATCGGCATCGCCGAAGCGGATCTGCCCAAGCTCGGCAACCCATTTGTACAGGCCAATAATTCCTACGATCGCAGCTATGACGGGGCCGGTCTCGGCCTCTCGGTGGTGAAGGGATTGGCCAAGCTGCATGGCGGGCGCCTCGAGCTTAAGAGCAGCCGCGGGGAGGGGACCATCGCCACGATCGTGCTGCCGCTCGAGGGCGCGGGCGAATCGGAGCGGACGCCGCTAGAGCCGCAAACCGCGTCGGCGGCATAAGCGTTTGCAAGAACGGCGCTTTGGCCCGTTTAGCAACTCTTTAGTTTCGGACGCCAAGATGGCCAAAGGGGGAGGGGCGCGACGCCTCTTGGCCCCTGGGCACACTTTGAGTTCACCGCAACGATGGGCGTAGTGGCAGCGCGACTCGTATTCCTGGCCTTTGTCGGGCTGACGGGAAGCATCATTTATAACGCGCTCTATTTGCAGGAGCTGCATGGCACCGCGGCCGTCACGGCATCGGGGCAGCCCGTCCCCGTGCCTGAGCGTCGTCCCGCCATCGAGCTGGTGAAGCTCCCGCCGGTCAGCACCGATCTACCGGCACCCGAGACCGGGGAGGGCGGTGCCGAACATCTGCTCAAGGCCGTGCAGCGCGAGCTCGCCGCGCGCGGCTACGATATCGGGCCGGAGGACGGCAAGCCGAGCGGCAGGACGGCGGCGGCGATCTCGTCCTATCAAAAGGGGCAGGGGCTCCCGGTCACGGGTGTCGCCACGGATGAGCTCTTGCGCCATATCCTGCTTGGGGGCAGCGTGCAGCCGGTGGCCGGCGCGACCGGATCGGTCGAACCGGACAAGCCGGACAAAGCGCTCAGCCCCAAGGCCAAGGAAGAAGCCAAGGTGAAGTCCGTCCAGAAAATCCTCGCCGATCTCGGCTATGCGCCGGGTCCCGTCGACGGGGCCATGGGCGGCACGACGACGCGCGCCATCACTTCATTTCAGCACGACCGCAAGATCGCCGAGACGGGAAAGATAACGCCCGAGCTGTTGCGTGAGCTCAAACGCGTCACTGGCCGCGACCTGACCAAGACGGCGGCGGGACACTAAAGTCTCGCGCTGCCCGCGCCCGAGGTCCCATGCGTATCAAGAGCGAGATCTGGGTCAGGGCGTATCTCCGCCGCTGCCAAAGCGAAGGCGTTCCCGTCGTGATCGTGCGGCGCGGCGACGAGGCCGCTGGTGCGATCTTCATTTGCGTCGACAGGCTCGACGGCACGGTCTCTCTCTACAGCCCGGCACCCGCTGGATTGACGGGAAGCGACACCGAACGGCGGTGGGTGATGTGCTTCGAATTGCGCGCCGTCAGCGCAGCGGAAGCCGACCGATATCTCGCGAGGCAGCGGGAGTTCGACCCAGATTTGTGGATTATCGAGATCGAGGATAGAGCCGGCCGCCACTTTTTGGGCGATGCTGCGGTCAAGGAATGAGTCGCGGGCAGGTTGAGGCGGTTAGGAGTTCGTTAACCTTACCTGCGTCTTAATGCTGACCAGGCGATGTGGCGCCCGCGATCTTCCTGAAGCGCGCGCCACCCGTGGAGAGGCAAAATGGGGACCATCCTTGAATTCCGCCGCAGCGAGGACGCGACAGACGCGGTCGCAAGGCCGGTCGAAGGAACGCTTGGCGAGATCATCATCTTTCCGGGGGTGAGGATCGACCGCCGCACGCCGATCGATATGCCCGAGCACACCGGCTCATCCTCACGCAGGCAACGCGGCCGGAAAAAGTAGCGCCTAACGCGGTCAGCCCTTCGTGTATGGCCCGCAAGAGGTGGCCTTCAGCGCGCTCTCTGCTCTTGCCGCGCGGCTTAGCCCGGCCAGAGGCGCACGGATCAGCGCGATCCCCTCGGTGACGGGCGCATTGACCACCAGAACCTCATCTGACAATTCGGGAGCGTCGACGCCCGCCTCTTCCACGGTCTGGTCGGTGGCGGCGATGATGAGGTCGAGTTGCGGCCGCTTCATATCGGCGCCAGCGACGGTATAGAAATTCTCTCCCTCGGGCGTATAGAGCGCGATCAGCCAAAGCTCGTCGGCGATCGCCGCCCGGAGCCTGATCGGTCCATTGGTAAGATCGAAGCGGCAGAAGGCGTAGCGGACGTCGGGCGCCATCATCGGCATGGCCTGCCGGCCAGGAGCCGCCGCGGGCAGTTCGATCATCGTGTTGGCAGGACCGAGTGCCGCCAAGCGGGCTTGGGCATTGCGAGGCGCGAGCATGGGAAGAGTGAGCACCGCCACGATGTGGATAAGACCCGCCAGCACGAGCCCAAGCACGATATAGAGGCCGGGGATTCTTACTCGCATCCGGTGCGCTCGATCTTTGGGAGGCGATCGCCGGGAATGAGGCCAATGCCGGACGCATCGGTTTCGCGCGGGCTGTAAATGCGCAACAGCAGCACGAGCGGCTGCTCGACGGTCCCGGTCGGCAGCCAATTCTCGGGGCGCGCCTTGGACGACAGATTGATGCGGAAGCTGCCGTCGGCGTGTCGCAGCAGTTCCTCATTGTTGAAGCTATAGCGCCCCGATGGATTCTCGATCAGCCCGCCATATTCGTCATAGACGGCAAGCGACCACCAGCGCGCGTTGAGCGGCGAGCCGATGATAGAATATTGGCAGGCGGAGGTCAGCGTGTGCCCGGCGCTGTCGGTCCGCGCCGTAAAATAGCGCGCCACGGTCGAGGAGAGGGGAAGCCTGCCGCTGCGCGCGACGTGCGCCTCGGTGTAGGGATCCGCACTTGGATTCCCCTCGCTGATCCAACCAGCCCAGGGACCGACTTTGGTGGTCGTCAGCGGCGATCCGCGCTCGATCATGTACCAGGCAGAGCCGATGCCGAGCATGAGAGCGACCACGAAGGTGCCGATGAAATAGGCCAGCGACCGCATCGAATGGGTCGCTTCCTCTTCGCGCCAAGGGGCGGACTGCGAAGGGGCAAGCAGAAGCGGGTTTGGTAGAGCGGTGGTCAAGCGATCGGCATCCATCGATAGAAAGCGAGACCCATGGGACGCCTAATGCGGAGTAGCCCCGGCATCGTCTCTCCCCGCCGAAAGGGCGGTTTGCGGCTCGGCCTGTGGATTGGGATTGCCGGTGGGCGGCGCGCCCTCGGCGTTGCTGGCCGAGGCCAGGCTCGGCTTGGAGGAACTGTCGGCCGCGGGCGCTTCGGCACGATCCGGGCGTGCATCGTTCGGATTAAGCGGACGGGCATCCTTGAGCATGGAGCTCAATTTCTCGAGCACCTGCCGGGTGGCCTGCGACATGTCCTTGACGCTCTCGGGCGCCGGCGCGGCGATCTCGGGATTGGCCTGAGCGTTCTGCGCCATGGCGGCGGCGATGCGCGCCTGCTCCGCGGCCTGCACCGGGTGCACGGGCAGGCCAGCGATCTGCGGGATGTTGTCGGTGTCGTGCGCCGCCATCATGTAAGCGTGCCAGGTCTGGGCGGGGAAGCTGCCGCCGGTCACCCGCGCCATGGGCGTGAAGTCGTCATTGCCGAGCCAAACGCCCGTGACGTATTGGCCGGTGAAGCCGATGAACCAGGCGTCGCGATAGGCCGAGCTGGTTCCGGTCTTGCCGACGGAGTAGGTGTAGTCGAGTTGGGCCGCCTTGCCGGTGCCCTCCAAAACCACCGCCTGGAGCATGGTGTTCAGCTCAGCGACCACCTTCTTGTCGAAGATCTGCTTGCGCGGGGGCTCGTCGCGGTCGTGGTTGTAGACGAGCTCGCCAGTAGAGAGCGTCCGGATCTCCTCGATGGCGTAGGGGTGAACTTCAAGGCCGCCCGCGGCGAAGGTCGCATAGCCACCGGTATGCTCGAGCGGTGTCATGCCGTTGTCGCCGAGCGCGAGCGAGCAGGTCTTCTTCAGGTGGTTGATGCCCATCTTGGCCAGGTTTGCGAGCACCTTCTCGCGCCCGACCTGGAGCGAGAGCTTCACGGCAATGGTGTTGATCGACTTCGCCAGCGCCATGCGCAGCGTCATGCGGCCCCTATAGCCGCCGGAATAGTTCTTCGGCGCCCAACGGCCGCAACTGACCGGACCGTCGCTGACCGATGATTCTGGCGTGAAGCCGTTCTCGAGTGCGGTCAGATAGACATAGCCCTTGAATGAGGAGCCGGGCTGGCGATAGGCGTGGCTCGCGCGGTTGAACTGGCTTTCGCCGTAATCCTTGCCGCCGACCATCGCACGCACCGCGCCGTCCGTCTCCATCGAGACCAAGGCGCCTTCGTCGAAATTGCGGGACTTGCCAAATTGCTTGAGCGTGTCGCCGAGCGCGTTCTCGGCATTCTTCTGCAAGCCGACATCGACGGTGGTGCGGGCGACGACGATGTGGTCTTCCTTGCCGGCCATCAGCCGCTGCACTTCCTCGAACGCCCAGTCGAGGAAATAGTCCGGCGTGTTGGAGTCGCCGCGCTCGACGATCTTGGCCGGGTTCATGCGGGCGCCATAGACTTGGCCCTCGCTCATGAAGCCGGCTTCGACCATGTTGCTCAGCACCTCGTTGGCGCGGGCGCGCGAGGCCGCGAGATTGACATGCGGCGCATAGCGGGTCGGCGCTTTGAACATGCCGGCGAGCATGGCCGCCTCTGACAGGTTCACCTCGCGGATCGACTTGTTGAAATAATATTGGGCCGCGGCCTCGACGCCGTACGAGCCGCCGCCGAGATAGGCGCGGTCGAAATAGAGCTTCAGAATTTCCGGCTTGGTGTAGTGGTTCTCGAGATAGATGGCGATGATCGCCTCTTTGATCTTGCGGCTGAGCGACCGCTCGGGCGACAGGAACATGTTCTTGGCGAGCTGCTGGGTGAGCGAGCTGCCGCCTTGCACCACCGTGTCGTGCCGGGCGTTGGCGGCAAGAGCGCGGAAGGTGCCCATGACGTCGACGCCGAAATGCTCGAAGAAGCGCCGATCCTCGGTGGCGAGCGTCGCCTTGATCATGACGTCGGGGATCTCGTCGAGCGGCACCGAGTCGTCGCGCAGCAGGCCGCGCTTGCCGATCTCGTTGCCGAACCGGTCGAGGAAGGTGACGCTATATTCGTCGGAGAGGTTCATCTTGCCTTGCGCGGTCTCGAAGGCAGGAAGCGCGAAGGTGGCGAGCACCAAAAGGCCGCCCACGCTGAGCGTCAGCCCTTCGCAGGCAAGCTCGTTGAGCCCGCGGACGACGCCTTTGACCTCGAAGCGGCCAAAGAAGGACGAGTAACCGGCCCACCAGTCCCGGAAGCCGATCCAGGAGTTATAGAGGCCGGAATCGATCCACGAATTGATCTTCAGCCAATCGATCAGCTTGGCTCGGCGATTGCCTTGAAGGAAATCTCGCACTTTGCCCCGACCTCTCGCGTGCGAATCCGCCCCGGTAGATTGGCATCCCCCAATCTACCGCCTGGACGGGTCTCATGGCTCAGGAAATTACACCGGGATTGCGGCCTTTTATAGAGGGTGGCCAAGGCCTGCGACACCGCTCCGATCATGGTTTGACCTCGTAGCCGCGCGCCTTCATGCAGGCGATGTAATCCGCGTCGGCCGAGCCTCTGCGGAGGCGCGAAAAGATGCCGACCACCGAGGCGATGCCTTTGCGCTCGGTCTCGGCCTTGCAAGCGAGTTCCGCGGCCTCAAGCGTGTTGCCGCTTTCTTCTGCCTTGGCTTGACGCTGCTGCACGAGGACGAAGTCCTTGGGCGCCGGCTCGGCGTGGCTGCAAGCCGAAAGCTCGAGCCCGAGCAGGCCTAGGGCGAGCACCGCCAGTTTCACCCTCGACATTGCCGAAACCCCGACCTCTTCTTGTGGCCAGTATCGCCAATTTACGGCCGGCGTGGCGAGTCATCACCGGCCAGTTTGGGCCCCCTCGACGCCCGATCAAGCTTGGAAGTTAAGGCCGAAAAATGAAGAGCGACTTGCTCGCCGTTACGGCCTCGAGGGGCGGACCTACCACAGATACGGAACGAGGCGGTAACGGACGCGCGCGGCGTAGTCGGTATAGCCTTCGAGCTCGGCATGAAGCGCCCGTTCCTCGAGCACGGCGCGGAAGCCCATGGCGAGGACGAGCACGAGCCCGCCGGCAAGGCCCCACCATGAGCCGAGCAAGAGCGGCGCGCCGAGCAGGAAACCAAGCGCGCCCGCATACATCGGGTGGCGCACATAAGCGTAAGGCCCGGTGGTCACCACGCGATGCCCGCGCTCCTTCTGGATCTTGACCACCGGCGCGGCATAGCTGTTCTCCCTGAAGGTCAGCCAGACGAGATAGGAGCCGACGCCGATCAGGCCGACGCCCACGATCTGCATGATGAGCGGGACCCGCGACCAATGGAAGCGCCCGGCATCGAGCCCCATCAGCAGGATCCAGCCCACCCAGAGCGCCAGCAAGATGATCATGAACAGCTTGTCCCAGGGCTTCTGGTCGCGCTGAATCATAGGCTTCAGGCGCTCGGCGAGCAGCGCCGGGTCATGGCGGGCAAGCCACAGCCCGCCGCCGATGCTGACGATCGCGGTCAAAGCGAGATAGATCCACGCCGCGGGCCAGGCGAGCGTGCCGGCGGAGAGGAACAGCAGCGCGCCGATGAAGATGAGATAGAAGAACGTGCGGCTGAAGAGTTCCCTCGTCGCCGCGGATTCGAGCTTCGGGTCATGTGTCATGGCGCGCGACGGCTCCGGCTCCTTCGTGGTTTCACGATGACGTGACGGCGGCGCAGCCGGCAACTTATCCCCTAACCTCCGGCATTGGCATAGACTGGCGCCCGAGGCAGCACTCAACAAGGAGGACAAGCCGGATGCGAAAGCGCATCACTTCCGTTGCAACTTTGGTCGTTGGACATCTGCTCCTGGGCCTGACCGCTTTCTGCGCGGCGCAAGCCCTATCGGCCATTCCGGCGCTCGCTGCCGACTGTAGCCAAGGCAGCGCCGACGAAAAGGTCGTCTGCCTCAACCAGAAGGTCGTGGATCTCGAGGCAAAGCTCGCCGAGCTGACCAAGGATACGCTCAAGTGGAACGACCGGATTGCCCTGATCAACGAAGACATGCGCCTTTATCCCCGCTGTCTCGACAATCCGGGACCGAACTCGCCTGACGTCGCCGCCGTGCTCGCCAGCGCCTGCACCAAGACGCCGGCCCAATCCTGGATGATCCGCAAGCCCTATCAGTGACGCTGTCCAAGGTTTCGGCGGCTTAAGCACGATCGGCGCCTAGCGGCGAAACGCCGCTGCCCGACGCGCGGAGGAACCATCGTCTCGGGCGAGGGGTTGCTCCGTTACCCAGCAATGGGCGCGAACCCCCCAAAACCAGGAGATGCACCAATGAGGACTTATATCGTTTCGGCACTCGCCGGCGTCTTTGCGCTCGGTCTCGCCACGGCGGCGTTTGCCGCGGCCGGCCAGTTCGACAATATGTGCAGCTGGGGCCTTGCCAATCACAAGGACGTAAAGACGGATTGCTCCGTCAATGCGATCATCAAGGGCAAGACCTATTGCTTCAGCAGCCCGGAGGCCAAGGCCGACTTCATGAAGGCTCCCGACGCCAATCTCGCCAAGGCAGAGTCTTTCTATAAGAGCGAGCACAAGGGTTAAGCCTCTGACGCTTTGAGGTTGGGGTGCTTCCCTCAGACGCCTCACGCATCGCATCGCAAGGGCCCGCACAACGCGGGCCCTTGGCGCATGGGGACTCCGCAATCCTCTATGCTAATGTTTCCCGGTCGAGGCCATTTGCAAGAGCCATTGGGGGAGGTCCAATGTTCAAGGCCGCATTGCTCCGTCGCGTCTTTCTCACAACGATCGCAGCGTCGGCGATGTTGGCGCCTGCTTTTGCCGCCGATCCGCCTGCGGCCCAGGGGATTCCTCCGCCTGAGCAACCCAAGCCGGGATTCGTGTGTCACGACACGCCGCTGGTGGGCAGCGGACCCGGCTTCAAGGACTCGCAGGACGCGTCCGAACAGGCGGCAAAGGATGATTGGCTCGCCAAGGCGAAAGCCGTCTATCCAGACGCCGATCTCGCCAACGCCATTAACGTGAAATGGGAGTGCGTCAAGCAGGGCCTCTACAGCAAGTGCTTCCTCGCGGCCGTGCCGTGCCATCCGAAGCCGGAGTAGTCATGGAGAGCGTCATGTCGCGCGTGACGATGGATGTGTCGGCCGGTCTCATGTTCGCTGCCGTCGTGCTTGCCGGCGGCATCGCTTCAGCCGCGCCGGCCGAGCCGGCGGCGAAGCCGAAATGTTTGAAGGCCGAGGTCAATCCGGTGACGGGCCACGTGCTCTGCATCGATCCGCTCGGCGCAGCCGTCGAGCCTCGGCCGCCAGAGGCGGCGCTGACCTTGGAGCTACAGCCCGAACTGCACGCCCGAGATCGAGGGGATGTGAGCCGCTTGGCGGGGTCTTCGGGCTCGTTCACCAGGCGTTAAGCATAGGCTCGCAAGCCTGATCGTAAGCGCATTCAAGACGGGACGTGGTGATGTCTGATCGCGTTTTGGTGATTTGGCCGCGGTTTGCGACGCGCGAAGCGGCACCCCATATGTTTGGTTAACAACGTTACCGGAGACCTGCTATGGCGGAAGTTGCGAGTTGGGCCCTGCAGCGCGGCGTCTATCAGGCGCTCGCCGGCTCAGTCGATCTGACGACGCTGCTCGGCGGCGTGTGCGTCTACGACGATGCGCCACGGGCCGCGCCCTATCCCTTCATCACTCTCGGCCAGAGCGTGGTCCGCGATTGGAGCACAGGCACCGAGGATGGCGCGGAGCACAATCTCACCCTGCATGTCTGGTCGCGCTCCGGCGGCAAGAAGCAGGTGCTTGAGATCCTCGAGGCGATCAGGGCCGTGCTGCATGACCAACCGCTCATGCTTGCCGACCATCACCTGGTCAATCTGCGCCACGAATTCTCAGAGGCGCGGCTCGACCCGGACGGCGACACCTTCCACGGCATCGTGCGCTATCGCGCCGTGACCGAGCCGGCGCAGGCCGTCGCGGCTTAGTTCTCGTACAACTCACGAAATTCGTCATGGCCGGGCGTGTCCCGGCCATCCACGCTTTGCAGGCTGCGCTTGCATTCGTGGGCATGACAATTTTGTCGAGGCGCTATATGACGCTCTTCGCCAATGCGGAAGAGGAGCGTCAATGACGGTCTGGACCAGGCTCAAGGATCTCGTCGATCGCGTCGCCGGCCACGAGAAGCCGGCACGAAATTTTCACGAGGACGAGCTGCGTTTGGCCTCCGCGGCTCTGCTTGTGCATGCATCGATGATTGACGGACAGTTCGATGCGTCAGAGCGCCGGACACTTAAAGCCTTGTTGCGGGAGCGCTTCGAGCTTGGCGATGACGAGGTGCGCAGGCTGGTGCGGGAAGCGTCCCAAGAGGAAAGCGAATCCGTCGACCTGTTCGGCTTCACCAACGTTCTCTGTCGCGAGCTCGACCAGAACGGCCGCAAGCGGATCGTCGAGATGCTGTGGGAAGTGGTGATGGCCGACGGCGTCATACACGAATTCGAGTCGAATCTCGTCTGGCGCACGGCCGAGCTACTCGGCGTCTCGACCAGGGATCGCGTAACGTTGCGGCAGGCGGTTGCCGCTCGCCACGGGATTCAGTCAGGTTCGTGAACCGAGCGAGCGAAGGTTGAAGAACTCCATGCCAGAGCGAGCCGTAGGGACAAGAACGATGGCAACAGCCGATTCCGGTGAGCGCTTTGGAGGAATCAGATTGATGTCGAGCTTGGCGCCTGGGTAGTCGCCGGCAATCGGGAGCAAGAGCACCAAATAGGGAGAAGCCCGGCGTGCAGGGAACCAAGCCGGGCTTCTCGATACTCAGTACTCCTCCCAGGAGCAGGCATGGCGCGATGACAGGGAGTGTCACGGGGGAAACCGCGCCAATACCGCTAAATAAAGTCTGCCGGCCCGCTTTGGTTCCAGCCCTGGGCGGTCACGGTTTAAGAGGCGAGCCTACTTCTCGGATGGCACCGGAAATTTGCGGATGTCGGCGGCGGCTTCCGGATATTTCGCCGCGAGCTGTTCCATATCGCCGAGCTCGACATCTCTATCCCGTTGGACCACGCCCGGCCATTCCGTGCTCGCGCCCAGGAACCAGCGGCGCTTGCCGGTGACGCGCGCGGTGTGGAACGTGTTGCCCGGGATGAAGAGCTGCAGCATGTGGCCGCCGACGATGTTGGGGCCGACGACGAGCAGCTCGCTGTCGCCGTTCTCGCGCAGCAAGAGCACCTCGATCGGGTCGCCAAGATAGTAGTGATAGAGCTGCTCGTTCTTGATGCGGTGAAGTTTCACCGGCGCATCCGGCGTAACCATGAAATAGAGCGCCGTGCCCAATGGACGCCCGTCCTCGAACGGCGCGGGAAGGCCGCCCGGCGCGATCATCAGGTCGCTCTTATAAGTCTCGCGCACGAAGCCGCAGGTCGCGTTTGGCTCGAGCTTGAGCAGGGTCTTGATCTCGTCGGCCGTGACCGTGTCGGGCATCGGCTTAGCGGGATTGACCAGGGGCTGGGGCTCGGGTTCCGACGCGCCGGCCGGCGCAAGCGACGGCGTAAGCGTGGCCGCGCCGACGAGCGTCGCCCGCTTGAGAAAGTTGCGGCGCCCTAACAGGCTCCGCTTCGGCCGACTGTCGTAAATCCTAACGTCCTCCTGGCGTCGGCAGGCGCCGGAGTGTCGCCTTAGCTCGCGCCGCCGGTCAACCCGGGTACCCCCTAATGGTTGCACGCAAAGCGCTCGTTGCTGGGCGCGAGGCCGGGTCCGACACCAGGCAAACTTGAAGGGCGCAATGCAGGGAGTTGAGCGTTCATGCGACGTTCATGCGTTCTCCCCTAGGGTCCGGCGCAATAAGGATAACGGGATTGAACCATGTGGCGGGTGCTCAAGCCGGCAACCATTGCAGCCCTTGTCGCCGCCATCTTCTCGGTGGGAGGGCAGACGGCGCAGCCGGACTGTGTCGAATGGAGCAAGGCCGGCCCGATCATCGCGCAGAATTCGCTGCTTCCGGCCAACGTCATTTACCAGGCCGTGCAGAAGAAGACGGGCGGTAAAATCGTCAATCAGGCGCTGTGCAAGGTCGGCGGCAGCTTCGTCTATAAGCTCGTCGTGCTCGGGCCGACCGGCGAGGTGACCAACCTCACCGTTGACGCTCTCACCGGGCAGTTCTAGGAGAACGAAGCCTATGCACGACAGGGAGGGTTAGCGGCTTTGCGGCTTCTCGTCGTCGAGGACGATCCCGACTTGAACCGGCAGCTCGTCACCGCGCTGAGCGATGCGGGCTACGCCGTCGATACCGCATTCGACGGGGAGGAGGGGCATTTTCTCGGCGACACCGAGCCCTACGACGCCATCGTGCTCGATCTCGGTCTCCCCAAGAAAGACGGCTTGAGCGTCCTCGAGCAATGGCGGCGCGACCAGCGCAAGATGCCGGTGCTGATCCTCACGGCGCGCGAGCGCTGGAGCGACAAGGTGGCCGGCATGGATGCCGGCGCCGACGACTACGTGGCGAAGCCCTTCCATATGGAAGAAGTGCTGGCGCGCATCCGCGCGCTTCTCCGCCGTGCCGCCGGGCATGCCAGCAACGAGATAGAATGCGGACCGCTGCGCCTCGACACCAAGACCTCGCGGGTCACGGTGGACGGGCAGGCGGTCAAGCTCACCTCCCACGAATATCGTGTGCTCGCTTATCTCATGCTGCACAGGGGCCGCGTCGTCTCCCGCACCGAGCTGGTCGAGCATCTCTACGAGCAGGATTTCGACCGCGACTCGAATACCGTCGAGGTGTTCATCGGGCGCTTGCGCAAGAAGCTTCCCATCGATCTCATCAAGACTGTCCGCGGGCTCGGCTACTGCCTCTCCGACGCGAACGATGAGGCTTAATTCCCTCGCGTTCCGGCTGTTCGCCTCGGCCGCGGCGTGGACCCTCGTGGTCCTGCCCATCACCGCCCTGATTCTGATTTCGCTCTACCGCCAAGCCGTCGAGAAGAATTTCGACGCGCGTCTCAACGTCTACCTCACCAGCCTCGTCGCCTCGACCACGCAAGGCGGCGCCACGTCGCCGAAAGAGCCCACCAATCTCGGCGAGCCCGTCTTCGGCATTCCCTTCTCCGGCTGGTACTGGCAGATCAAGCCGCTCAACGGAGCCACGCGGCCCGAGGTCGTCTCGGACTCGCTGCTTGATCAGCAGCTCACGCTGCCGAGCCAGAGTGACGTCCCCTCCGACAAGAGCCTGACGCGCCGCGCCTACGCCCCCGGTCCGGAGGGCCAGCGCCTGCGCGTCGTCGAGCGCGAGATCAAGCTCGCCGGCCCGCTGTCTACGCCCTATTCCTATGCCGTCGCCGGCGATGCCAGCGAGATCGACCGTGACCTCGCCGAATTCACCACCATGCTGATCGCTGCACTTGCCGTGCTGGGGCTTGGACTCGTGATGGCGACCTTCTTCCAGGTGCGTTTCGGTCTCTCGCCTTTGCGCGCCATGCGGCAAAACCTGGCGCAGATCCGCTCGGGCGAGGCCGAGCGGCTCGAGGGCGACCAGCCGGAGGAGATCAGGCCGCTCCAGCAGGAATTGAATGCGTTGATCCAATCCAACCGCGAGATCGTCGATCGGGCGCGTACCCATGTCGGCAATCTCGCGCATGCGCTCAAGACGCCGCTCAGCGTCATCTCCAACGAAGCCCGGACACATGAGGGACCGCTGGCCAACAAGGTGGTCGAGCAGGCCGAGATCATGCGCACGCATATCACCCACCATCTCGACCGGGCGCGGGTCGCGGCGCGATCGAGCGTGATCGGCGACATCACCGACGTGGATCAGGTGCTCCAGGCGCTGAAGCGGACGCTCCACCGCCTCTATGAGGAGCGCGGCCTCGATGTCGAAGTGGCCTCGATCCCGGGACTGAAGTTCCAAGGCGAGAAGCAGGATTTCGAGGAGATGGTCGGCAATCTGCTCGACAATGCCTGCAAATGGGCGAGCTCGCGGGTGAAGGCCGAGGCCCGGCGAGCAGATGGCGGCAAGCGCTTCACCGTGATTGTCGATGACGATGGCCCCGGATTGACCGAGGCCGAGCGGGCGAAAGTCGTGAAACGGGGCCAGCGCCTCGACGAGAGCAAGCCGGGATCAGGGCTGGGGCTATCGATCGTGGCCGAGCTTGCACATCTCTATAAGGGCCGCTTCGACCTGGAACCCTCGCCCGAGGGTGGCTTGCGGGCAACGCTCGAACTCCCGGCGGCTTGATTTCCGCCATTTTTCTCCACCCGCAACCAAATTTAGCCAGAATTGTTGTTTGTTAAGATCACGGTGGCACGATTAAACTCACCATAGTCGCTTGCCAGGCCGACCCGGGCCGTTTCGAGCCCGAAGGGGGAAGCGGATGAGACTGGCGCCCATCATTGCGATGTTCATGTTGCCGGCGGCGGTCGCCGCGTGCGGACCCGGCAACAAACAGGGCACCGGCACCATTGTCGGCGCGGTTGCAGGCGGCGCGGCGGGTGCGGCGATCGGCGGCAGCAAGAACCGGATTCCCGGCGTGGCCATCGGCGCGGTGGTCGGCGGCATCGTCGGCAATCAGATCGGCGCGAGCCTCGACGAAGAGGACCGCCGCATGGCCGCGGCCGCCGAATATCAGGCCCTCGAACAGGGTCAGCCCGGCGCGGCGACGCCTTGGAGCAATCCGCAATCCCAGCATCGCGGCCAGATCGTGCCGGGCAAGTACTACCAGCAAAACGGTCAATATTGCCGCTCCTATACCCACACTATCTATATTAGCGGTGAGCCCCAGACCGCGCGTGGCACCGCCTGCCGCCAGCCTGACGGCACCTGGCGCACCGTCGGCTAACTATCGGCGAGATTGCGGGGAATTAATCTCCGCGACCCTGCCCGCCCTTGCCCCTCCTCACGCCTTTCCCTATGCCTAGCCCTCTGTCGATATTCGGAGGCTAGGCTTCCCAGTGCTGCTTTGGATCATCCTCGCCTGCCTCACGGCGATCGTGCTGCTCGTCCTGTTACGCCCGCTTGCAAGCGCGGGAAGCGACGACCGCTCGGTCGATGCCTTTGATTCAGCGGTCTATCGCGATCAGCTCGGCGAGATCGAGAGCGATCGCGCGCGGGGCCTGATCGGCGAGGAGGAAGCGGAGGCCGCGCGTGTCGAGATCGCCCGCC
Organism: uncultured Alphaproteobacteria bacterium; assembly: GCA_963710245.1. Lineage (GTDB taxonomy): Bacteria > Pseudomonadota > Alphaproteobacteria > Rhizobiales > Methyloligellaceae > Methyloceanibacter. The sequence goes on from CAVPZK010000023.1 coordinate 31,729, forward strand.
GCCTGCTTGCCGCAGACAGCAAGGCTGAGGCGTCGGCGGGCATTTCAAGCGACACGGGCCGCGCCAGAGCGGCGACGATCGCCGTGGCCGTCGCGTTGCCGCTGCTCGCGCTCGGCCTCTATATCGTTTACGGCTCTCCGCGCCTCCCTGATCAACCGCTTGCCGCGCGCCTGCAAGATCCTTCGAGCGACCAGAATCTCGAAGCCCTCGTCGCCCGCGTCGAAACGCGGTTGAGAGAGCACCCCGAGGAGGGTGAGGGATGGGACGTGATCGCTCCGGTCTATATGGGCTGGCAGCGCTACGCAGATGCGGCCGATGCTTATGCTCAGGCGATCAGGCTGCTGGGAGAGTCGGCGAAGCGGCTGTCCGGGCAAGGCCAGGCGCTGGTGCTCGCCAATAACGGCGTGGTGACGGAAGAGGCGAGGAGAGCCCTCGAGCGGGCGGTCGCGCTCGACCAGACATTGCTCGAGCCGCGCATCCTGCTCGCGATCGCCAAGGAGCAAGACGGACAGTTTCAGGCCGCGATCGAGGATTGGCGCGCGCTGCTCGACAAGGCGCCAAAGGATGCGCCCTGGCGCGAGATGGTGGAGAAGAAGATCGTGACCGCTGAAGCGCACCTCGCCGGCAAGCCAATGACGGAGGCCGAAGGTTCAACATCACAGCAGCTCGAGAAAGGTCCAGGTGATGCAGACCTCGAGCGCCTGCCAGAACCCCGCCGCCCAAAACATGAATCCAGCCGAGCGTCAGGCGATGATCGAGACGCATGGTGCAACGTCTCGCCACGAAGCTCGACCAAGATGGCGGCGATCTTGCCGGCTGGCTCAAGCTCGTGCGCGCCTATAGCGTGCTTGAGCGGAAGGCCGATGCTTTGAAGGCGCTCGAGCGCGCCAAGAGCCAATTCAGTGGCGATGCGGAGGCCTTGCAGCAGCTCGACGCACTTGCCGCCGAACTTGGATTGAAGTCATGACCAGGAAGCAGCGAAGAGGCGTTTTGATCGGAGTCTGCCTTGCCGTGCTTGGTGTGGCGGTCGGGCTCGTGCTTTATGCCATGAGGGACTCGATCGTCTTCTTCTATAGCCCGAGCGAGGTGACGGAGATGCAGATCGCACCCGGCCAGCGCTTCAGGCTCGGCGGGCTGGTCGAGACCGGCAGCGTCGTTCGCGGCGAGGGGACCACCATTCGCTTCGTCGTCACCGACAGGGCCAAGACCCTGCCGGTGACCTATACTGGCGTGCTGCCCGACCTATTCCGCGAGGGGCAGGGCGTGGTCGCCGAGGGAACGCTTCAGCCCGACGGCGTCTTTCATGCCGATAGCGTGCTCGCCAAGCACGACGAGAATTACATGCCGCCGGAAGTCGCCAAGAAGCTGAAGGCCGAAGGCGTGTGGCGTGGCGACGGCGCCGCGGCCGGCAAGGTGAACTGAAGGCGGGATCGGAACGGAAGATGATTGCTGAGACCGGTCATTACGCGCTGATCCTCGCGCTTGGCGTCGCCATCGTGCAGATGCTGCTGCCGCTACTCGGTGCGCGCTTCCGCGATCCGCAGCTTGCCGCTGTCGCCGCTCCGGCGGCGCAAATGCAATTCATTCTGGTCGCGATCGCCTTCATCGCGTTGATGACGGCCTACGTTACCTCCGATTTCTCGGTCGAGAATGTCTGGCGCAATTCGCATTCGGCGAAGCCGCTGCTCTACAAGATCTCCGGCGTGTGGGGGAACCATGAAGGCTCGATGGTTCTCTGGGTGCTGATCCTCGCTCTGTTCGGCGCGGCGGTGGCGACCTTTGGCTCGAACCTGCCGCGCCAGCTCAAGGCGAACGTGCTCGCCGTGCAGGGCTCGATCGCCGCGGCGTTTCTTCTGTTCATCGTCACCACCTCGAATCCGTTCACGCGGCTAAGTCCCGCGCCGTTCGACGGGCAGGGTCTGAACCCCGTGCTGCAAGACCCGGCGCTCGCCTTCCACCCGCCCTTCCTCTATGCCGGCTATGTCGGCTTCTCGATGGCCTTCTCCTTCGCGGTCGCGGCCTTGATCGAAGGCCGCATCGATGCCGCCTGGGCGCGCTGGGTGCGGCCATGGACACTTGCCGCCTGGATGTGCCTCACGCTCGGCATCGCCATGGGGTCTTGGTGGGCCTATTACGAGCTTGGCTGGGGCGGCTTCTGGTTCTGGGACCCGGTCGAGAACGCCTCCTTCATGCCCTGGCTCGCCGGCACGGCGCTGCTCCATTCGGCACTCGTCATGGAGAAGCGCGACGCGCTGAAGGTGTGGACCATCCTGCTCGCCATCATCACCTTCTCGCTCTCCCTGATGGGGACCTTCCTGGTGCGCTCCGGCGTGCTCACCTCGGTGCATGCCTTCGCCGTCGATCCCGCGCGCGGCATCTTCATCCTTGCCATCATGGGCATCTTCATCGGCGGTGCGCTGACGCTGTTCGCCTGGCGCGCGCCGCTGTTGCAGCAAGGCGGCCTGTTCGCGCCGATCAGCCGCGAGGGCGCGCTCGTCCTCAATAATCTCCTGCTCACCACGGCTTGCGCCGCCGTGTTCGTCGGCACGCTCTATCCGCTCGCGCTCGAGGCGCTGACCGGCGACAAGATCTCGGTCGGGCCGCCCTTCTTCAATCTCACCTTCGCGCCGCTGATCGTTCCGCTCTTGATTGCCGTGCCGTTCGGGCCGCTGCTCGCGTGGAAGCGGGGAGATTTGCTGGCGGCAGCGCAGCGTCTCATGGCCGCCGCCTGCGTCGCGCTGGCGGCCACAATCTTGCTCCTTGCCTTCAACGATCGCGGGCCGTGGCTTGCGCCGCTCGGCATCGGTCTTGGCATCTGGCTGATCATGGGCGCGCTGACCGAGATCGCTTATCGGGTGAAGCTCGCCCAAGCCTCGCCGTCAGAGGCCTGGCGCCGCTTACGCAATCTGCCGCGCGCCGGTTACGGGTCGGCGCTCGCTCATGCCGGCCTCGGGCTCGCGGTGATCGGCATCGTCGCGACGACGGCGTGGCGGTCGGAAGCGATCTTGGCGATGAAGCCCGGCGAGAGCGCCGACATCGCCGGTTATACGCTCGCCTTCAAAGGCGTGGCGCCGCGCCAAGGGCCGAATTATCGCGAGCGGGTCGCTCTGTTCGAGGTGACACGTGGCGGCAAGCCCGTCACCGAGCTCACGCCGTCGAAGCGCGACTTCAATGTCGAGCGGAGCGCCACCACCGAAGCCGGCATCCACGCGAGCTGGCGCGGCGATCTCTACACCGTGCTCGGCGATCAGCTGAAGGACGGCGCCTACAGCATTCGCCTTTATTTCAATCCGCTGGTGCGTCTCATCTGGCTTGGCGCGCTGGTGATGTTCTTTGGCGGCGCGGTGTCGCTCTCCGACCGGCGCTTGCGAGTCGGCGCGCCGAAGCGGGCGCAGGCGAAGGCGGCGCCGGCCGCCGCGGGCAAATGACGCGCATGCCCGCCCGCAAATTCCTCTCGGCGCTTCTCCTGCTGCTCACGCTGTGCATGCTGCTGGCGAGCGGGGCCAACGCCGTCCAGCCCGACGAAGTGCTCCCCGATCCTGCGCTCGAGGCGCGCGCGCGCGCAATCTCGGAAGGCTTGCGCTGCCTCGTCTGCCAGAACCAGTCGATCGACGATTCCGACGCGCCGTTGGCCAAGGATTTACGGCTGCTGGTGCGGGAGAGACTGAAGCAAGGCGATAGCGATCAGGAGGTCGTCGACTTCATCGTGGCGCGCTACGGCGAATTCGTGCTGCTCAAGCCGAAATTCTCGCCGCACACTTTGCTGCTTTGGCTGGCGACTCCCGCGGTGTTCGCGGCGGCGCTGCTCCTGATCTGGCTCGCTTATCGCCGGCGCCAGTCAGCCGCTCAGGCCGTGCCGAAGCTCAGCGTTAACGAGGAGCGCCGGCTGAAGCGCCTGCTGGACCAAGGCTGAGGCGACGCCCTGGCGGCAACGCCACGGAATGCCGCGCGCTCCGGCCGTTTTTCCCAGGAACCTTACTGAAATTTAATGCCGCCGAAACAGCGGCGTAATCGGGGAAGGCCTATATCTTGGGCCCAGATGCCTCGCTCCTTCGTCGATGCAAGGCTATCTTCGGACAGTTTTACTCAGGAGAGAGGTGACTCATGAAATTTGACCAGAGCTCTGCTGCGACTGAGAGCCACGGCGCGCGGAAGACTACCCGCAAGGCCGCGCTCCTCGCGGCTGCCGCCCTGATCGCCACGAGCGCATTAGGGCTGACGCTCGGCAATGGCGTGCCCTTCGCCGCCGCCGAGACCGCCACCACCCAACAGACCGTTCAGACGCCCTATGGCCCGGCGCCGGTGAGCTTTGCCGATCTCGTGGCGAAGGTGAGCCCGGCTGTGGTCAGCATCAACGTCAAGGGCGACGTCAAGGTCGCCGATAACGAGAACTCGCCGATCCCCGGCATGCCCGACCTGCCGGAGGACAATCCGCTCTACGACTTCTTCAAGCAGTTCCGCAAAGGCATGCCGCAGGCGCCGACCAAGCCGACGCCCAGCCTGGCGCAAGGCTCCGGCTTCTTCATCTCGCCCGATGGCTTGGTCGTGACCAATAACCACGTGGTCGAGGACGCCGAGGACATCACTGTGACGATGGAAAATGGCGACAAGTTCCCCGCCAAGGTCATCGGCACCGATCCGCGCACCGATGTGGCGCTCATCAAGGTCAACGCCGAGGGCAAGACCTTCCCGCATGTCGAGTTCTCCAGCAAGGATCCGCGCGTCGGCGACTGGGTGCTCGCTGTCGGCAATCCGTTCGGTCTCGGCGGCACGGTGACGGCCGGCATCATCTCGGCGCATAACCGCGACATCGGCTCGGGACCCTACGACTATCTCCAGATCGACGCGGCGGTGAACCGCGGCAATTCCGGCGGTCCTTCCTTCGACCTCGACGGCAAGGTGGTGGGCATGAACACCGCCATCTTCTCGCCCTCCGGCGGCAATGTCGGCATCGCGTTCGCGGTCCCGGCTGCCCTCGTCAAGGAGGTTGTCACCGAGCTGCAGAGCCATGGCAGCGTCGATCGCGGCTGGCTCGGCGTCGTCATCCAGAATGTGAGCGACGACATCGCCGACTCGATCGGCATGACCGAAGCCAAGGGCGCCATGATCACCAAGGTGGCCGAGGACGGGCCTGCGGCCAAGCAGGACCTCAAGGCCGGCGACGTCATCGTGGCGGTGAATGGCGAGAAGATCGACGACTTCGCGCGACCTCGCCCGCAAGATCGCCGAACTGCATCCCGACACGGATGTGAAGCTCTCGATCATGCGCTACGGCGAGAAGCGTGAAGTGACGATGAAGCTCGGGACCTTCCCGAACAACACCAAATTGGCCGCGCTTGAGCCTGAGAAACCCAGCGCCGGCGAAGAGATGAAGGACCTCGGTCTGTCGCTGGCACCGGCCGCCAAGTTTCCGGGCGCCGGCGAAGAAGGCGTGGTGATCACCGATGTCGACCCTGCGAGCGATGCCGCCGACAAGGGCCTGAAGCCCGGCGACGTCATCCTCCAGGTGGCCGGCGTCAACGTGTCTGAGCCTTCCGATGTCGCCGCTGGCGTGAAGAAGGCCATGGACGGCGCCAAGACCGAGAAGGACTCGGTCAAGGTCCTCATGCAGGTCAAAACCGGCGATCAGACGCGCTTCGTGGCGCTTTCCCTGAAGAAGGCTTAGCCTTCTACGCCGGAGGGCGGCGCGGTTTCCCCCCACCGCGCCGCCCGCCCTCTCACCTTAGGACACACCGTCCATGTCACTATCTGAAGCAACGTCGTCCAGGAGATCTTCAACCATGCGCGTGCTGGTCATCGAGGACGACCAAGAAACCGCGACTTTCCTCAAGCGGGCACTTAAAGAATTGGGCCATGTCGCCGAATATGCAGGCGACGGCCAGACCGGCCTCGATCTGGCGCGCGCCAATGCCTACGACGTGCTAATCGTCGACCGCATGCTGCCGAAATGCGACGGACTCGCGGTGATCCAGGCGCTCCGCACCGAGGAGATCAGGACGCCGGCGCTGATCCTGAGCGCGCTCGGCGAAGTCGATGACAGGGTTAAAGGCTTGCGCGCCGGCGGCGACGATTACCTCACCAAGCCTTACGCATTCACCGAGCTGCTCGCGCGCATCGAGGCGCTCGCCCGTCGCACGTCTCCGGAAGAGGGCAGCACGCGCTTCGTGGTGGGAGACCTCGTGCTCGACCGCCTGTCGCATAAGGTGACGCGCGCCGGCGAAGCCATTATGTTGCAGCCACGCGAGTTTCGCCTGCTCGAATATTTGATGAAGCATGCTGGCCAAGTCGTGACGCGCACCATGTTGCTCGAGAATGTTTGGGACTATCATTTCGATCCGCAGACCAATGTCATCGACGTCCACATTTCCCGGCTTCGGTCCAAGATCGACAAGAACTTCGGAAACCCCCTCCTGCACACGGTCCGCGGCGCCGGCTACACCATCCGTGACAGCGCTCACTAAGCTCTTCCGGACCACCACATTTCGCCTGTCGCTTACCTATCTTGCGCTGTTCAGCGCGGCGGCCATCGTCGCCATCGTCTATATCTACTGGAACACGACGGTTCTGCTGTCGCGCCAGCTGAACCAGACGATCGACGCCGAGCTGAAGGGCCTGGCCGAGCAATATCGGGCAGGGGGTCTGGACCAGCTGGTCCGCACCGTCGCCGAGCGCAGCGCAACTCCCGGCAACAGCCTCTATCTCGTCGCCGACAGCGAAGGGCGACGGCTCGCCGGCAATCTCAGCGCGGTCACGCCCGATCTCTGGAATAGCCTGGGGCCCGTCGAGTTCGTCTATCGGCGCCCGGCGGCCGGCGGCGTCGAGAACAGGCTCGCTTTCGCCAACGTGTTCCGCCTGCCGAGCGGCAATCGGCTAATCGTCGGTCGCGACATCGAGGATCGCCGTGAGCTTGCCCGCATGGTCCGGTCGGCGATGCTGTGGGGGCTTGGGGTCATGGCCGTGTTTGGCATTGGCGGCGGTTATTGGGTGAGCCGTAAGTTGCTCGCCCGCATCGATGCCCTGTCCGACACTTCGCGCACGATCATGGAAGGCGACCTGACCGGCCGCTTGCCGGTCAACGGTTCGGGGGACGAGCTCGATCGCCTCGCGCAGAGCCTCAACCTCATGCTCGCGCGCATCGAGCAGCTGATGGCCGGCTTGCGCGAGGTCTCGGACAATATCGCGCACGACCTGAAGACGCCGCTCAATCGCTTGCGCAATCGCGTTGAGGCCGCGTTGCGCGAGCCTTACGGCGAACCGGTCTATCGCGAGGCCCTGGAGCGCACCATCGAAGAGGCCGACGGGCTCATCAAGACATTCAACGCACTGCTTTCGATCGCCCGGATCGAGGCGGGCGCGGGCGGCGAGAACCGCGAGTCGCTCGACGTGTCGGCGCTGCTCCGCGACGTGGCGGAACTCTACGAGCCGGTCGCCGAGGAGCGCGGGCTGGTGCTGAAGGCGGATGCGCAAGCGCCGATCTTCATTCGTGGCGACCGCCAGCTGCTTGGCCAGGCCATCGCCAACCTCATCGACAATGCGATCAAATACGGGACGAGCGCGGCAGCCGAGAACGGCCCCGGCGCCCAGCCCGAAGTCGAGGTGAGCGCCGAAGCCAAAGGCTCGATGGCCGAGATCGTGGTGACCGATCGGGGGCCTGGCGTGCCGGCCTCGGACCGCGAGCGGGTGCTCGACCGCTTTGTCCGACTGGAAGCGAGCCGGTCAGAGCCCGGCAGCGGGCTCGGTTTGAGCCTTGTCGCGGCCGTGGCGCGGCTGCATGGTGGCAGCCTGAGACTCGAGGACAACGAGCCCGGGCTCAGAGTCGTCCTCGCCTTGCCTACCAACGGCGAGGCGCATGTCAACGGGGCGCCGCACCAAGCGCCCTTAGGAGCAGAGATCAGGCCGGCGTGACGGCGTTCTTCGAGCGCATCACCGAGGCCCCCCGCGTCTTCGACGCGGCACGGGGCGATGATGCACTGGAAAGCCTGACCCGAGCGCTGGCCGGGGCCCCGGATCTTGCTCCTGCCGCCGAGCGCCTCGGCGAGGCGCCGAAGCTTCGCGCGCTGCTTGCCGCGACATTCTCCTGCTCCCCCTACCTCACCTCCCTTGCGCTGAGAGATCCCGCAACGCTCGCCGAATGCGTGTTGAGCGATCCTGACGTACATCTCACCGAAGCGCGAACGGCGCTCGCCGCTGCCGTAGCCGACGCGCCTTCCGCCAAGGAGGTCATGGCGCTGCTCAGGCGCTACAAGCACCGCATGGCACTGCTGACCGGGCTTGCCGATCTCGGTGGCGTCTGGCCGACCGACACGACGCTTGCGGCCATGAGCGCGACGGCGGACGCGGTGCTGCAAGAGGCGACCGCATTTCTGTTTCGCAAGGCGCGCGAGGCCGGCCAGATCGCGGCGCAAGCCGATGCGGCGCCGGCGCCGGGTTATTTCATCATCGCCATGGGCAAGCTCGGCGCGTTCGAGCTGAATTATTCGAGCGACATCGACATCATTGTCTTCTACGACGCCGACCGCGCCGGGCTTAAGGCCGACATCGAGTCGTCGACTTTCTTCGTGCGGCTGACGCGCGAGCTTGTGCGGCTGCTGCAAGAGCACACCGCCGACGGCTATGTGTTCCGCACGGATTTGCGGCTCAGGCCCGATCCCGGGGCGACGCAGATCGCGCTCTCGACCGACGCCGGGCTTACCTATTACGAGAGCTTCGGCCAGAATTGGGAGCGCGCCGCGCTCATCAAGGCGCGCATCGCCGCGGGCGATGTCGCGTTGGGCGAGGAGTTCCTCGGCCAGCTCGCGCCTTTCGTCTGGCGCAAATATCTCGACTACGCGGCCATCGCCGACATCCACGCAATGAAGCGGCGCGTGCATGCCTATAAGGGCCACGGCGCCATCGCGGTCGAAGGGCACGACATCAAGCTCGGCCGCGGCGGCATCCGCGATATCGAGTTCTTCGCCCAGACCCAACAGCTCATCGCCGGAGGTCGCCACCCAGAGCTCCGCAGCCGCGGCACCATCGCGACGCTTGAACGACTCGCCGAAGGAGGCTGGATCGCGAAAGAGGCGGCAAGCGACCTGACCGAGGCCTATCTTTTCCTGCGCCGCGTCGAGAACCGGCTGCAAATGGTCGGCGACCAGCAGACCCATATCATTCCCGCCGAGCGCGACGAGCTGGAGCGCGTGGCGAAACTCTCAGGCTTTGCCGATACCGATTCCTTCGGCGACGCGCTGCTCGGCCGATTCAAGCGGGTCGAGGCCCATTACGGGGCCTTGTTCGAGAAGCTGCCCGAGCTGCCGAGCGCAGGGCCCACCCTCGTGATCTCGGTCGATGAGAAGGACCCGGCGGCAATCGCGAGCCTCGAACGCCTCGGCTTCCGCAATCCTGCCGCGGCGATCGCCGCCGTCCGCGCCTGGCAGTCCGGCCGCTACGCCGCGACGCGCAGCACGCGATCGCGCGAGCGGCTGACCGAGTTTCTTCCCTCTCTGCTCGATGCGTTCGGCCGCACCGCGGACCCTGATCTTGCGCTCGCCACCTTCGATAAGGTCATCGCCGACATGCCGGCCGGCGTGCAGCTCTTCTCGCTGCTTGCCGCCAATCCAAGCCTGCTCAGGCTGATCGCCGACATCATGGGGACGGCGCCGAGGCTCGCTCGCATCATCGGGCGCAGACCCCGCCTCTTGGATGCCGTGCTCGATCCGGGCTTCTTCGGTGCGGTGCCGACCGCCGCCAAGCTCCGCGAGCTGGTCGGCGCGGCGCTGGCAGAGGCGCCCGACTATCAGGAGGCGCTGGACCGCGCCCGCATCGTCGGCCGCGAGCAGGCTTTCCTCATCGGCGTCAGGGTGATCTCGGGCACGCTGTCGGCGCGGCAGGCGGGCGCCGCTTATGCGGGGCTTGCCGAGACACTGATCGAGGCACTTACCGAGAGGGTCGAGGCCGAGCTCGCCCGCATCTATGGCCCCATGCCGGGAGGCCAGGCGGCGGTGATCGCCATGGGCAAGCTCGGCGGGCACGAGATGACCGCCGGCTCCGATCTCGATCTGATCATCGTCTATGACTATGCGGGGGAGGGCGCCCAATCGTCAGGGGCGAAGAGCCTGCCCGGGCCGCAATATTATTCGCGCTTTACTCAACGCCTGATCGCGGCGCTGTCGGCGGAGACCGCCGAAGGCTCGCTCTATCAGGTGGATATGCGGTTGAGACCGTCCGGCAGCCAGGGTCCGGTGGCGACAAGGCTGTCGAGCTTCGTCGCCTATCAGCAAAGCTCAGCCTGGACCTGGGAGCATCTTGCGTTGACCCGCGCGCGGGTGGTCACGGCATCAGCCGCGCTCAGGCGGCAGATCAACGATACGATCAGGCAAGTGCTGTCGCGCCCGCGCGACCGCGCCGCCGTGGCCGAAGATGTCAGGGCCATGCGCGCCAAGATCGCCGACGACAAAGGAGCCCAAGGTATCTGGGACCTGAAGCAGGCGAGGGGCGGGCTGATCGATCTCGAATTCATCGCCCAGTTCTTGCAGATCGTGAGCGCGGCGGCGCTTCCGGACGTGCTCGACCAGAATACCGAACTGGCACTCACCAGGCTTTCGGCCGCCGGCGTGCTTGCGCCCGGCGACGCCGAGATCCTGGTGCCAGCGGCGCGGCTCTATCACACGCTGACCCAGGTGTTGCGGCTCTGTCTCGACAAGCCGTTCGTGGCGGACGAGGCGCCGCGCGCGCTGAAGGACCTGCTGGCCCGTGCCTCCGACATGCCGGATTTCGCGACGCTCGAGGCGACGTTGAAGGACATGCTTCAGGCCGTGCACGAGGCCTTCGACCGCATCCTCAGGTGATGGAGAGAGGTTAGGCGCTTGCGGCGAGCTGCGGTTCTTCGCCGGCCATCACTGGCCGCACCGGAAGGGTGCAGGTGACGGTCGTGCCCTGACCCTCGCGGCTGGTGATGCGCAAGGTCCCGCCATGCAGCTCGACCAGAGCGCGGGAGATGGCGAGCCCCAGCCCGCTGCCCTGATGGCTCTTGGAGAACTGGTTCTCCACCTGCTCGAACGGGCGCCCGAGCTTGGCGATGTCGGCCTCCGCAATGCCGATGCCGGTATCCTTGATGGCGATCTTCACATGCCCCCGCGAGCGCGACAGATGCACGTCGACGCTGCCGCTGTCGCGGGTGAACTTCACCGCGTTGGAGAGGAGATTGAGGAACACCTGCTTCAGCGCGCGGCGGTCCGCCTCCAGCACCAGATGCTGCGGCCCGTGCCGATCGAGCGTGATGTTGCGCTCGGCGGCGGCCTGGCTCACCACCTTCATGCTATCGGCGACGATGTCGCCGAGATCCACATTGCCAACATCGAGCGACATGCGGCCGGCCTCGATTTTCGACATGTCGAGGATGTCGTTGATCACTTCCAGCAGATAGGCGCCGCTCGCGTAGATGTCGCGAGCGTATTCCTGATATTTGGGATGGCCGAGCGGGCCGAACAGAGCTTGCTGCATCACCTCCGAGAAGCCGATCACCGCATTCAGCGGCGTGCGCAGCTCGTGGCTGATATTCGCCAGGAACTCCGATTTCGCCCGATTGGCGGCCTCGGCACGGTTTTTCTCCAGCGCATATTTTTCGGCGAGATCGACGAGCTGCTGCTTTTGCTGCTCGAGTTCTCTGCGCGAGAGCCTGAGCTCGGCGACGCTGGCCTTTAGCTGCTGCTCGCTTTCGGCAAGGCGCTGCTGGCTCTGCTTCAACACCGTGATGTCGGTGCCGACGCTGACATAGCCGCCGTCGCGGGTTCGCCGCTCATTGATATGCAGCCAGCGGCCGTCCTCGATCTGCGCCTCGTAGGTGCGGCTGTCGTCGTCATCGGTGCCGGCGACCGCCACACGCTTGGACACGATCGGCTCCGACGCCGCGGCGATCACCTCGTCATAGGGGCTGCCCGCGCGCACTGTGTCGTCGGCCAGGCCGTGGAATTGCTGATACTTGCTGTTGCACATGACCAGGCGATTGTCGCGGTCCCACAGTACGAAGGCTTCGGAGATCGTCTCCACGGCGTCGCGAAGCCGCGCGTTCTCGTCGGCCGAGCCGGGAGCGAGGTCCTGCTCGGCGATCACGGCGATGCCGGTAAGGCAGGGCTCGCGATCCGGAAGCGTCCGCGTGATGTGCCCGCGCAGCCTGAGAGCGACAAAGTGGCCGTTGGCGTGGCGCAGCCTGAAGCAGCCGTCGAACACCGAGGAGCCTTCGCGGAGACGCCGGTCGATCTCGCCGCGAAGGTCGTCGTCGGGATGCAGGGCCTGCGAGATGGCGCGGAAGGACATCGCCTTGCCGCTCGGCTCAAGGCCAAGCAGGCGATACATCGGCGCCGACCAGTGCACGTGACCGCGCGCGAGGTTCCAGCGCCAGACGCCGCAACCCGGCAACGCCTCGGTCAGCTCCTTGGCTAGCGCCCCCTCATCGGAGTGTGAGGTGGCGGGTGCGAGATACCAGAGACCGCCAGCAAGCAGGGCCAGCACGAGGCCGGTCAGGACCAGCAGCGTAATTTCGAGCCGCGCCGCGCTTGTCCACTCCGCAAGTGCCGCGTCGACCGGCTGGATAAAGGCGAGCTGCGCGTCGGTTTGCGGCACATTACGGACCGTGACGATGGCATCGGTTCCGTCGAGCAGCGAGAGGCGTAACACGCCGGCCTCGGCGCCAAAGGTGGTCAGCGGTTGCTGCGGACCAAGAATCGTGAGCAGGTTGCCTACGCGAGAACCGCCCAGCGGAGCATGCGCCTGGACCGTGCCTTCGGCATCGGCCAGGAGGGCGCTCCGTCCGTCGGCGGTCGCGCCCTTGGACAGGCTTTCGGCGAGCGCGCCCTGCCAATTCGTGCTCGAACTGAGCGTTTTGTCCTTGAGATTGAGCGAGGTGCTGTCGGCGATCAGCGCGAGCTGATGGCTCGCGGCATCAAGTGCCGTGGCCTTGCTGTGGATAAGTTGGAAGGTGAAGCCGGTCAGCGCGACCAGGACAAAGCCGACGAGCAGCAGCGGCACGAGGCGCCGCAACAGCTCGGCCTCAGGTAGATGACGGCCGACGATCGCACGGAAATCCTGCCAGTGCGGCCCCGCCAACGCGAATCCGTCACGCGCCGAACGCACCCGCGCCATTCGGTCCCCCTAACGTTCTCCTGCTTCGAGCCGGAGAAGTTGCCGCATCTCCGAATCGCCCTCATCGCCATTGGAATCGATGATGGCGTCGTCTGTCCAGAGGAAAGCTGTGGAAATTCGGTTAATAACCCGTTGACAGCCAGGGACTTTAACTGGTGCCCAGGGTCTTTGTGACGATCTCGTAGCTGTCGGTCGACAGCTGTTTGGCCGCGAGATCCTCGAGCGCCGCCTTGGCGCGAGCCTGTCTTTTGGGCTCCAAAATGCGCCAACTCTCGAAGGCGCCGAGCAGCCGCGCCGCCACATGCGGGTTGAAACTGTCGATCTCGAGCGCCTGCTCGGCGAGGAGCTGAAAGCCCCCGCCGTCAGCGCGGTTGAAGCCGGTGGGATTGGCGTGGGCGAAGCTGCCGAGCAGCGCGCGGATGCGGTTCGGGTTCTTCAGCGAGAATTTCGGGTGGGAGAGAAGCTTGCGCACGGTTTCGACCGAATCGCGCCTCACGGCGCGTGCCTGGACGGCGAACCATTTGTCGAGCACGAGCGGCTCTTCCTGCCAGCGCGCATAGAAATCGGCCAGCGCCGCGTCGCGTGCCGGGGCATCCCGATGCGACAGGATGGAGAGCGCCGTGATGGCGTCGGTCATATTGGACGCCTTGCGGTAGTGCCGCTCGGCGCGCGCGATCTCCGACGCCTCGCCGGTCGCCACGAGCAAATCTAGCGCGGCGTTGCGCAAGGCCCGCTTGCCGGCGCTCTCGGGATCGGGCGAATAGGGGCCGGTCGGCGCTGACCCCTCGTAAAGCTCGACCAAGGTCTCCTTGATCTCATTGCCAATCGCGGCGGCCAAAGTCTCGCGCGCCGCGCGCACGGCATCGGTATCAACATCGTGGGCGAGCTCGCGCGCGATGTCGGATTCGCTCGGCAGCTTGAGGAACTCGGCGCGATAGGCCGGACGCAGCGCCGCGTCGCGCGAGGTGGCGGCAAGCGCCTGTGCAAGACGCGCGGCGTCCTTGCCCGTCACGGCCTCGGCAGCGCCGCGCGCCGCCTTGGTGAGCAGGGTAGTGGCGTAGGTCTGCGCCGCCTGCCAGCGATTGAACGGGTCGCTGTCATGCATCATCAGGAACTCGATCTTCTCGGGCTCGAGATTGATGGTGAGGCGGACCGGCGCCGAGAAGCTGCGCAGCAGGGACGGCGTGGGCGCCGAGGGAATGTCGCGGAACTCGAAGACCTGCTCGCGCTCGGTCACTTCGAGCAATCCGTCGCTTAGGGGCGCGCCGCCGTCGAGCTTCAAGGGCAGCTCGTCGCCGTTCGATCCGATCAGACCCACTTTGAGCGGGATAAGCATCGGCTCCTTCTTGGTCTGGCCGGGCGTCGGCGGCACGACCTGGCTGACCGAGAGCCGCGCCGTCTTGGCGTGCGGATCGTAATCGAGCGAGCAGGCAAGCTCGGGCGTGCCGCTTTGCGTATACCACAGCATGAATTGTGAGAGATCGCGCCCGGAGACGTCGGCCATCGCCTCGACGAAGTCCTCGACGGTGACCGCCTCGCCGTCGTGCCGCTCGAAATAGAGGTCGAGCCCTTTGCGAAAGTCGTCACGCCCGAGCAGCGTCTGCAACATGCGGCAGACCTCGGCGCCCTTCTCGTAGACGGTCGAGGTGTAGAAGTTGTTGATCTCGATATAGGAGGCGGGGCGCACGGGGTGCGCCAGCGGGCCGGCGTCCTCGGGGAACTGATTGGTCTTCAACGCCCGTGTATCGACGATGCGCTCCACCGGCCCTGAGCGGATGTCGCCGGTGAATTCCTGGTCGCGAAACACCGTCAGGCCTTCCTTCAGGCAGAGCTGGAACCAGTCGCGGCAGGTCACGCGGTCGCCAGTCCAATTGTGGAAATATTCATGCGCGATCACGCTCTCGATCGAGGCGTAGTCGGCGTCGCTCGCGGTATCGGGGCGGGCGAGCACCAGCTTATCGTTGAAGATGTTAAGGCCCTTGTTCTCCATCGCCCCCATGTTGAAATCGCTGACGGCGACGATGTTGAACACGTCGAGATCGTATTCCCGGCCGAAGCGCTCCTCGTCCCAGCGCATGGCGCGCTTCAGCGATTCCATTGCCCAGGCGCAGCGATCCTCCTTGCCGGGCTCGACATAAATGGCGAGCGCGACCTTGCGGCCGGAGCTGGTGACGAAGCTGTCCGGCACGCAAGCGAGATCGCCGCCGACCAGCGCAAACAGATAAGACGGCTTGGGGAAGGGGTCGTGCCAGACGGCGAAATGCCGGCCGGTGCCGGGGATGTCGCCTTGCGCCACCGGATTGCCGTTCGACAGCAGCACCGGGGTCGAGGCGCGGTCGGCCTCGATGCGCACGGTGTAGACCGCGAGCACGTCGGGCCGGTCGAGAAAATAGGTGATGCGGCGGAAGCCTTCGGGCTCGCATTGGGTGCAATAGGTGCCGCGCGAGCGATAGAGGCCGGAGAGCGCGGTGTTGGCGTCGGGATCGCACAGCGTCACGATCTCGAGCGTGAAAGGCTTGGCGGGAACCGCGGCGATCGAGAGCGAGGTCTCGCCGAGCGTATAGTCCTTCGGCGCGAGCGGCTTGCCGTCGAGGGCTACGCTTTGCAGCTCGAGGCTCTCGCCGTCGAGCACGAGCGGGCGGCCGCCGGTCGCCACCTTGGGGTTCGGCCGCAAGCGGAGCTTGGAGGCGACGCGCGTCGCCTTCGGCTCGAGCGAGACGTCAAGCTCGACCTCCTCGATAAGATAATCGGGGGGCGAATAATCTTTCAGGAGTTTGGCTTTGCGACCGGACTGCTGCATGGCGGCGAATTGATCCTTTCGCCGTCGCTCTTAGAGACCTAAGCGCGCG
The DNA here is from genome assembly GCA_963710245.1 of uncultured Alphaproteobacteria bacterium. Classification (GTDB taxonomy): domain Bacteria; phylum Pseudomonadota; class Alphaproteobacteria; order Rhizobiales; family Methyloligellaceae; genus Methyloceanibacter. Next base: position 47,697 of record CAVPZK010000023.1, read on the forward strand.
CTGCCAAGTCCGGATATTTTTTGTGACGTGGGGCTACTGGGAGACTTCGCTGATGATCCGGCGGGCGATTTGGGCGAGCTTGGTCAGATCGTCGCTCAGATTCTCCGGCTCCTGGTCGGCATATTCGACGAACTCCTCGAGGAGCTTCATGAAGATCGGCGCGCGCACGATGATCTCGATCGAGATCGTATTCGGCGCCCGGAACGCGCCAGCCGCCCCAATCGCGCTCGGTGGTCACGACCATGGGATGCGTGCCGGGGTGAGGGTGGTGCCCGCGTGCCTTCCCAGTCAACGTGGTACTTAATCGGCCGCGGTGAAATAGCCAGTGTAGGTGCCCGAGCCCTCGATGCCGGAAAGCGCGCCGGCTCCGCTGACGATAACCCAATTGCCCTTGAAGGTCGTGTTCGGTTGCTCGTCCTTCATGGTCGTCGTCACCAGGTCGATCTTGAGGACCTCCTGATCGGCGCCCTTGCTGTAGATCACATAACCTTGCTGAGGCCCGGTCCCCTGGCGAAGGTCAACGAGATCTCAACGCTGACCGGAAATCCGTCAAGCAGTCCGCCGTGATTGGTGCTGGTCCCGGCAGCTTCGGTCAGGATCAGCGCATGGCTGTCCTGATCCGGAATGGGCTGCATCTCGCGCTAACGGGCTGTCGGTACGAGCCAGGGCCAACCCACCGGCGGTAACGGTGCCGATCGACCAAAGCGAAAGCGGCAAGAAACGTCTTCATAGCTTTGTCCTCACGGTTCCTGAGTTCGCCACGCTGCGGACTTACGAGAGGCACGGGCCCGCGCCATGTTTGGAGTCTAGAGCGAGCCGGACTCCAGGTCCCAAGAGGCCGCTGAAAGTTTCTGAACTGTGCTGAAAAGGCGGGCCTAGCCCGCCTGACGCTCGGCGGCCAGGGTAGGGTCGCCACACGCGGCGGCTTGCAGGTCGGCCAATGCGCGTCTTGCAATGGGGCGTGACGATCACGATTCCGCCAGGTCTAGCCATGCACTGCTTGCAGCTGGGCCTTGGCCTCATCGAGTCGTCCGAGCCCAACCAATGCCATCGCACGATAGGTATCGGCGCCGCCGAAATCGCCTTGCGCAAACATTCCTCGGTCTCGTGCAGAGATTCCTGATACCGCTCGTTACCCCAAAGGACCATAGCGGTGTACAGGTGATAAAAGGGAGGCGGCAAGGGATTGAGCTCCATGGCCCTCTCGGCAGCTTCCATGGCCTCGGCAAGCTCGCCCGACTCGAACAGGGCATTAGCAAGAAAGATCAACCCGTCAGCATCGCTCGGTCCCAACTCGACGGCACGGCGGGCTAGCGCCAATGACTGCGCGATGTCGTCTGCGTAGGTGAGCGCTTGGCTCAATCCTTGATAAGGTGCCGGGAAGTTGGGATCGAGCTCGATAGCGCGATGGAACTGAGCAATGACGTCGCCCAATTGCGAAAAGTGCCACTCGCCAGTGAATTGAAGCAGCATGTCGATCAAATTTGTCCAGGCGAGATAAGCACAGGCGGGCGCGTAATTCGGGTCACGGCGGATCGCCTCCTTAAGGTCGGCCCGCGCAGCCCGGGTCGCCCCGGGATTGAATTGGTGCTTGCGGGCGAGGCCGCGCAAAGTCAGCCTCACCTGCCGCTGAGGCCTTGAAGGGGCGCCGGTCATCGTCGCGCCTCGCATCTGAAGGTAGGCCCATTGTGGTCCTTTTTTATAGCGGTTCAAAGATTTCCTTATAATTCAAGCAGCGCTAGGTGACGGGCGTCGTTTCCTGCCTTAAGACCCCTTCACCATGAGCATCGAGCAAGACGCCGAAATCGCCGCGCCGAAGCTGTTTTTGCCGTCGCGACGGGCTGCTGCTTTGCTCGCCGCGCTCGGCGTGGTTGCGCTCGGCATGGCGCTCTATCTCCGCTACTTCATCATTCAGAACTCGGCGATCGGGGTGGCTTGCGAGGCGGGCGCGGTTAGCTTGACCTGCAAGCTGCGCCTCGCGGTGATCTTGATGTTCGTGCAGGACTGCTTCGGCTGGGTGGCGATGATCGCCGCGGGCGTGCAGCTGTGGCGGCCGAACATCGTGGCCTTCGGCACGGGACTCGATCTTCGCGCTGATGGGGCTCGTGCTTTACAACACGCGCGCCTCGGCGCTGGCGATCGCGCTGCTCGTGCTCAGCCTGGCGCGGCCTTCGCCCGCAGCGCCGTAAGCGCGAGCAGCAAGAGCAGCCCCGCGAGTAGCAGCGCCTGCCAGTTGGCGATCCCCTCATTGGCGATAACGAAGAGCGACGAACCTGCCAGCACCGTCGCCGCCGCGATCTCGGCTGCGCCGGGCTTGATCGGCGCGCGCGCGGTCGTAAAAGCGAGGACCGCGAGCGCAACGATCGGGCCGGTGAGCGCGGCGAAGGGGAAGTCCTTGTAGCGCGGGTCGAACACCAGCCCGAGCGCCACATGGATGGCGGCGACCACGGTTGCCGCGAGAAGCGCCGCCAGGACAACGGCGACAATATTGTTCCGACGCCAATAAGACGAATTGAGCGCCTCGGCAAATCCGGCGAGAGGATCGCCGCGCGCCAGCGCATAGGCGGCGGCCATCGGCACCACCAGGCCGAGAACAACGATGCCCACCGATCGCAACCTGTCGCTCGCGACTTCACCTTCCATTGGCAGGTTGGTGACCGCCAGGCCGAAGACAAGGCCCGCCCCAAGGGCGATAACTGAAGCGGCTGCATCGCGGCGCCAGGACCGCTCGCCCGCCTGGGTGTCGCGCGCGCCGAGCCAGAAGGCGACAAACACCAAAAAGGCGGCGCCGATGCCGAGCCCCGCCTTCAGCCGCCAATCGGGGTGGTTCGATACCGTCTCGCCGAAATGGAATTTCGGCTCACGTTGCTGATCGTCGTAGACGCCCCAATAGCCGCCGACGGTCCCTTCCATCAGGCGCTTCCAAGGCTGGTCGAACGCCTCGATCAAGTTCACCTTCCACCCTTCTTGCTTCGCCGCTGTCACGACGCCGCTCAGGAAGCGCGCCTGGTTGACCGGGGAGGGGAGCGCCCCTTCGCGCATGCGTCCGGCACTCGGCCAGCCGACTTCGCCGATCCAGATCTCCTTGCCGGGGAAGGCCGCTTGCACTCTGTCGCGGACCTCACGCACATGGGTGACGGCGTCGTTCACGCTCACGGGATCGTCCTCCCAATAAGGGAGGATATGGATGGTGATGAAGTCGGCAGCCGAGGCGAGCTCGGGCGACTTGAGCCAGAATTCCCAGACATCGGCGTAAGTCACGGGAAGTCCCGAGCGCCGCTTGACCTCCGCGAGATAGGTCCCGACCGTCGCGGGAGCGAGCTCGCCCCTGAGCAGCGTCTCATTGCCGACGATGAGAGCCTCGACCGTCCCAGGATGGCGACGGGCGAGCTTCAGCGCCGATTCGATCTCCCGGCGATTGTCGGCGCGGTTCCGACCGAGCCAGATGCCTTGCAGCACCTTGAGGCCTTGGGCCTCGGCAAGCCGCGTAATCCGTCCCTGCGCCCCCTTGGCCGAATAGGTCCTGACGCAAGAGGTGAGGGCCGAGAGTCGCCGCAAATCCTCGGCGATCTGCTCGTCGGGAATGCGGAGATCCCACGTAAAGGGCGCCTGGTCGTCATGGAACGGTGCGTAGGAGATGCACGTTAGCTTCTCGCCCGGACCGAGAGGCGAGGGCGGCATGGCGGCTGGCCGGCCCAAACCGTGCCAGACGAGCGCGATCGCGCAGGCAATTAGGGTAAACAGGCCAAGGGAGCGAAGCATGGTGAGGCTTGAACCGAGGGGGATGCGACGAATAGCAGCTTCGCCCGCCTCCTTGAACCAAATCCTCTGGTTTGTGCGCTTGCGAAGTGATAAAGAGAGGTTATGCCGTCAGGCCGCCAAAATTTCGCGGTCTCATGCGTAAAATGACCCATTCCTGCGTTGGGCCCCTTTCGATGCTGCGCTGCAACCTCTCGTCAGCCACCGCTCTCATAGCGTGTGGCATTTTTGTTGCGTCCTCCTTCGCCGCTTTCGCCCAGCAACCGGGCGGTGACCAGAAGCCTCCGGAACAGGCGCAAGGCGAACAGAAGCCCGAAGACAAAGCCGCCAACGATCAGAAGGCGGCCGAGCAGGCTGCGCAGCAGGAAGCGGCCAAGGCCATCGAGGAATATAAAGAAGCGGCGGCCAAGCTATCGAGCTCCGCCGGCGCGCCCGAATGCGTTTGGACCGGGCGGCGCATCGCCAGCCTGCTGTGGCGCGACGACATCGACACGGCGCGCCGCTACATCGATCTTTACGACCGCTTCAACTGCTCCTCGGAGCATTTGAAGCTCGTGTTTCGCTGCGTGATTGAACAAGGACCAATCGATCCGAAGGCTGCCGACCGGCTCGCGTCCCGCGTCCACGCCTGCTGGATCGCCCCACAAGGAGAGACCACGGCATCGAGCCAAGCCACTGTCGGCGCGACAACAAAATCGGGAACAATCCCCAACTGATAAGGGTTTAGGGAGGGGACTGCAGGCTTCTCTGCGGCTACGGCCGAGGGGGACAGGGCAGACCGACTTTCCAAAGCTGAGATTTCAACACAATGCGCAACGTTATGGTCGCCGTTGTGGTCGCTCTTGCGACCGCACTCCATGCTTCGGTGTGGCTGCTCATGCACGAGCAGGTATCGCCCCCCAATGCCAACGGGGTGCTGGCCTCCATTTCTTTCTCTCCGATCAACCCGAAACATGACGGCGAGACCGACAAGACGAGCGAGGCGCAGATCAGGTCAGATCTCGCGGCGGTCGCTCCCTATACGCGTTCGGTCAGGACCTACAGTGTGAGCAACGGCCTCGACCGCGTGCCGCAGCTCGCCTCCGAGGTCGGCTTGCGCGTCACGCTCGGCGTGTGGATCAACGAGTGGGAGGAGCAGAACGAGCGTGAGATCGAAAGCGCCATCGCGCTCGCCAAGCAGTATCGGAATATCGACAGCGTCATCGTCGGCAACGAGGCCGTGTTCCGCGCGGAGGAGCTGCATCGCAGCAACCCCGCCTACAATGCCAACGATACGGTGAAAGATCTGATCGCCAAGATCCAGCGCGTGAAGCGCGAGGTCCACGTGCCGGTCACCACCGCCGAGGTGCCGAATGTTTGGCTCGAATATCCCGAGCTGGCGTCTTCCGTCGATTATCTCGCCGTGCACATCCTGCCTTATTGGGAAGGCATTCCGGGCTCGCGCGCGGTCGACCACGCACTCAACGGCTATGAGCGGCTGAGGCAGGCCTATCCTGGCAAGCGCATCGTCATCGCCGAGTTCGGCTGGCCGAGCGCCGGGACTCAATCGCAAGGACGCGGTGCCGAGCCCGCTCACCCAGGCCGACGTGATACGCGATTTCGTCACCCGCGCCGACGCCATGGGCATCGACTATTCGATCGTCGAGGCGTTTGATCAGCCCTGGAAGACCAACGAAGGCAGCGTCGGTCCCTATTGGGGGATATTCAATGCCGACCGCCATCTGAAGTTCTCCTTGGCCGGCATGGTCGAGGAGCCGAACTTTCTCCTCAAGGTGATCGCCGCGCTCGCCATCGGCGTCTTGCTGTCGATTCCGATCTTCACCATCCCGCGCGTGGCCTTGGCCCAAGCCGGCGTGCTGGCGCTCACCGCGCACGCCATCGGCGCCTGGTCGGCCAATGTCGTCGATTATTGGGTCACGCATTATTTCGTGCTCGGCTCGCAGATCGCGCTGTTCGCCGGTGCCGGCTTGCTCGTGCCGCTCATCATGATCATGAAGCGGCGCATCGAGGAACTCGCCGCCATTCTGTTCGGGACGAAGCCCGGGCGCCTGCTCACGCCGGGAGCTTCGCTCCCGGAGAAACTGCCGTTGGTCTCGATTCACATTCCCGCCTATCGCGAGCCGCCGGAGATGCTGCGGCAGACGCTCGACAGCGTGGCTCAGCTCGATTGGCCGAATTTCGAATGCGTGGTGGTCATCAACAACACGCCCGATCCCGCATTTTGGGAGCCGATCGAAGATCACTGCCGGCTGCTCGGGCCGCGCTTCAAATTCGTGCGCGCCGATCGGCTCGAGGGATTCAAGGCGGGAGCGCTCAGGCTCGCGCTCGAGCACACCGCTCCGGAGGCCGAGATCATCGGCGTGCTCGACGCCGACTATGTGGTCCGTCCCGACTGGCTGAAGGATCTCGTGCCGGCCTTCGCCGATCCTGCCGTCGGCCTGGTGCAGGCGCCGCAGGACCACCGCGACGCCTCGCGCAGCCTCATGCAAGTGGCGATGAACCGCGAATATGCCGGCTTCTTCGATATCGGCATGGTGGAGCGGAACGAGGCCAACGCCATCATCGTGCATGGCACGATGTGCCTGATCAGGCGCGAGGCGCTGATCGCCGCCGGGAGCTGGTCGAGCGACACCATCGTCGAGGATACCGATCTCGGGCTCTCGCTGCTCGAGCGCGGTTGGCGCGCGCATTACACGCAGACGCGCTATGGCTGGGGCCTGCTGCCTTGCGACTTCGCCGCCTATAAACGGCAGCGCCATCGCTGGGCTTATGGCGGCATCCAGTTGATCAAGAAGCACTGGCGCGCTTTCCTGCCGGGCGGCAGCCGCCTCACGCCGCAGCAACGCAGCCACTATCTGTTCGGCTGGCTCACCTGGCTCGGCGCCGAGGCGCTGGGCGTGCTGATCGCCATTCTCAACCTGATCTGGATGCCACTCGTCGCGTTCCTGGGCATTGCCGTGCCGGAGGCGGTACTGACTCTGCCGGTGCTGGCGACCTTCGCGGTGATGCTGCTGCATTTCATGGTGCTCTACCGCACGCGGGTGCGGGCGCCGATCTTCGCCTCGCTCGGCGCGGCGGTTTCGGCCATGGCCTTGCAGTTCACCGTGGGCCGCGCGGTGACGGACGGCGTGATCAGGGACGGATTGCCCTTCGTGCGCACGGCGAAAGGCGGCGCATCGCGCTGGAGCCAAGCCTTCCCCGCCATGTGGGAATTGGTGCTGGGCTGCCTGCTGATGCTGGGATCGCTGACGCTGCACTACACCAACGAGCAGCGGGTATATGAAATCTCGGTGTTCAGCGCCGTGCTGTTCGTGCAGAGCCTGCCGTTCCTCGCCGCCGTGGCGCTGGCGGTGATCGAGCGCACGCCGTTCAACGAGTTTGCCACTTGGCGCAGATTGGCTTCGCTCTCGACCTATCTGCCACGACTACCGCGCGGACCGGCGCCGACCGCGGGGCCATCGGCGGGCGACGGCGTCGGCATTATTCCTTAGCCGGTTGGAGCGTAGTCGAGATCGACATTGCGCAGGCGAAGCGCGTTGCCGACCACCGAGACCGACGACAGGCTCATCGCCGCCGCGGCGATGATCGGCGACAGAGTAATGCCGAAGAACGGGTAGAGCACACCCGCCGCAATCGGCACGCCGAGCGCGTTATAGACGAAGGCGAAGAACAGATTCTGCTTGATGTTGCGCATGGTGGCGCGGGCGAGATTGACGGCGCGCACCACGCCGCGCAGATCGCCCTTGAGCAGGGTCAGCCCCGCGCTCTCCATCGCGACATCGGCGCCGGTGCCCATGGCGATGCCGACATCGGCCTTGGCCAGAGCCGGCGCGTCGTTGATGCCGTCGCCGGCCATGGCCACGACCTTGCCCTGCCGCTGCAAGCCGTCGATCAGGGTGAGCTTGTCCTCTGGCCTGAGCCCCGCGCGAACCTCGTCGATGCCGAGCTTGGCGGCAACGGCCTTGGCGGTCGTCTCGTTGTCGCCGGTCGCCATCACGATCTTCAAGCCCAGAGCATGCAGCTTGGCGATGGCCTCCGTGGCGGTCGGCTTGATCGGATCGGCAACAGCGAGGAGGCCGGCAAGCTTGCCGTCGACCGCGAGGAACATCACCGTCTGGCCGTCTTTGCGCATCGCCTCGGCGCGGGAGGCGAGCGGCGCAGCCTCGATGCCGGCGCCTTGCATCAGCCGCTGATTGCCGAACAGCACCTCTTTGCCGTCGACGCGGCCTTTGACGCCCTGGCCGGTGACCGAAGCGAAGCTCTCGGCCTTGACCAATTTGAGCCCGCGCTGCTCTGCGCCTAGCAGGATCGCCTGCGGCGAGCGGATGCTCGCTGCCGGCTTCGATCGCGGCGGCGAATTTCAGCACGTCGTCATCGCTGAAACCTTGCGCCGCCTCGACGGCGGTGAGGGTGGGCTTGCCGAGGGTGAGCGTGCCGGTCTTGTCGACGACAATCGTGTCGACGGCGGCGAGGCGCTCCAGCGCCGCGGCATTGCGCACCAGCACGCCGGCTTGCGCGCCGCGCCCGGTGGCGACCATGATCGAGATAGGCGTGGCCAGTCCGAGCGCGCATGGGCAGGCGATGATGAGCACGGCCACGGCCGCGACCAACGCATAAGCGAGCTGCGGCGGGGGCCCGAATAACAGCCAGGCGAGGAAGGCAATCACCGAGACGGCGATCACGGCCGGCACAAAATAGCCGGAGACGGTATCGGCAAGCGCCTGGATGGGCGCCCGTGAGCGCTGCGCGTCGGCGACCATGGCGACGACTTGCGCGAGCGTGGTTTCGGCGCCGGTTCTGTCGACCCGCATGTCGAAGCTGCCGGTGCCGTTCAGCGTCCCGCCGGTCACGCGGTCGCCGGCCTCCTTTTCCACCGGGACCGGTTCGCCGGTGAGGAGCGACTCATCGACGGAGCTGCGTCCCTCGATGACGGTGCCGTCGATCGGGACCTTGTCGCCGGGCCGCACGCGCAAGACATCGCCAACCTTGACCGAGGCAAGCTCCACCGTCTCGGTCTTGCCGTCCTTCAGCACGCGCAGAGCGGTCTTGGGCGCAAGATCGAGCAACGCGCGAATGGCGCCGCCGGTCTTCTCGCGGGCCCTGAGCTCGAGCACCTGGCCGAGCAGCACCAGCGCGACGATGACCGCCGCCGCCTCGAAATAGGTGGGGATCAGCCCGTGCGCATCCTGCATGGCTGCCGGGAACAGCCCCGGCGCTAGCGTCGCGACCAGGCTGTAGAGATAGGCCGCGCCGGTGCCGAGCGCGATCAGCGTGAACATGTTCAGCCAGCCCGAGCGCAGCGAGGCAAAGCCGCGGACGAAGAACGGCCAGCCGCACCACAACACCGCGGGCGTGGCGAGGGCGAGCTTCAGCCATTGTTCGGCCTGCGGCGAGAGGAACGGCAGGAGGCGCACGCCGAACACATGCGAGCCCATGTCGAGCGCGACGAGCGCGAGCGACAGCGGCACGGCGATCCAGAGCCTGCGGGTGAAATCGACGAGCTCCGCGTTGCCGCCATGCTCATGCTCGGGCGCCACGCCCATCGGCTCGAGCGCCATGCCGCAGATCGGGCAAGGTCCGGGCCCTTCCTGCACGATCTGTGGATGCATCGGGCAAGTGTAGAGCGTGCCTTGGGGCAGGGGCTCGGGCTCACCTCTCTTGTCGAGGTAGCGCGAAGGATCGGCGGCGAATTTGCTGCGGCAGCCCTCGGAGCAGAAATGATAAGTGTGGCCGCCATGCTGATAAGATGGCTTGCCGGCGTTCGGATCGACCGTCATCCCGCAAACGGGATCGATCGCCATCTGCATTTCTGCGCGGTTCATAGGTCAGTCCTCGCCAAGCCTCTCGCCGACCCGCCGCGTCGCGCGTCCGCTCTTGCGGGCCGGGGAACTATCAACAGGAGCCCGGTTACGTCCCATTGTCATCTGAGATTTGTGATGAAAATCTAAGCAGGGCGAGTCGTTCGGCACGCCTCGACTATATGGGTTTTGCTTTTTCCCGCCGCCATAGGATTTCACGACATGCTGAAGGCTTTGCTTGTCATCATCCTATTGGTTCTGGCAACGGCGGGGGGGCTGGGCGCGGGCTATTATTTGTGGGGCATCCAGAAAGATTGGTACGCGGTCGATATCGCCAAGCTGGGGGCGGGGGCTGAGAACGACCTCATCCGTTATGGCCGGGACCTGATCGTCGACACGCCTAAGCACATCGGCAAGAACGCCATCAATCCCGCTCTGCGCTATGCCGGCAACGACCTAGCCTGCCAAAACTGTCACCTCAAAGCCGGACTCCAAGCCTTCGCCGCGCCGTTCGTCTCGACCTTCGCCACCTTCCCGATGTTCGTCGACGACCAGGTGCTGACGCTGCCGCAACGGCTCAATGGCTGCATGCGGCGGAGCCTGAACGGCAAGGATCTGCCGCCGGAGAGCCGCGAGATGGAGGCGCTGGTCGCCTATATCAAATTCCTGGGCAACGGGACGCCCGAAGGCGTGCGCATCGCCGGCATGGGCTTGCGGCCGATCGCCGAACCGACCCAGCCGCCGGATGCAAGACGCGGCGAGGCGGTCTACGCCAAGCTCTGCGTTACTTGTCATAAGGAGGACGGCCAGGGCGAGCCGCGCCGGCCGCCGGCGATCGGCTATACCATTCCGCCGCTCTGGGGAGATGCGAGCTTCAATGCCGGAGCGGGCATGGCCAAGACCGCTTATGCCGCTTCTTACATTCGCGACAACATGCCGTTTGGCGTCGATTATCGCGCGCCGCTGCTCACCGTGCAGCAGGCCTGGGACGTGGCGGCCTATATGATCTCCAAGCCGCATCCGGCGGCGACGCCGGAGACCGCGTCCGAGCTGCAATAAGAAAAGGCCCCGCGTCTCGAAGACGCGAGGCCAGTTTGTCGAATGAACGACCGCGGTTAGATTGAAGCGCTCACCAATCTGTTGCCGTCTGTTGCCGTCGCGCGATGCAGCTTTGCCAATGAGGCGATGTGCAGCAGGATCGACAGCGGCACCAGATAGGCTGGGATCAACACCATCGGCAGCACCGTCATCAATTCGCTACTGGGCTGAACCACGATGGGCTGAATGAGCGACGGCGCGGTCAAGAAGCCGGTCGTGACGGCAACGACGAGATCCAAGATGCCGAACACGTTCCATGCCCTGACGAGGCCCGCCGTATCGCGCGGGGCTCGCGCATAGGCGAGGCCTACGACCGGAGCGAGCAGGCCAATAACGATGTCGCCAACGCCTGCCGGCCAGGCGAAGAGGCCCGGCAGCTTTCCGGTCGCGTAGAGGATGAGAAAGATCACGCCGAGCGCACGATAGAGCTGTACGCCGATCAGCCATTGTTGCGGCACGGCCTCGATGACGCGTGCCACCGTCTCGGATCGCCAGATCAGCAAGCTGCCGATCAGGATCGGCAGCACGATCGCGTACTGGACCGTGGGGATGGCGTTTGAGTCCACATGGTAGACGCCCATCGCCGCGAGCGCGATCGATAGAGCGAGCCAGCCAAGCAGGACAACGGCCGAGACGCGAAACATCCCGCGTTCGGTCCGCGGCGGGCCAAGCCGCATGGGCAAGCGCCCGATTGAGCCCGTAGAGGATCGCAAAGACGGTTGCCGCGGTTCCGGCGAAGACGAAATAGGGCAGATAGGTTGGGATGGTCATGATACGCCTCCTTGAACGAGTTGCGCATCTTAGTAACTATGAATTAGCAAGTCACTTGTCAATAGCTAGTCACTTGAATTCGTCAAGGGGCTTGGCTATTTAGCGCCTATGGCAAACGGATACGGCCAGGGAGATTGCCCGGTGGCGCGGGCGCTGGACGCGATTGGCGAGAAATGGTCGCTGCTCGTGTTGCGCGACCTGTTTCGCAAAGGGCCCTTGCGCTTCCAGGAGCTGGAGAAGGGTCTCGGCGGCGTCGCGCCCAACACGCTCTCGGCGCGGCTCAAGACGCTCGAGCAAAGCGGCGTGATCGCCACGCGCCTTTATGAGAGCCATCCGCCTCGCTACGAGTATTATCTGACCGACAAAGGCAAGGCGCTTGGACCAGTGCTGAAGGCGCTGCACAATTGGGGCGAGCGCTATGGGTGAGGCACGTGTTCGAGCTCACAAATCGATTCCGTTGCGGAGCCTAAGTTGTTGAAATCTGACTCGCATCGCTTCTGCGTCGCGCCGATGATGGAGTGGACCGACCGCCACTGCCGCTATTTCCTGCGGCTCATCTCGCGGCGGACGTTCCTCTATACCGAAATGGTGACGGCGGAGGCCGTGCTTTACGGCAATCGCGAGCGCGTGCTCGGCTTTTCGCCAGAGGAGCATCCGGTCGGGCTCCAGCTTGGCGGCAGCGATGCAAACAAGCTCGCGGCGGCTGCGAAGATCGGCGCCGACTACGGCTATGACGAGATCAATCTCAATATCGGCTGTCCGTCAGACCGCGTGCAGTCGGGGCGGTTCGGCGCCTGCCTGATGGCCGAGCCCGACCTTGTTGCCGAGTGCGTGGCGGCGATGGGCGAGGCGGCGTTGCTCCCCATCACGGTCAAATGCCGCATCGGCATCGACGACCAGGACGCGGAGGAGAGCCTCGATCATTTCGTCGATGGCGTCGCCAAGGCTGGAGCGCGCACGTTCATCGTGCATGCGCGGAAGGCTTGGCTGAAGGGGCTGAGTCCCAAGGAGAACCGTGACGTGCCTCCGCTCGATTACGACCGCGTGGCGCGGCTGAAGGCGCGCCGCCCCGAGCTTGAGATCGTGCTCAATGGCGGGATCGAGTCTCTCGCCAGCGCGAAGGCGCATCTCGGCGAGGTCGATGGCGTCATGCTCGGGCGTGCGGCCTATGCCGATCCCTATCTCTTGGCCGAGGTCGATCGCGACCTGTTCAGCTCTAACGAAACGCCGCCAACGCGGCTCGATGTGCTCGACCGCTTCGTGCCTTATGTGGAGGCCCAACTCGCGCGAGGCGCGCGGCTCAATCAGATGACGCGCCACATCCTCGGACTGTTCCACGGGCAGCCGCGCGCGCGCGCCTTCCGGCGGCATCTCGCCGAGAACGCGCATCTCGACGGGGCTGGGATCGAGGTGTTGCTCGCGGCGCGGCGTATCATTGCCGGCGAGGAGCGCGTCGCCGCTGCTGCTGAATAGGCGACGCGTCGAGCGCTAACCCATCTCGTCATGCCGGGCACCCCAGGTCCTAATTGCCGACCCAGGCCTGTGCCCGGCCATGACGAATTCCAAATCTCTGCTCAGCTCGTTTCGCGCAAGGGCTTTCTCCGCTCGGCAAGAGCGATGAGGCCTTGAATGTCGAGGAAGCGGGCGGTCTGCCTGCAATAGTCGCGATACGGCGCGCCGTAGAGCCTGCTTGAGCCAGTCCTCTTCCACCAGCGCCATCATCACATAGGCGCCCACCATCACCGTGGAGAGCACGATGGTGAAGATCGAGTTGGCGCCGATGCAGAGGCCTACAAGTCCAATGATCGATGCCGTGTATTGCGGGTTGCGGCTGAAGCGATAGAGGCCGCCCGTCACCAATCCGTCGGCTCCGCAATAGGTATTGCCGAGGCCGAGATTGAAATAGCCGCAGACGGTGATGAAGAGACCGATCAGCCCAAGCGGCAAACCCGGAATGAAGCGGGTCCAATCGAGCAGGGGCGTAGAGTTCCAGTCGAGCACGGCGACCACGAAGGTCAGCACCATGCCGCCGCGAAACAATCCCCAAAAGGTCAGGCTCTGCCAGCTGCCGGGCTCGGGCGTCGGCCAGATGCGGAAGGGGGGAGCCAGCAGGGTGCGCAGCAGAAGAAGGTCGAGCGTGACGCCGGCGGCGAGACCGGCCGCAAAAACCAAACTGGTGAAGGACAAATCGATCATGGCGCGCGGGCAAAAAAGCAGATTCGCTTTGCAGATTTGCGACAGCGCGCTGACGGTTCTGTGTCGTTGCTGAAGCCCGTCTAGATCTTCTGATTGTACTCGCCGACTTCGGGCTGCTTGGCGAGCTCCGCGTCGATCTCGGCGAAGATCGCGCGCATATTCGCCTCGGAGGTCGGGCTCTCCACCACAACGACGAGCTCCGGCTTGTTGGATGAAGCGCGGACCAGGCCCCACGTGCCGTCGTCGAGCACGATCCTGATGCCGTTGACGGTGATGAGCTCGCGGATCTTCTGCCCGGCGAGCTCGCCGCCATTCGCGGCGACCTGCTTGAAGTGGTCCACCACGCGGTCAACCACGCCGTATTTCAGCTCGTCGTCGCAATGCGGCGACATGGTCGGCGACTGCCAGGTGCGCGGCAGCTCGTTCTTAAGCTGGGCGAGAGTCTTGCCGGGGTTGCGGTCGAGCATATCGAGCACGGCGAGCGCCGCCACCAAGCCGTCGTCATAGCCGCGGCCGAGCGGCGGATTGAAGAAGAAATGGCCCGACTTCTCGAAGCCGACCAGAGCGCCGGTCTCGTGGCTGTAACGTTTGATGTAGGAATGGCCGGTCTTCCAGAACTTGGTCGTGGCCCCATGCGCCTTCAGCACCGGATCGGTGAGGAAGAGCCCGGTCGATTTCACGTCGGCGACGAACAGCGCGCCCTTATTGCGGGCGGCGATGTCGCGAGCGAGCATCACGCCGACTTTGTCGGCAAAGATCGCCTCGCCCTCATTGTCGACCACGCCGCACCGGTCGCCGTCGCCATCGAAGGCCAGACCGAGATCGGCCTTGTGCTCCAGCACGGCGTCGCGTGTCGCGTTCAGCATGCCGAGATCTTCGGGATTCGGATTATGCGCCGGGAAGGTGTAGTCGAGCTCGCAGTTGAGCGGGATGACGGTGGCGCCAAGCTCGGCGAGAACGCGCGGGGCGAAGGCGCCCGCCGTGCCGTTGCCGCAGGAGACGACGACCTTCAAGGGGCGCAGCAATTTGGGCCGCGCCAGGAGATCGGCCATGTAGCGCTCAGGCATGTCCGGCACGAAGATGTAGCGGCCGCCTTGGTTCTGCGGGGCGAACTCCGCGTTGAGCACGATCTCCTTGAGCGCGGTCATGTCGTCGGGCGAGAAGGTGAGGGGCCGCTCGATGCCCATCTTGATGCCGGTCCAGCCATTGTCATTATGGCTGGCGGTGACCATGGCGACGCCTTCGACTTGAAGGGCGAATTGCGCGAAATAGGCCATGGGCGAGAGCGCCAAGCCGATATCGTGCACCTCGGCGCCGCCGGCAAGCAGTCCCATTGTGAGCGCGGCCTTCACCGCGGCCGAATAGGAGCGGAAGTCGTGGCCGACCACGACGCGCAGGGGCACGCCGCGTTGGCGCATCAGCGTCGCCAGGCCGAGGCCGACGGCTTCGAGCCCGAGCAGGTTGATCTCCTCGGGATAGCGCCAGCGCGCGTCATATTCGCGGAAACCGGTCGCCTTGACGAAGGGCAGGCGCTCGAATTCGGCGGTATTGGGAACGAGATCTTGGCGCGGCTTTGGAAACATGCTCCCTCTTAAGCGATTTTCGTCGGGGGACCAACAGCGAGCGGCCGTCGAAGTTCCGAGTTGGTAAAGCTATGAAGGCTGGTGCAGACCGAGCCTTCTTAATGCAAGCGAGTTGCAATCGAAAAGAAGAGACTTGCGCAGGCGAAGCAACATCTCTAGGTGCGACCCATTCACCCGTGAGGCGCGGCTGATGCCGGCCGCATCCGATTAGCGCGAGCTTGCCATCATGAAGCAGGTCATCAGGCTAGCCCTTGGCGGCATTGCCGTCGGCGTGCTGGTGCTCGCGCTCAAATATGCGGCCTATCGCGTCACGGGCAGCGTGGCGCTTTATTCGGACGCGGCGGAGAGCATCATCAATGTCGCGACCGCGGTGGCGGCCTTCTTTGCCGTGCGCCTGAGTGCGGTGCCGCCGGACGCCAACCACCCCTACGGCCATCACAAGGTCGAATATCTGTCGGCAGTAATGGAAGGCGTGCTGATCGTGGTCGCCGCCCTTGCCATCCTGCGCAAGGCCTATCTCGGCTATCTCGAACCGCAGCCGATCGGTGCGCCGGCGCTTGGCCTGGCGATCAACGGTCTCGCCACCGTCATCAATGCGGTGTGGTGCTTCGTGTTGTTTCGCGTTGGGCGCAGGCGGCGCTCACCGGCGCTGCTTGCCGATGCGCACCATTTGTTCACCGATGTCATCACCTCGCTCGGCGTGTTGGTGGGTGTCGCGCTGGTCGCCTTCACCGGCTGGCTGGTGCTCGACTCGGTCATCGCCGCTCTCGTCGCGCTGCACATCCTCTGGTGGGGATGGGTGCTGATGCGGCAATCGATCGGCGGGCTGATGGACGAGGCGGTGTCCAACGACGTGCTGGAGAAGATCCGCCAGGCGATCTCCAAGGAGGCGGAAGGCGCGCTCGAGGCGCACGACCTCCGCACGCGGCACGCCGGGCGCACCACCTTCGTCGAGTTCCACCTGGTGGTGCCGGGCACGATGAGCGTCGACGACTCCCATGCCATCTGCGACCGCATCGAGGCAGCGCTCAAGGACGATGTGGAAGGCGCCGTGGTGACGATTCATGTAGAGCCGGAAAACAAAGCCAAGCTCCACGGCGGCGTGCCGGTGGTCTGATCGCCGCTACTGAACGAGTACCAATTCGCGCCCCTGCATCTGGAAGCTCTTCAGCCTGCCCAGGAAGCTCATGCCGAGCAAATTGGTATCGAGCGCGCCTTTCTCGGCGACGGCGGCGGGCACGTTGCGCACGACGATGTCGTCGACCCGCACGCGGTCGAGCATGACGGGCGCCACGCGCGACACGCCATTGGCGGTCTGGGCGTAACCCGAGAAATCGAGACTGTGCGGCGACAGCCCGACCCGGGCGGCGTCCTCATAGGTCAGCACCACGAGCGTGGCGCCGGTATCGGCCATGAAACTCGCCGGCCGGTCGTTGATCGCCGCATCGAAGATGAAATGGCCGCGAGGATCCGCCTTCAGCCGCACCTCGCGCGCGAAGCTCGGCGGCTTGGTCGCACTCTCTTGCCGCGCGACGACGGCTGACGCGGTGTCGGCGGCGGGCCCGAGCGCGGCTCTGATGTCGTCGAAGAAATAGAACAGGCCGAAGCCGGTGAGCGCCACCGCGCCCCAGAGCGCCGCCTCGTGCAGAACATGTTTCGACGCCGAACTCATGACCTGTTGCTCCGGAACGCACGGCAACGCCACGCGGATCAGCCCCGTAGCGTCAGGAAATCGCCGGAAAACTCATAGGAGCGCAGGCGGCTTAAGAAACTCATACCGAGCAGGCTCTGGGTGAGCGCTCCGGGCTGGGCAACCAGCGCGTCGACCTCCTTCCGGTCGAGCGGGCCGATGGCGACCTCGTTGAGGCGGACCCGCGCGGCGATGGTGCGGCCATTGGCGGTGATCACCGGCACGCGATACGTGAGCCCGCCAATATCGATGCCAGCCGTTCTTCGCGTCCTCCGGCGTGAGCACGATGGTCGAGGCGCCGGTATCGACGATCATCGAGATCGACTTGCCGTTCACCTTGGTGATTGCGGTGAAATGCCCGTCGAGCCGCTTCCTGATGCGCACCTCGGTCACGCCGCCACTGCTCTGCTCGACGGTCATAGCGCTGCCGGGCAGAAGCTCGCCGACGACGCGCGCGGCGATCGGCATCAGCTCGTCCTTATAGGCATAGATCGTCACCAGCCCGAGCCCGAGCGCGAGCCAGGTCACGGCGTCGCGCGTCATCGAGCCGATGCGGCCGCGATAGCTGCCGAGCAGGCCGCCGCCGACGAACACGGCCAGCGCGAGGAGAAGTGCCACATAGCCGAAGCTGTCGCTGTCGAGCCCGGCGATCATGCCGCTACTCGTTGGACACCAGCAGCATGGCGGCGAGCGCGAGGATGAACAGGGCAATCCAGGTGGTCACGCCTCTAGCCTTTCGCGTCCTCGAGTTGCTCCATGCGGGCCGGCAGCGCGGCCATGATGGCGCGGCGTTGCTCCGGGCTCATCGCCGCCCAGCCGGCGATCTCCGCGATCGTGCGGCCGCAGCCGACGCAAAGCCCCGTCTCGCTGTCGAGCAGGCAGATATTGACGCACGGCGTTTCCAAGGAAGGTTTGGCCCGGCTGATGGTCCCTGGTCGAATGTAGGGATTGCAGCCCGGCCGGGCAATTGTGTGGGCGATGCAGCTTGCTCCCATACCTCCCCTTCGTGGGGAGGGCCGGCGTCGGGGGAGGGATGGAGCTCGTTGCGACGCTCAGGCAAGTCTCGGAAGGGGAATGGCCACCCAAGCCGGCTAGCGCGAACCTCCGAACAGCCACTGGAAAGGCCCAATTCCCGACCCGTATCCGGGCTGTGCCGACTTCCGCTTTGGTATCTGGGTGGCGGCAAAGTATCCGGCGGGATCGGGGCCCCTGACGATGACCGTCGTATCCGCCATGCCTCTCGCGCTGACGAGTTGATAGAGCGTGGCGGCGTTGGTCAGCGAGAGACGCACGCAGCCATGCGACACCGGCGTGCCCATGCCGGGATGGTTGGAGCCATGCACCGCGTGCCCGCGCGAGGTGAAGAAGATCGAATGCGGCATGCCGGCATTGTCCCATTCCTGCGAGTAATGCATCACTTCCATGCGGAACGGCCTGTAGGTGCCGGCGGGCGTGGAAAAGCCGGTGGCGCCGGTCGAGACGCGCCAGCGATAGGCCACTTGGCCGTCGACGGTGACGGTCATGGTCTGGGTCGGCTTGTCGATCTGGACAAGGATGGTGGCGAGCGCGGGCTTGCCGGCCGCGCAGGCCAGGCCAAGCGCAAGCAACGTGACGGCAAAAGCCGGAGCCGTTTCATTCCTGCCGATTTCCCTCATGGCCGCGAGAGGCGCCGTGCCTGGCGTCAGTTTAGCAGCAGCAAAGCCACTCGTCATCGCCGTGGCTTGACCCCATAAGTCACGCAGCCGGCGGGATACGCCTCTGCGCCGACGGGGGCTTTGTCCAAGTGCGGATCATGGCTTGAACTTCACTGCGACCACATCCAGCCTCGACGACTGGCTCGACGTTGAATTGGGACCGCAAGACGCTCTTGAATCTGTCGCGATGTAGAGGCTCAGCGATCATGTAGGCCGTAGTCGCCGACCCGCCCCCGAATTGATGACGCAAGATCGCGGCCTTTCCACTTTGTCGAATATCTTGAGGACTCGTTCCGGCGGCTTCGTAGTCGCTACGGAAGCTCGGAGGTCCGTGCCCATGCGCGTGGCTCGAGGCGCTAGCGACCTGATCAGGGCGCTCGCGCGAGCTATGACGTATTTCAGCACGGCCCTGCCCGAGCGCTTGTGATCTCGGCCCTTCAAGCCGGAGTGCGGCCTGATTGCCGCCGATACTCGCGCCACAATCTCACATAGCGACCGAAGTGTCTGCCAGATGGCGCGCAGATCGCCAGCCCTCCGGACGCCCTTTGATCACGGCCGAACAGCGGACGATACCGCGAAGATTGCCCCACTCACGCGACAAATTTCGCTCGAGGACTCTAAGCCCATGTTGACAAAAGGTAAGTTGGTTTCGGCAACCGCTGGTCTGCTCCATGTCGGCTTGCGCCGAAGTCCCTAAGCGCCGCGGACTACAAGCACAGCGGCTGCGCCGACGGCGCTAAGTCAGTTCCCTGACGACCATGCGGCCCGCAAGAATTTCAAGCACTGGTGCAAAGACCAGTGGAAAATCTACAAGAAGTCGCACAAATACGATTGAGCAAGCTCTCATGAGCTGAGGTTCATGTCTATCCTGTTGCGGGCGGCGCGCGCGACGTGATTGACAGGCTTAAACATAAGCCTGAGCAATACTGCCGGCTGTGATTCGTCGGCGTAGTCTATGACTCGGCCGAACGAGAAAAAACCGGCGGGACCTTAGCGTGGCCTTTAACGTCGCCCCTAGCCTCAGCGCTCACGATCTATCCGTGCTGATCGATTTTCTGCTGTTCGCCGCCACGCTCGCCGGCGTCGCAATTTTTCATCGTAATACGCTCGCTGCCGCCCTGATCGGCCTCGGCGCCATCACGCTCAAGAAGCTTTTGGGGACCGGCTTCAACGAGGGGCCGGGGCTGGCAGGCCTGTTCGCGCATTACGAGCATGAATGGGTTCTCCTGGCGAACCTGTTTCTGCTTCTGGTCGGCTTTGCCTCCTTGCACGCCATTTCGAGGCAAGCCGCGTCCCTGACTGGATGCCGGCCGCTCTACCGGACAATTGGACCGGTGGTTTCGTGCTTCTGGTTCTCGTGTTCGTTATCTCCTCATTCCTCGACAATATCGCCGCGGCACTGATCGGCGCGACCGTTGCGCGGCATGTGTTCAAGGGCCGCGTCCGCATCGGCTATCTCGCGGCGATTGTCGCCGCGGCCAACGCCGGTGGAGCGGGCAGCGTCATCGGCGATACGACGACGACGATGCTTTGGATCGCCGGCGTCAGCCCGCTTTCCGTGCTTCATGCCTATGTCGCGGCTGTGTGTGCGCTGTTCGTCTCGGGCATCCCGGCATCGCTTGCCCAACAGAAATACGCGCCGATCGTCAAGGATCCGCCGTCGGGTCTGCAAATTTCGTTCAGGCATGTTGGTGTGGTCATCGTGGTGCTCGCGTCGGCAATCGCCGCCAATGTCGGGGCGCATCTCCTCGACGCCCACATTCTGGATGAGCTCCCCCTCATAGGACTTGCGGTCGCGGCGGCAATCCTCCTGACGTCGCCAATCGCGCGACCGGATTGGTCGATCGTTCCCCGCGCCGCGCGCGGCGCGATCTTTCTCCTCGCCCTTGTCTCCGCAGCATCGATGATGCCGGTCAAATCGCTTGCCATTGCCCAGCTGGGAGACAGCGCTTGGGCTCGGCTTCGTCTCTGCCGTGTTCGACAATATTCCGTTGACCGCGCTCGCCATCAAGCAGGGCAACTATGACTGGGGGTTCCTGGCCTACGCGGTCGGCTTCGGCGGTTCCATGATCTGGTTCGGCTCGTCCGCGGGCGTCGCGGTTGCGGGGTTGATGCCAGAAGCGAGATCCGCGGCCCGCTGGTTGAGAGAGGGATGGCCCGTGGTGCTTGGCTATGTCGTCGGGTTCTTCCTCATGCTTGCGCTGCTGGGCTGGAACCCTGAGATTTTATCGTAGGCCCGACCGATTACGGTGCATGGCTCAATGCTAAGGAGGCTCCGATGTCTCTCATCATCGGCTTTGCGATCGTGCTTGGTCTTGTTTTGGTTGGAATTTTGATTCCAAAGGACACTTATGAGATATGGCCGCGCCGACGCAGGCTCGAAAAGTCTGTCGATGGCGACGGAGATGAGCCTGCGGCTCCGCATAAAACGCCGCACCGTCATTAACGACGAGTTTACCATACCGGCGCAGGCTCGACCGCTGTTGTCACGTCCAATCGGAGAGCGGTCATGCTTCGGGTCTTTAGGATAGGTGTAGCCGTTATTGGAGTTGCAATATTTGCTGCCTGGGCAGCTCGGCCCGCCGAGGCTGCATGCCAGTTGATCAAGGCCACCCATAGCGCAGACTCCCCGGCTGAAGCCGCCCAGATGTCCCGCGCCCTTGCCTTGCAGAGCGCGAACGATCTGAAGCAGGCCAAGGGCTGGAGCTCCGTGAGCCTCACCGCCCACAAAGTGACGGGCGATCCGTTCTGGAAGATGGTGCGCCCCGATGGGGTTCCGGCGGATGCTCAGTTGAAGCCTGATATCGTCAGCTCGCGCTTCTACACTACCTGCTTCACCGGTGTGGTCGTGCCTTATGTCTGCACGACCGGCTCGAGCGTCTGCGGGCAATAGCATCAAGGCTTGGGCGTTCGCATTTCCGCCTTAAGTGAATTTGCATAATGGGCCGCTCGACCACTGGCTTTGGTGGGTCGTTCGCGAGGGCGTCACGCCAGGCCGCTACGGATAGGTGATTATTTTCCGGTGGCGGCCGGCCCACATCTTTGCCGAGGGCGTTCCGTTTGAGCCGCTGGTTCTTATCCGTCTGTATGACTGCCGGGCTGCTGGGTTGTGCCACGCCAGACACAGAGCCGACGTTTTCGAACACTCTGGCCGATCGCGGCTTGTCGGAGGACGACGTGCGGATCGTCGAGGCGGCTGTCCGGCCTTTGCTGAAAAATCCCCCCTCGGCGCAATTTCGCGGCATCACCGCGGCCAGAAGCGACGACGGCCACAAATTCGTCTGTGGTTGGGTCGATTACTCAAAGCCCAATGGCGCGCTGGCGGGCGAACAACCCTTCAGCGGAACGTTGTTTGCGGGTCAGTTTGTCGTCGGCACCTTAGCCCGCGATCAAGGCGGGGCCGCCAAGGTGTTCGCCGACTGCCAAGCCAACAACGTGCCGATGTGACGAAGGGACGGACTAGGGACTAGCTCTTCTTCATCATCTTCTTGGCGATACCCTCGGCGGTGATCCGATCCGCAAGCGGAATGAACGGCTTGTTGCTCCAGCCCGGGCGCGACGAGACAGGGTTACGCTCGCCGGGCTCGCATTTGGTCACGGGGTGTGCGGCGATCTCGCGGGCAAGGCGAGCGGCTTCCTCTTCCGGCGTCTCGCCAGTCAACACCCGCTTGGCGGGCTTCCGCATGCGATTGAATTGCGTGTTCTTGTTGAAGCTCATCGATCTGTCTCCGGATGTTGAAAGTGGGCGCGAAGCGTGCGTGCCCGCTAGGGACACGCGGCCGGATCGGTCCAGTCGACCTAGCACATTCGCCGTGGAATTTGTCTGCTAATGTGACGCGGGCCCTTATTCAGCGGTGGATGAGTTGCGGGCAACGGCGCGGAGACGATAGGCCTAGCGCTTGACGCCGGCGCGCCAGGTGCTCCGCTTCGGCCGCTCGGCCTGGAGCTCATGCGGCTCGGGCACTCTGGGTAGCGCCTCCATCACGCGCTTCCTCGGGAAGGTGATGATCACCTCGGTGCCGTAGCGGAGCTTGCTCTTCAGCTCGAAGGCGCCGTCATGCAGCTCGGTCAATCCCTTGGTGATGGGCAGGCCGAGGCCGGTGCCGCCTTCGGCCGTCTGATGCGCGAGCGAGCCTTGGCCGAAGCTCTTCAGCACGCGCGGGATCTCGTTCTCGGGAATGCCGGGGCCGGTGTCCTTCACGCTCAGGAACTGGCCGCCGGTGCCGGTGCGCCCGACCTTCAGGGTGATGGTGCCGCCAGACGGCGTGAACTTGATGGCGTTGGACAAGAGGTTGAGGCAGATCTGGCGGATGGCTCGCTCGTCGGCCCAGAGCTGCGGCAAGTTCTCCTCGAACGCCTCGACGATCTTCAACCCCTTGTTCTCGGCCCTGAGCCGCATCAGCCGGTGGCAATCCTCGACCACTTCGGCGAGATCGAGCGGGGCTTCGTGCAATTCGTAGCGGCCGGCCTCGATGCGGCTGATGTCGAGAATCTCGTTGATGAGATTGAGCAGGTGCTGGCCGCTCTGGTGGATGTCGCCGGCATATTCCTTGTAGGTCGGGTTGTTGTGCGGCCCCAAAATCTCCGCGCGCATGATCTCGGAGAAGCCGAGAATGGCGTTGAGCGGGGTGCGCAACTCGTGGCTCATGGTGGCGAGGAAGCGCGACTTGGCGAGATTGGCCTCCTCGGCTCTCGCGCGCGCGTCGTCGGAGATCGATTTCGACTGTTCGAGCTCGGCGATCAGTGCGTCCTTCTCGGCGCGGAACTCGAGCATGGCGACGACGGTCGAGTTGAGCCCGTTCATCAACCAGATGAAATAGATGTGTACGCCGACCGCCATGGCCGCCATCGCCCAGTAGAACGGGTTGTCGAGGAGCGCGAAGCGGATGACGATTGCGACCGTCATCGGCAGCGTCCCGGCATAGACGATGGGCATCACCGTGGATGCGAACAGCATGCGCATCGAGATGACGACCAGCATCGAGGCGAAGATGAAGGTGTGCGCCGCCTCGCTTTGGGTGTGCGGGCTGATGAAGGCAACGGCCGCCCAGCTGACGCCGTAGAGGAACTCGGCGGCGGTGATCTTGGCGCGCCACATCGGCGTCTTGTTGTCGTCGCGCGGGGCCCTGATGAATTGCCGGCACAGGCTGATGAGGATGCCCTTGGCGACGAATACCGTGCCGAGCCAGATCAGAAGCTCGCGCGGCGGCGCCCAGAACATGGCGCCCATGGCGACGATGATGGCGAGCAGCGGCGTGGTGACGGCGGCGGAGAGCTCGTTCCGCACGAACATCAACAGCAGCTCGTATTCGAATTCCGGCTTGCCGCCCGATTTGTAGGTGAGCTTCTCGCGCGCCTCTTGCACGCTGCGGGAGGCGCGACGCTTGTGATTGGCCGGGGCGGCTCGTTCCGCCCCCGCTGACGCGCTCCCTGACATGCTAAAGCTCTACCCGCAAAGCGACGTGACTGACAAAAAGACGAGGGCTGCCAGCGGCATAGGCCGGGGCAGGGGTTCCTCGACCCCCTGAAGGACCGTTTAGAACTATCCCGCTTAATCCCTAACGACGCGTTTACTCTCGCTCCGTGCTGATACGGGGCTCGCCTCGCGCTATACTGGTGTGCGAAGGGCATCGCGTTGCCCGGAGGCTCGATCATGCGCCTGGCGGTCAGGCTGTTCGCGGGCTTTATCCTTGTGCTGGCGGAGATCTCGGCCGCGGCAGCCGAGAAGCGGGTCGCGCCCTCGCGCGCAAGCTTGGCGTCGGTCGGCACCAGGTAATTGGTGGCCCTGAACCTGCATGCCATGGCCGGCATAGAAAAAGAGACCCACAACGCGTTCGGCATGACCAATCTCGGCATGATGCTGGAGAACGGACGCGGCACGGAGAAGGACGTCGGCCAGGCGGTCGAGCTGTATCGCAAGGCCGTGGGGCTGAACCACTCGACCGCGATGGTGGCGCTCGGCTGGCTCTACGAAAACGGCAAGGGCGTCAAGCGCGACCCGGCCGAGGCGGCGCGGCTCTATCGCCAGGCTGCGGAGCTCGGCGAGCCGCAAGGGATGCACAACCTTGCCGGTCTCTTGGCGGCGGGTCGTGGGGTCAGCATCGACACCGAGGCGGCGGCGCAGTGGGCGATCAAGGCGATCCAGCGCAACAACGCCTTCACTATCGAGCAGATGCGCACCAACGGCGCCGCCTGGGGCTTGCCGTTCCGCAAGGCGCTGCAACGCCAGCTCAAGGAGCAGGGGGTCTATTCCGGGCCGGTCGACGGCAAATTCGGTGCCACGACGCAAGCGGCGATCAATACGCTGGCGAACAGGAACTAGCCGCGGCTAAGATCGCGGCACGATGCGACTGACCATCATTGGCTGCGGCGATGCGTTCGGCGCGGGCGGGCGTCTGCAGACCTCATTCCAGGTGCGCTCCAAGGCCGCGAATTTTCTCATCGATTGCGGCACCACCTCGCTGATCGGCATGCGCCGGCTCGGCTTGCAACCGAACGACGTGGACACCGTGTTCGTCACGCATCTGCATGGCGATCATTTCGGCGGACTGCCCTGGCTTTTGGTCGATGCGATCTATGTCAGCAACCGCACGCGGCCGCTCGTGGTCACCGGACCGCGCGGCATCGAGGCGCGTTTCCTGACAGCGGCGGAGGCGCTCTATCCCGACATCACCAAGGCAAAGCGCAGCTTCGAGCTTTCCTTTGTCGAATATGAGGAGCAGACGCCGCTCGCCATCGGCGGCGTCACCGTCACCCCGTTCGAGGTGAAGCATCCGTCAGGTGCCCCGCCTTATGCGCTCAGATTCGAGATCGACGGTAAGGTGCTCGCCTTTACCGGCGACACGGGATGGGTCGAGGTGCTGTGCGAGGTCGCGCGCGGCGCCGACCTCTTCATCTCGGAGTGCTTCCAATACGATCTCACGCTGCCCATCCATCTCGACTACGCGACGATCGACGCCAATTACGCAAAGCTCGGGGCAAAGCGCGTGCTCCTCACCCATATGGGAGAGGCCATGTTGGCGAACGCCGGGAAAGTCGATGCCTCGCGCTATCTGCTCGCGCAAGACGGGATGATTGTCGATCTATGACCACGACGGCTCGCCCAGCCGAGCTTGAGAGCATGCTCGCCGCCATCCGCGCCTGCCGCCGTTGCGTCGAGGCGCCGCAAGGCAAGCCCCTGCCGCATGAGCCGCGCCCGGTGTTGCGGGCGAGCAGCACCGCGCGGCTCGCCGTTTGCAGCCAGGCGCCGGGCACCAAGGTGCATGCCTCGGGCACGCCCTTCACCGACCGCTCGGGCGACCGCTTGCGCGATTGGATGGGCGTGACGCCGCAAGAATTCTACGACGAGAGACGGCTCGCCATCGTGCCGATGGGTTTCTGCTTTCCGGGACAGGACGCGAAGGGCGCCGATCTCCCGCCGCGGCGTGAATGCGCCGAACTGTGGCACCGCCGATTGTTCGCGGCGCTGCCGCAGCTCGAGCTCGTGCTCGCGGTGGGCTCCTACGCGCAAAGTTTCCATCTGGGTGAGGCGGCAGGAAAGACATTGCAGGAGACCATGCTGGCTTGGCGGTCGCATCTGAAGCGAAAGGGCCGTCCGCGCGTGCTGCCGCTGCCGCACCCCTCCTGGCGCAACAACGCATGGCTCAAGGACAATCCCTGGTTCGAACAAGAGCTGCTGCCGGCACTCCGCCGCGAGGTGCGAAGGCTGCTCTAATTTTTCCGCTTGCGAGCGTGAGCGAAATAATCTACTAATCTGATAGAGATTAGGGTGAATGAAAAAGGAATCCGTGTTGTGCTGGAATCGCGAAAAAATATCATAAGGTCGGCCATGCTGGATCGTATGGACAGAAAAATTCTCGACATCCTGCAAAAGGATTGCACCCTGCCGGTGGCCGAGATCGGCAAGCAAATCGGGCTCTCCACCACGCCGTGCTGGCGCCGCATTCAGAAGCTCGAGGAGCTTGGCGTGATCCAGCGGCGCGTCGCGCTGCTCGACCCCAAGAAGGTCAATGTCGGGGTGACCGTGTTCGTCTCCATCACCACGAGCCATCACACGCAAGAATGGCTCGAGCGCTTTCATGAGGCGCTCAAGGATTTCCCCGAAGTGGTCGAGTTCTACCGCATGAGCGGGCAGGTCGATTACCTGTTGCGCGTGGTGGTGCCTGACATCGAGCGCTACGACGCCTTCTACAAGAAGCTCATTGCCAAGATTGAGCTCTCCGACGTGAGCTCATCCTTTGCCATGGAACAGATCAAGTTCACGACGGCACTGCCGCTCGACTACGCGGTGGAAGAGCGCCGGGTCTAGGCCGCGGCGCTATTTCCGCTCGAGGCGGGCGATCAGGCTCGACGTGTCCCAGCGGCCGCCGCCCATCGCCTGAATCTCGGCATAGAACTGATCGACCAGCGCCGTCACGGGAAGCTCGGCGCCGTTCGCCCTCGCTTCCTCGAATACCAGCGCGAAATCCTTGCGCACCCAATCGACGGCGAAGCCGAAATCGAACGTGCCGTCGATCATGGTCTTCCAGCGATTGTCCATTTGCCAGGACTGGGCCGCGCCCTTGGAGATCGTCTCGACCACTTTCTCGACATCGAGGCCGGCGGCTTTCGCGAAATGCAGCGCCTCGGATAGCGCCTCGATCAGCCCGCCGATGCAGATCTGATTGACCATCTTGGTGAGCTGGCCCGAGCCTGAGGCCCCGAGCAGATTGACGGCGCGAGCATAGGCCTCGATCACCGGCTTGGCTTTTCTGTAATCCGCGTCATCGCCGCCCACCATCACCGTAAGCGTGCCGTTCTCGGCGCCCGACTGGCCGCCCGAGACCGGCGCGTCGAGCGCGCCGGCGCCGCGTTCCCTGGCGGCCGCATGCAGCTCGCGGGCGATTCTGGCCGACGCTGTCGTGTGGTCGATGAAGATCGCGCCTTGGCCGAGCGCTTGAAAGGCGCCGTCAGGCCCGAGCGTCACCGCGCGGAGATCGTCGTCGTTACCGACACAGCTAAAGACGAACTCCGCGCCATTGGCGGCTGCGGCCGGGGAGGGCGCCGACCTTCCGCCAAACTTGGCGACCCAGGCATCGGCCTTGCCGCGCGTGCGGTTGAACACCGTGACGTCGTAACCGCCACGCGTCTTGAGGTGGCCGGCCATGGGAAAGCCCATGGTGCCCAACCCGATCCACGCGACTTTGCTCATGGCCCGCTCCTTTGACCGGCTTCAAGGCATGACAATAAACGAACATGGCCGGGACAGGCCCGGCCATGTTCAAGTCTGAAATGGAGTCTAGGAGCGCGGGTTAAGCGATCGGTGCTTCGGGGAAGGCGAGTTGCTCTCGCGCGCGCCACTCATTGGTGACGTAGTTGATGATCAGCGAGGTGCGCACGCCCTTGATCGGGCGCTTCTCGAAGCCGTGAAAGGTGTTATCCGCGGGCACGAAGATCATCGCGGCATTCGGCGCGAAGGGCGAGCGGCCGACGCGCTTCTTGTCGGCGTCGTAGATGTCGGTGCCGAGATCCTTATGGCTCGGGTCCTTCGACAAATAGAGCAGCATGGTGAAAAGCTTGACGCCCAAATCGCTGTGCGGCTCGAGCCAGAATCCGTCGATGTCTTGCGCGAACTCCATGCGCAGATAGGTGCCTTTGAGATCGGTGCCGAACACCTTCTCGATATGGCTCGTCACCCGCTTATCCTGGAAGGCTTGCGCCACCGCCTCGCAGACGGGGAAGCGCTCGCGATTCTCGACATCGAAATATTTGCGGGTGTTGTTGTGCAGCTCGCGCTTGCCGGACACGCCGTCGAGCGAGGGCGGCTCGAAGGGCAGGGCGAGAATGTCGTCAACGACATCGGCGGGGAAACAGGCGGTGAGCGACCAGTTGCGATAAGGCTGGTCGGAGCGCTTGGCGGTATCGATGCTCTTGATGAAGCTGCGAACGATATCGTCGGCTGAAGTCGGCTCGGCCGAATGCTTGACGGCGACGCTTTCCCTCATGATGAGGCTAACTCCCCCTAAAGTGCGAAAATGCTGGCCCTCCAGCGCCCAGGCGGCCCATCTCGTTTCAGATAGCACCCATAGGCGGCTCGCGCAAATGCCATGGGTCACATGACGCAGACACAAATCAGCAGAGCCGGACGTCAGTTCAAATCCATCCAGCGGAGCCGGCACGACGGCATGCCTTCCGGCAAAATTCTCATCCTCCTCGGCGGCGAGCGTGTCGGAACGCAAGCATTTGGCGATCAGCTCCAGCAGCGAGGCATGCAGCTCGCGCTCGGCGGCAAGCTCCGGCGGGTTCGCGGCAAGGAAGGAGAGGATTTCCTCGTAGTCAGGCATTTCGCACCCCCGGGTCCGCAGCGGGAAAGAGGGTGACGAGCCCGTGTGTCAAAACTTTGGCCCATTCCCCAGCCGCATGGTCGGCTGGGAATGGGCCTTGCTCCCTAGGCTTGGGTCCCCAGCCGATACCGGCCGATCAGCCGCATCGGCGCGCGGCCGCCGCTCTCGCCGAACAACGACAGACCATCGACGGCGACGCCCGACGCGCAGATCTCCTCGAGCACGGGCCAGAGTGCCTGCGCCACGCGCTCAAGATGCGCTGAATCGAGCGGGCCGGTCAGCGTGATCGAGAAGCGATACTCGCTCAGCACGTACGGATCGCCGAAGCTCTCCAGCAACAGGCGCTGATAGTCGCTGAGGGCGGGGCTGGCATGTTCAGCGCGCTCGGTGTCGGAGGGCGGCGCAGCGAAATCCTCGAAGGCCGCGACGCATTGCGCGGCGAGCCAGTCGAGCGATGGCGTCGCCTCGACCGGGCGCAGCACGAGGTAACGGCCGGCGCGCGACAGAGTGAGCGGACCGGTCTCGACCGGCTTGCGGCGCGCGGCAAAGCTGATCAGCCGCGACTTGATGTCCTCGGCCTCGATGCCGTCGCGCAGCGCAAACGGCGCGCGGAACAGCGCATGTAGGCCGGTGTAGCGCCCTGGCGCCACGGCAAGCTTGGCAAATCCGGTGCCGGAGAGCCCCGCATCGGAGAAGGCCTGCAAGGTGACGCCGTCATTGGCGCGGCCGAACCAGGAGCGGCCGAAAGCGGCAAGCGCGGTCCCGGGCTGCGGCGTGTAATAGATAGCGTAGCGGGCAAAGCTCGAGCGGGATGGAACGGCGCCCGGTTGGCGATCGACATGGGCACAATTGAGCATCGAATCCTCCCTTGGCGCGCGGCATCAGTTCGGCGCGCTCGTGAGCACATGGGTAGCAGTCTCCTGTGGCGCGGACGCGACAGGTTCTTGGCGATAGGGGGGCCGAGGAATGAAGACTTGATGAATCAAATTTTCCGCAAGTGCGAAGTGTCACCCCGCACGCCTTTGACAGGGCCGCGTTTCGCGGGCATGCGTTGGTGCGTCGCGCAAGACTGCGTGTGCCGCGCACCTGCCGAGGGGGGACGATGATCGAGCTTTATACCTGGATGACGCCGAACGGGCAGAAGGTGTCGATCATGCTGGAGGAGGTGGGGTTGCCTTACCGCGTCCACCCCATCGACATCACCAAGGACGAGCAGTTCGCGCCCGAGTTTCTCAAGATCGCCCCCAACAACAAGATCCCGGCCATCGTCGATACCGACAACGGGTTCCATCTCATGGAGTCCGGCGCGATCTTGATGTATCTCGCCGAAAAGACCGGGATGCTGTGGCCGCAAGACTTCCCGGCGAAGTGGCGCGTGGTCGAGTGGCTGATGTGGCAGATGGGCGGGCCGGGCCCCTTTCTCGGCCAGGTACATCATTTCGTGAAGTTCAACCCCGGCAAGAGCGCCTACGCCGAGGAGCGTTACGCCAAGGAAGCGAAGCGGCTATGGGGCGTGCTCGACCGGCGCCTGGCGCAGGTCGAGTATGTTGCAGGCGACTACTCCATCGCCGATATCGCCATCTGGCCCTGGATCTCGCGCTTCGCTTGGCAGACGGTGGAGTTCGCCGACCATCCCAATGTAAAGCGCTGGCTTCGGCCGCACCCGCCACGCGAAGCGTCGCCGGCTCCCCGGCCCTCGGCGCGCTCGAACGACATCGCCGCTGCGCCCGGCGTGGCGACGGTCGGCGGCAAGTCGAAGGAGGACACCCACGATTTCGATCTCGCGCTGATCTCCGACAAGAGCGCGTATAAAGTGAACGACCTGCCCGGTATTCACCATCAAATCGAACGAGGACTGCCACCTCACGCTGATCAATGTCGACGGCAAGGGGGAGGGCACGGTGATCTTCCCCAACAAGTTCCAGCAGGACAACTTCCTGCCCGCCGGCAAGGAGGCTCAGTTCCCGGGCGCTACCGCGCCGTTCCAGTTCCGCCTCAAGGATCCGGGAACCGAGACGGTGATCGCGATCTGCAATGCCACCGGCAAGGAGGCCGACGGCATCAAGCACGATTTCAAGAAGCGGCAATTCACCGAGCTCGGCAATTATCGCGATTTCCTGACGCGCCAGATCGTGGTCGAGGGCGCGGAGAAGATCGCCGAGGGCAAAAGCAGCGAGAAGAAGGCTGACGTCGCGCCGGGCGCGCCGACCTCGGACATCCTGTCGCGCACGGCGATCAAGCTCGAGGTGAAATAGGGCATGGATTTGCCGGCCCCAGTTCGCCGGGCAAGACGGATGAGACGAATGTGCTAGAGTGATTGGCGTTGGCTTAAGCGCTCGCGGCGGAGCGCCGAGGGATCCCATGGCGGGGAGATTGGGAACCGTTCACGGCCTGGTTTTCGGGCTCGTTTTGGTCACTGCCGGTTCAGTGGCTCTGCCTCAGGCGTCGAACGCCGAGAGCTCAGGGAACCGCACGGCGCAGGGCGCTGCTTCGGTATTTTCCGCTCCCTCGCAACCAAGTCCTCAGGTCGAGCCAGCCCGCGCGGGCTCCAACGCGCAGGACGCGCCGACGCCCGAGCAGGTCAGCGCCATCGCCCATGTGCAGACCTGCCTGACCGAGCTCGGCTATTACAAGGGTCCGATCGACGGCAAGCGCGGCCGCGAGACCTGGACCGCCTATTGGAACTTCAAGCACGACCACGGGCTTGGCGGTTACAGCGATCTCCTCGCCGAGCCTGTGCGGCAGAAGCTGGACGAGCTGTGCATCGAGACAGCCGCGATCGAGCCGCCGCCCGCGCAACCGGCCGAGCCGGCGGCGACCGATGTCCCTCCTCAAGTCGAACCTTCAAACGAAGAGGACATGGTCGAGGATGAAGGCCCGCGTCTCGATATCGACTGCCTGTCGGAAGATCTGATCGCTCTGTTGCGCCGCGCGCATGGGGCCGGCGTCGTGGTCGATCGCTGCGCGCCGTCCTGCCTGCCGCCACCGGGCGGGCTCAGCCAGAGCCAGCTCGATGAGCTGCAAGCCAAGAACGGCGTCGCCTGGTGCCGCACCTGCGTGCCGATCGACGGCCATCTCGCGCTCGACGATGTTCGGCGCATCGAACGCGCCGGCGATCTGGAGCTTTGCGCGACGCCGCCGCGCCAGCTCCAGCGCTATGGCAGCGGCGCGGGCGATCCGCTGAAATCCTACACGCGAATTCGCGAGCTTTACCGCGCGCTGCCGCCGGCGGAAGAGGATCCCGACGCGGTCGCCGTGATCATCGGCAATCGCAACTACGCCATGTTGCCAGCGAGCGAGACCTCGCAGAACGACGCGAGCGCGATCTATGCCTTCCTCACCGAGCATCTCGGCTACCGGCCCGACAACATCATCGATGCCAGGGACGCGACCAAGGCCGATCTCGAAAGACTGTTCGGGGCGGAGGCTGGTCTCGACGGCGATCTCGCGCGCCTCGTGGCGGGCCAGCCCAACGCCAAGGTGCTGGTCTATTACTCGGGCCATGGAGCGACCGACGCCGCGCAGACCGAGACCTATCTGCTTCCCGTCGACATCGAGCCCTATCGCGAGGAGATCGGCGGTTACAAGCTGTCGACGCTCTACGCCAATCTCGCGCGGCTCGACGCCAAGTCGGTGCTGGTCCTGCTCGAGACGGATTACGGGCGGGATCACGGCCCCTTGGTGCTGCCGCCCAACCTGCCGGAAACGTTGAATACCGCGCTGCCGAGGGCGCCGCTGCCGTCGCTGACGGTGCTCGCCGCGTCGGACCGCGGGCAGCGCACGCTGATCGATGTGACCTACGATATCGGCCTGTTCACCCGCTATTTGATCGAGGGACTCGCCGGCAACGCCGACCTGCCGCCCATCGGCAATGGCGATGGCGAGCTCGACAGCGCCGAGATTTATGCCTTCACCGCCGCTTATGTTGATCTCGCGGCGCGCAAGACGTTCGGCATGCTCCAGCATCCGGTCTTTTCCAGCACGGCGACCAGCGTGCTCGCCAGCTCCCGGCCTGCGCCCGAAGCACCCGAGTAAATTTCGGCGCACGGTCCGGCCTCTCTCCGAAACTGCTCACAGCTTAGGCAGCATCCTGCGACCAAATTGTTGGGGGAGCGGCTTAAAAGCGCTTTACATTGCCTCCAGGATTTCTTACGGGACGAAGAGGCTCGTAGGCGATCTCGCTCAAGGGCAGCACTGACAATTTCAATCTCGTGTGGGAGTAGACATGGGATGGACGTTTTCACTTCTGCTACTGACTTTCTCCGCGATCGCCAACCAGAGCGACCGGTTCTTGCGCTGAGGCCGCATGCCGCGCGCCGCGCGGCGAATTGGTTTCTCGCCAACTTTCCCGGCCGTGTGCTCTACGCGGCCAAGGCGAACGACGCGCCCGTCATCATTGATGCTCTGGTGGAGGCCGGCATCAACGCCTTCGATGTGGCGTCCATGGTCGAGATCGAGCGCGTGGCGCGGATCCCGAACGCCGAGCTCTATTTCATGAATCCGATAAAGTCGCGTGGCGCGATCGTGAGCGCCTACCGCGATTTCGGCGTGCGAAGCTTCGCTTTCGACAGCGACGAGGAACTGGACAAGATCGTGCAGGAGACCGGCGGGGCGCACGACCTCAACCTGTTCCTCCGCGTGGCCTGCCCTAACACGCACAGCCTCATTCCGCTCGAAGGCAAGTTCGGCGTGTCGAGCCAAGAGGCGCCGGCGCTCTTGCTGCGTGCCCGCCAGATCGCGCACCGGCTCGGCATCACCTTCCATGTGGGGTCGCAAGCGGTCGTACCGGCCGCCTTCGGCGAGGCGATCCGGCAGATCGGCCAGTTGATCGTCGAGTCGGGCGTCTTGGTGGATGCCGTCGATATCGGCGGCGGTTTCCCGAGCCGCTACCCGCATTCAGACCCGCCGGAGCTTGCGAGCTTCATGGAGGAGATCGTCCGCGCCGCCGACGAGCTTGCGGTCAAGCATTCCTGCGAGCTTCTGTGCGAGCCGGGCCGCGCGCTCGTGGCCGAAGCCGAGTCGGTGATCGTGCGGGTTGATGCCCGGCGCGGCAACGCGCTCTATGTCAATGACGGCGCGTTCGGCACGCTGTTCGACGCGGCCTATTCGGGCTTCCGTTTCCCGGCCCGGCTGGTCGCGACCTCGCGCCGCAAGCAGAAGCCGCTCGCCGAGTTCGCGCTGTATGGGCCGACCTGCGACAGCTCGGATTATCTGCCGGGACCCTTCGTGCTGCCGGAATGCCTGCGCGAGGGCGACTATATCGAGATCGGCCAGATCGGCGCCTACGGTCGGGTGTTGGCGAATCATTTCAATGGGTACGGCGAATACGATGAAGTGATTCTCACCGACGAGCCGATGCTCTCGATGTATAGCGGCGCCGCGGAGCCGTCCCTTGCCACGCTGAAGACGGCGCTGGCTTAAGCGCTCGTGCAAAGACGAAAGCGGGCGGAACTCTGGCGAGTCGGCCCTTTTCGTTCAGACTGTCAGACACTGGCGCCGGCATCGAGCCGGCATGCGATGTCAGATCTTGCGGATGCGCTCGGCGGCTTGCACGGCCTCTTCGTGATACCAGGCGCTGCCGGACGCGACCCTGGCAATTCGCGACGCCGCAAAATTCTCGACGGGACGAGCCTCATCGCGACGGCTGCCTAGGCCGGCGCGGCCGCCTGCGGGGAACTGATAGATTTTGGCAGACCCCCCATAAGAATTTGTAGTCATTATTGCGCCAGCTGCGCCGCTGCAATTCGTGACAGTGCAAGACGCTTCGGTGCCTGGCACGTAGCCAAGCTCGAAGCGCGCGGGCACGCGGGCCCTTGGCGGAATGCGGTCATCTACTGCGTTGCCGGTCACGGCTACGTGCTGGCGATGACATCGGCTTCGCTATATGCCGGCGGCCTGGAGCTTCTCCCCGTCCGCTTTCTGTTCATTGCGTCGGCCAACGCGCGGCCGATCGTGCTGACCATCGGTCTCGTCGCCGCGGTCTCGTGGCGGGGATGGATCGCCGCAGCCGCGATCTATTTCCTTTTGTTCGCCGCCATCTCAGCCGTGGGTGTGGCGCGCAGCGACGCTTTCAGCTGGGATCAAGCGGTGAGGATGTGGCTCCTGACGAATCTTCCGGGCACGTTTCTGATCTTGGCGGTGCTACCGCGACCCATCCGCGCCGTCGGACCGCTGGTGCTGGTGTTCATGATCGCGGCCGTGGCCGGCTCTGACCTTTGGCACAATTTCTTTGATGCCGGCGGCTCCGAGGTCATGATGCGTGTCGTCGGCGTCTTCAATTGGCTTGGCCTAAACAACATGGATGCCGTCGCCGCGGCAACTTTCGCGGCTGAGCTGCTTGGCATGCTGATCTTGTCGCTGATCGGCTGGGCCTGCTTGCGCGGGCTGGGACGGCTCTATCGCTGGCGCTGGATCAGCGACCAATCGGTATTCATCGATTCACTTTGGTTCCTGTTCGCGCTGACGAGCGCGGTCGATTTTGCCTTCTTCGGCGGGTGGTGGTTCCTCGCCCCGTTGGGGGCCTTCGCGATCTACAAGCTGATCGCGATGTCGGGCTTTGCTCTCCTTAGGCAGAAATCCACGAGCGTCGATCCCAAGCTGCTTCTGCTTCGCGTGTTCTCGCTCGGCAAGCGCAGCGCGCGTCTGTTCGATGCCTTCGCCAAGCTATGGCGCCATGCGGGTCATATTCGCCTGATCGCCGGGCCCGACCTCGCAACAAGCACGGTCGAGCCGCACGAATTCCTCGACTTTCTAAGTGGGAAGCTGGGCCGCCGTTTCATCTCCGGACCGGGAAACTCTGGCGCGGCGTTTGTCGGAGACGGAAGAGCGCCGCGACCTCGATGGACTTTATCGGCTTAACCGCTCATCAACTGAACTGGGCGCTTATGCCGGGTATGGCGCATGCGTTCCCATGGGTCGATCATCACACCCAAGGAGAACTTTATGCAGAGGCTTCTGATTTGCGGCGCCGTCGGTCTGGCGCTCTTGTTCGGCGCGTTCGCGTCCACCACACCCGCCTCGGCGCATAAGGGCTGGGGGATGGCATCATCATCACCACCACAATTAAGAACTGCTGGTGGCACCACGGCAAGCGCCACTGCCGTTGGTGGTGGTAGGCCCCTCTAGCGCCAAGCCATTCTTAGGTTGACGAAGGGGCGTCGGCATCGGCCGGCGCCCATTTTGCTGCCGGCTTGGCATGCCGGATCGAATGGTGGGCGATACTGGACTCGAACCAGTGACCCCTGCGATGTGAACACACATCCATACCCCTTACCCTTGCTGACACAACACAACATAACTCTTACCTTTGCCTTGTGGGCTAGGGATTAACCCCTTACTGTTAGCGCAGTGAAATCGACTACGGTGAGTTGCGTGAGCTCGGCGTCTGACAGCTCCTTCTTGGCGCAAAAAAAGACCAATAGATCAATTCCCGGTCAAGCACATTGAAGACTTCAAGGATGCTCGCCAAGTCCCCGGCGCTTATCGTGTTCCGCGCCGTCCTGCAGTGTCTCATGGGCGACATGGTTGCGTGTTCAACCGTCGTCCCATCCCGCGCACACCATTAGTAGTAGTTCACACAGGAGTAGTACCGGTCCCACCAATATGGACTGCCAGTAATCACGGCCTGGCGCCGCAACCACGCGCATCCTCCATACCCGTAACTGCCATAGTAACCCGGCCACCATCCCACGCCTACTCCGACGAAGCGGTTATTGAAGCGATGGTGGTCATGGACGAAGTGATCGTGATCGTGGTTGTGGCCGTGCCAGTTTTGGCCATGCCAATTGATGCCGTGCCATGCAGAGCCGCCATGCCAGCGACTACCGCCCCATCCGCCAACACTGGCGATGTGAGTGCCAAACGCGTGGTCCCGTCCGCCGATTTTGTTGCGAGTTTAACGCTCAAGAGGGGCAGAAGTTTGCGATGGATCGCCAGCCGGCAATCAAAAGATGGTGTGCAACCATTGATCGGCTCAAATTCTACGTCGCTGTCATGTCGGCTGTTGTCACGTCTGCCTGAGGTCTGGGGTCAAGGATGGCCCCGTCAACCGCAACTGTTTTAACCTGCTGCGGGTTATAGTCCGGCGATCCGGCGATCGCGCCTATATCGGAGGCAAGGTAATGCGTGGTCTTCTGCTTGGTGCTGTAATTGTGGGTATGGCTTGGGCAATACCGGCCGAGGCATTCCCACTGGCAATGCCGGGAATAGACAATCTTGAGAGCACGCTGGTGACCAAGGTTGGCTGGCGTCGCCAGTATTGGCGTCACGGCTATGCTGCACCTTATGTCTACCCTCCAGCTTATGGCTATTATGCGCCGGCCTACCCATACGCATATTATCCACCGGCACGCGGCTACTACGTGCCTGTGCCGTCGAATGGTGACTATCCCGTAACCGATGGCGATTACGCAGATTATCCCCCCGCGGAAGGCGACTATTCGGGTCCCGATGGCGACTACGCCGATGGTCCGCCTCCGGGTGGCTACTAATCGAGCCCACGACTGGAATCTGGGTAAGGGCTAGTTCCGCCTCTGGCACGAAGCCGACCTCGCGGGGCGCTACGCCACACGTCAGCTTTTGACCCAGAGCGGCCACAGACTGATCTGAGATGTTAACGTCTGGCCGCGACGGCATAATCGCGCATCACGTTGGCTTCCAGTTCGAGTTCATCGAGCCGGTGTTTGAGAACATCGCCGATGCTGATGATTCCCACAAGCTGATCGCCTTGCTTGACCGGTAAGTGGCGGACCCGTCGTTGCGTCATTAGCTTCATCACATGGGTGATGCTGTCCTCGGGTGAGCAGACGACGACACCTTTCGTCATTAGTCTGGAAACTGCGATCGTTGGCAGGTCGCTTCCGTGTGCCGCGAGACCGTAAGCAAGATCCCGCTCAGTAACGATGCCATCGATGGACCTGCCATCACTGCTAACAACCATGGCTCCGATCTGGTCTGCGTGCAGCCGCACAGACAGCTCGCGCGCCGATGTTTCTGGTCCGACCGTTTTTACGACAGAACCTTTTATTTGGATGATGTCCGACACCTTCATGATTGCGTCCCTCCGAGTAAGTGTCCTTGAGCTGTGGGCATGCCGGAGATGAAAGAGCCATACAGCTTACCACCATGAGTGGGCGCTCCAAGTCCAACGGGGGCGCTTTAAGGCCGCAGGGAACACGAACGATGTGCCATCGGTTTTTCTGCAAGCCTGCTCCTGCTAGTCCCCCCGGCAGGAGACGGGTCAGGCCTGGTGCCGTGACCGCTTATAAGGGAGAGCCTTGCGGCGCCAGGTCGCTGGGCACAGACACTCCCACCTCACCACGAAATGGATTATCGAGATTCAGTTAGGCCGCCGAGCTGCGTTGGGTTTCCCGGGACTCTCGCCTGCTCTTGAAGTCTTGGCGGGCCATGAGAATCGCTCCATCCAAAGGGTCACTTTGCGGCGCGGATAGAAAGTTGCACAGCCGGGAGGGCAACCAGGGCATCAACGGCTCGGCAAGTCCACCGATCAGACTGATCGCGGAAGCACCTCCAGCTATGAGTCTGTCAATAATTCGTGCCGCAGCATCTGCCGCCTCTTGCACCAGCTCGACAGCCATCGGGTCCTTGCGGAATGCATATTCGAACACAAGCGGTGCCAATTCGGCGTACTGGGCCGGCGTGGCGCTTGCTGCAAACGAAACAATTCTGGATGGGTCGCGCCGGTAGCGGTCGAGAATGAGATCGGAAAGATTTGTTCGCGGGGCTCGTCCGTCGAAGGTCCAGAGAGTCCGGCGCAGCGCCTCGCGACCCATCCTCTGACCGCCGGCCTCGTCAGAGATTTCGGCACCCCACCCAGCGACATCGATGCGGCGGCCGTCCACGATAGCTAGTCCACTCGACCCAGTCCCAAGTATTACAATTCCGCCATTGCCGCCCTGATGAGCACCAAGCCAGGCGATATAGGCATCGGTCGCGACCACCGTCGATGCGAAGGAGCTCAGACCTGCGCGCAACTGCTCGCATGGGCTCTTCAAGCCCGCTCCTGCTAAGCCTAAGCCCGCGTGAACGCGGTGAAGAATACGCTCGTCCATACCCGCAGCCCGTACAGCTGCCCTGCTTGCGGCTCGAACGGACTCTTTGGCTAGATCTAAATCAAGGTGGATATTCGCTGGGCCGCTACAGCCTTCGCCTAGGAATTTGCCTTCCATGTCGCGAAGGCGGGCCCGGCAAGAGGAGGCGCCCCCATCTATTCCGATGAAGAAATACTCAGTCATCGATTGGTGGTTGAAGGATCACAGCGGGGAACCTGTATGCGGTATCAGGCCTGATTTTAAATGTCGAGCCCTAAGGAATCACGAATGACAGTAAATCTTGGCAGTTTGGGGTCGCGCTTGGGCATTGGCTACACGGGCAAGACACTCAGTGGCGACTACATCGCTGCTGTTCCTTCCCCGCAACCCATGTTTCCAGCACGTCGAAAGCGCCAGCATCCAATGCGACAACATCGGCGCGATATCCCGGGCGCAGGCCGCCCAGAAGATGCCCAAGGCCGATAAATTCTGCGGGATTTCGGGAAGCGAAGCGGAGGGCATCATCAAGCGGGACCTGGAGCATGTGCACGCAATTGCGGACCGCGGCGGCCATGTCGAGTGTCGAGCCAGCTAAGGTGCCGTCTGACCTCAAGCAACGTCCACCCGTGATCTGAATTTCCGAGCCGTAGAGATCAAATTTTGATTGGCGACCGCCAACGGGCGGCATCGCATCCGTTACAAGAATTGGCTGGCCGATGCCGCGCAGTGCCAGGCGAAGTATTGCAGGATTCACGTGGATTCCGTCGACGATCATCCCGAACCAAGTGCTGGGCAACTCTAGAGCTGCGGCTATAGGGCCGGGCTCCCGGCTGGCCAACGGCCTCATGGCATTGAAGAGATGTGTAAAGCCGCTAAGGCCTTCGGCCATCGCTGCAAGAGTCTGGTCATATGTTGCCATCGAATGACCGAGCGAAACTCGAACACCCGACCGGGCGAGCTGGACAATAAAGCCGCTCGGCACGCGCTCCGGAGCCAGAGTTACGAGCAGGGCGCCTTTACGGGGGCCACAAAGCATCTCTAGGTCGGCAGGGCGAGGTTGCCGCATCAGACTAGCATCGTGCACGCCCGCTTTTTCCGAGGACAGAAAAGGGCCTTCGAGATGAATGCCGAGGATGCCCGGCTCGCTTTCCGCCAAAAGATTCGGCTGCAGCGAAGGCAGCCGTCATCTTTTCAGATGTATCCGTAATGAAGGTTGGTAGAAGTGCGGTCGTTCCGAATTTGCGGTGGGCCGCGGCGATCGCGCGGATGGCTTCCGGCGTCGGCGAGTTATTGAATAAGACATCTCCCCCACCGTTGACTTGTAGATCGATGAATCCCGGGGCGAGCCAAACCTCCGAGGGCAGCTGACGAACCTGAAGACCTAATGGTAGTTTCGACCGCGGAA
This sequence comes from uncultured Alphaproteobacteria bacterium, assembly GCA_963710245.1. Classification (GTDB taxonomy): domain Bacteria; phylum Pseudomonadota; class Alphaproteobacteria; order Rhizobiales; family Methyloligellaceae; genus Methyloceanibacter. Next base: position 88,062 of record CAVPZK010000023.1, read on the forward strand.
CCACGCCGATGATAAGCGAGTCTTCAACCACGACGGCCGCATCTTTATGCCTTGTCCAGCCGTCAAACACATTGCCGGCGGCGATGGCATGGCGCTTCGGTTCGTTCATCGGGTTCGAGTGATCTTCCGCAAATGCCTCGGCTGATCGACGTCAATGCCGCGGTGCTGGGCGAGGCGAATTACCAATGCGTATAAGCTCTGGATCAAGTACACGGCGTCGGTGTCGGGATGGTCTGGAGCTAGAGCGGGCAGCTGGCCGCTCACCCCGCCGCTATTTGCTGTGATGAGCACCGACGCGCGCTTGCGTCGAAGATCGCCTGCAAGTTCCGCCAGGTTGGACGCGGCTGCATCCGTCGGCATGAAAATGAGAACTGGATAGCCACTCGAAACCAAAGCGATCGGCCCGTGCTGGAATTCGGCGCCGCTGAACGCTTCAGCATGAATGTTGCAGACCTCCTTCAACTTCAGGGCCGCTTCCTGCGCGATGGAAAATGTCGGTCCACGGCCCAGAGTGACGAGACTCTGTGCCGCGGAGAACGCGCTGAGAGCCTGAGTCCAATCCAGCTCAGCAGCCGAGGCCAACCGATCCGGCAGGCGATCAAGGGCCGCCATCATCAACGGATCATTGGTCCAAGCTGCCACGAGGTTGAGCAAAGCGGCGACGGAGGAAGTGAACGTCTTGGTTGCGGCGACGCTCAACTCCACTCCGGCCTCCATGGGCAAGACGATGTCGCAAGCTGACGCGAGAGGACTATTAGTGTCGTTGACCAGAGCCACCGTGAGGGCGCCAGAACTCTTCGCCCGGGACGCGGATTCGATGAGGTCCTCACTGCGACCGGATTGGGAGATCGCGAGGAAGAGCTGACCTTCGAGCATTAAGCCCCTTCGGTAAACTGACATGATGCTTGGAGCGGCGTCTGCTACCGGAATTCCCAGATGTCGCTCGATCAAGTATTTTCCAAAGGTCGCAGCGTTGGCTGAGCTGCCGCGAGCGCAAGTAACCACCACTCGCGGCGGCGAGTTTCTGAGCAAGGCGACAAGCTTGTTGAGGGGATGGCCGAGCGTTTCCGCTTGGCGCCGGACGGCGTCAGGTGCTTCCCGAAGCTCGGTTGCCATCAGCAGCCCGCTTTTGCTTCTGGGTGAACTCATAGTAAGGATGTCTCCTGACACTCGTTCAGCACACTTGCTCCGGCTAAGGCCTCGTGTAAATCCTCAGGGATCGCATGACCGTAGCGGGCGCGCCGCCGGGCCCGGTAAACGCGCCATCTGAGTGCCCTAGAGTTCACATGAAGACCGAAGAATCCAGCCCCCGCTACTCCAGCATAGATCGTTGGGAACCGGCTGATGTCTTGGAATCCCTTGTTGAAGGACAATTTTCTGCCGTAGCAGCCGTTCGGGCCGCTCTCCCCGCCATCCGATCCGCTGCGGTTGCCATGGAGGCCAGGTTGCGAGAGCGAGGTCGGCTCGCTTACGCGGGTGCAGGCACATCGGGACGCCTCGCGGTGCAGGACGGGGCCGAACTCGCGCCCACCTTTGGATGGCCTAACGACCGGCTGTTGTTGCTGATCGCGGGCGGTCGAGACGCACTGCTGCAGTCCGTGGAAGGAGCTGAGGATGACATAGCCTATGCGCGGCAACTCATCGGTCAACACAGAATTGACGCTGACGATGTTCTCGTGGCGGTGGCCGCCAGTGGGACAACGCCCTTCACGCTGGCGTGCTTACGTAAATCGCGAATGCGAGGTGCATTGACGGTTGGGATTGCAAACAATCAGGCTACTCCAATCTTGGAGGAGTCTCACCACCCAATTTTTCTCGACACTGGTCCAGAGCCGATCGCGGGCTCCACACGGTTGAAGGCAGGCACGGCACAGAAAATCACTCTCAACGGCATATCCACCCTACTCATGATCCTACTTGGGAGAGTATATTGCGGTCTAATGGTTGACGTCCGAGCCTCGAATGAGAAGCTCCTGCGTCGAAGCGAGGATATGTTGGTCGAGCTGACGGGGTGCAGTCCGGGTGACGCGCGAAATGCGCTCAATTCCGCGAACGGCAGCGTAAAGCTTGCCGTTTTGTTGATTCATGGATGCGATCCCAAGTTAGCTGAGGATTTGCTAGATCGCGCCAAAGGGCATCTTGGCCAAGCTTTGGATCTCATCGAGCACCCGGATTAAGGTGCTAGCTGATCACACGCGCCTTCGCCCTCGGGTTGGAGGGACCTCTCCACTGGCTTTGGACGTTAAAACGATCGGCCGGGGCTTACTCCAACCCTAAAGGGCAGCACGACGATAATAGACCACTCACCCGGGGTACGGGGGAAGTAACGTCATGGACCGTATCCGCATTGTCGGCGGCCAGCGTTTGACCGGCACCATACCCATCAGTGGCGCCAAGAACGCTGCGTTGCCTTTGATGATCGCCAGCCTTCTCACCCGCGAGACGTTGACGTTGCATAACGTGCCGCGGCTTGCCGACGTTAATCTGCTGGCCCGCATTCTCGGTAATCACGGCGTCGATGTGACCATCGCCGGCAAGCGGTCGGGCCAGCGCAGCAGCGACGGCCAGACCTTCAGGCTCACCGCGCCCGAGATCGTCGACACCACCGCGCCTTACGAGATGGTGGCGCGTATGCGGGCGAGCTTCTGGGTGCTTGCACCGCTGGTCGCGCGCTGCGGCAGGGCGAAGGTGTCGCTGCCTGGCGGCTGCGCCATCGGCACGCGTCCCGTCGATCTGCATCTGCAAACGCTCGAGGCGCTCGGCGCGGAGATCGAGCTCGAAGGCGGCTATGTCATCGCTCGGGCGCCGCGCGGGCTGACCGGCAACAAGGTAACGCTGTCCAAGGTCTCGGTCGGCGCCACGCATAACGCCCTGATGGCGGCGGTGCTCGCTCGGGGCGAGAGCCTGATCGAGAACGCGGCGCGCGAGCCGGAGGTGGTCGACGTCGCCAACTGCCTGGTCAGGATGGGGGCCCGCATCGAGGGGCTCGGCACATCGACGTTGTGGATCCAGGGACGCGAGACGCTGTACGGCGCCGAGCACACCGTGCTGCCCGACCGGATCGAGACCGGGACCTACGCCATGGCCGCGGCCATCACCGGCGGCGATGTGCTGCTCGACGGGGCCCGCCCCGATCTCCTGCAAGAGGCGTTGCAAACCTTGCGCTCCTCAGGCGTCGAGATCGAGGAGCGGCCGACTGGTATCCGCGTGGCGTGGAACGGCGGAGGTCTCCAACCGGTCACCGTGGAGACGCAGCCCTTCCCCGGCTTCCCGACGGATTTGCAGGCTCAGCTCATGGCTCTGATGTGCACGGCTAGCGGCACCTCCGACGGTTCGCGAGACCATCTTCGAGAACCGCTTCATGCATGTTCAGGAGCTGGCTCGGCTCGGCGCCAAGATCGACCTCAAGGGTGATACCGCCCTGATCACCGGCGTCAGTGGCTTGCGCGGGGCGCAGGTCATGGCCACGGATCTCAGGGCTTCGGTGTCGCTGATCATCGCCGGCCTTGCTGCTCAAGGCGAGACCGTCATCGGCAGGGTCTATCATCTCGACCGCGGTTTCGAGCGCATCGAGGACAAGCTGCGCCAATGCGGGGCCAATATCGAGCGGCTGACGAGCTGAGCCGCCAGATGCCAAGTCTCGTGATCAGACGGTAAGTCTGCTTTTGGCACGAAGCGGACATTCGCGACCGTCCAGCTCAGGTCTGCTTTTGACCCACAGCGGACATCGTAAAGTCCCGGGCCGCGTTGCGAAGGACAATCGCGTCGAGCCACAATGTTGGTCGTTAGGCTGCGGCGCCTGCATCCGGCAAGAAACAGTTCCTTGTCGGAACTCCTCGTCTTCTGTGCGTGCTTGGGCGTCTCTACGGCAAACATGACCTCCCGCCGCGGATTGCTGTCGGTCAGCACATGGCCCTTTGCGGACGCGGTAGCCATCGGAATGGCGAGAAAATATCATCTGGCCCTACGTCTCCAGCGTTGGGATCTAAGAGGGCAGATTATTTTGCTGCAGCTCAGATTGACTTGCCCACCCCGCAGCCAGCGTTAAGTCCAGAACCGCCAGTTGCGGATGCCGCGATAGACGAAAAATCAACGGCGGGACTGGATCCGGCAACATCGAGCGTCGGGCAAGCGGAGCGGCTGGTCGTTAGGTTAGCGGCGAACATACGCAGTGAACCTTCGTCAAAAGGTACCCTAATCGGCACGGCGAATGTCGGTGCAGAGCTTGAGGTCGCCGAACGTCAAGCCCGATGGATTCGATTTGTTGATCCCGCAACATCACACACCGGATGGATTTATGAAGGGCTTTTGACCCCGTTAAGGTCGGAATCCGCCATAGAGGGCCTACAGCCGCTTCTGCCGGTAAGGCAGTCAGCCCCATTGCCAACGTTCCACGAAGGGCGGTTAGGCCCGCGGCTTCCCCTCGTGCTCCCAAGCAGCGGGTCGGCGGCCGCGCGGCGCTCTCAGGATATGCCCAACTTCCAACAGGTGAGGAGTTTCCGCCGAATAAGCGGCGGTTCGGGCCCTTTGCTCGGAGGCGAATACTCAGAGAAGGATTGCTCAGCGGGGATCTCACTCCGCGGTAGGCGCGATGGGCGATCCTTCGCATAGCCTTCTTATTGTCACTTGGGAGGTGTACACGTACTATCAGTAAAGTACCAGCGGGCCAGCTGGTGGCTGAGAGAGGTAAATCGCACTCGCGCCCCAGTTTTGCTCGCCACGAAGGTCTGCAGCTTGATTACTCGCAGCAAGATTGAACTGGGCCGGCTTCAGCAGGCACATTTGTCCCGGTCACAGTTTCGCTGACGGATGCATCACGCAACGACATCGATTGCAAGATTTTTAGAGGGGGGGGTGGTTTTCGGCGGGCGCTCCGCGCCGTCATGTTCTTTGTTTCCGAGGAGGAGCCTTCCGATGATCAGTCAAATACCCCCAGCCAAGCTGCAAGCAGCTGAACTTCCTTCTGTGTCCTGGACCAATCCAGCCTTGGATGTTTGGTCGTATTGGGTGGATGCTTGGCAACGTGGGGTTCTTTTCCTCGACGTCCTGCAGCAACGAAGCAAACAGTACGAGGAGCACACCGCCAAGTCCACTCCGCACGTTCTTAAGTTCGGCGTCGAGCTGATTATGGATGGGCGCAAGCTTTCGCGTCCCGTGAACTATGTCTTGGCCCGCGTCACTCCGCCTAAAGGGGTCGAGGTCAATGAGAAGGAGCGGCCGTTCGTCATCGTGGATCCCCGTGCTGGTCACGGGCCCGGCATCGGCGGGTTCAAGGCCCAGAGCGAGATCGGGGTGGCGTTTCAGGCCGGCCACCCCTGCTATTTCATTGGCTTTCTGCCGGAGCCCGTAGCAGGTCAGACGATTGAGGACATTAGCGCCGCTGAGGCTGCCTTTCTCGAGCGAGTGATCTCGCTCCACCCCGAAGCCGACGGCAAGCCCGCGGTCATCGGCAATTGTCAGGCAGGCTGGGCTGTGATGATGGTGGCTGCCAAGCGGCCCGAGCTTTTTGGTCCGATCATCGTTGCCGGATCGCCGCTCTCCTATTGGGCCGGCGTGCGCGGCGAAAACCCCATGCGCTATACTGGTGGGTTGCTTGGCGGCACCTGGCTTACGGCGCTGATGGGCGATCTCGGAGCGGGCAAATTTGATGGTGCCTGGCTCGTCAGTAACTTCGAGAACCTCAATCCCGCCAACACCTATTGGACCAAGCAGTACAATCTCTATTCCAAAGTCGACACTGAAGCTCCCCGCTACCTTGAGTTCGAGAAATGGTGGGGCGGGCATATCCTTCTCAACGCCGAGGAGATGCAGTTCATCGCCGATGAGTTGTTCATCGGCAACAAGCTCGCGACCGCCGGGATAGTGACGTCGGACGGCGAGAGCGTGGATCTGCGTAGCATCCGCTCACCGATCATCGTGTTCTGCTCCAAGGCCGACAACATTACGCCGCCTGCACAAGCGCTCGATTGGATTCTCGACCTGTACGGCAGCGTCGACGACATCCGCGCCCATGGGCAGACCATCATCTATGCCGTGCATGAATCGATCGGACATCTCGGCATCTTTGTCTCCGGCTCGGTAGCTAAGAAAGAGCACGATGAGTTCGCCAGCAACATCGACCTCATCGACGTTCTGCCGCCGGGCCTCTACGAGGCAGTAATGACTCCGAAGGAGGCGGTCAGTCCAAGCGACGACGACTTGGACGACGACTTGGTTGGCGGTAATTATCTCGTTCGCTTCGAGGCGAGAACCCTCGATGACATTCGCGCCCTTGGCGGCAACAGCCTTGATGACGAGCGCAAGTTCGCGGCTGCCGCACGCCTCTCCGAGATCAATCTCGGTCTCTATCGCACCTTCATGCAGCCGTGGGTTAAGGCATGGACCAATGCAGCCTTCGCTGAATGGATGCGGAAGATGCACCCGCTGCGTCTCCCTTACGAGATGTTTACGCCCGCCAACCCCTTCCTCAAGTCCGTCTCCACAATGGCCGATGAAGTGCGCGAAAATCGCCAGGCCGTTCCGCAGGACAACGCCCTGTGGCAGGCACAGGAGCGCATGGGAAAGGCAATCGAGTCCTCTTTAAAGTCGTACGGTGACATGCGGGACCGCGCCCTCGAGACGATGTTCCATGCCGTTTACGGCTCCCCGCTGCTGCAAGCGCTCGTCGGATTTAAGGCCTCCGACGCGTCTCCGCGTCACGCACCTGGTGTCGACGCAGTCCACCGCGCCTTCGTTGCCCAGCGGATCAATGAATTCACGCGAAACATATCGCTAGGCGGACCGCGTGAAGCGGCGATCCGCGCTCTCCTCTATATCCGCATGCCCGAGGGCGTGGCCGACGAACGCGGGTTCCGCCTTCTTGAGCTTATGCGCGAGGACGCCGGTAGCGGACTTTCGCTGGCAGACTTCAAGACCATGGTGCGCGATCAGTTCTTCATGCTGTTACTCGACGAGAGGCGAGCTATCGAAGCCATGCCAGCCATGCTCGATGCCGATCGTGAGCTCGCGCAGCGCATGGCACCGACGCTCCGCAGGCTCATCGAGGTCGTTGGCGTGGAAAGCAAGCTCGGCAAGAGCCGTGTCGCCGAGATGACCGCGTTGTTCGAGTCGAGGAAGGCCGCAAAGGCTCCCAAGAATGGTGCGGAGAAAGAGAGTTGCACGGAACGTCCTGGCATCGGGCGGGCGCCAGCGGCGAAGCCGCATAGGCCCCATTCGCGCAATTTGAGCTGAGATCAGCGCGGCTCGGTCAGACGCATATCAACTCTCACGGCAACTCGCCTCAAAGGAGGACTGAGCCATGAACGAGAACGCAACAGCGTCAACATTGCGCCGACATGAAAAGTACGACCGCCTGATCGCCGCGGCGAAAGGGCAGCAAGCCGTTACCACCGCCGTCGCGCATCCTTGCGACGAGACCTCGCTGAGAGGCGCGGTCGAGGCAGGAGAGGCCGGATTGATCAAGCCTATCCTTGTCGGGCCCAAGAGCAAGCTCGCCGCAGTCGCCAAGGAGTTCTCGCTAGACCTCGGCAACATTGAGATCGTGGACGTGCCGCATAGCCAGGCCGCCGCCGAGAAGGCCGTTGAACTCGTTCGTACCGGCAAGGCCGATCTCCTCATGAAAGGCAGCCTCCATACCGACGAACTGCTTTCGGAGGTAATGAAACGCGAGACCGGACTGCGGACAGGACGGCGCATCAGCCACGTCTTCGTCATGGATGTGCCTGGTCATGCGCAGACTTTGTTCATCACCGATGCGGCGGTGAACATCGCACCAGACCTCTTGTCGAAGCGCGATATCATCCAGAACGCTATCGACCTTTACGCGGGACTTGGGCTCGGCACGCCAAAGGTCGCCATCCTCTCGGCTGTCGAGACGGTGACGCCGACGATTCCCTCTACCATTGAGGCGGCGGCGCTCTGCAAAATGGCGGATCGCGGCCAGATTACCGGCGGCGAGATCGACGGTCCACTCGCCTTCGACAATGCCATCAGCCCGGAGGCGACACGCATCAAGGGCATTAAGTCGCCGGTTGCAGGCCAGGCGCAGATCCTTGTGGTGCCTGACCTCGAAGCCGGCAACATGCTGGCCAAGAACCTGACCTTCCTCTCTCACGCCGACGCGGCCGGCATCGTGCTCGGCGCACGGGTGCCAATCATCCTCACCTCGCGCGCTGACCATGTCAGAACTCGCATGGCCTCCTGTGCGGTGGCAGCGTTGTACCGCCACAGCCAGATGGCCAATCAGCCGATCCGGACGTGACTACCGTGTCCGAGACCATTCTCGTCGTTAATGCCGGCAGCTCGAGCATCAAGTTTCAGCTGTTCTCCGTCAGCACGGGCGATCGGCTGCGAGCGCCGTCTGAAAGGACAGATGGAGGGGATCGGCGTCCATCCGCGCCTCGCCGCCAAAAACGCGAAGGGCGAGGTCCTTATCGACGAGACATGGCCTGCGGGGGAGGTGGGCGACGTGCCCGCGGCCTTGGGGAAGGTGGTAGAGTTCCTGCGCGCAGAGATTGGAGGCTTGCCTATCGCGGTCGGTCATCGTGTGGTGCATGGCGGTCCTGACTTCAGCGAGCCGATTCTCATCGACGATGTCGCGCTCAAGCGGCTTCAGGCCTTCGCACCGCTTGCACCTCTGCATCAGCCGAACAATCTCGGCCCCATCCGCACTTTGCTGCAAAGACAGCCGCAGCTTCCGCAAATCGCCTGCTTCGATACCGCGTTTCATCGCGGTCATCCCGAAATTGCCGACCGCTACGCGTTGCCAGAGCGCTTCTACCAGGAAGGCGTCCGCCGCTACGGATTTCACGGGTTGTCTTATGAGTATATCGCGAGCCGGTTGCCGGAGCTGGCACAGGACATCGCAAAGAGCCGTGTCGTCGTCGCGCATCTCGGCAGCGGCGCGTCCATGTGCGCGATCCAGGCCGGCAAGAGCGTGGAAAGCACCATGGGCTTCACGGCGCTTGACGGTCTGCCCATGGGAACGCGCCCGGGCCAGCTCGACGCCGGCATCGTGCTCTACCTATTGACCGAGAAAGGCATGAGCGCCGGTGAGATCGAACATTTGTTCTACTACGACTGCGGGCTCAAGGGGCTGTCCGGCATCAGCAACGACGTGCGGGATCTGCTCACGAATTCCGATCCGCGCGCCAAGCTCGCGCTCGACTATTTCGTCTACCGCATTGCCCTGTTCACTGGAATGCTTGCAGCCGCAATGAGCGGTATCGACGGCTTTGTGTTCACCGCCGGCGTCGGCGAGAACGCGCCAGCCGTTCGCGAGGCCGTAGCAAAACGGCTTTCCTGGCTCGGGCTTGAGCTTGACCCCGAGGCGAACGCCAAGGGCGAGGGGCGCATCTCGGCTCCGGGCGCACGCGTCTCCTGCTACGTCGTTCCCACAGACGAAGAGCTCATGATTGCCCGCCACACGCTGAGTGTCCTGCGCAGGCACCCGGCATTCCGGCTCAAGGAGAAGAGCGCATGATCGATATCTCCACCTTGCCTCTCCTCAAGGACAAGAAGGCGTTGGTCACCGGCATCGCCAATGATCAGTCAATCGCCTGGGGATGTGCCAAGGCCTTTCGCGCGTTCGGCGCAGACCTCGCCATCACTTACCTGAACGACAAGGCAAAGCCCTATGTCGAGCCCCTCGCCAAGGAGGTCGACGCCTCGATCTTCATGCCTCTCAACGTGCAGACCGACGGTCAGCTGGAGGCGGTGTTCGACGCTATAGCGAAGCAATGGGGCAAGCTCGATATCGTCCTACATTCGATCGCCTTCGCGCCAAAGGCCGACCTGCAGGGCCGCGTGGTGGATTGCTCGAAGGAAGGGTTTCTCCTCGCTATGGACGTCTCCTGCTGGTCGTTCATTCGCATGGCAAAGCTCGCCGAGCCGCTGATGGCGGACGGCGGCACCCTTTCCACCATGACCTATTACGGGTCGCAGATGGTGGTGGAGCATTACAACATGATGGGCCCGGTAAAGGCCGCACTCGAAGCCGTCACACGCTATCTCGCGGCCGAGCTTGGACCCAAGGGCATCAGGGTGCACGCGATTTCGCCAGGGCCTCTAAAGACCAGGGCGGCATCGGGTATCACCGATTTCGATGAATTGATCGCCAAGGCTCAGGAAAAGGCGCCGTCCCGGCGGCTCGTGTCGGTCGAGGATGTCGGCGTTGCGGTGGCCTTCCTCTCCATGAACGGGGCGAAGCTGATCACCGGCGAGACGCTCTATATCGATGGCGGCTATCACATCATCGACTGAGCCTGGGTGATGGATCCGCGACACTACCTGGCCAGCGAGACTTTGAACGATGGCACCCTGGTCACCGTTCGGGCGGTACGTCGCGAGGACGCGGATGCTTTCCTTAAGGCCTTCAAAAACCTTGACCGAGAATCGGTGTACCGGCGTTTCTTCAGTCCCAAGAAAGAATTGACGGATGCCGAGCTCGCGCAACTCACCGACGTGGATTTTAGTCGGGTGGTAGCGTTGCTGGTGACGAAGCAGACTGGCGAGGGCGAAGTTGTGATGGGCGGCGGCCGCTACGCAACAGACAATCCCGATTTAAGGCAAGCCGAGATCGCGTTCGTGACTGACGGCAACTATCGGGGTCTCGGCATCGCGTCTCACATCCTGCGGCATCTCGTGCAGATCGCTCAAGATTTTGGCGTGGCGCACTTCGAGGCGGATGTGCTCGCGGAGAACCAGTCGATGCTTGCTGTCTTTCGCAGAAGCGGCCTGCCGATGCAGCTTTGGCGCGACGGGGCCGTACTCCACGTGACGCTCGAGCTCGAACCAGACTCATAGCTGCTGTCACTTACCGCCTTCCGCGTCACGTAGGCTGGGCAACCGTAAGAAATCCACTTACAACTTAGCAGGCGCTTACAAAGAGAGAGGAGCACTCCAGTGGATTTCTCGATAATCAGTTTCGGCTTGGTGACCAAGCTGCTTCTCCTCCTGCTGATCGGCATGGGACCCAAGATTGCGCTCGTGCCTTTTCTCGAAAAGACCAAGAACTTCGATGCCGAGACGCAGCGAGCCATAGGTCGGCATATGGTTATGGTCGCGGTAGTTACGGCGCTTATCCTATTTGCGTCTGGAGCGCTTCTCATGCGTCTCCTCCACATCACAGGTGGCGCCGTTGCGGTCGCTGGTGGGATCATTCTTGCTATCCTGGCAATCGACATGGTGCATGGGCCGGGCAAGAAGATCGTGGAGGAGGTTGATGCTCTGGAAGATCCGAAACGTATCGCGATCTACCCGCTCGCGGTACCATATCTGCTGAACCCGGTCGGCATCACGGTTCTGATCATTGCGTCTGCCGAGGTCGTGTCTGTGGCGAGCGCCGGACTCGTCCTTGGCCTCCTACTTTTAGTTGGTGCGTTCGACTATGTGCTCTTCGGCAACATCGACAAGGTGGCAAAACGTCTAAATCCGACTAGCTTAATTATCTCTGAGGTGGTGTTCGGCATCCTGCTGGCCGCGGTTGCCGTCCAACTCGTGGTCAGCGGACTGGGCATGTTCGGAATCATTGGACCAACCCCTGGCGCCGCGCACTAGCGGGCTTCTGAGGTACCGTTCATGGCTGCTAAAAATAAAACCACGCACGATCCGGTGAGACGGTGGACGCTAATCGTTCTCGGTCTGATCGTTGTCCTGTTCCTATATTCGCTAATCGCGGATCGATACACGCCCTACACGTCTCTAGGTATCGTCCAGGCATTCGTGGTGCGGATGGCACCGGAAGTTGCCGGCCGCGTAATCGAAGTCAATGTCGCAGACAATCAGAGAGTGAAGGCTGGAGATGTATTGTTCCGCGTGGACCCAGAGCCCTACGAAATTGCGCTGGAACAGGCCAAGGCGCGACTGGCAACCGTTGGGCAGACCATCGGCGCCAATACGGCTGGTGTCACCTCGGCACAGGAGCGCCTAATCGAGGCTCAAGCGAAGCGGGACAACGTACTCGAACAGTCAAACCGTCAACTAGTGCTTGTTGAAAAGGGGGTCTACCCCGAAGCGAGAAAGGATCGGGCCCTCAAGGAAGTGGAAGTTGCCGAAGCCGGTGTCCGCGAAGCAGCTTCGGAGGTCGAGCGCGCCCGTCAGGAACTTGGTCCGCAAGGTAATGATAATCCGCAATTCCGCGAGGCGCTCGCCGCGGTCGAGAAGGCCAAGCTCGACCTCCTCCACACCACGGTCTTAGCGCCTGCCGATGGCGTCGTTACGAACTTGCAGCTTAGGGACGGCGAATTTGTCGCCGTGGGTCAGGCTGCCCTGACCTTCATCGACACCGAAGACGTTTGGATCAATGCCAATTTTCGTGAGAACAGCCTCGAGAACGTCAAGGCGGGTGATGCGGTCGAGCTTGTGCTCGATACTCTCCCCGGACGTGTTTTTGTCGCCAAAGTGCAAAGCGTCGGCTGGGGCGTGTCGCAAGGTTCGATCGATCCCGAGACCGGGCTGCCGAAGATCAATGAGCCGATGGGGCTCGTTCGTACCCCGCAACGTTTCACCGTCAAGGTCGAACCCAACCGGAAGGATTATGTCCCAGGCAGCGTCCGCTATGGCTCGCAGGCCAACGTTATCGTCTACGCGACCGACAATGCCGTGGTGAATGCAATTGGAGCGTTCTGGATGAGGCTCGTAGCGGTTCTGACCTATGTCAGTTAGCGCCGCCAGCGCGCAACCGGAAGAGGCTTATTATGCCCGCGAAGCCCATTGGCTGGCCTTCAGGATCGCATTCGCTGCGGCAGTCGGGTTCACGCTCGGATATGTGCTCGGCTGGGACTTTCCTTTCCTGCCGCCCCTCTTTGCCGTTCAACTTCTTACCGCCAGCAGGTCGCTGAACCTTAAGCAGGCCGTCGGCTTCGCGGTACTAATGGTGGCTGGCTGCGTGTTCAGCGTCCTTATTGCGCAAATTTTCGTGCAGACGCCATTCGTTTTAATTCTGGTTCTCGCGGTTCTCAATTTCCTCGCCTTTCTGATGCTGGCGAGGGGTCGGGCTGTGCCGGTGGCAAATATTCTTCTCATCACCGTTCCCGTTGTCCCGTTGGTGGCGGTTACCGACATCGAGCTCGCCTATGGCCTGGTGTATACCCTGATCGCCGGCAGCATCCTCGCCGTGCTTCTAGTCTTCCTCGCTTATGCATTTTTCCCCGCGCGCAACCACGCGAATGAAGTTGCCGAACCGCCGGTCGAAGAACGCTTCCCGGTCGGCGCTGCGCTGGCCAATACCGCCGTGCTCATGAGCCTCCTAATCCTGTTCATCTCCTCGGGATCACCAGTGAGCGTCATCGTTATCATGACGGCGGTCACCATCTTGCGCCAGCCGGCGATTGCCGCTGCCTACGGATTTATTATGGGCAATGTCGCGGGAGGTCTCGCCGCTACCATCGCTTATCTGCTCGTGACCCTGTTTCCGTCGCCAGCCTTTCTCTTGCTTGTCGTTCTGTTGTTCGGGCTTATCTTTGGGGCAAAAATTGCGGAGGGAGGTGCCTTGGCCCCGATGTACATTGTCGGGTTAATGACCTTTCTGATCGTGCTCGGGCTCGGCCTCTCCCCACTGCCAGGCGACAGCGGGGCGATCTTCATCACGCGGGTGTTCAATGTCATCATCGCCGCCACTTATACGATCGGCGTCACAAGGGTCCTACGGGCGCTATTTCGAGCTGGGGTAGAACGATAACGTCCGTGTGACGCAAGAAAATTGAAGGGGACATCATCATTGACCCGGTTTGCATTCCTTCAGAAGGGCTTCCCCCAACGCACGCTCGATCCGCGTGATCGCCTCATCGACGAGCGAAGACCGAGTTTCATCAAGTTGTTTTATACTCGCCTGCAGAGCGCTGAGGCTCTCGCTGAGTTTTGCAACCTCCGGGTCAAGACGACTAGGTTCTTCAGACCTTCTTGCTTGAGTAATCCTACCAACCGATCGACTTCGGTAGCGACGTTATTGAAGGTGGTGAGGACCTGTTGCGGTTCCAGATTGATCCGAGAAAGCACCGCGTCAGTCATAGTCGAGGCGACATTGTCGGCAAGGTGGTTGATTTTTGATAAGGTGAGAAGGCCAAGAATGGCCGCGACAATCACCAGTATCGACGTCCCGTTAATCAGCGCCAGCAGCAGATGGAGCGGCAACCTCCACAACCGGGCGCGAAGTTCCTTTTTGAAACTATCTGGTTCTGGCAGAGGAAGCCTCCTTTTGTGCTGGCGCCTTTACCCTCCTTACCCCGAACGTCGGCTAAGGTGCGGAATACGAGACCGCCTTCACGACAGCTATTGCCCAGGCTGACACTTGTAAAAATCACGTTCAGAAGCTAATGAGTTGGAGTTACACATCACGTAAATTGATAAGAGAGTCACTCGGTGTCGTCGCCGTAGATTCGGATGTATCGTCCACCGACTTCCACACCGACAAATCGCTGATGGAAGACGAGACAGAGGCGCTGAGCGAGGTCAACGACGGCATCTGTGCTGTCGGTTCTGATACGTGCCATTAGAATTGACCGTCTCTGACCCTCGTAAATCGCCTCCGCAGGCTGCACTGTGGCTGATGGGAACATCCCCCCGATGAGTCCACACAGCCGATCGACGTCGGTTGCTCCTAGAGCGCAATCTTCCGTGTTTAGCAAATAGACGAGATGCACGGCCTGGCCGATGGCGTTTTCGAGTTGGCGCGCCGCCACCTCGCGCCCCTCGATGGCGAACGGGACTTCTTCGCGGATGGTCCGCTCTACGTCGTCCGCTGTCTGGTCGAAGATCCGCTCAATTGCAGCATCGGTGCCGCGTCCCGCGTCGACTAAACGCCTGCAGCTCTGAAGATAGCCAAGTTTGCGCTCCGCGGGCCATCCGGCAGGTGGCGACACCGCGATGGCGCGAAGATTGGAGATGACATCCGCGATCTTGACGAGGCGCGCTTCTCTTGATTTGAGGGGCATAGCGGCGATGCGTGCCAGTCGCCGGTCGGCCTTAGGCAACGACATGTCGTCTGAGTTCTCCCGGACGATTTCGGCGATACGCTCCCCGAAGTTCGCAGCGACATCTTCGTAACTCGTAGACGTATCCTCAACCACATCGTGGAGAAGAGCGGCTATTAGGATGTCCATGTCAGCTCCATCCGTCGCCTTTACCACTAGATCGAGGACTTCAATGAGATGATTGAGATAGGGCTCTTGGGCTGCGCCTTTGCGCCGCTGATTGCGGTGCGCTTCCGCGGCGAAAACTAAAGCCTTCGTCAGGCTGCGAAGATCGGCGCTCATGGGGGGCCACTACTGACGGCGGTTCGACGCTGTCAGCCATCACAGATTCATTTTCGGTACAAGCTCAGGCACCACGAGCGCCGCCTCAGTGCTCGCTATCACATCTTGCGCTGTTACGTTCGGCGCTGTCTCGACCAAGGTCGCGCGGTTACCAGAAAAAGCGATCACTGCAAGCTCAGTGACGACCATATCGACCTGCCGCAGTGAGGTGAGCGGAAGCGTGCACTCCTTAACGATCTTCGGCTTGCCCTTTGCCGTGTGCTGCATGGCTACAACGACGCGTCTCGCACCCGAGACGAGGTCCATTGCACCGCCCATGCCTGGAACCATCTTGCCGGGAATCATCCAGTTGGCGAGACGTCCTTGTTCGTCTACTTGCAGACCGCCCAGTACGGTCATGTCGAGATGGCCTCCACGAATTAGGCCGAAGGACATAGCGCTATCGAAGGTGCTTGCGCCCGGTAACGCACTCACGGGACGCCCCGCTGCGTCGGTGAGAGTCGGATGCGCCATACCCTCTTCGGGAATGGGACCGGTGCCGATCAGCCCGTTCTCCGATTGGAAAAAAACGACAACACCCTCTGGAACATGGTTTGCCACAAATGTCGGAATGCCAATACCAAGGTTGACAAGCATCCCCGAGCGCAGCTCTTTGGCGATACGTTTGGCAATGATGGTTTGTGGGTCCATGGTCTTTACTCGTTGGCCACAAGGTAGTCGACAACCGGTGCCGGCGTTACCACGTGATCGGGGGCTATGACTCCCACAGGTACGATGTGATCGGCCGTCACAATGACCGTGTCCGCCGCCATTGCGATCACTGGATTGAAATTGCGCGCGGTCAGGGCATAGGAGAGATTGCCGAGGTAGTCGGCGAGGAACGCATGCACCAGTGCGAAATCGGCGCGCAATGCGATCTCGAGGAGATACCCCCTTCCGTCCACGTCAATCCTGCGCTTGCCCTCCTCGACGATAGTACCGACCCCGGTCGGTGTTAGGATACCTCCCAGCCCAAAGCCGCCAGCACGAATGCGTTCGATGAGAGTGCCCTGCGGCACGAGATCGACGGCCATTTTACCGGCGATCATTTGTTGTTGCGTTTCTGGGTTGAGACCTATGTGACTGGCTATCGTTTTGCTGACTAGGCCAGCACTTATCAATTTGCCGATTCCCCTGCCAGGCATCGCCGTGTCGTTGGCAATAACGGTCAGGCTACGTTTGCCCTGCCGTACGATCTCATCGATCACTCGCTCGGGCGTACCGACAGCCATGAATCCTCCGATCATGAGGCTCGCGCCATCGGGAATCATGGCCACGGCTTCCTTAAGCGGTATGGTTTTCATGGTCGCCAGCCTGCAACCGTGCCGAACTTGTCATCGATGCGGCAACTTCAAAAGTCGAAAACACTGCCAATGCGCCAGCAGCCGCGTCGAGCCTCACAGCCCAAGGGCAGGCTCATTCTCAGCGTCCCGCGCTGCGGGACGGTTGGCGATCAAGTCAGCCCGAGAAGCGGCTCCGGTTCACCAGTGGCGGCGCCACCCTCGATAGGCGTACCGGCCCAAATATGGGCGCCGGTATCCGTAACGATAGGGACGGTATCCGTAGTATCCGTAAGGGCGGTATCCATAGTACCCGTAGGGACGGTAATAACCGTAACGCGGACCAATGGTGATGCTAATTCCGGGACCACCCCACCAGCCCCAGCCGGCGGATGCGTTTGAGGGTGTGAGGGCCACAACCGCGATTGCTACGGCGCCCAAAACACAAGCCAATCGCTTGTTCATTTGAGTACTCCTTGGTGCCACAGCTCAGGGAAACAAAGTTTATCATTTCTCCAACGCAACTGCACCATCCTTTGGTTTCCCGACCGGTATATCAGCCGAGCGTTATCGACGTCGTGCCGCCGTCCACTCACTTTCGGTGCCAGCCGCATTTAGCCGCAATTTGGTCGAGGGCTAAGAGTCGACTATTAGCTTTGTAGTCGTGGCCACCAAGGCAGCGACCCAACGCTACGTGGATGATTTGCTTCATTGTGTTCATCAAAGAGCCATCAGTAACTTTCTAAAATCATACCGATGTTTCCGATATGATATCCCTCAGCCCACCCCCTGGCAGTTCCCCTGCAGGAGACGGGTCAGGCTTGGTGCCGTAACCGCTTAAAATGGAGAGGCGTTGCGGCGCCAGGCCGCTGTATAAAGATGACGATAGGCATCGCACCTGCTGCTGCTCTCCTTGCAAACCAACAGCCGCATGCTAGCCTAATGGTGATACTCGGATCGCGTAATTGACGGCGAGCGCATCGCGCAAGTGATCCCGAGCCAACGGGTTGGGCCGATGGCCATGAAGATTGAGGAGTAGATCATGGTCGCGAGTGCGGACAAGCTAGCGAAGGGCCTGCCTACGGCCCAGGAGATGATGGAAAAGCTTGCGTTGGCGGAGGCTGAGAAGGCCTCCGAGGAAGCGCGCAAGCATGCTGCGGCCGAAGCAGAGAAGAAGGCGCTGCTTGACAAGCTCACCAAACCGTCAGGGGTGTCCGACGAGGAGGCCTTGAAGCGCGTCGGGATCATCGTCGAGCGCGCGGTCGCAAACGGCCTGACCGAGGTGCAGGTCTATCGCTTTCCCAATGCACTCTGTACTGATCACGGTCGTGCCATCAATCAGCAAGAGCCCGGTTGGGAGACGACGCTGACGGGACTGCCCAAGGAGATGTACGAATTCTGGGACCGGCAGCTCCGCCCGCTCGGATACAAGCTCAGAGTCCAAATCATCGACTTTCCGGATGGCATGCCGGGAGATGTGGGCATCACCCTGAAATGGGTGTGAGCAAAATTTCCCACTCAATCAGAATTTCTCCTTGATCCAACGCCGGTTCTTGATCGTGCTCTCGTCGTCGTAGGCGTTCTTATTGTCACGCGTCGACAGCTTGATTTTGTCGCGCTTGGGCGCTTCGTAAGGGATCAGGCTGAGAAAATGCGAGAGGACATTGAGGCGCGCGCGCTTCTTGTCGTCTGAGCGCACGATATACCAAGGCGCAAAATCGGTGTCGGTCGCTTCCAACATCTTGTCGCGAGCGCGGGAGTAGTCATACCAGCGCTCGCGCGAGGGAAGATCCATAGCGCTCAGCTTCCACTGCCGCAGGCGATCGTCGATGCGGGCCTCGAACCTCCGCTTCTGCTCCTTGTTGCTCACCTCGAGCCCGTAGTGCGCATCGCCCGCCAGTCCGCTCGCCTCGCGATTCTCGATCTGTCGACGGTCTCCGACCGACTAGTTAATGCGCTAAATGCCAGTGGTGCTTAGCGAGTGGCGCGAAATAGCACGGCGCACGCCCCTTAGGCTTCATGGGTAGGGGAGCCCCGATCCGTGATACCAGCTTTTCTGGTGACATGGTGCTGACACAGGCAGACCAGGCCCCGAGCCTCAGCTCTGAGAGGCTTTAACCGTATATATTTCAAAGTGATTATGGTGGGCGGTACTGGACTTCGAACCAGTGATCCCTGCGATGTGAACACAATGCTCTAAGGCTGGTGGCGTTCGGCTCCTCGAAAAAAGACTTTGATTTCTCGGCTGGTTGAAAGCTTACGAGCGTTCGTCGCCGCCATCAAGCTGATCAGTTTCGAGCCGTCGCTGTGACACCATTGTGACACACCGTGCGGCGGTGTACTTCTCCCATGGCCTCTATGGACCCACGGCATGGTGCCAAAGCGTCCCTCTGCATCCTAGCTAACTATGGTACAATCGAAGGGGGTTGGGCGCAGCCTTGTAGCGTAGGGAGTAAGCGCCATGGATAACCTGCCGGATTTCCTCAACCGCAAGAAGTTGCCTGATGGCAACGGCACTCTAAATAAGAATGCCGATTTCATGAACACGCGAAAGCTCCAAACCAACGAAGGTTTGATCGAGAAGCTTCGTAGCTCCCCGCAAATCACACCGCGGATTATGATCGAGGGATTGATCGTCTTGTTCAAGGACTCATGGACCTACTGCCGAAACCCGACAGCATCTGGTCTATCGAAGATCGGGTAAAATGGCTTCGCCTAGCAGAAGGCATTTTTGATATTGGCTACAAGACGGGGGATGGGGAGCAGGGGGAGATAAGCATTGTAGCTGTCAAACAGGTATTGGGCGCACCAGCAAATCCTGGAGGGTAGGGCGGTTCATTTTGCCTATGGTCGCGCAAGTTGATCAAAGAAACGTAACCCCCAAGAGGCCACCTATGCGTAAGTCATCCAGCAACCGAGAGAAGGCGCACAATACACATCGAAAGGCTGCTTCTAAAAACAGAAGTCGTAAGTCCAGTCGCAAGATCAGCATTGAGAATGGGCGCGGTTCACACCACACAGCAACACTCACAGTTGGCAGTGATCAAAAGCGCGACACAAACCGCTTCATTGTCGATCAATTCGAGGATTTTCGTGGTGCTCAGGTCCCAGCCACACTGCGCGACCTGGCTGAGACCAACATAGCTCAGACCCGCGAGCTTTATGAGCGCTCGAAGGACACCCTCCAAGCCGTCTTAACGAGTTGGCAGAAGTCCTTTGGTGCGGCGAACCAGGGTGCTGTCGCACTCAACCTCAAGATCATGGACATCGCTGAGCGCAACATCAGCACCGGCTTTGATCTTGCGATGAGTTTGGCCGGGGCGAAAAACGCATCTGAGGCTATGGAGTTACAGTCCGCCTATTGGCGCAAGCAGCTAAGTCGCTTGCAAACTCAAGCGGAAGAAGTACGCGCACTGTCAACTCGCATAACTGCAAATGTGACGGAACCCATTGAGTCTGAGGTCACTAGGGTTGGGACTAAGTCCTCAAGGCGCAAATTTTTTGGATAGCAAACGGGTGGTTTCCCTGCGCTGGAGTAGGAGCACTTCAATTCCTTATTAGCCTCCAATAAGAAGTTGAAGCGACAGCACGGCGGCGCCGCGGCAACCGACGCCCAGGGCCGTCAAACTAAACCGAGAGTACGAGGTCTATCCGCTTACGAGCCGCAGAGAGAGCATCATCCTTGCGGGGGTAAGGGACTGTGAATTTACGATTTGCGAGGATGGGTAGTTCTGGTCGAATGGGAGAAATCCCGAGACGCCATCCAATTGGATGCTTGAAAATCTCAAGCGCGTAACCCCGATAGATAAGCCGCTCCTCCTTCGGGCTGCCAGACCCAAACGCCCACATGGTACTGGCCCTCCGTCTGTTGCCAGTGGGCAGTCTGGGCTGAACAGCTAAAGACACCACTAACGGTCACCGTGCCGAAGTCGGTTTGGTCGGGGACCCGGAGGGAGAGCCTGAGGACCCGTGTCTATCTCGCGCATCTCCGCACGAAGCTGTTACCGATTTCGGCTCGAAACGCGGGCTTTGGATGACAGTGTGCGTGCTGCCTGATGGGTCCGCAATTCGCCCAGCACCTTGCGCCAATAGGCTGCCTGCAATTCCATGACCTCAGCCAGGTTTCTCGCTCCAGCTAGGCCCGTCGCAAGATCGAAGCCGGTATTGATGTTGCGCTCAGCAAGGTCGATGAACCTACGATTGAGCGCCGCGGCACCCTGACCAGCCGCGCCGAATGATTTCTGCCAGCTTTCCAATACGGCTTGGAGAGTATTCTTCGATCCCTCATACAGCTCGCGCGTCTGAGCTACGTTGCTTTCGGCAAGGACACGGAATGTGTCTGGCACTTGAGTGACCGCGAAATTGCTCGAATAGAGCGGTGGTCTTCCGACGTGTATCGCGGACCATCTCGGCGGCAACTTTTGCAGCGGGCTTGTGATGTTTATTTCCCGCCTTCCCCCTGCCGTTAGAAGCCGTCTTGGGGTTTGCATCGCGCGTCTTCCGCGCGGCGGCTTTGGAAGCGGACTTGGTCATGATACTGGCCTCATGTTGTTACGCGCGGCGGTGTCACAGCGTTTCCAAGAGAAGATAAAGAGACTCGGGGCCTGGCCCACGAGCCTCTTGTCGAAACTGCAAAGCGTTAGGCGACCTTCCTGGCGGCCTTAGCAGTGGCTTGCTCCACAGGCCGGTAGGCATTGCGCGCCAAGTCGACATACATCTCGCTGAGCTTTGACGCATGCGCAACATACGCATCGAACGCCTTCTTCGCGTACTGAGACTGGATTTCCCACGCCTGCTCAACTGACTTCACGCCAATAAGCTGCTCGAAGGCACGGGTCCCGTCCTCGAAAGACTTTTTGGAGTAGTCGGCAACTGTGGCGGCAATCGCCTGGAAGCCCTTGTTCCACTCACCAAGCGAGCGGACAGATGCATCGAAGCCGTCCTTGCTTGCCCGCTGGAACTCCTCACCAAACTTTTGAACGTCTGACATTTCATTACCTCGTTATCGCTTCCGCCTCGGCGGAATAGGTTGCATATAAAACAGGCATATATGCTGCATCGCACAAGAGTTCAACAAAATATTGCACCGCACAAATCTGCCTCAGTTGCTGTTTAGAAACAAACTGCTCCCGTGAATGGGAGTGGGTCCGCGTGTGAACGACGCACGGTTGGAACAGGCACGCCCAGCAGGCAAATTTTTGTTCGGAGAGATTATGTTCCGGAACTGGATGCAGTTGACTCCTGATGCAGTGCTGCTGGGATTGGAAAGTCAGCGCGTGATGGGTCTGCGACTAATGAAGCTATCTCGCGGAGGCCGAGCAGTCCAGGCTGAGGCACTGCGCATGTTTTCGGAAAAAACTACCGCCCTAGCGGAGGCGGGGACAACTCTGGCGCGTGGTGGCTCGGCGGGAAGCGTCATACGCGCAGTGTCAGATCGAGAAACGGCGCTTGTCAAAATCATAACCAGAGAGTCGTTCTGGAACGGTCATGATCATCTTGGCGTTAGATAGCCAAACATACGGAAAGGTCACTGCAATGCGTGCACCAGGTTTGAGCCTCTGTTTAGCCTGCATCGTTGCGCTGCTTGTCCTGTCGCCACGGCCAGCTAGTGCGCAACCGAGTGCCCTGGCAGTTGGCGGAGTGACTACAGGAACTTATGAGGAGGTCGGTTATCGGTACCGAGGCCGTTACGGCTATCGTCCGGGTTATCGGCGATACGGATATTATCGTCCCTATTACAGACCCTACTATGGCTACTACGGTTATCGCCGACCATATTACGGTTATGGCTATGGCTATGGCTATCGGCCTTATTGGCGTCCAGGTATCAGCTTGTGGTTCGGCTTCTAGACTGACGGACCGCACATCTTAATCGTCGCCGCGGTGCGCTTCTTGCTGAGCATCAAGCATTTCGTTCAATGTTGGTTCACGCCAACCTTGGGCGAACGTTGGGCGCAAATATTAGGTAGCTCCGTCGGACCAGATTAACTCTGGGGAGCATGCACCAACAGCGGAGGGCGTTACGCTCACCGCTTCGACCTGCACTTTGCTGCACCAGCCAATTCGTTTTGTCTTGAAGTGTCGCCGACGCAGGCTAGCATCATGAAGCTACGCTGGCTCTGCCGAGTGACCTATTGTGCCGATCTCGTCTAGGTGTCGCTGCAAGGAAATCTTGCTTAGAGATTCAATCGGTAGGCTCGCGAAGATACTGATCCGCTGATTGAGCATCCGCATGGTATCGGCGAAGGCGAGGTGTATTTCCGACTCACTGCCCTGAACTGCCGCCGGATCGGGTACACCCCAATGGGCACTGTCCTGGCCACACTGGGCAGATTTCATTCGCCGCGCTGTCGCAAACCGTGAAAACAAAATCGAGCTTTGGAGCCTTGGGACGAGCGAACTCATCCCATGACTTAGACCGCAGATGCAACGTGTCGAATTTCGATTTGCGGAGGACATGAAGCGCGACCGGATGAACCCTGCCGGTTGGATGGCTCCCGGCGCTATAGGCTTTAAACTTGCCCGGACCCAAGCGGTTAAGGATGCACTCGGCGATAATCGAACGCGCCGAGTTGCCGGTGCACAGGAACAGCACGTTAAAGGGTCTTTCCATCGGCCACTCGGATAGCGGTGCGGAATGACGGTTATATGACAAAGAGCGTTCCCGACACTCCGCACTGGATTACTTACTTCGATTGAAGCACCAGCGACCCACTGCGTTGAAACGCAGTTTTTCTTAGTAGTGAACCTTGGGCCAACCTCGGGCGCGGCTTTCGAAAAACTGTTCGCCAACGACCGTAAGCATTTGAAAGGAATGGTGGGCGGTACTGGACTTCGAACCAGCGACCCCTGCGATGTGAACACAGTGCTCTACCAGCTGAGCTAACCGCCCGGTCCAAATCTGCGGCATGGCGGCGAGGGTTGCCGCGCATGCTCTGGTGGCAGGGATTTAGCGATTGGCTTCCGGGTAAGTCAAGGAAGCGCCGCCGAGACACTGGCGCGAGAAGAGCCGAAAAAGGGCTGAGCCCCGGAGTAGTGGACGGCGCGAGCCGCTTTTTGCGCCGTCCCCCCTCAGTTCGAATCCGCTATTTGCCGACCAGCTTGTTGACGGTGGCGAGCGTCGCGCTCGCCTCGGCGAACTTCCCTTCGGTGCAGAGCGCATCGGCCTGGTCGAGGAGCTCGTTGACCTTGTCGGCGTCGGCCTCGCTCAGCGCGTTCGACTCGATCCTGTCATGCACGGTCTCCTCGGCGGTGGTCAGCTGCTCGGTGCATTCGTTGTCGACCGCCCCTTCGTCAACGGCGTAAGCGGCCCCACCCATGAGGCACGTCATCGCGACGCCGATCACGACACGTCTAAGCATCTGTCTCTCCTTGAATGATTTCTCGCCTTCCCCCCAGGAGGGCTTATGAAAATCGCTTTTGACTATGGCTCTTCGTTGTGAAGGGCCGGGTGGAATTAAGCCTGATCTGGGGCGGATTTGAGGCGTTTCAGGCTTGGAAACGGCCGCGCGCAACGCCGTTCAGGAGGGCGCCGGCATGGGCCGCGAGCGCATCGAAATGGTCGATCATCGCGTCCGGCGACAGCCCGTGAAGCGGGGCGGTCGCATAGCCGAAGCTGACCAGGATAATGGGAATGCCGGCGGCCTTCGCCGTGCGCAAATCGACCTCGCTGTCGCCGATCATCATGGCATGCGAGGGGTCGCCGCCGGCCAGCGCGATCGTCCCGGTCAGATGGCCCGGATCGGGCTTCGACATCGGAAAGGTGTCGCGCCCGCCGATGGCGCTGAAATAATGATCGAGCCCAAGCGCCTGCAGCAGCCGCCGGCTCAAGCTTTCGCGCTTATTGGTGCAGACCGCGAGGATCGCCCCTTGCGCGGCAAAGGCCTCGAGAGCCGCACACCGCGCCGGGAAAGGGCCGGCTCTCGGCGGCGATATTGGCCTCATAATGCACCAGGAACTCGGCCAGCATGCGGTCCACGTCGTTTTCCGCGCCGGCGCGGCGCAAAGCCTCCTCGATCATAATGCGCGCGCCGTGGCCGACGCAGGCGCGGATCGTCTCGAGCGACACCGGCCGATGCCCGCGGCGCGTCAGCACGTCGTTCAGCGCGTTGCTCAGGTCCGGCGCGGTATCGACCAGGGTGCCGTCGAGATCGAACACGATGGTTGCGTCCTTGAACATGGCCTCTTCCTCACACGCGGCTTGCGGCCTGGCAAGCGGCGGCCTAATCATCGGGCAGAAATCCGGCTGATCGCGGGGAGGGGCGCTTGCTCAGGACTGACGAGCTCAAGGAAAGCGCGGCCCGCGCCGCGCTCGACCTCGTCAAGGACGGGATGCGGCTTGGGCTCGGCACGGGGTCTACCGCGGCGCGCTTCGTTGCCGCGCTTGGCGAGCGCGTGGCGAAAGGCTTGAACGTGGTCTGCGTGCCGACCTCGGAAGCGACGCGGAACCAGGCTGAGCGGCTCGGCATCCCGCTCACCACGCTCGACGAGACGCCTCAGCTCGATCTGACCATCGACGGCGCCGACGAGATCGACGATCAGCTGCGCATGATCAAGGGCGGCGGCGGTGCGCTGTTGCGCGAGAAGATCGTGGCGACGGCATCGGACCGCATGGTGGTGATCGCCGATGAGAGCAAGCTGGTCGGCGCGCTCGGCATTTTCCCGCTGCCGGTCGAGGTGGTGCGCTTCGGGCTGCTGGCGACGATGCGGCTGATCGAGGCAATCGCGGCCGAGACGGGCTGCCACGGCGCGATCACGCTTAGGCCGGGACCGGGAGACGCGCCGTTCGTCACCGATCAAGGCAATCTCATTCTCGATTGCGCCTTCGGAACCATCCCCGAGCCCGAGGTGCTCGCCTTTTCCCTGAAGCGCGTGCCCGGCGTGGTCGAGCACGGGCTGTTTCTTGGGCTCGCCGATTTGGCTATCGTGGCGGGCAAAGGCGGCGTCAGAGCTTTGCGCCGCGCAGGAGCCTGACGCTAATTGGCTGAGTACGACTACGATTTGTTCGTCATCGGCGCGGGCTCTGGTGGGGTCCGTGCGGCGCGGCTTGCGTCGGAGCTTGGCGCGCGCGTCGGCGTCGCCGAGGAATATCGCGTCGGCGGCACGTGCGTGATCCGCGGCTGCGTGCCGAAGAAATTGCTGGTCTATGGCAGCCAGTACGGCAGCGAATTCGTCGACGCGCGAGCCTTCGGCTGGACCTGCCAGGATTTGCGCTTCGACTGGCCGACTCTCATCCACAACGTCAGGCGCGAGGTCGACCGGCTGAACGGCGTCTATACCCGCACTTTGGAGAGGGCGGGGGTCGACCGCTTCCTTACCCGCGCCGTGCTGGAAAGCCCGCATGAGGTGAAGCTCGCCGACCGTGACGCCACGCTTTCCGCCAAGACCATCCTGGTCGCGACCGGCTCACGCCCAATGATTCCCGACCTTCCCGGCAAGGAGCATCTGATCAGCTCGAATGAATGCTTCGAGCTGGAGCAGCTCCCAGGCAGCATCGTGATTATCGGCGCCGGCTATATCGGCATGGAGTTCGCCTCGATCTTCGCAGGGTTCGGCGTAGCGGTGACCGTGCTCTATCGCGGCGACCAGATCTTGCGTGACTTCGACATGGAGCTACGCGACGGGCTTGCCGAGGCGATGCGCAATCGCGGTGTCGATCTCCGCATGGAAACCGTTGTGGCCTCGGTCGAGAAGGAGGGGAGCGGCTATCGCGTACGAACTCAAGCGCGGCGATTCCATCGCCGCCGATCTCGTCATGGCGGCGACTGGCCGCTTGCCCAACACCATGGGCATGGGCTTGGAGAAGGTCGGTGTCGAGCTTGGCTGGGACGGGCGGCTGGTGGTCGATGAATTCTCCAAGAGCGCGGTGGACAATATCTATGCCGTTGGCGACGTGACGCATCGGCTGAACCTGACGCCGGTGGCGATCCATGAAGCGACTGCGTTTGCCGAGACGCTGTTCAACAACACGCCGACGCCGGTCGATCATACGTTCATCCCGACGGCGGTGTTCTCACAGCCTGAGATCGGCACGGTGGGCCTCACCGAGGAGAAGGCGCGCGAGATGTATCGCAGCGTCGATATCTACAAGGCGAATTTCCGTCCGCTCCGCTCGATGGTGAGCGGCCGCGACGAGAAGATGCTGATGAAGCTCGTGGTCGATAAGGAGAGCGACAAGGTGGTGGGTTGCCATATTCTCGGCGGCGACGCGGCCGAGATCGTGCAGATGGCGGCGATCGCGGTCAGGCTTGGCGCGACCAAGGCGCAGTTCGATGCGACCATGGCGCTGCATCCGAGCGCCGCCGAGGAATTCGTGACAATGCGCCACAAATGGGAGGCGCCGACGCCGGTGGCGGGGTCAGATGCGGCGGCTTGAGGACAAGATCGCGTTGGTGACGGGCGGCGGGGCAGGGATCGGCCGGGCCATCGCCGAGACTTTCGCGCGCGAGGGCGCGTTCGTGGTGGTGGCCGACCGCGACGGCGAGGCGGCCAGAGAGGCCGCCGAGGCAATCGTCATGGCGAATGGCGCGGCGTCCTCGCACGAGGTCGATGTCACCGACACCGCTCAAGTCAAGTCGCTGATGCAGGCGATCGACGAAGCGCTTGGCCGGCTCGATGTTCTGGTCAACAATGCGGGCGTGGGCGAGCGGGCGGACTTCCGCCATCTCTCCGATGAGGCGTGGGACCGCGTGTGGAAGACCAATCTCGACGGCACGGTGCGCTGCGCGCGCGAGGCCTTCGACCTGCTGAAGGCGTCAGGCAACGCCTCGGTGATCAATCTCTCCTCGATCATGGCGAGCAAGCACACGCGGCAGATGGCGGTCTATTCGGCGACCAAGGGCGCGGTGTCTGCCCTGTCGCGCAGCCTCGCCGTCGAATACGCGCCTTACGGGATCCGCGTGAACACGCTGCTGCCGGGCTATGTCGAGACGGCGCTGATAGGCCGCTATCTCTCCAATCCAATGATCGCCAAGGCGCTGCTGACGCAAACGCCGCTCCGGCGGTTCGGCACGCCGCAGGACATCGCCAATGCGGCGCTGTTCCTGGCGTCAGACGAGGCGGCCTATATCACCGGCGCGGCGCTCAATGTCGACGGCGGCATGGCCACAACTCTTTAGCTTGCCGCGCGGCTCTGGCCGTCCAGGCAGCATCATAGTTTCCTCGACGATGCCGTCGACCACGGCTACGAGCGCTGCCTGCTCAGAACCGCCGAGCTTCTTCACCGCGTCGTAGCGGGCGAGCTGGCGGTCGGCACTGGTGCCGCGCTCGAGGATGGTGCGGGCATGCCCCATCTCGGCGACGCAACCGAAATAGGCCGCGTCCTCGGCGATCAGATCGAATAGCTCCTCGAGCAGACTGGCGAAAGGCACGACCGCGCCCTTGCCGAAATCGACCAGGCCCTGCTCGACGCCGTAGCGCTGCGCGCGCCAGCGGTTCTCGCGCACGAGGAAGGGTGGATAGGTGCGCCAGCGCTGGTTCTGCCGGCGGAGCCGATAGAGCATGCGCAACACGCAGCGAAACAGCGAGGCAATGGCGACGCCGTCCTCGACCAGAGGGCAGACATCGGTGATGCGCATCTCGAGCGTGGGGAAGCGCGCGGACGGGCGCAAATCCCACCACAGCTTGGTCGCGTCCTCGATCAGGCCGGCGCTAACCAGAAGCTCGACGGTGCGCTCATATTCACTCCAGCTGCCGAACTGATAGGGAAGCCCGGTGCGCGGCAGCTCGTCGAACACCGACAGCCGGTAGGACTTCAAGCCGGTCTGCACGCCCTCCCAGAAGGGCGAGGAGGTGGACAGCGCGAGGAGATGCGGCAGGAAATAGGTCGCCTGGCCGAGCAGGTCGATGCGCAGATCCTCATCCTCGATGCCGACATGCACATGCATGCCGCAGATCACCAGCCGGCGCGCCACGTGCTGGAGGTCGCGGGCGAGCACGTTGTAGCGCTCCTTGTCGGTGTGTTGCTGGCTCGCCCATTTGGCGAAGGGATGGGTGGATGCGGCGATCGGCGCGAGCCCGAACTCGCCGGCGATGCGGCCGACCGTACTGCGCAAATGGATCAGCTGGTCGCGCGCTTCCTGCATGGATTTGCAGACGCGGGTGCCGACCTCGATCTGCGAGCGCAGGAATTCGGGGCTGACCTGGCCGCGCAGCGCCTCCTCGCATTTGGCGAGCAGCGCGGGCGGCGGCTCCTGCGCGAGATCGCGCGTATCCTTGTCGACGAGGAGATATTCCTCCTCGATGCCGAGCGTGAAGCTTGGTTCCTTGATGGCCATGGGGCCGCACTGTGGCACAAACGCCACCGCGCGCGGTAGGGGCTAGCGCCGACGCTCGGCTAGCAGCCCGCCGACGAGATAGCGAAGGCTGCGGTGATGCCGATCAGGAAAGTCTCGATGCCCGCTCGCCACCAGGGTGAGGGCGACCAGCGGCTGCGGAGCGACCCGATAGAGAAGAAGGTGGCGCCGGTCATCAGCGTCGAGGTCAATAGTGAGGCCGGCGCGCCGGCGACGAAGGGCAGCAACGGGATCGCGCCACAGAGGATAAAGGCGAGGAACGTCATCGCCGCCGCCTTGGCCGGAGAGCGGCTGACCGGCGGCAGGCCATGCTCCTCGGTCATCATGGTCTCGATCCAACGTTGCCGCTTGGCGGTGATCACATCGACGGCGCTGTCGAGCGCGTCGCCCCTGAAGCCCTTGGCATGGAAGATCTGGCGGATCTCCTCGCGCTCGCCTTCCGGCGCGAGCTCGACATGCCGCTCTTCCATACGGCGCACCTGCTCATATTCTTCGATCTCGGCCTTGGTGCCGGAATAGTTGGCGGCGGCCATCGAGAAGCCATCGGCGAGCAGATTGGCGGCGCCCAGGATCAGCAAGGTCTGGGTCGAAAGCTCAGCGCCGGCAACGCCGGCCACCACCGCGAAGGTGGTCACCGTGCCGTCGATGCCACCATACACCCAGTCGCGCAGATAGCTGACATGCGGACCGCGCCTGAGCCGCCTGGCGATGTCGCGGGGGTCGTGTCCATGCTCGAGATGCCGGGGGTCCATCGCGCTCCCTTCCCCTCGCGTTAAGGGATATGTGGCATGCTTCGACTGGGCCAGACAATGCAGCGGCAGCCTAGCCAGGGTTCGGCTGATCGCCTATATAGCGTGGACTTTTCAAGGAGAGCCTCAAGAATGGCACCCCGTTGGAGCCCAGACAGCTGGCGCTCGAGGCCGATCGAGCAGGTCCCGGTCTATCCCGACCGGACCGCGCTCGTCGACGTCGAGAAGCAGCTTGCGACCTTCCCGCCGCTCGTGTTCGCCGGCGAGGCGCGCGAGCTGAAGGCCAAGCTCGCCCGCGTGGCCGCGGGCGAAGCGTTTCTGCTGCAAGGCGGGGATTGCGCCGAGAGCTTCGCCGAGCATCGCGCCGATTCCATCCGCGACTTCTTCCGCGTGTTCCTGCAAATGGCGGTGGTGCTGACCTATGCCGGCGGCTCGCCGGTGGTGAAACTCGGCCGTATCGCCGGCCAGTTCGCCAAGCCGCGATCGAGCGGTACCGAGGCGCAGAACGGCAAGGAGCTGCCGAGTTATCGCGGCGACATTGTCAACGGCATCGAGTTCACCGAGGCCGCGCGCATTCCCGATCCGCAGCGCATGCTGATGGCCTATCGCCAGTCCGCCGCCACGCTCAATCTGCTGCGCGCCTTCGCGCAAGGCGGCTATGCCAATCTCGAACATGTGCATCGGTGGAATCTCGGCTTCGTCAAGGACAGCCCCGCCGGGCACCGCTATGAAGAGGTCGCGGAGCACATCGCCGAGACATTGCGCTTCATGCGCGCCATCGGCCTCACGCCCGAGAATGCGCCGCAGCTCCGCACCACGAGCTTCTATACGAGCCATGAGGCGCTCTTGCTCGGCTACGAGCAGGCCTTCACGCGCGTCGATTCAACTTCGGGCGACTGGTACGCAACCTCCGGCCACTTCCTGTGGGCCGGCGACCGCACGCGTCAGCTCGACCATGCGCATATCGAATATCTGCGCGGCATCAAGAATCCGATTGGCGCCAAGATCGGCCCGAACCTCGCGCCCGAGGCTCTGCTCACGCTGATCGACGTGCTCAACCCGCAGAACGAGCCCGGCCGGCTCACGCTGATCTGCCGCTTCGGCGCCGACAAGGTCGGCAAGCATTTGCCGGCGCTGATCCGCGCAGTGAAGCGCGAGGGCAAGAGCGTGGTGTGGGCGTGCGATCCGATGCACGGCAACACCATCAAGGCGGGAAGCGGCTACAAGACGCGGCCCTTCGATCTCATCCTGTCGGAGGTCGAGACCTTCTTCGACATCCACCGCAGCGAGGGGACGCATGCCGGCGGCATCCACGTCGAGATGACCGGGCAGAACGTCACCGAATGCGTCGGCGGCGCTAAGGCCGTCACCGAGACCGACCTGCACGACCGCTACCACACCCATTGCGATCCGAGGCTCAACGCCGACCAGTCGCTCGAGCTGGCCTTCATTGTGGCCGAGCGGCTGAAGCGCGAGCGGGAAGGGCGGCCCGAGCCCGAGATTTCGTTTGCCGCGGGCGAATAAGTTGCGCTAACGCGCTTCGTCTTGCGAGAAAAGCGGCCGCTAAGTTCCTGTCATGGCGCATGCAATCAAGGACAATTTCAAGCTCGCTCTGGCGCAGCTCAATGCCGTCGTGGGCGATCTCGATGGCAACCTGAAGAAAGCGCGCGAGGCGCGCGCCCGTGCCGCCGAAGCCGGCGCCGATCTGATCGCCTTCACCGAGCTGTTTCTTACCGGGTACCCGATCGAGGATCTGGTGCTGAAGCCCGCCTTGCAGAACGCAGCGCGCGAGGCCTGCGAGGCGCTTGCCCGGGATACGGCCGACGGCGGCCCCGCCATTCTCATGGGGCTGCCATGGGGCGATCCGCCGTTCGTCTATAACGCCGTGGCGCTGCTCGACGGCGGCCGCATCGCCGAGGTGCGCTACAAGAACAATCTCCCGAACTATGGCGTGTTCGACGAGAAGCGGGTGTTCGCACCGGGCCCGATGCCGGCGCCGATCGACTTCCGCGGCATCAGGCTCGGCGTTCCGGTCTGCGAGGACATTTGGAGCGAGGAGGTTTGCGAGGCGCTGAAGCAAGCGGGTGCCGAGCTGCTGATCGTGCCCAACGGCTCGCCCTATTGGATCGATAAGCAGGATGTTCGTTACGGCGTCGCCGAGACGCGCGTGGCCGAAACGAACTTGCCGCTTGCTTATGTCAATCAGGTTGGCGGGCAGGACGAGCTCGTGTTCGACGGTGCGTCCTTCGTGCTCAACGACGATGCGAGCCTTGCCGTGCAGCTGCCGGCCTGGGAAGAGGCGATTGGCCTCACCGAGTGGCGGCGAGAGAACGGGCGCTGGCGCTGTCTGCCCGGTCTTGTTGCCGAGGTCGAGGAGGGCGACGCCGCGAACTATCTCGCCTGCGTTACGGGCTTGCGCGACTACGTGGAGAAGAACGGTTTCCCTGGCGTCGTGCTCGGGCTCTCGGGCGGCATCGACTCGGCGCTGTGTGCGGCGATGGCCGTCGATGCGCTGGGGCCTCGCCGCGTGCACGGCGTGATGCTGCCTTACACCTATACCAGCAATGAGAGCCTGTCCGACGCGGCGGGCACCGCCGAGGCGCTTCACATCCGCTACGACATCATGCCGATCCATTCGGCAGTCGACGGCTTGAGCAAAAGCCTGGAGAACGTGTTCGCCGGGACGACGCCCGACGCGACCGAGGAAAATCTCCAGTCGCGCGCCCGTGGCACGCTGCTGATGGCCATCTCCAACAAATTCGGTCCGATCGTGCTCACCACCGGCAACAAATCCGAGGTGTCGGTCGGCTATGCCACGTTGTACGGCGACATGAATGGCGGCTTCAATCCGATCAAGGATCTCTACAAGACGCAAGTCTATGCGCTCGCCCGCTACCGCAATGCGGCGCGGCCCAAAGGCTGCCTCGGCCCCGAAGGCGTGGTCATTCCGGAGAATATACTGACCAAGGCACCGACTGCGGAACTCAAGCCCGGCCAGCGCGATCAGGACACGCTGCCGCCTTATGACGTGCTCGACGACATTCTGAATTGCCTGGTCGAGCTCGAACTGCCGCTGCCGGAGATCGTCGCGCGCGGGCACGCGCCTGAGCTCGTCAAGAAAGTCGAGCGCATGCTTTATCTCGCCGAATATAAGAGACGGCAGGCGGCGCCAGGCGTGAAGATCACCGCCAAGAATTTCGGGCGCGATCGCCGCTATCCCATCACCAACAAATTCCGCGAGAAGCTCTAGGCATGAGCGTCACAGTCCGCTTCGCGCCGAGCCCCACGGGGCGGATCCATGCCGGCAATATCCGCACGGCGATGTTCAATCATCTGTTCGCGCGGAGGGCAGGCGGCCGGTTGATCTTCCGTCTCGACGATACCGACAGGGAACGTTCGACGGAGGAGTTCGCGCGCGGCATCGAGGAGGATCTCCATTGGCTCGGTGTCGACTGGGCCGAGAAGGTGCGCCAGTCAGACCGGTTCGACCGTTATGCCGAGGCGGTCGAGAGGCTGAAAACGAGCGGGCGGCTTTATCCGGCTTACGAGACGCCGGAGGAGCTCGAGCTGAAGCGGAAACGCCAGCTCGCCCGCGGCAAGCCTCCGGTCTATGACCGCGCCGCTTTGCAGCTCACCGCCGAGGAGCGTGCGAATTTACAGGCGGAGGGGCGCAAGCCGCATTGGCGGTTTATGCTGGAGCAGCGCGACGTGGTGTGGGACGACCTCGTGCGCGGGCGGCAACATGTCGATGCCGCTTCGCTCTCAGACCCTGTGCTGGTCAGGGCCGACGGCAGCTATCTCTACACGATGCCGAGCGTGGTCGACGATATCGACCTCCGCATCACCCATGTGATCCGCGGCGAGGACCATGTGGCCAACACCGCGCCTCAGATCCAGCTGTTCGAGGCGCTGGGCGCGACACCGCCCGCCTTCGGTCATCACAATCTCCTGGTCGGCGCCGACGGCCAGGCGCTGTCCAAGCGCGACCGCACGCTCTCCATCGCCGCCTTGCGCGAGGAGGGGATCGAGGCGCTGGCGGTGGCGAGCTATTCGGCGCTGATCGGCACCTCAGACCCGGTCGCGCCGCATGCCAATCTCGACGAGCTTGCGCGGTCTTTCGACTTCGCCAAGCTGTCGCGCGCGCCGGCGCGGTTCGATCCGAACGAGCTGCGCCTGCTCAACGCGAAGCTCCTGCATATGCTGCCGTTCAGCGCCGTTGCGGACCGGCTCTCCGCGATGGGCGTCGGGGGCGGAGAAGAGTTCTGGGAGGCGGTGCGCGGCAATCTCGCCGTGCTCAACGACGCAAAGCATTGGTGGCGCGTGGTCGAGGGGCCGCTCGACCCCGTGATCGAGAACCGCGATCTCTGTCGCACGGCGGCAGGCCTGCTTCCTCCCGAGCCTTGGGACGAGGGGACCTGGCCGGCTTGGTCTTCGGCCGTCAAGGAGGCGACCGGGGCCAAGGGCAAGGCGTTGTTCTCGCCGCTCCGCCTTGCGCTCACGGCGCGCGAGCATGGGCCAGAGCTCAAGCAACTGCTGCCGTTGATCGGCCGCGCACGCGCTCAGGCGCGGCTCGAAGGCAAGACGGCGTAAGCTGAAATTATTGCGCGGGTTGAGCGACCGACGGCTTGGCCGCCTTTTTGATGACGGTCGACTGACCTTGCGGCGATGGAGCCGCCGAGGCTGACGCGGGAGGCGCTGCCGGCGGTGGTGCCGCGGCCGCTGCGGGCGCAGGCGGCTTCTGCGCTGCGGGCACCGAAGGAGGCGAAGCGGCGGCCGCCGGCGGGTTGCTTCCGGTCACGTCGAGATCGAGGTTTGGCTGGGCGCCGGTCGCGTCCGCAGGCGCTGCGGCTTGCGGCGCGGGAGGCGGGACGGGGCTTTCGCGGTTGGTTTGCCTTTGCCCTTCACCGGTGCCGCGGCGTCGGCCTCGGCGCGCTTATTGGCGGCTTCGATCTCGGTCGGATTGTATTCGGCCTGCTTGCAGGAGCACCCCTTCACATATTCCTTCTTGAAACGCAGCGCGACGGGGAGGTCCATATAGGCCGAGCCGTTCAGCGACACGGCCTGCTCGATCTCTTGGCCCGGGTTCCGATACACATAGAGCTCGGCCGGCGCCGCGCAATTCGACTGGCACGATTGCTGATCCTGCCCGAGCAGGCTGCCGTAAGTTGAGTAGTGGATCGGATAGAAGAAGCCGTCGCACAGCCGCACGCAGACGGAGCGATACCGGCCGTTGGGATCGATGCTGCGATAGACCGGCGTCTGCTGAACGTCCTCTTGTTCCTCTTGGCCGCCGCCGAAGAAATCGAACAAGCCGCCGCCGCGGCGCTTCTGCGCAGGGGGCTGGCCGCCGCAGCCGCTACGGGCGAGCGCATCCTGCAACTCGGCTTGCCGCCGCCGATTGCCGCCGCCGCCGGTGAGCGCCTGGCGCTGCTGCTGGAGCTGGGAGAGCTGGCGGCGCGCGTCCTCGACGCGGTCGTTCATGTTGAGGCATTTCGGGCTGCGCACCAGGCCGCGGCCGAAGATGAAGAAGCTCTCGAAGCAGCCTGCATCTTCCATGGCTGCGCGGGTGCCCTGGAACACGCGGTCGGCTTGGGCGATCTGCTGATCGATGCGGGCGACGTCTTCGCGATTGCCGCCGCCGCCTCGCGCCGCGGCGAGGTCCTGCTGGAGCTGCATGCAGCGGATGTCGCGGTCGCTCAGACCTTGCGCCAAAGCAAGACCGGCGCCGCCGGCGAGCCCCGCGCCGCACAGCGCGACCAGAGCAAGGCGCGCGCCCGCGGTCGGCCTTACGGACGACGCAACGACCCGCCAAAAATCACGGTAGACGCTCACGATTGGTTCCCATCCCCGAGGAGCCACCCGACGCATTATGCGCCCCTAAATTCCGGGGTCAATGAGGCATGATTAAGATGGCTTGCTTGACGCTACAAGCAATTCCCGCCATAAGCGTCTCAAAGATGATGCAAAAGCAACCCATCCTTATGATTTTCTGCGGCATCATTCCGGGCTAGCAAACAACGCTCGCCCGGTCGTTCTCCCTTTACCTCAATCCAAGAGTTACGCGAACCGAAGGGCGGGCCTCACGCCGAAGAGGCTTGGTCTGTCGTGCTTAAACTTTACAACACGCTCACCCGCAAAAAGGAAGACTTCCGGCCGCTCGATGCCGGCAACGTCCGCATGTATGTCTGCGGGCCGACGGTCTACGACTTCGCGCATATCGGCAATGCCAGGCCGGTGATCGCTTTCGACGTACTGTACCGCCTGTTGCGCCACCTCTATGGGCCGGAACACGTCACCTATGTCCGCAACATCACCGACGTCGACGACAAGATCAACGCGCGCGCGGCGCAAGATTATCCTGACCTCAAACTGAACGAAGCGATCCGGCGCGTGACGGAGAAGACCGAGGCGCAATTCCACGCCGATATGGCAGCGCTCGGCGCGCTCGATCCGAACGTCGAGCCGCGGGCCACCGAGCATATCGAGCAGATGAAGGCGATGATCGAGCGGCTGGTCGAGAATGGCTGCGCCTATGTCGCCGAGGACCACGTGCTGTTCCACGTCGCCGCGATGCAGGATTACGGCAAGCTCTCGGGCCGCTCGCTCGACGAGATGATCGCCGGTGCGCGGGTCGAGGTCGCGCCGTTCAAGAAAGATCCAATGGACTTCGTGTTGTGGAAGCCGTCGAAGCCGGGCGAGCCGTCATGGCCGTCGCCGTGCGGCATCGCGGCGCCGGGGCGGCCAGGTTGGCACATCGAATGCTCGGCGATGGCGGCCGCGCATCTCGGCCAGACCTTCGACATCCATGGCGGCGGCATCGATCTCGTCATTCCCGCATCATGAGAACGAGATCGCGCAATCGCGCTGCGCCAACCGCACGCCCATCATGGCGCAGGTCTGGATGCATAACGGCTTCCTCCAGGTCGAAGGGGAGAAGATGGCGAAGTAGCCTCGGCAACTTCGTCACCGTGCACGAGTTGCTGGAAGGTTGGCAGGGCTATGCGTGGCCCGGCGAGGCGCTTCGCTTCAACATGCTTCGCACGCAATATCGCCAGCCACTCGACTGGACCTTGGTCGGGCTCGATGAGGCACATAAGACGCTGTGGGAATGGTACGGCGATCTCGAAGGCAAGGAGCCTGCAACGGGTGTTCCGGGGCCGGTGCTCGATGCGCTCACGGACGACCTGAACACGCCCAAGGCGATCACCGAGATGCATAGGCTGCATAGCGCCAGCCATTGGGGTGGCTTGCGCGCGGCGCTCAGCTTCCTCGGCTTTTCTGGGCGAACGCGCTAACCTCAAGAGAGAGGCGTCCGGTGTTGGCGCAGCCACCATTGGGTTTCGCGCCGAAGCGGTTGGCGAGCTGGATCGCGGCGCGCAACGCCGCGCGGGCGGCGAAGAATTTCAAGGAGGCGGATCGCATCCGGGGCGAGCTTGAAGCCATGGGCATCATCCTGAAAGACGCCAAGGACCCCAAGACCGGCGAGCTCACCACCACCTGGGAGGTCGCCCGATGAAGCCGGCTGCTCGGCGATTTGCCATTCAAGAACTCGCGGCGCGTTTATCTCGCGATCAAGCTCGCCGTGCTCGCGCTAGGCGTGTTGCTGGCGCTGCATTTCCTTTGGGGCGTGGTGTAGAGGTAGGCATGACCCGCGAACGCATCTCGCTCTACGACACGACGCTCCGCGACGGCGCGCAGACCCATGGCGTCGACTTCTCGGTCGAGGACAAATGGTTGATCGCGCAACAGCTCGACGCACTCGGCATCGACTATATCGAGGGCGGCTATCCGGGCGCGAACCCGACCGATACGCGGCTGTTCGCCGAGGCGAAACCACTCGGTCACGCCAAGCTCACCGCGTTCGGCATGACCAAGCGGCCGGGCCGCTCGATCGCCAACGATCCGGGCTTCCAGGCGCTGCTCGCCGCTAACGTCGCTTCGATCTGCCTGGTCGCCAAGACGTGGGACTTCCACGTCGATGTGGCGCTCGGCATCAGCCTCGATGAGAATCTCGCCGGCATCAAGGAATCGACCGAAGCCGTTGTCGCATCGGGCCGCGAGGCGCTGATCGACTGCGAGCATTTCTTCGACGGCTACAAGGCCAATCCGGATTACGCACTGGCTTGCGCCAAGACCGCTTACGCGGCTGGCGCGCGCTGGGTCGTGCTGTGCGACACCAATGGCGGCACGCTGCCCGAGGAGATCGAGAAGATCGTCACCGAGGTGGTCAAGGTCATCCCCGGCGATCGTCTCGGCATCCATGTGCATAACGACACCGATAACGGCGTGGCCAACTCGCTCGCCGCGGTGCGCGCCGGCGCGCGGCAGATCCAGGGCACGCTGAACGGGCTCGGCGAGCGCTGCGGCAATGCCAATCTCACCTCGATCATCCCGACGCTGATGCTGAAATCGGACTATGCCGAGCGCTTCGAGACCGGCGTCACTCCGGAGAAGCTCAGGACGCTCACCCATGCCTCGCGCATTCTCGACGAGGTGCTGAACCGCGCGCCCAACCGGCATGCGCCTTATGTCGGCGAGTTCGGCCTTCGCGCATAAAGGCGGCATCCATGTCTCGGCCGTGCAGAAGGACCCGCGCACCTATGAGCACATCCCCCCCGAGGCCGTCGGCAACCGCCGCAGGCTGCTCGTCTCGGACCAGGGAGGCCGCTCGAACATCCTCGCCGAGCTCGAGCGTATCGGCATCGTCACGCCGAAGGACGATCCTCGCATCGCGCGCCTGCTCGATGAGGTGAAGCAGCGTGAGGCGGTCGGCTATGCCTATGAGGCGGCCGACGCCTCTTTCGAGCTGCTCGCCCGGCGCATGCTCGGTAACGTGCCGCAATTCTTCGACGTGGATGCGTTCCGCGTCACCGTCGAGCGGCGGCACAACGCGGTCGGCGATCTCGTCACGGTGTCGGAGGCGACGGTCAAGGTTCGTATCGACGGCGAGAGCGTGCTCTCGGCCGGGGAGGGGAACGGCCCGGTCAACGCGCTGGACAATGCGCTGCGCAAGGATCTCGGCCGCTATCAGAGCTTCATCAACGACCTCGAACTGGTCGATTACAAGGTGCGTATCCTCACCGGGGGGACCGACGCCGTCACCCGGGTCCTGATCGAGAGCCGCGACGGGGAGGGCAACCGCTGGTTCACCGTCGGCGTCTCGCCGAATATCGTCGATGCCTCGTTCGAGGCGTTGATCGACTCCATCAATTACAAGCTGATCCGCGACGGCGCTCCCGCGCCCCTAGCCGGCCGGGCCCTTTCGGGGATATGCCGCGCCATTCCGCGTTAGGTTGCCGAGTTCAATTTCCGCTATAAGAATTGCGGCCACGAAGGTTCGGGGAGCCGTGGATCGCATGATGCGGGGCGTTGCTGTCGCTTTACTGCTGCTTTTCTGGACCGCGCCCGCATTTCCGCAGGCGGGGCCGCATGCCAATGTCGAGGTGACCGACAGCGATAGCGGTGGCGGTCATGCGCTTGAATCCGGAGAGATCCCGGCCGAGGAAGTTGCCGGGGAAGCCGAGACCGGAGGCGACCCATGCGCGGGCGCGACGGGGCTCGGCGGCTATGCCTGCAAGGTCGGCACGTTCTTCTTCGGCTCGGTCGAGCGCACCGTCGTCACCTTCATGGCGCTGCTCGCGCTCTCGACGCTTCTGCTCTGGTTTAATACGCGTCGCGCGGTCACCGCGGCGAGGATCGCCGCAGAGCACATCCCCGCGGTCGAGCGCGCTTATGTGTTCGGCGGGCCGACCGATCTCTTCCTGCTGCACGATCAGGCGAGCGTTCGGCTCGCCATGCAGAATTACGGGAAGACGCCGGCGGTGATCAAGGAATGGCTGGTCGAGTTCGTGGCGCAGGAACCGCGCGGGAAAAGCCCCGCCTATGAAGCCCACGAAGCGGACGGTCGCCAACGAGATCCTCGAGCCCGACAAGCTGTTCAGTCCGGCTTCGGTGTTCCGCTCGGAGATCGCGGCGCCGTTCTTCATCGTCGGCTATATCGCCTATGAGGACGTGTTCCGGCAGCAGCATACGACCCGGTTCTGCGTCGGTGTCGCACGCGACGGCAAGGCGGCCTATGCCGGGCATCCGGAGTGGAACGGCTACGATTGATCATGAGCAGCCGGCTTTAGAATTTCGCCGAGACCTCGGCTTCCGCTTGCACGTCGCTGACCGCGGGGAAGGGGCCGAGCACCTTCTCGATCGCGGGGATGATCTTCTCGACGCGATCGACCACCGTCACGTTCAGCTCGAGGCCTGCGCGGATGAAGCCTTCGCCGCCCATCCGGTCGAACAGTACCAGCAGCGGGTCCCAGAAGCCGTCGATATTGGCAAGCACGATCGGCTTGGCGTGCCGGCCGAGCTGCGACCAGGTGAGCTGCTCGACGAACTCTTCAAGCGTGCCGAGCCCGCCGGGGAGCGCCACGAAGGCGTCCGACTTGACGAACATCAGCTGCTTCCGCTGATGCATGTCGTCGACGACGATGAGCTCCTGGGCCTGGATCAGCATGTGCTCGCGCTCGCTCAAGAAGCCGGGAATGATGCCGGTGACGTGGCCGCCATGGTTCAGCACCGAGTGGGCGGTCTCGCCCATCAGCCCGAGGCTGCCGCCACCATAGACGAGGCCGATGCGGGACTTGGCCAGGATGCGGCCGAAGGCGCGCGCGGCCTCCACAAAGGCCGGATTTTTGCCGGGTCCGGAGCCGCAATAGACGCAAATGCTTTGCAGGGCGGAATTGGATTGTGTGTCGTTCATGGGCTCATCTGCCACCGGGCTCCGGCGCCCGTCAAGAAAAGCGCCGGGGCCTCTCAATCGACTGGCAAGGAATCAATCGATCCGGTAGGTTCCCTGCAAAATCCGGCGCGGTTTGACGTTTTTTTGCCTTTTGAGCCGCGTACAAGGTGAAGTTGAGTTAGGGCGAAGGAAACGCATAATGTTCTTCAGTCGATATGGTTGCATCGTGGGCGCGCTGGCGGCTGTCGCCGCGGTTTCACTCTGGGCGAATACTGCGCAGACCACCGAGTCCGATCCGGTTGACCAGGGCGTATCCGGGCAACCGCAGCCAAATACCGACATCGTCCAGCCAAGCGATGCCCATCCTCCCAAGTCGCCGCTCAGGCTGAGCACGATCGACTATCAGGATGCGGGCGATAAGCCCGGCAAGTTGACGGTTGCCGGAGTGGCTCTGCCGGGCAGGGAGTTGTCTTTGTTCCTGGACGATCAGCCCTTCACCAACACCGTCCCCGACAATTCCGGCAATTGGAGCGTCGAAAGCGAGGTGAAGCTCGGCGATGGCCGGCACACCCTTCGCGCCGACCAATACGACAAGGACACGAACATGCTGGCGGCTCGCGCCATGATCACATTCGAGCAGGCCAAGCAACCCACGCAGGACGCCGCGCCGGCGGAACCTCCCAAGGCAGCCACGCCTTAGACGGAGGATGCCAAAGCGTCGGCCGAGGAAGACGGATGAGGAAGTTCATTGTCGCCATCGCAGCCGTGGTCGCTCTCGCCGGCGGCGCCCTCTTGGGATTGTATGTTCTCGGGCAGGGGCCGTTCGCACCGTCGACCTCCGAGCAAGGGCCGATGGCCGACGCGGGCGGTGGAAGCGCGCCGGCCCAGCCTGAACCCGTCGCCACGCCTTCCCCCGAGCCGGCAGCAAAGCCGCAAGCCGACGCGACAGGCGCGCTTACGCCTCCAGCCGAGCCGACCTCGGTGCCGACCTTCGATGTGGTCGTCATCGAGCCGAACGGCGAGGGTGTGGTCGCGGGGCGCGCGGCGCCCGGCTGGCAGGTCAGCGTGCAGAGCGGTGGCACCAAGGTTGGCGAGGCCAAAGCCGATCTGCAAGGCGAGTGGAGCGTGGTCTTGGAGAAGCCGCTCCCGGCCGGCGATCACGCGCTCTCGTTGAAGATCACCTCGCCGGACGGGACCCGCGCGTTGTCTTCGCAGGAATCGGTGCGTGTCGCGGTCGGTGCCGATGCGAAAAAGGCAAGCGCGCCGGCTGGCGTAGAGGGTGCTGCCACGGCCGCGGCGCCGACGCCCGATGCAGTGGCGCCTGTGCCCACACCGCAAGCCGCCGCGCCGACGCCCGTTCCGACTCCGCCTGCTGCGGCGGACGCCGCTCCGTCGAGTGGGAATTCGCAAGTCGCCCGCGCCGACGAAACGCCGGCTGCCGCGGAAGGGCCTCGCGCGACGGCGCGCAGTGAAGAGGCCGCGCCCGCACCCCGGCCGACATTGATCTTCAAGACGGCCGACTATGTGGATACGGGTGCGGGGACCGGCACCGTCACTCTGTCCGGCATCGCCGACCCTGGAGCGAAGATCTCGATCTTCTCCGACAACGCGTTGATTGCCGAAGCCAAAGCCGATCGCGATGGATCTTGGCGCGTCGTGGTGCAGAAGAAACTCGGCATGGGGCAGCATAACTTCCGTGCAGAGCAGGGGGGCGCAGGCGCGGGCACGCTCGCGCGCACCGCCATGGTCACGATCGAGCGGGTCGAGCCGAAGCCGGAACCGCCCAAGGCGCAGCCCGTCGCTGCGGCGCCTCCGACAGTCGCTGCCGCCGAAAAGAAGGAAAGCGCCGGGACCTACATCATCCGCCAAGGCGACACCTTATGGGCCATCGCCAAGCGTTATCTCGGCAGCGGGTTGCGCTATACCTCGATCTTCCAGGATAACCGCAAGGTGATCCGCAACCCCAACCTCATTCATCCAAAGCAAGAGCTTAACGTGCCCGCCCACTGACGCGCTTGGCGTGGGGGTCTCCGGAACCTATATTTCGGGGTTGGGGGGCTCAAGGGTGGGCAGCGTGTTCGCTGCCCTTTTTGCCAGGCGGACAGTCCGCCCGATAAAAGCGATCTCTCATGCAAGACCGGTTGCCGCAATCTCGAAGCGACGCCGTGCTTCAGGCACGGACGGGGCAATTGGGCGTGCTGCGCGAGCTTGCGCCTTATGTCTGGCCGGCCGATCGCCCGGATCTCCGCATGCGGGTGGTGTTCGCGCTTCTGGCGCTCGTGGTCGCCAAGGCGATCACGCTCACCGTGCCGATCGCTTACAAGGCGATCGTGGACCTCCTCACCGGCGAAGCGAGTGCGGGCGAAATCGCCGGGCTCTCGGCGCTTGGCTTCGCCGCCGTTCCCGCCATGCTGATCGTCGCCTATGGCGTGGGCCGCGTGCTGATGGTGCTGTTCGCGCAGTTCCGCGACGTGTGGTTCACCGTGGTTGCCCAGCACGCCGTGCGCGAGCTCGCCAACCGCACCTTCAGGCATTTGCATGAGCTCTCGTTGCGCTTTCATCTGGAGCGCCGCACCGGAGGCTTGAGCCGCGTGATCGAGCGCGGCGTCAACGGCGTCGACACTATCGTGCGCATGGCGGTGCTTAACTCGATCCCCACGGCGGTCGAGCTCGCGATGATCTCGGGTCTGGTCGCCTGGTATTTCGGCTGGATCTACGTGGTGGTGGTGCTGCTCACCGTCGGCGTCTATGTCTGGTTCACATTCTGGGCCAGCGAGCGGCGCATCTCCATCCGCCGCGACATGAACGAATCCGACACCGAGGCGCATTCGAAGGCGGTCGACAGCCTGCTCAACTACGAGACGGTGAAATATTTCGGCAATGAGGAGCTCGAGGCGCGGCGCTTCAATTCCTCGATGGCCCGCTACGAGAAGGCGGCGATCCGCACCTATACCTCGCTCGGCGTGCTGAATACCGGGCAGGCGGTGATCTTCACGCTGGGCACGGTCGTCTGCATGCTGCTCGCGGCGCGCGATGTCACGCGCGGGGTGCTCACCGTCGGCGACTTCGTGATGATCAACGCGATCCTCATGCAGCTTTATATGCCGCTGAATTTCATGGGCATGGTCTATCGCGAGATCAAGCAGGGCCTGATCGATGTCGAGACGATGTTCGCGCTGCTGCACGAGCCGCCCGAGATCGTCGACAAGAAAGGCGCGAAGCCGCTTCGCGTCAGCAAAGGCGAGGTCAAGTTCGAGAATGTCTCTTTCGCCTACGACCCCGACCGGCCGATCCTGAAGAACGTGAGCTTCGAGGTTCCCGCCGGAAAGATGGTGGCCATCGTCGGGCCATCGGGCGCGGGCAAATCCACCATCTCGCGCATTCTGTTCCGCTTCTACGAACTCTCGAGCGGGCGCGTGCTGATCGACGGCCAGAATATCAGGGACGTGACGCAGGCCTCGCTCAGGGCCGCCCTCGGCATGGTCCCGCAGGATACCGTGCTGTTCAACGACACGATCGAATACAACATTCGCTATGGCAAGCCCGATGCCACGGTTGCCGAGGTGCGCGAGGCGGCGCGACTTGCCCAGATCGACGATTTCGTCATGACGCTGCCGCAAGGCTATCACGCGCTGGTCGGCGAGCGCGGCTTGAAGCTCTCCGGCGGCGAGAAGCAGCGCGTGGCGATCGCCCGTACCATTCTCAAAGCGCCGCCGATCCTGATGCTCGACGAGGCCACCTCGGCTCTCGACAGCCATACCGAGCACGAGATCCAAGACGCGCTCGAACGCGTGGCACGGGAGCGGACCAGCCTCGTGATCGCCCACCGCCTCTCCACCGTGGTGCATGCCGACAACATCATC
The DNA here is from genome assembly GCA_963710245.1 of uncultured Alphaproteobacteria bacterium. Classification (GTDB taxonomy): domain Bacteria; phylum Pseudomonadota; class Alphaproteobacteria; order Rhizobiales; family Methyloligellaceae; genus Methyloceanibacter. Next base: position 132,269 of record CAVPZK010000023.1, read on the forward strand.
GTGCTGGACCAGGGCGTCATCGTCGAGCAGGGCACGCATCTCGAGCTGCTGGCCAGAGGCGGGCTTTATGCGAGTCTCTGGGCGCGCCAGCGCGAGGCCGACGAGGCGCGGGAGCGGCTCGCCAAGGTTGCCGAAGAGGAGGCATTGCTGGAATCGCGCGCGGCAGAACGTCTCGAAGACGAAGCGCTCGCCTCAACTTAAGCCTCAGGCATCACGCGAAGCATGAACGACAAACACAGCATCCTCGACAGCATTCTTGGCGCCTTCGTGCCGATCCATCCGGACGGCTACAAATTCGTGTTCGGCGCGGCGCTGGCCACGCTGATTCTGTTTGCGTTGCTGCCGCCGCTCGGTTGGCTCGGGGCTATCGCCACGGCCTATTGCGCTTATTTCTTCCGCGACCCGGAGCGCATCACGCCGCGGCGCGCGGGCCTCGTGACGTCCGCCGCCGACGGCAAGATCGCGGCTATTGCCGACGTTGCAGCCCCCAACGAGCTTCAGCTCGGGCGCGAGACGCTCAGCCGCATCTCGGTGTTTCTCTCCATCTTCGACGTGCATATTGTGCGTGCGCCGGTGGCCGGGCGGATCACAAGGAGCCATTACGTGCCGGGCGCCTTCCTTAACGCCGAGCTGGACAAAGCGAGCGAAGAGAACGAGCGGCGCGCACTGGTCATCGAGACGGAGACAGGGGAAAAGGTCGGACTTGTGCTGATTGCCGGGCTGATCGCGAGGCGGATCGTGACTTTCGTGGGCGAGGGGACTAGCGTGGCCCGCGGCGAGCGTATCGGGCTGATCCGCTTCGGCAGCCGTGTGGATGTTTATCTACGCAAAAACGCCCGCATTCTTGCCGAAGTTGGGCAGACGGCGATCGGCGGCGAGACCATGCTCGCGGAGTTAGTGGGTTGCGAGGAGGCGCCTGCGGTGAGGTCAGTTTCAGTGTCGACTGCCACGGAGGATTAGACCATGTTTCCTCCCTTCGAGCCGGAGCGCGACGAGCGCAAGAAAAAGCGGCAGAATGTCTTCGCCCGCGGCCAGGTGCCGGTCAGGGTGCTGATCCCCAACATCTTCACGCTAGTCGGGCTTTGCGCCGGGCTCACAGCAATCCGCATGGGCATCGAGCATCGCTGGGACCTGGCGGTGGCGGCGCTCGTATTCGCGGCGTTCCTCGACGGCATCGACGGCCGCGTCGCGCGGTTGTTGAAAGCCTCGTCGCGGTTTGGTGCAGAGCTCGACAGCCTCGCCGATTTCGTCAATTTCGGCGTGGCGCCCGCCATCATCATGTTCAACTGGGCGCTCGATGATCTCAAGAGCCTGGGCTGGATCGCGGTGCTCGTGTTTGCCGTGTGCTCGGCGCTCAGGCTCGCGCGCTTCAATGTGTCGCTCGACGCGACGGATACGCCGGCCTGGAAGAGCAATTATTTCGTCGGGGTGCCGGCGCCGGCCGGCGCCATCATTCTGCTGTTGCCGATCTACGCCGAGGATCTCGGGCTGCATTGGCCGAGCCTCACGCCGCTCGTGCTGCTCTATACGCTGGCCATCGCGCTTCTGATGGTGAGCCGGGTGCCGACCTTCTCCGGCAAGCTGATCGGGCAGAAGATCGCGCGCGAATATGTGCTGCCGGTGTTCGTCGCTAGCCGCTTTGTTCATGGCGTTGCTGCTCACCTATCCCTCGCTCACGCTTGCGGCGGGCTCGGTGATCTACCTCGCCATGATCCCGCTCTCCGCCTATCGCTATCTCGCCGAGCAGCGGAAGCAGGCAAAGACCGCCAAACCGCAAGGCGGCAAGGGTCAAGTCGCGGAGACCCCGGTGGGCTCCGATGAGCACGTCGTGCGCTTGAGGACCAAACAGTGAAGCAGCGACTATCAACCTATCTGCGGCAGCTCGAGGCCGAGAGCATCCACATCATGCGCGAGGTTGCGGCCGAGTTCCGCAATCCGGTGATGCTCTATTCCATCGGTAAGGACTCTTCGGTGATGCTGCATCTCGCGCTGAAGGCGTTCTATCCTGGGAAGCCGCCGTTTCCGCTGCTGCATGTCGACACCACCTGGAAGTTCCGCGAGATGATCGAGTTTCGCGATTCCGAGATGCGACGGCTCGGTCTCGATTTGATCGTGCATACCAACGAGCAGGGGGTGAAAGACGGCATCTCGCCCATCACCCACGGTAGCGCGCTCTACACCGATATCATGAAGACGGAAGCCCTCAAGCAGGCGCTTACGAGCCAGGGCTTCGATGCGGCGTTCGGCGGCGCGCGGCGCGACGAGGAGAAGTCGCGCGCCAAGGAGCGCGTGTACTCGTTCCGTAACATCGCGCAGAACTGGGACCCCAAGCGGCAGCGGCCGGAGCTGTGGCATCTCGCCAATACCAAGATCGGTCCTGGTGAGAGCATGCGGGTGTTCCCGCTGTCGAATTGGACCGAGCTCGACGTGTGGACCTACATCTATCTCGAGGACATTCCGGTGGTGCCGCTCTATTTCGCGGCCGACCGGCCGGTGGTCGAGCGGGGCGGCATGCTGATCATGGTTGACGACGCGCGGCTGCCGATCGACGCCAAGGAAAAGCCGGAGATGGCGCGCGTGCGCTTCCGCACGCTCGGCTGCTATCCGCTGACCGGGGCGATCCGCTCGGAGGCGGCCTCAGTGCCGGAGATCATCGAGGAGCTGATCGCCACGCGCTTCTCGGAGCGGCAGGGCCGGGTGATCGACCACGACCAGTCCGGCTCGATGGAGAGGAAGAAGCAGGAGGGCTATTTCTGATGGCCCGCTTGAGCGTCGTCGGCAGCGGCGAGCAAAGCAACGCCGGCGAGCGGGTGGATGCCCGCATCGCGGCGGAAGAGAATCGCAGCCTGCTGCGCTTCCTCACCTGTGGCAGCGTCGATGACGGCAAGAGCACACTGATCGGCCGGCTGCTTTACGATTCCGCGCTGGTCTATGAGGACCAGGTGCGCAGCGCCGAGCACGATTCGCGCCGCCCCGGCGGGGGCAGGGGAGGCCAGCTCGACCTCGCTCTCCTCATCGACGGCTTGGAGGCCGAGCGCGAGCAGAAGATTACCATCGACGTCGCCTATCGCTATTTCTCGACGCCACGGCGCAAATTTATCGTCGCCGATACGCCGGGGCATGTGCAGTACACGCGCAACATGGCGACCGGCGCGTCGAATTGCGATTTCGCCGTGCTGTTGGTCGATGCGCGGAGCGGGGTACTGACGCAGACGCGGCGTCATGCCTGCATCCTGTCGCTGCTCGGCATCCGCAGGATCGCGCTCGCCGTCAACAAGATGGATCTCGTCGATTTCGACCAGGCGCGCTTCGAGGCGATCGCCGAGGAGTTTTCCGGCTTCGCCGAGGCGCTCGGCTTCGAGCTGGTAACGGCGATCCCGCTCTCGGCGCTCAAGGGCGACAATGTAATCGCCCCGAGCGCGCATATGCATTGGTATCACGGGCCGACTCTGCTGGGGCATCTGGAGACGGTTGAGATAGCACGCGGCGGAAAGGAACGGCCGTTCCGCTTTCCGGTGCAATGGGTGAACCGGCCACATCTCGATTTCCGCGGCTATGCCGGCACGGTGACGAGCGGCAAGGTCGTCCGTGGCGACGAGGTGGTGATCCATCCTTCGGGCAGGCGCGCGCATGTGGCGCAGATCGTCACCGCCGATGGCGACCTCGAAGCGGCGCGCGAGGGCGATGCGGTGACGCTCACCTTCGCCGAGGAGGTGGATGTGAGCCGCGGCGATATCATCGCACATGCGGAAGCAACGCCGTCGATCGCCGATCAAATAGCGGCGCGATTGATCTGGTTCGACGAGGAGCCGATGCTGCCGGGTCGCGCCTATACACTGAAATGCGGCTGCCAGAGCACGACGGCGACGATCTCGAGCCTGAAATACAAGCTCAATGTCGACAATCTCGATCACGTGGCCGGCAAGACGCTCGAGCTGAACGAGGTCGGCTCCTGCAATCTGAGTGCGGCCAAGGCGTTGGTGTTCGATCCTTACGCGGAGAGTGCCGAGACCGGCGCTTTCATCCTGATCGATCGCTTCACCAACGCGACCGTGGCGGCGGGGATGATCGAGTTCGGCTTGCGCCGCGCCACCAATATCCAGTGGCAGGAGCTGTTCGTGGACAAACAGGCTCGGGCCGGGCTGAAGGAGCAGAAGCCCTGCGTGCTTTGGTTCACCGGACTGTCAGGCGCCGGCAAATCGACCATCGCCAATACGCTGGAGAAGCGGCTGCACGCCATGGGCCGCCACACCTATATGCTCGACGGCGACAATATCCGCCACGGCCTCAACAAGGATCTTGGCTTCACCGACGTAGACCGGGTTGAAAACATCCGCCGGGTGGCGGAAGCCGCCAAGCTGTTCGTCGATGCGGGGCTGATCGTGATGGTGTCGTTCATCTCGCCGTTCCGCTCGGAGCGGCGCATGGCGCGCGATCTGTTCGATGACGGCGAGTTCATCGAGGTGTTCGTCGATACGCCGATCGAGATTTGCGAGGCGCGCGACCCGAAAGGGCTCTACCGCAAAGCGCGCGCAGGTCTGATCCGAAACTTCACCGGCATCGACTCGCTGTACGAGACGCCGGAACAGGCCGAGGTCACGCTCGACACGAGCAAGGCAACGCCCGAGGCCCTCGCCGAGTTGCTGCTCGCCGAACTCAGGCGGCGGCACCTGATCTAAAGATCAGTAGGCCGCAGCCGCCGCTTCCCCCCGATTGGTTTCCCTCGGATCAGCGGCCGCGGCCTTCCTTGCGCTAGTCGGACGGATCCGTTCCGGAAAGACTAGCGAGGATCTTCAAACGCTCTGCCGCTTTGGTATTCCCGTCCTGCGAGGCCCGCTCGTACCAGCCGCGCGCCCGGGCGAGATCGCCGTCCATGCCTTTGGCCCCAAGCTCGGTCAGCACGTCGCGATCGAAGGTGCGGGCGAGATCGTAGGCCGCGTCGCCTTCGCCGCGTTCGGCGAGGTGGAGCAGGAGCAGCCGTGCCGCGGCGATATCGCCCTCTTGCAGCAACCGCTGGGCCCGGTCATGCAGCACCTTGGCTTCGGTCGGAGCGATGGCCGGCGCTTCGGCAGCCTGAGCGGCGGGCACCACATCGAGAAGGGCGGAGGCCCAGCCCATGTCGGGCGCGTAGGTCGCGTAGGTCAAGGGCTGTGCAGGGGCTTCCACCCGCAGCACGAGGCTGCGCCGCGCCTGCGGCCCGTCGCCGGACTGGAGCACATAGACCTCGACGGGGTAGTCGCCCGGGGCGGCTTCGCCCATGGTGAGGGTGAGTTCCGAAACATAGTCGTCCTTCACCAGCCAGGTCCCGCTTTCGCTCTGCCGCCCGGCCGAGAGCTTGGCCGTGGCCGGGAGACCGCGGATCAGAAGATAGCCCGCATGGCTCGAGGGCAAGAGCGGAGCAAAGGCGATCTGGCGCCCGCTGGCGGCAAGGATCACTTGCGCCGGCACTGCCGGCTCGGTTGGCTCGGCGAATTTCGGCACAAGCAACGGCTCGCCCTTGGTCGCGCGATTGGCGGAGACGACAGCAAACTCGAGGCCCGAGCCAGCGCCAGCCTGAACCGGGCGTTGCCATGCGACCGAGGTCGAACGCAGGGCAGGGCGGTTATCGCCGTCCACGGAGCGGGGTACGGCCATCTGAGCGATGATCAGGAGGCCCCCGACGGTGAGCAGGATCGCGGTCGCGATCGAGCCCGCGACGAGCAGGTTTGCATGGCGTTGCCGGCGGCGGAATTCGTACAACAGCGCCTGCACATGAATTTGCGGAATGACCTGCGGCACCCGCGCCAGCGCCGCGGCCTCCAGGGCCTCGGCTTCATCGGGATCGAGACCCGCGCTCGCACCGTCCCAATCGAACTTGAGGGTGTCCGTCGGCAGACCGTGCGCCTCAGGCGAAAGCGCATCGCTTGCCGAGAGGCCGCCGCGCGAGCCGAGACCTGCCGCCGTATCCTGTCTCGCGAAGGGCGCGCCTTGCATTGGCAGCCCAAAGGAGGGGAAGGCGTCATCGACCTCCAAGGCCTCCAGCCGCTCGGCGAGAGGCTTGGGGAAGCTGATGCTCACCGGCCCTTGCATCACGGTTTGGATCGCGCGTGACAGCGACTCGACCTCGGGCCGATCTTCCGATGGATCGGACGCCGAGGTTGAGCTTAGAAGCGCCGCGCGCAGCACGGCATTTGCCCGATGCACAGGGTGCACGGCCACGGGCGTTGAGGAACCGAACATCGTCTTGCTCCCTTCATTGTCCCGCGCGAGTGCCCCACGCGCGAAATCACACCCCGTAACCCCCGTACGCACGCTCGTGCCCCTGAGCATGCAGCTATGCCGAACTTACAAACTCCTTCTTTCGTTCCGTCGTTCCCTCTATTTCGTCTTTCCCCTTTTCGTCGCGCGACTAGGGCAGCTTGCTGCGCTGCCATTCGATGTAGCGTTTGAACAGACTTTCCTTCTGCTCCTTGCTCAGCGCGAGATTTTCCGCGAACGTCGGAGACTGGATTGCACTGGCCTTTGCGGCCGTCGGCTTCGCCGGCACTGTCGCTGGCTCGCCGAGAAATGCAGCGGCGGCGCGGACGCGGGCGACGCCCGGCAGGCTCGCCGCGAGATTGACCTCGCGCCATTTCGGATGTCGGCCTTGCGCCTGAAGTTCGGCGAAGCGCGGAAAGACCCCATTGACGAAGCGGCTTACGCGCTCGGACGAGCCGGGATCGCTCTTGGCTTTGGCAGCAAGCAGCACCATGCCGGTGGCGACCGTGGCGATCCCACCGCCCGCTTGGATCAGATTCGGATAGTCCTCAGGCGTAAGCCGGGTCGGCAGATAGGCCGCTTCGAGCGCAGCGCCGAACGAGACGGGCAAGAGATGGATGCCTGAACTCGCCGGTATGGCGGCGACCAACGGAGACGGCTTGCCGCCGACGATCACGCTCGCGGCAATTCTGCGCTGCTTTAGCTGCTCGATGGCGGACGGCGCGTCGAAATTCATCGCCGCGATCTTGATGCCGAGCGCCTTGAACAGAGCGGCGGCGGTCACGGCTGAGGCCGAACCGGCTGGGCCGAAATTCACTTGCTCACCCGCGAGGCCAGCGAGGCTGTCGATATCGGCGCGGGCAAGCACGTGGATCTCTTGCGGCGCCAGCCGCGCCACCAGCTCGAGCTTGTCGTGGAGGCCGCGTTGCTTGGTCGCGGCTTCGGCAAGCGCATCGGTCGAGACGAAGGCGATATCGACATGCGGATCGTCGAGCAGAAGCGCGAGATTGCCCGCGCCGCTATCGCCCAACATGGGAGTGACGCGCAAGCTCGCGCTGGGCGGGAAGAGGCTCGCAATGTCGGACGCCAACACGGTTTCCGAGGCGGTCGCGGGGCCTGCGATCAGGCCGAGCCAAGCCTTGGCGCCCTTATCCTGCGCGAGCGCGTTACCGCCCCCAGAGACGCCACAGAGGACGAGACAAAAGAGGAGAGAGAGAGACCGACGCAATACACACCCCGCATACCGCTTTCCGCCCCTCGAAATATCGAGGTCCCCGCGGCAGAGCGGCGTTAGCCCGGCGTTCCGAAGCTAAAGACGGACCGGTTCGGCGGACCCTCCTCGTCGGAACCCGGGAGCCAAAAACTCCTGGCAAGCGTTCGTGTGTGCTGTGCGTGGCCCCCGGAATGGAGGCTAAGAAGGCTTTTTCTTATTGGGCTCGAAATTAACCGTCGACTAGGGCGCCATGTCGGCCCGATTGCGGCGAAGCCGGGGCCGAACGGCTTTATCGGGCGCGTCGGCGCAGTGTGAGGGGGCTCACAAAGGTGTTGGCGAGCGCAGCCCATCTCAGGGTCACGCCGACGGGACCCCTCAATCGACACCAGGTCCCGCACCGGCAAGCTCATCATGGGCATCGTTGCCTTGATTGCTGAGTTTGAGAACGACATTCGGCGTGAGCGTCAACTGGACGGCATTGCCAAGGCGAAGGGGCGGGGACACGTTCGGTCCCAAGCCCCAACTCACTGCCGAACGCATCAATGAGATTGCAAGCTTAGGCATGACGGCAGCACGGTGCCTGAGATCATGCGGCAGACCAAGTTGAGCAAGTCGAGCGTCTATCGGGCTCTCGCCTAGCCCTCTCTACATGACTGCAAACCAGGCCCCTCTCGGGGCCTTTTTCTTTAAGGGGATACCGAGGAATGGAGAATTGGACAGATATAGCGGAGGGGCATTTTGAGCCCTCGCAAGAGTTTGAAATCACTAGCGTCCTAGCAGCCAAAAAGCGACCCCTAACCCTTTCCGGTTTAGCTTCGAGAAGGTCAACGAAGTCATCTGGAAGCTGACCAACGGCGATATGACCAACGTCCCTGCATCGCATCGTCAGTGGGGCGGCTACCGCGCCTCGAAGGCTATCGCGTGGGTCATCAACATCGCACCGAATGCGTGGCTGGCTCGATGCGGTGATCAAACCCATGATATAGTGATTTATAACTCAGGATGTCCGAGCTCCAATGCAGAGATCCAACCTCAACCTCGAGCGCAAGGCCGGTGCGCCTCGTTTAGAGGAGTCGCTTGACGCATGGGTCTGGGCCGAGCGCATCTCGGTGATTGGACTATTCGTTCTCGCGGTCGGTTACACCCTATTTGTCGTGCACGAGTTATTCGTTCCCGTCGTTACCGCATGGGTGATGGGTGCCATCCTACGTCCGATCGCCAAATCGGCCGAGAGACATGGCGTGCCGAGAGTCGTTGCGGTTATTGCTACGGCGACGGTTGCGCTCCTGATACTGCTCGCAATAGTGGGACTCTTATCTACGCCCTTGGCCTATTGGATCGGACGCACCGCAGAACTCGCGCAGCTGATAAAGGGGAAATTGCAACTCCTAAATCAACCCTTGGCGATCGTTGATGAGATTGCTCACGCACTTTCCGGAGTTTCCGGCGAGCTCAGCGCCCGCAACCATCGTGAACTACGATACTTCGACGATCATTCGCGGAATCGTATCGACCCTTACTCCAGTCATAGCGCAGTTCGTACTCTTCTTTTTTGCGATGATTTTCTGGATGCTTTACGCGAATGAAGTCAAAGGCGGCGTTGCTCTCCTCTTCTCTGGCGACAGGGCGGGCCAGGTGGCACGTAGGATCCTGGATGACGCAGAGAAGAAGGTGAGCCAGTATTTCGGCACCCTTGTCGTGGTCAATCTTTGTCTCGCGGTCCTTGCGGTTGGACTGGCCGGGGCAGTGGGGTTACCTAATCCACTCCTTTGGGGGGTGCTCGCAGGCACGCTGAGTTTCATTCCCTACCTCGGTCCAGCGATAATAGTGGCCACGCTCTTTGTAATTGGCCTCTTGAGCTTTCCGAGTCTCACGGACGCATTCGTCGCGCCTATCATCTGGATCTTCGTGACGACTTTGGAGGGGCAAATCATTACACCCGCGTTCATTGGACACCGCCATACTCTCAATCCTTTCCTCATCTTTTTGTCGATTGCCTTCTGGGCTTGGATGTGGGGCGCCTTGGGTGCACTTCTCGCCGTCCCGCTGCTCATTTCCTTCGTTGTCGCGAGTAAACATCTTTCTTCGTACTTGGCGGTTCGCGCCTCATAGACCCGCTGCGGTTTCTGCAAAACGCTGTACGGCGATAGCGCCATGATGGCGGCTGAGACAGACGACCCCCGTTTAAAACTGACGGCCGCTCGGTTAGGCAACTAAACCAGGCGCATAAGTGGCGGCGGAATACCAAACAAACGACAAGCTGACCACGGCTCCAAGAAGGCTGGAGATCAGAACGTACAGGGTGTTGTTGTCAGGGTTGGTCATAGCATCCTCCATCAACAGATGCACGCCTCTTCGGATTCTCGCTGTGGGATTTCGCACGTCACAAAGCATTGATGCTCAGAGAAGGGCCCGGCACCGCCGCTACACATGGGACTGAACAAACAACGGCACCGGGCCCCCAACCAACCGTAGGAGGGCTCGCCCCGCAGGGTGGTCAGTCAGGAGTTCAGCGGCTCAACATGGCTGAGAGGGGACGTGAGCAAAAAGAAGCCCGGGGAGGCCAAATACCGGCTTCTTCTACGCAGTCACCGTGCCGTGCGCGCGGTAGGGGTGAATGTCTCGCCCGCGCAAAACCCGAAAGCCCGCAATGACCTCAAGGTTCCAACGCTGGTCAGCATGAACATCATTCCCTGCGGGATCTGCGACAGAAATGTCACGCAAAGCCAAACCTGCATCCGCCGCAACAAGAAAAAGCCCCGGCTGGAGCGGGGCTAGTATGAGACTTGCGTGACAGGGCCTCATCACCGCTGAAGGTCCGCTTGCTAGGGCGTGTACGCATAAACCCCAATGCAAACTTGGATGCGGCGCCCAACGTCCGTTCTTGGGGGTAAAGAGGACATGCCGCGGGCTTGTCAGTATGTCCGCTAATGACCCTTAGCGGATATTAACGTGCGGATTGTCACAGGGGGGTGAGCATACACTTGCGGTAATATTGATGGCCCCTCGAAGTGTGTATGGAGGTGACAATGAACCAGTCCCTTCGGTTGCTCCTCGCCTTGTCGAAGGTATAGGCCATGCTCACGCCTTCGATGGGCTTCTGAGCAATCCCGTTCACCATTTCGGAGCACCTATTAGCAGCGGCGTCGCACGTACCGCCAGCCTTTGCCACCGCAGCGTCCTTCATCCACCAACCCAGGAGCTAGGTGCAGAAAGGGAACGTCCGAATAGCGGAGTGGTGTGGCGCGGGGGTTAATTAATGCGCAGCCTGCGCTCCAGCAGCCTCTCAACGATCTCTGTGTCCGCATTTGCGCGAACGTATTGTGACTCCTCCTCGCTCAGCACCGTTCGCCTGCTCTGGCTTAGGGCTTTAGCTTTCCCCAGCGAACTGTCGTATGCAATACGGCTTTCTATCGTGACCTCAAGATCGAGACGCGCGAAAAGTTTATCGATAGCGGCGGACTCCTCGAATAACTCGGAATATTCGACCACCGTAGTCTCAGCACGCCGCCCACGCTTGTCGAGAAAGGCGAGAGTGTGTTTTGCCGCCGCGTTCCACTGCTTGACAGCTAGTTTATAGTCGCGCGAGGGCGGCCAGGTTTTGTCTTCGGCATTACGCGCCCTCACTTGGTAGGACGACGCGACATCGTGCGGATTGCGCCGTACGATGACGATGACATGGGCGGTTGGAAATTTGCGATTGATGTGGTCAAGCGAATAGAAGAGCCTAGGTGACTTGTCGCCGACCCACAAAGCATCGTCGAAGCGAGGCTCAATGGCATCATAGAGGAACGTAATTGTGCTGCGTCGTAGAACGTGTCCCCAGGCCGTATGTCGAAGAAGCGAATTTGGTGAAGAGATGACGGTGAAGCCCTTCGCCGTTGGGGGCTAGAAAGTTGTATCGCTCGGCACCCAATACAATTCGCGGGTGACTGACCACAGAGTTGCGTGGAGTGCCGACGTTCCCGAACGCGGACATCCACAGACAAAGAGATAGCGCTTCTGCGCCCGATTTTTCAAAAATGAGATAATGCCCATCCCGACAGGAAGATTAATGGCCTGATTGCCGGAGCGTCAACGCCCCCCTTGGGCTCCTTTGATTTCGCCGTGTTCTTCGGTTACGCCCATAGACGAGTTGTGGTGTTGCGTCGGCAGACGTGGCGGCAAGAGCAGAGCGATGGCGGTGTTGGCTGCCTATTTGGCGGGCCTGTGTGACTACGCCGACAAACTCTCTCGCGGTGAAAAGGGCGTGGTCTTGTTGATTGCGCCCGATATGAAACAGGCTAGGTTCTGCTCGATTACGCCGAAGGCACGTTGCAATCCACACCAATGCTGCAGCAACTGCTCGAGCAACGCACGTGATGACCTTCAGTCCGGAAAAAGACTTGGCCACCACATCCGCTTTATCGCGGAGTACGAGGATGGTTCGAGCGACGTGTTTGCGGTGCCTGAATGCACCTTAGATCAAGGGCCGGGCAAGATGAGCATTGCCCGCATCGTCGCGCGCGAGTGGCAGACAGACGGATATATCAAGCCGGGGAAGATTGAGAGAGTGCGGAGGCTGACGACCGAGGAGTTTCTCTCGGACATGTTCGGCTTCGAGAGCAGCGGAAGCTCATCACGCTCGGGCAGAAGGCGCGCTCGCTAATCCAGCCTCGCGTGGCTCCTCAATCCGCGAGTTTATTATGTCGCGGTCTCCAGTGAACTGTTCCTGGGAGCGATTTGGGTGATAGGGGGTATATTGAAATTGGCAAGACGGGCGCACGCTCCTCCTCCAAGAGATTTTTCTTGGAAGGTTCATATGGAGATCACAATGATCAGATTGATCGCTGTTGGTTTTGCTTTGGTCGTCGCAACCTCAGCCCAGGCAATGTCGCCCGCGCCGCTTCATCAGCCGGACGGCATGATTACCCAAGTTCGCAGCAATTGCGGCGCGGGGATGCGCTGGAATGAAGCACTCGGTCGTTGCGCGACTACATCCGCCCGCCGCCATGTCCGCCGCGGAGTGGTCACAGGCGGCTACTGAAAAATCTAAGAAGCCCGTCTGGAAGAGCCCCAAGCTCGCAACGCTGTGGGGCTCTTTCTTTGACTTACAAGGAAAGGGCGCCGACCGAAGCCGACGCCCCAGCAGTTCGCTCTGGGCTAGTTAGTGGTAATGATGGTGGCCTTGGTAAGCCTGGGCATGCCTGACGTGTCCGGGTGCCAGTTGATAGGGCGATGCGTGCGGCGTCGTATTCGCATAGCCGCCATAGAGCGGGCACCTATCAAGATTGGGATAGTCCGAGCACTGCAGCCCTTCGGGTAGAGCCGGTGTGAACGCTACCACTGTCAGCAAACCAGCGGCGGCGAGAGCCAGGATAGTGTTTCTGTTTCCCATAGAAGACACTCCTTTGAAGATCGGCGCTCACGGGGGTGTGATGCCTTACCGGACTCCGCACCCGTCCCTTGTCGATTTTATTTCCACGTGCCGCGTTAAGCGCATCGGTCGCGCGGCCATCGGTCGCTACGCAATTCGCCGCACACATCTTGTCTTAAAGGGTGAAAAGAAGGACGGGAGCCAACCGAAGCCGAGCCCCGGCCAACGGAAATGGACGTCGTGGCTCCTGCTGACAAGACTTTGGCATGTTTACCGCTTGTCGAGGATCGCACTAGGTCATAGCTGCGCGTGTAACCGGACTGTCACGCGCCCTGCATCAGTGCGGGTTGGCGGCCATAAATAGTGGAAAAGAAAACGATGAGTTCTGAAACTGTGTACGTCGCGCTGTTCATTGCGACGCTACCAGCGTTATGGGCGTTGGCTGCCCTACTCGAACGCTTTTTGCCAGATAACTCGCGGCAACATGAAGAGCGGGAAAAAGGAGCGCCGACCGAAGCCGACTAGTTTGGACGGGGCTTGTAGAAAGGCGATTGCTTAGTCCAGAAGTCGCACACCGTATGCGCACTGGCCCACCCGCCGTCGCAAGACCATTCCCAAAAGAGGAACGCTCCCAAAAGCGAGAACGCTATCGCCGCACCGAGCGCATAAGGCCAAAATGGTCGGCCCATTTTGAGACCTCTCAAACAATCCATCCCAACTCCCGCGCCTTATTGACCGAGCCTGAAAGGCGCGTGCCCTAAACTGATGGATTGGCTCAGTGCTCGCGGTAATCGACGTGTGCGTCAACACGAGATGCGGACTACCGAATTGCTTTTGATATGTGACGGCAAAATCCGTGCCGAGCATCGTGACGATTATGCTCGTGCCATCGACCACGACCTGGAGGGGCTCATCCACCATTCTCGGTTTCGCAGCTTGATCGAAAAAAGCCCCGCGATAGGTGCGGGGCTAGTTGGCAAAGATGCAGGGGGGACTGCACGTCAAAGCCTATGCTTATGCGGGCTACTCGTCCTGCGGCGGTTTGACCCGACTAAAAGGGCGCGCCGACCTGCGGCCGAGGCTAAGCTGACCCTCCAAGCCCACTCGACGGGCTGAAAGGAGGGACGATGCTTGATCTCTCAGCACCCAAGGTGATTACTTTCATTGCGTCAGTTGTCCTTGCGTTGGTCGCGGTCGCCATTCACTACGCACATATCAAAGTTCCGATTACCCACACGGGCTTCTCCATTTTATTGGTGGCTTATGTAGTGCTTGCTGCGGGCAATGTGTTTCGAGACGTTTAGTCCCGCTAGCGCCGCGCCTCGTCCATCGTCAGCACCTTTGCGATGTCGGCGTCAGCCCGTGTCTCGCGGGCATAGACATAGGCGAGAGCTTGGCCGGTCGCGTCCTTCACAACATACCCGCCGGGTATCCGTTCGGCGGTCCAAGGCGGCTTGAAGCGGCGAGGCATCGATCTTACGCATTCCAATTAACACTTCATTGTAAGTGAATTTAATTTGAGTTTTAGCTTTCCAGCAGGGTTGACTAAAGTCCGGGCGGGACGGGGGAAGGAGCAAAGACAGTGCGCCTTCTCATTGGTTATCTAATAGTGGTCGCCTTCGCGCTTATGCGATTGGTTCCAAACTCATCTCAATAAAAAAGAGCGCCCGCTCCGGGGGGCGAAGCGGACGCTCAAGTGATGGTAGTAGGAGCTACCAATGACCGCCTACGCACAACATTAGGACGGCCTATTTGAGTCTGGCCTAGCCTCTGTTCTGGCACTACGACGCAGAGGACTTAACTCCAACGGACCTTGAAATGGGTGGGGGTACCAGTAAAACTCGCTTTTAGCGGCTGAAACGCGCAGGCTGAAATATCACCGGCACAGTGACGGCCACAGGCTCCGGTGGCTGAGAGAGCACACCGCGCTCCCGCCTGTTGTAAGAACGGAGCAGAGCGATGCCTGGTGACGACCCCAAAGAATGTCGTCGGCTTGCCCGTGAATGCCCAGGCCTTGCCAAAACAGCTCCTAGTGTCCGACTGCGGGCAGATTACTTGGCATTTGCCCATAAATGGCTGCAACTCGCAGCGATCTACGAAAGCGACGGGGCTATCAAAGCGTTGGGAACAGGCGGATTGAACGCGTTGGCCCAACGGCCCCCAGACGGCCCATAAAACTGAGAGCCTGCTAGCAAGGTATCGGACAAGAAAGAAGCCCCGCTTCCTTGTGGGGGGCACGCAGGGCTTCTCCGATCCCAGGAGAGATGGGACCTAGGAGCAGGGATTAGGCTTCGTACCTGCTCCGCTCGCATTATAACCCAAAGAAATCGTTGCCCTGAGTACACTGCTTTCGGCTCTTTGTTGCGGTCCGTCTCGCATCACCGCAGCCATCCAATTTGCCGAACGCCGGATGGTTAGGCCCGGCATACCGGCTCTTTCAGCATCGAGAGCCGTGGGTTGCACTGGCTTCAGGCCGAAGCACTGCATTTTCCTGTGGACGGCCAACGACGGAGGCGACCGCCTTCTGACGCGTTGAAGCTATCTTCTCCCCTTGTGGAGACGACCCATAAGGGGATGCAGCATGGGCTTGTTAAACGCCGTTTATATGAAGTTCAGAGAGTTCATCCGGTTTTATTGAACGAGCTGACGAAGAGTTCCTTGCTGGCGAGGCGGACGACCGCTAAGGACGCGCCATCAAGCAGGTCTAACTCCATTGTTAGGATTCGCGTTTGGAGGCCGCCGTTTGGTAGGGCGGGGCAAACCCCCGTTGCAGGCAATGCGGCTTACGTGTTCCGCAAAGAAAAGAGCGCCCGCCGAAGCGACCGAGTTCCGGCGAAGAGAGGGTACCTAGCTAGGAGGCTCTCAGTTTTATGCGCCGTTTGGGAGCCAGTGGGAGAACGTTCACTCCGCTTCCAGCCAAACTTTTGATTAGCTCCTCGTTGCCGTCGTAGATCGCTGCGAGTTGCATCCATTTATGGGCAAATGCCAAGTAATCTGCCCGCAGTCGGACATCAGCAGATGCATGAGCAAGGCGTGCGCATTGACGGGCAAGCCGACGACATTCTTTGGGGTCACCCGGCATCGCTCTGCTCCGTTCTTACAACAGGCGGGAGCGCGATGTACTCTCTCAGCCACCGGAGCCTGTGGCCGTCATTTGCCGGTGATATTTCAGCCTGCGCGTTTCGGGCGCTAAAAACAAGTCTTTTCTCGGTACTACCGTGTTCTTGGCGTTCCGCCGCCCGTACCAAACCACGGGCCGCTCGTCATTCCGCTTTGGATTTAAGCAGCCCCGGCAGCTTGGCGATATTGCTGGCGATGCGCCGCGCTTCATCCATCGTCAGCACATTCGCGATGTCGGCGTCAGCCCGTGTCTCCCGCGCCTAGCCCAGCGCCTGACCGTTGGCGTCTTTGACTTTGTAACCGCCAGGTATCTGCTCGACAGTCCATGGCGGCGGGAAGTGGCGGGGGTTGCCAAGCCATCGAACCGAAACCAGCGCCTGCGCCGGATAGCGCGCTAAGGACACTCCCCGTATGGCCAAGACCTTTAGGGCTTGGTGCGTAGCACGAGTGGCCTGGTGCCGTAAGGCAAGCGCCCCTTACGTGCCCAGGACAACAATAAGAGTCAAAATAATCATGGCCACGATGAAGAGGGCAACGAAGGTCACGTCATAGGCTTCATGCGGTCTAAGGTCGTGCTTCATGACAGCCAAACGCACGAGCGGGCTTTTTGTCTCGTGTAAATCTTGGGGCAGGCAAAAAGAAAGCCCCGGTACATTGACACAGCCGGGGCAAGAAGTAACAGCCAGGAACGGTACCGACGACGGGTCGTGGTCGGCACCGGGCACTAAAACTGTGGCTTCAGGCGATTGGTTCCCTCAGGGCAAGCGCCAATGAAAGGCCCAGCACCGCTGCATTCCCGAGCGAGCAGCAGCACCGGGCCCGACCAGCCAAAGGGGGGGACTGCACTTGCAGCTATCCCAAGGTTGGTCAGTCAGAAGTCTACCACTAGCGAGGAAATGAATGCGAAACGATGCTCGACGTACCGCTGACATCATCCATGTGCCATTTCCGCTGACACGCGCGCGTCCTGGGCCGCGTGGTCGTCCCAAGAATCTTGTTTGAGCCGGAATAAGCGGCCCGACACCCTGCCAAGCTCAGGATGATAAGGGTGCCGAGCCTAACCAGCCCGCATGGCGCGAAGGGACCCAGCAACCTTCCCACTAAGGGGAGGAACCTAGAATTTCTGGTTGGACAGGAACCGGGGCTCGGCATTCGACGTTGTGACGCAGCGGCAAAAGCACATACCGCCGCGTAAGCTCAGGGGGGGGGATCCCTCAATCAGGATGCAAGGGGGTCGGGCATGGAGTGCTGCCATAACTGCAGACAAGAACTTATCAAGATAGACAATCGGGGCGCGCCGTTGACCGGCTGCTTGCCCTGCAATCTATGGTCATCCGGGGATACTGAACGCTGGATCAGATTGTCGGAGGGAGATCTAGCCGCCCTGCATTACTTGCGGCATGGCAAGGTGCCGACGACTGGCTAAGTATCAAGAAGCCCCGGTCTGGAGGTGTCAGCTCAGACCGGGGCTCAGTCTAGAGGAAAAGTGCGAGTTACCGTGGTCTCTGCCTCCCCGCAGCGGTCCAGGCAGCCACCCCGCACGAGTGACTTGTTATCACTGCTGGCAATGACTTGCTGTAGCCTCGCAGGCACATCAAAAAACAAAAAGCCCCGGCCGACCGGGGCTGAGTTTGCGATATGAAACGGCCCTAGTCCGTGGACGACCCCGAGCTTTGTGTTTGGCTCTGCGAGGAGTTCACTATCGCTGCAGAGTTAGCGGAGAGACCGACCCTACATTGACTGTGTCGGTAGCTTTGCGATGTTGCTCGCGATGCGCCGTGCCTTGGCCGGTCGCGTCCTTCACGACATAGCCACCGGGAATGCGTTCGGCAATAGTTGAAGCGGCGGAGCATCGCCAAACGAGCATCCTGTTTAATGAGACATTAGAAAATAGCGGGCCAAAATGCCGCTCATGGCTCTTCGGTACCAGCTATTGCTCTTGGCTGCGCTTCTGGTGCTCATCCTCGCAATGGCCCCGAGAATGGAAGGGTTGACCCTGACCACTCTACTTCCGTAGCGCTCGCGACGCCGACGACCTGAGCGAGCTTCCGGCTTCCGGCAAGGCCTCGTTGCGACTACGATCAATTGGTCTGTCGGGGGAGGTCGCGATGAGACAAGTCGTAGCGGCTGTGGCGCTGGGCTTACTGACGACAAGCAGCGCATCATCAAAAGATATAGCAGTTTGCGGGGAGAGCGCCGGATACGCCTATTACCCAGCGGCGGGACCGTTAGCAAACATGGGAGAGAAGGGAAAGTGGGTCTGATATTTGGCTGGCCGATGTTCAATGCTGGCGAAAAGAGCGTGGACGTGAACAAGACGCAGCCGAATACGGAATCACCGGTAACGGGTGACAATAAGAAGCCCTAACTAGGCTTGGTTCCGTCGCGGCTTGCAGCGCCGAGGCGTTGGTCGGCAACGGCAAAGTTCACCTGAGGCACTGCGCCGCGCGATTGCAGCGCGAACCACACCGCGCTTCATCGAGATCAAGGAAGAGAAGAGGGATCGGCGTCCGATCATTCTGGGTCCAAACGAGACCCGCAATATCAAGAGAGAACGTGAGCGGCTAATTCGTCTCTTAGACGAGGACTGAGAGCTGGGGCCACTAGTTTTTTGGCCACGCTCGCTCTAGCCCGCTGCTCATGAGCTGAAAAAACTCTTCGCGGACAGTTTTGTGCAGCTCTTCATCACTACGAAGCTCTTCCATAAAGTGATCGGTTAGCTCTTCTGCGGATGCGGTTGGGAATCTTGCCTTGAGAGACTGCAAAAGCTCTCTAAGCTTTGATTGGGCCATGGCGAGGCCTCCTCAAAAGAGCCGGAAGCATAACAGCAAAAGGGACGCCGACCGAAGCCGACGCATTTGGTCGCCATCGCGACTAGCACTCGATATGCGATAAGCCCTCAGTGGCAAACTCTTCAACCGTGGTATGCAACGCGTCCATGATCGCCTGAATAGAATACGTGCCTGCCGATGGGGCGTCCCTCGCCACTGGCCCATGACGGAAGGGAACCGCCGCGTCGGGCCTGTACGATAATTGGATTGAGGAAGTGTGTTGCCCCTGCAGTGGGATCAGGCATCTGTCCACTGCGAATCGCATCCGCAATTCTCGCCGCACCCTTATAGCGAGGATCGTCCGGGGAAAGACACTCTATCGCCTCTCGTTGCGTCATCCATGGCTCGAACTGGCCGGGAGATGTCACCACCGCTTTGATCGTGTCGCCCCATCTGCCGCTATTCTTCCGATTGAGGACCGCATAGGCCACCGCAACCTTCCCAATCTCCGTCTCACCGGACGCCTCAAAAGCAATCGTCTTGATCAAATAGTCACGCTCATTGGCGACCTGTTGATGGTAGGCCACCGCTGGCGCTGTAAAAGCAACGGCTAGACCCAGGGCAACAATCATCGGAAGGAGCTTACTCATGGCGTACTCCTGGTAGCCCCTTCCTTCAGTCGCTAACGCCCATGCCCGCGATTTGGTGCCTGAGCAATTAGGTACAATTCCGAACAGAAATTTTCGGGAACTCTTCGGCGTGAAAGAGAAATGCAGTAGCAGGGACAATGTCCCAAGTGATGCCGTCACAGGTGAGAGCTGCCCGAGGGCTTTTGGGCTGGACGGTGCGCGACCTCGCCAATGCCGCTGGCATCCACCGCAACACGGTCAACAACTTTGAGAGGGAGCGTTACGCTGGCCGCCCTGAGACGATTGCTGCCATGCGCAAGGCGCTAGAGATGTCGGGCGTCGAGTTCACCAACGGCAAGAGGCCGGGGTGAGGCTGCGCGGCTAACGCCGGAGTTGTTTTTGATATGTGACGCAAAAATCTGTGCCGAGCATCGTGACGATTATGCTCGTGCCATCGACCACGACCTGGAGGGGCTCATCCACCATTCTCGGTTCGCAGCTCGATAGAAAAAGCCCCGCGATAGGTGCGGGGCTAGTTGGCAAAGATGCAGGGGGGACTGCACGTCAGAGCCTATGCCTATGCAGAGCCCCTCGTCCTGCGGCGGTTTGACCCGACTAAAAGGGCGCGCCGACCTGCGGCCGAGGCTAAGCTGACCCTCCAAGCCCACTCAAGGGGCTGAAAGGAGGGACGATGCTTGATCTCTCAGCACCCAAGGCGATTACTTTCATCGCGTCAGTTGTCCTCGCGTTGGTCGCGGTCGTCATTCACTACACACATATCAAAGTTCCGTTTGCCGCTACGGGCTTCTCCATTTTGTTGTTGGCTTATGCAGTGCTTGCTGCAGGCAACGTGTTTCGGGACGTTTAATCCTGCTAGCGCCTCGACAGTCCATGGCGGGGGGAAGTGGCGGGGCACTGCCTTGCTTCATAAATCTGAGCCGCGCGGTTACTAAGGACATGGCGACGCGATTTAGCCGTTTTGCTCTCGGCTCCCGCTCTCAGCATCGAGGAAGTCACGGCCTCTATCTAAATCCTCAGCCAGCCTAAGCCACGACCGAGCGAGCTTAGCGAAATGATCTCTTGCTTGCGGTGTTGCGAGGGTTTGCGCTAGTCGCACGCATTCAAGCGCGTGCAGACGACATCTTCGACACTTCCAGGCACTCTCTTAATCTCCACAACGAAATGCGCCCCCCTGTGGAGGCATCATCCAAAGGGGTGTTTCAAAGTCAATACGGCAACCACTAGATAGCGGCCCAGCGCCAAGTGTGCGGTTGGCGACCTAGACTTCACGCCGGGCCTAACCATCCGTCGTTCGGCAGAACTGGATGGCTGCAATAAAAACCACTCACCAAATTCAGAGGTTCCCTGCATGACCCCACGCGTTACACTCCGCCAAGCACTCGAAGATCCCGCTCTTCTCGCCAGAAGCATTGCGACGCGAAAGTCATTCATCATTGACCAACGTCCGTTCCGCGGTTTTGGAAACCGATGGGACGATAACTATCGCAAGCCGTGCGGGAGAGAGTTCAAGCTAACGTGTCGTCAATCCAACGTGGGAACGTAGTACGCTCATCATGAGCACTTGGTGGTGGCGCCTGCTGGGGTAATTTGTGTCGAGTGCGGGCCTGGAAAGGGATCGTTATAGGCGCGAAACGCGTGCCAATATCTCGCCGCAACCGTGTTGCGCGCATTTCTGGAACATCATCACACAAGCCGCGTTGGATGGAACAGAACGCGATCTCGAGGAGATTATCATGTCCCGCCACGTCATCATGGACCCGTCCGGTCATTCCACCTTTGAGTTCGATGGCAATATAAAGACAGATCTTGCCGAAGCCGAGCGCCGCTTCAACAAGCTCGTCGGGAAAGGTTACATTCCTGCCGAAATCCGAGGAGACGGCACCCACCACGTTCCTGATAAAGCCAATCGCGTATTTGATCCGGGTGCCGAGGAAACACTCTTCATTCCTGCGCTTCGGGGCGGTTGATGCCCTGGGAAACGTTCATCGCTGCGGTCGTTCTTCTCGGATTTGGCGTTTTGGCGCTGAGCGGATTTGATTTCGAGCCTCCATACTCGATCCGTTCCCGGTCGCAAGCCGAAGCGAAAGGGTTACAACTCCTTCTAAACAATCTCACCCCGGAGCAAAGGCGACAGTATCAAGCGTTTGGATATTTCGACGTTGTGGGCTCAAGGACCGGTAAACGCTACCGCATTCATCACGGCACTTCTCGCAACGTCGTTGAATTGGACGCAGCGGAGGGTCTAACAGCAGGCAGATGCTTTACGCCTACAGGCGCGCTTGTGGCTGGCGATTGCATGCTGGCGCAAAAAATAACGCTGGAAAATTGTGAGGAGGAGGTGCTGCAGACTGCTCTCCGATTTTGACAGGAAGCGAAAAGTAATCGAAAAATGCGCACCATCACCAGATGCGTCCCCTTGGGATTAGTGCTCAGCTTTCTGGCGCCTCGCATGCGGCGACTACGTGGTGAGCAATCCGATAGCTCATCTCAACGGTCTAACGGCGATCTTGCTTGAGCGAGAATAAGCGGCCCGGGCGCCCTAGAAACCGATGGAAATTACGGACGCCGGGCCTAACCAGCGCCGGGAGAGCGAACCCTGTGGCTGGCTACGGCCATTCTAAAACCGCTCTGTCCTTGCTCATCGGAGCCTTCATTGGAAGCGTTGGCGCTCTCGGCGGATGACGTTTAACCACGCGATGGCTTTTGCTAATCTCGGCCTTGCATGATGCTGAAACCGGAGGGCGTTTTCATGCGTCACTGGTCATGGATTCTTACAGCTGTGGCAGTCGTTGCATTGGCCGTTGTGATTTATCCCCTTGTTCAGACGCAAAAGAGATTAAGGCTTGCACAGGCCGAACTTGGCAGAGCCAACGAGCAGGTTGTTCAAGCCAGGGCGGGAACAGCGGAACTGGAAAGGGTCATCGCCAATCTGAAAACGGAACTCGATGCAGCCAACAAAACGCGCACCCAACTTCAAGCCAATTTGGATGCAGCTAACTCCGAAATCCAGCAATTGAAGAAGGAGTTTGATGCAGCCCAATCCCAGTCGAAAGAGCACCAAACTCAGAATGAGGAACTTACTTCGCAGCTTGAGAAGGCTAAGCAGGCGGCGGATGAGGCAAACGCAAAACTATCGGAAAGCGACAAACAGATCGCCGACCTTAAGGAGCAAACCAAGACGGTGTCTGCCCAGGTGGATCAGCTAAATGCGGAGAAATCCAAGCTCGCTGAAACGCAATCGCAAGTGGAGAGCTCGAAGGGGCAACTTGAGAAGGCCAATCAAGACGCCGAAGCGGAGAACAAGAAGCTTCAGACCGCATTGGATCAAGCGAATACCGAGGTGGAGCGTCTCAAAAACGAATTAGAGCAAAAGACGCGGTCCCCCCTCAAGACGAGTCAGTGTCCCAACCACCAAGCTAATTGAAAAACTCAAGCCGATTTCAGATGCTCATGCTGTGGAGTGATGGATTTGGGCGGCGGCATTGCTTCAGAAGCTTGCGACCCCGTCTCGTGCGGGCAGAGGAATGCAAGGCGGCGGCTACATCCGCCGCCTTTCTTCGTCTCCGCGGAGCGTCGCTAGCAGAGTCGGACAAAGGCTCGGCACGCGGCGGTCCCAGAACTGGTAGCGTGCCGAGCTTTGGAGGGAGTATCCCCACGTCGTTTTGCGAGCACTCCACGTGCGTGTAGGCTGCCGTTCACCCTCTCCGCCCCACAGCGGCGGAGACAGCGCAGGGCCAACGATACGCGCAGGCAGAGCCCTCTCAGCGCGAAGGGGATCGAAGCCGGTCGGGCTTGGTGGCGCAAGAGAGCCAGGCGGATCCCACTCCGTCACCCCCGAGGGCCTTGGGTGACGTGTAGTACAGTTATTCGCCGACGACTATCGCCGGACCTGGCTCGTATTCAACAACGGGCGGCGGAACGTACTCAACAATGGGCGGCGGAACGTACTGGACTGGCGGTGCAACGTAAACCACACCCGGCGGAGGAACAACCGCATAGGGAACAGAATAGTCGGGCGCGTAGAACCCGGGATCGTAGGCCGGTCCGATATAGACATGGCGGTTTGCCAGAGCGGGTGCCGCGAAAAGCGTGGCGCCGCCGAGCAGCGTGAGGGCGAACAGTTTCCTTTGCATCTTTGATCTCCTGTCGCTGACGGTTCGGTAACGCAACGAGAAAGGCGGCGACGAGGTTCCGATTGTGGTGTCACCGGCCGTAGGGCTTGGGCCCTAGTCACGGCTCGCTTCCGGCAATGACGTAGGAGGTGGCGGCGGAGATTGAATTGCAGGCCAAAGCAGGAGGCCAACAACGATAGTTACGCAAGCAAGGATCAAGAA
>CAVPZK010000024.1:0-43205 GCA_963710245.1 uncultured Alphaproteobacteria bacterium
TCCGGCAAGTCCTGGCACTTCGCCCTCGATGGTGGCGGCACACTGTGCGTGCATCCTGTGAGACATGCCACTAGCGGACAATGTATTGTTTGGCCATTGCCCGGGATGGGATCCAGGAGGTTGCAGCGAAGGCGCTAAAGAGGGGGCATCCCTAAGACGGTCCAAATCAGTAAAAATGTAAGTCGCTCTAGGTACCCGCCTTGCGACCAACAGCCGGTCGTAACAATCCAAAACAAATTTGGGGACTATGCATCCGAATGTTCCATCGCTGAGGCTCGCAAGCGTATCCGCATGTCCGCGCGTGGTAATTGCTATTATCACGCCTCAGGCCCTGAGATCTAATCCTAAGCGTTACGCGCTTTGCTGACCACACCGTTCCCGTTACGCTGCGCGCTACTGATGTCGCCCGGCGTCGGCAGCTTGGCGATATTGCTCGCGACCCGGCGAGCCTCGTCCATCGTCAGCGCCTTCACCGTGTCGGCGTCGGCTCGTGTCTCGCGGCCGTAGACATAAGCGATCGATTGGCCGGTCGCGTCCTTGCGAAGTTTGCTTATGCGGACGGTAACATCCGCGCCCTCCTGGCTTCATCGGCACGAGAGAGAGGTCGGAACTCGTCCCCGGCCTCTTTCTTTTTGCGCTAGGGCCGTATGGCCAAGACCGAAGGGCTTGGTGCGTAGCACGAGCGCCCGGTGCCGTTAGGCATGCGGCCCACCATTGCCGAAAGAAGACCGGCCTGCTACGGGCACCATGCCTTAGGGAGACGACAAAGCAGCACCGGGCCTGACCACCCAAGGGGGGACTGAATACCGCAGGTGGTTCAGGGAGAGTTTACGACGCGACGCCCGCCCAAGATAGGACCCAGCACCGTTACGCACACACAAGGTAGCGGCACTGGGCCTGACCACTGCAGGGGGGACTAGCGACCCGCAGGGTGGTCAGCCAGGAGTCTAGAGGTTGATCGTGAAATTCTTAGGGCGAGCAGTGCGGTAAGCGGCCCGACGCGCACGCAGGTGGCGGACCTCATTACGCGCCGAGCCCGCCAACCGAGGAGGCCATCCTGATTGGCGCCATCGACACTACACCATAGGACATCCCATGAAACCACGAGTTACACTGCGCCAAGCACTCGAAGATGAGGCTCTTCTCGGCTCCGCGCTCGCTGGTCCGACATGGCAGGCATGGCGATCTGTTCTGCTGGCGGCAATGGGCGAACCGCTTAACGCCGACGAACTTAAGACCACCAAGTTCACCAGGAAGACGCTTATGCTCGACGTGGCGCGTTGTGGGAGACCACAGCATACGAGGAGCCGGGCGTGAGCAATTTCAGACAGCCGATTGTCTCTCCAAAAAGCTGGGTGGCGGTATGACCGTCAACCCCGAAGGTGACTTAAAGAACCACATCCGCTTTATCGCGGAGTACGAGGATGGTTCGAGCGATGTGTTTGCGGTGCCGGAATGCACCCTAGATCAAGGGCCGGGCAAGATGAGCATTGCCCGGATCGTAGCGCACGAGTGGCAGGCGGATGGCTATTTGAAGCCGGGGCAGATTGAGAGAGTGCGGAGGCTGACGACCGAAGAGTCTCTTGCGATGCTATGGGATCGATAAAAAGGGACGGGTGCCGTGGCGAGGTTCAATCGCAAGCTCAATTACAGATCGCTCGGGATTGTACTCGGATATTGGCTCAATGCGAGGCGGGGTCCGATGGTGTCTCACCTGCGGACGGCACTTGGCTAAAGTCCACCCAGTCCGCCAACTCCTCTGCGTCTGCTGCGAGACGGTCCTCGCCGACAGCAGCCAACAACAAGGCTGCCTGATTGAGCTTTATAGAAGCCGCCTCCAGTATCTCGGCTCGGGTCAAAGACGCCTCCCGATACAAGGGTGAAGCGCGTCAAACTAACGCGTATCGACCAGAGGTCCTAGCGCATCGGAGGTAGCTCCAAATAATACTGGCATTGATTAACCACCTTACTGGCTTGCAAACTTCTGCGGCGCGCGATGACTATTAGATATGACGCGCGGGCCGGTAACTCATTATCGAGGGTATCGTATTGAAGGAGTGAAACAGGGCGGAGGCATGCTCCTTCGTGTCATTCCCACCAGACCCAACCTACCCATTCTAAAGTACTCGCGTTTCCGCACGGTTCGGGCGACATGGGATAAGGCTCTGGGCGTGGTCACGGGATACATTGGCGAGACATTGGGTCAGGCGGTCCACACCACGACCGCGATACCGTCTTCAGATCCTGGTGCAGAAATTGAGGAAGCGCGGAGGATCAAAGCACAGCTGCTGGCCGAACTGACTCAACTTAGAGCCAAGCTTTCAGAGCGAGAACCGACGCCAATTAAGTTCCCGGAACGGCCTCGGCGTCGAAGCGGATCTAAGGCTTCTCAATTCTAAGCAGCGTAGGAAGTTTTGCGATGTTGGTCGCTATGCGCCGCGCCTCGTCCATCGTCAGCACATTCGCGATGGCGGCGTCAGCCCGTGTCTCGCCCGCCTGATGCCCTGGGCGACCGCAAGTAACGTCTCATTGGCGATTCCGTGGCGGAGATGCTTCGCAAAAAGGCAGGGGCGGCGAAATTTCAAACCTCGCTCCCTTCGACACCAGCGGCATAAGCCACCAGCTGGTACATTGCCGCGAGCGTCATTTGCTGTAGCAGATACCATCCTAAGTACATGGGCATGTTAGTCGTTTACCTGCATTGCCTCAGATCTCTGTTGGATTGATTTAAGGGGTGTCTAACTTTGAGCGTTTACGCTGATCGTCGGGTTGACAACGATGGCCGAGACAATGGAGAATCCGAAAATAAAGTTCTCCGTCGAACGCTTCCTCGACGATGAGGCGGGCACAACTGCCATCGAATATGCCTTGATTGCTGTCGGCATCTCGGTTGCCATCCTGGCCGCGGTCCAGGCGCTCGGCGGCTCAGTCAGCAGCTTGTACGACACTGTCGCTGCCAAAGTAGCGGAACAAACTGCGCGGTAAGGCTCCTGGCGTTCCAGGCGTCGAGTTCACCAACTGCAAGGGCTTGAGACTTCGCGGCCTCTAGCAATCACCCAGCCGAATCGCTTATGCAATGGTGCGCCGCACTCAAGGATTGTTGCGCCGCTCGAAGACAACCTCAGACAGAGACTGCTAAAGTCGTTGCCATCATCGGGAGTCCGCACAGGCATACCGATGAGATTGCGCGTGGGAGTATCAACGATGCCTTTCCAAAAATTCGGACCCTTTTTTACACAAGAGGAACTGAAAGCACTAACGGCTGCCTTCGACGACACATGGCAAGAGTTGACTACGTCCGGTATGGACTTAAGCAGCGAAGACAAGGTCGCACTATTAAAGAGGAAGCTAGCGCAGCGGATCCTCGTGTCAGCCACGGCGGGTGGCGTGCGCGACGTGGAGACGCTGAAAAAACAGGCTATGCGTAGCCTCGTTGGCGGCGCTCGTGGCGGTGAACTAACATCTGCAGCTTAAAGGCAGGACACGCCTTCCTCTGTCGATAAGGCAGAGAAGACCGCACAGCTCCCAAGCACCCCGCGCCAATAACGATCCCCTCCCTGCCATGTACGGCCATCCTGGGCGTTGCGCTATTTGCTACCTAGACCGCTACCTAGCCAAGGGGGAAATCCCGGAAAGTAAGGGTTTATCGCGTCTAGGAGCAAGACTATCAATCGCTGACCTATACCGCGCTCTATCTGTCGGGCGCGCCGTTCGCCCTGTGGAACCGCTTACGCGAGGTCAACGGGGCGTAAGCGCTAGTCGGGTCTCTGCATCCAGTGGATGAGCAACCCCGCCGGGATCACCCAGGCAAGACCGGCGGTGAGGAAGAAGGCGAATTGCACCCCTTGCGGCGCCAGCGCGATGCGGCCTGAGCCGATCACAGCCGCCGCCGTCGCGTAAAGGGCGAGGCCGAGCAGGAACACTATCGTGCCGATCAACTTGCGGGTGCGCGCGGTCATCGTCGGATACTGGCCCCGTCCGAGCGATTTGTCATGCTTGGCTGCGGCGATGGGGCAGGGCGCTGGAGATTGAGTCTTGGGCCTGAGCCCGTTATCAGACCAGCCATGACGTCAACCGTAGCCCAAAGGGCCACCGCGCGGCAGGAGAGCGCCCCCGCTGCAGGCCAGGCAGCTCCGCGCGATCCGTATCTGGCTCGCCGCGATCGCAGCTCTGATCGTCGCCATGATCCTGGTCGGCGGCGCGACGCGGCTCACCGATTCAGGCCTCTCCATCACCGAATGGCAGCCGATCATGGGAGCAGTGCCGCCGCTCAGCGAGGCGGACTGGACCCAAGCCTTCGAGGCTTATCAGAAGATCCCGGAATATACCGAGATCAAGCGAGGCATGAGCCTGGAAGAGTTCAAGACCATCTATTGGTGGGAGTGGGCGCATCGCTTTCTCGGCCGGCTGATCGGCGCCGCCTTCTTCGTGCCCTTCGTCGTGTTCTGGCTCGCGGGCTATATCCCACGCACGCTGCTCCCCCGACTGATCGGCCTGTTCCTGCTCGGCGGACTTCAGGGCGCGGTCGGCTGGTACATGGTGAAGAGCGGCCTCGTCGCGCGCACCGACGTCAGCCAATACCGGCTCGCGGCGCATTTCGGCGTGGCGCTGCTCATCCTCGGTTATGCGCTTTGGCTGCTGTTCGGCCTCGGCAACGAGCCTCGGGCGCCTCGCGCCGAGCCGGCGTCACGCGCCACAGCCTGGGTCGCTGGCCTCATCCTCGCACTGATCTTCGTGCAGCTGCTGGCAGGCGCCTTGGTGGCAGGACTCGATGCAGGCATGGGCTTCAACACCTGGCCGCTGATCAACGGCGCAGTTGTACCCCCGGGTCTCGGCGAAGCTTCGCCCTGGTATCTCAACCTGTTCGAGAACCCGCTGACGGTGCAGTTCGACCACCGCATGCTCGGCTATTCCGTCGTGCTGGCAAGCCTCGGGCAGCTCGCTTGGCTTGCCGTGAGGGGAGCGCCGCAGCCGCTGCTCGGCAGCGCGCTGACGCTCGCGCTGCTGGCAGTGCTGCAAGCCGTCATCGGCATCTGGACGCTGCTGCTCGCCGTGCCGATCCCGCTCGGACTTGCGCATCAGGCCGGCGCCATCGCCGTGTTCGCCGCCGCGCTCTATCATTTCTGGTTGTCGCGTCACGCGCCTCGGCCGGCAGCCGAGGCTCACACAGCGGCGAGCGCCTGATCGAGATCGGCGATGATGTCCTCGACGGTTTCGAGGCCGACCGAGAGACGCACGACTTCCGGCCCCGCACCCGCCTTCACGCGCTGTTCGTCAGTGAGCTGACGATGTGTCGTCGAAGCCGGATGGATGATCAGGCTGCGCGTGTCGCCGATATTGGCGAGATGGCTGAACAGCTTGACGTTGCTGACCAGCGCGATACCGGCGTCGTAGCCGCCCTTCAGCCCGAAAGTAAACACGGCGCCGGCGCCCTTCGGGATATAACGCTTGGCCAGCGCATGGAACTGGTTGCCCGGCAACCCCGCATAATTCACCCAGGCGATCTTGTCGTTGGCCGCGAGCCAGGTGGCGACCGCGAGCGCGTTGTCGCAATGGCGCTGCATGCGCAAGGGTAGCGTCTCGATGCCGGTCAGCAGGAGAAAGGCGTTGAACGGCGAGATCGCCGGCCCGAAATCGCGCAAGCCCAACACGCGACAGGCGATGGCGAAGGCGAAATTGCCAAAGGTCTCGGCCAGGGTGATACCGTGATAGGAGGCCATCGGCGCTGACAAGGTCGGATAGCGCCCGCTCTTTATCCAATCGAACGTGCCGCAATCGACGATCGCCCCGCCGATCGAGTTGCCGTGGCCACCCAAGAACTTGGTCAACGAATGCACGACGATGTCGGCGCCGTAGTCCTTGGGGCGGAGCAGATAAGGCGTGGCGAGCGTATTGTCGACGATGAAGGGAACGCCGGCCTCCTTGGCGACGGTGGCAACCTTTTCGATGTCGGTGATGATGCCGCCGGGATTGGCGATCGAACTCGACAAAGATCGCCTTGGTCTTCGGGCTGAGCGCCGCGCGGAACGAGTCGGGATCTGTCGTATCCGCCCAGCGCACCTGCCAGCCGCATTTCTTGAAGGAATGGGTGAACTGGTTGATCGAGCCGCCATAGAGCTGGCGCGCGGCGACGAACTCGTCACCGGGCTCAAGCAGGGTATGGAACACGAGCGCCTGCGCCGCGTGGCCGGAGGCGACCGCAAGCGCCGCCGTGCCGCCTTCAAGCGCCGCGACCCGCTCCTCCAGCACCGCTTGAGTGGGATTGGTGATGCGCGTGTAGATGTTGCCAAAGGTCTCGAGATTGAACAACGCCGCGGCGTGCTCAACGTCGTCGAAGACAAAGGACGTGGTCTGATAAATTGGCGTGGCGCGCGCGCCCGTCGCGGGATCGGGCTGCGCGCCGGCATGAATGGCAAGCGTGTTGAAGCCCGGTGTTCGCTCTGCGCTCATTCCCTGATGCTCCTACTCGCTATTGTTGATGGTGATGATTTGGTAGCTTGAGGCCACGCCCGTGCTGGGATCGCCGAAGTCCTCGAGCCAGATGTTCCGGCTGCCTTCGCCGAACATGAGTCCCTGATAGCTCTTGAGGTAAGTCTCAGGGTCTTGGGCAAGGATTGCGGCTTTGAGCTCCGGGCCGATGATCGTCGCATAGTGGCGCAAGAACCACTCCTTCGAGCTGATGGTTCGGTTGGTCTTGCCATAATAGCGCACCGGGATATGCAGATGCGCCGCGAACCATTGCCGATCGTCCGCGCGCACGGCTGCCTGCATCGCCAGGATGATTTCGGTCTCCGGGATCTTGAAATCCGCTTCCTCGGCGCGCGCAGCCGTCGCAGCCATTAGAAGAAATCCTAGAGATGTAACGAGAATGCTGCGCATCAATCGCCCGCGGCCTTGAGCAAACGGTGCTGCACGCCACTGGCGCCGAGGATCGGCCGCTTACTCGACAGCCGGCGCGAATTCACCCCCGCCCAGCCAAGCTCGCCGGACAGTCGCCCATATTCGATCTTGGGGCAACGATTCATTACCACTCGCAGGCCGGAGTCCTCCGCCAGCCGCGCCGCCTCATCGTTGCGGACGCCGAGCTGCATCCACACCACCTTGGCGCCGATCCGGATCGCCTCGCGCGTGACGCCGAGCGCGGCGTCGGACGAGCGAAAAATATCGACGATGTCGACGGGCTGCTTGATGTCGCCGAGCGAGGCATAGACCCTCTCGCCGAGGATCTCCTTGCCGGTCTGCCCGGGATTGACCGGGATCACCGTGAAGCCCTTCTGCTTGAGATACTTCATGGCGAAATAGCTCGGCCGCGAGGTGTTGGGGCTCGCCCCCACCATGGCGATGGTGCGGCTCTGAGCGAGAATGTCCCGAATATAGGCGTCGCTATAGGCGTCGTGATTCATCGTAGCGAGATCGGGGCGGGGAGGTGATTGCGCAAAGCGCTAGCGCGGCCAGTTGGGCTGACGCTTGTCGATGAAGGCGCCAATGCCTTCCTCGGCTTCGGCATCGAGCATGTTCTCGACCATGACCTCGGAAGCATAGGCATAGGCCTCGTCGAGGGACATATCGAGCTGGCGATAGAAGGCCTCCTTGCCGATCTTCAGCGTGCGCTTCGGCTTCAAGGCGATCTCGCGCCCAAGCTCGACCGCCGCATTGACCACCCGGTCGGGCGGCACCACGCGATTGATCAGACCTAGCGACTTTGCATCCTCGGCGCCGACCATCTCGCCGAGGAGCAGCATCTCCATGGCCGCCTTGCGCGAGACATTTCGGCTGAGCGCGACCATCGGGGTCGAGCAGAACAGGCCGATATTGACGCCGGGCGTGGCAAAGCGCGCATCCTCACTCGCCACCGCGAGGTCGCAGCTTGCGACCAGCTGGCAGCCGGCGGCGGTGGCGATGCCGTTGACCGCGGCGATCACCGGCTTCGGTGACCGCACAATGGCGAGCATCATGTGGGAGCAGGCGGCAAGTGTCTTGGCGAAGAAGGCGCCGCCGCGGTCGGGGTCGTTGCGGTGCGCGGTCAGTTCCTTGAGATCATGCCCCGAGGAGAAGGCCGTGCCGGCGCCGGTAATGACGATGGCGCGCAAGGCGTCCGACCCGCCAATCTCTTTGACGGCCAACGTCAGCGCGCCGATCAGCTCCTCGGACAGCGAATTGCGCGCCCCGGGCCGGTTCAGCGTGAGAACCGCGACCGGACCGTGGTCCTCGCGCAATAGGACTTTGTCGTTCACAAAGCGCTCCGCGCGGGCTGCCGATCAGCCCTGCGGGCGAACCTATGTCACCTCAAGCCTGGCTTCAATCGCATCACTGGATTTTCATCACCGGCGCGACCTTGCCGATCATCTTCTCCACAAGCTCGTAATTGTGCGGGAGAGGCTGGAACTTGGCGAGCTTAGCGGCAAGCTCGCGCACCTGCGCGATGGTCTTCTGCCTCTGCTCGTCTGTGAGCTTGCTGTCGCTCTCTGCTTGGGCGACCATCTGGTCGACCATCTTGTCGAGCTCCTGCAAGCCCTTTCCCTCGCGCAGATAGGCGTAGCTCATGACCACCGACTGCGCGACATCGGACCATTCCTGGAGATCCCTGAAGCCGTGCTTGGTTGCGACCGCGGTCATCGCCTTGCGTTTCTCCGGCGACAGCGACTCGATATCACTCTTGTCGCTTTGCCCGTCGGGGGTCTGCGTCGTGGGAAACTTGGCGCCGACCTCCTTCATCTCCGGGTAGGAGGCGACGAAGCGGTTGATCATGTCCTCGGTCAGCGGAACCTGATGGACGTCCTTCGCCATCTCATCGAGGACGGCCGGGTCGAAGTCATCGGCGGCAATCGCCGGCGCGGGAGTCGTGAGGAAGAGGCAGCGCGGCGGCGAAGAGAAGGAAGCGGGCCATGGAGGTCTTTCTTGAGTAAGACGTTGAAGCCTCACCGCTTTACACCGAGCCCTTCCCAAGGGGCGATGCCTAGACTGGACATTCTGCTATGGAAGAACTCCAAGAGCCTTCGGTCACGAGATTACGGTACTAAAATACCGCATAGCTAATTGCCGGATTTCCAACGATAATATTTCAACACCCGGTCTTGACCTGCGCGCGCCGAGCCGTTAGAAGCGCCGATCCTTTCGAGCCAAAGATCGCGAGCCATGAAGACCTTTTCCGCCACGCCTAAGGACATCGAGAAGTCCTGGATCCTTATCGATGCCAACGGCCTCGTGGTCGGCAGACTGGCGGCGCTGATCGCCATGCGTCTCAGAGGCAAGCACAAGCCGACCTTCACTCCGCATATGGACTGCGGCGACAACATCATCGTCATCAATGCGGGCAATGTCGTACTGACCGGCAATAAGCGCGCCGACAAGGTCTATCATTGGCACACCGGCTATCCGGGCGGCATCAAGGATCGTACCGCGGCCAAGATCCTCGAGGGCAAGCATCCCGAGCGCGTGCTGCAAAAGGCGGTGGAGCGTATGGTGCCGCGCGGCCCCCTCGGACGCCAGCAGATGAAGAATTTGCGGATCTATGCAGGGCCCGAGCATCCGCACGAGGCGCAGAGCCCCGTGAAGCTCGACGTCGCGGCCCTCAATCCGAAGAATGCAAGGAGCGCCTAACGCCATGAGCGAGACCATGACCCTTGAAGATCTGGCTCCGCTGAAGGGCGAGACGGCCGCAGCCGCGCCTCGCGTCTACGAGAAGAAGGTCGACGCGCAAGGCCGTGCTTACGCCACCGGCAAGCGCAAGGATGCTGTTGCCCGGGTTTGGGTAAAAAGGGGCGGCGGGAAGATTACCATCAACGGCAGGGACCAGACGGTCTATTTCGCCCGGCCCGTGCTCCAAATGATCCTAAATCAGCCGCTTGTCGCCGCCAAACGCGAAGGCCAGTTCGACGTCGTCTGCACGGTTAGCGGCGGCGGGCTTTCGGGCCAGGCCGGCGCCGTTCGGCACGGCATCTCAAAGGCGCTCACCCGCTTCGAGCCGGAGCTCAGAGGCGTGCTGAAGAAGGGCGGGTTCCTGACCCGCGACGCCCGCACGGTCGAGCGCAAGAAGTACGGCCGGGCCAAAGCGCGACGAAGCTTCCAGTTCTCGAAGCGTTAGTCGTAGCGCCCGGGTTCACGCCCGGCCTTTCCCAGAATCTCCGAATTCCTTTAATCCCGCGTGAGCGCGCGGGATTGCCGGAGTCCACCCATGGCCAACACCAAGACTATTAGAGCCGCCGTGCTCGGCGCCTCCGGCTATACCGGCGCAGATATGATCCGGCTTGCCGCGCTGCATCCGGCGCTTCAACTCACCGGGCTGATCGCCAAGGGCCATGCCGGGCAGCCCCTCGCGCAAGTGTTCCCGCATCTTGCCAGCCTCGATGCGCCAAAACTTGTCACTCCCGACGAGGTGAATTGGGACGACGTCGACGTCGTCTTCTGCGGCTTGCCCCATGGCACGGCGCACGCCGAAATCGCCAAGCTCCCCAAGCGCATCAAGATCATCGACATGTCCGCCGATTTTCGCCTGCGCGATCCGAAACTCTATGCCGATTGGTACGCCAACGAGCACAGCGCGCCTAAGCTGATCAAGGACGCGGTCTACGGGCTCACCGAGCATTATCGCGAAAAGATCAGAACAGCGCGGCTCGTGGCCTGTCCCGGCTGCTATCCGACCGCCGTGCTGCTGGCGCTCCTGCCGCTTGCCAAGGCGAAGCTGATCGCGCTCGACGACATCATCATCGATGCAAAGTCCGGCGTCTCCGGCGCCGGTCGCACCCTGAAACAGAACATTTTGTTTTCGGAGGCGGGCGAGGGGCTCTCACCCTACGGCATCG
Source organism: uncultured Alphaproteobacteria bacterium (assembly GCA_963710245.1). Lineage (GTDB taxonomy): Bacteria > Pseudomonadota > Alphaproteobacteria > Rhizobiales > Methyloligellaceae > Methyloceanibacter. Next base: position 10,803 of record CAVPZK010000024.1, read on the forward strand.
GCAATCACCGCCACGTGCCCGAGATCGAACAGGAGCTCGGACTGGCCTCCGGCACCGCCGTCACCATCAATTTCACGCCGCATCTTGCGCCAATGTCGCGCGGCGAGCTTTGCACCTGCTATGTACGGCTCGCCGGCAAGGCGTCGCCCGCGGATCTCCGTGAGGCACTGTCAAAGGCTTACGCGGATAGTCCCTTCGTGCGCATCGTCGAAGAGGGGGTGGTCCCCGCGACGCAACATGTACGCGGCTCGAATTTCTGCCATGTCGGCGTGTTCGCCGACCGCATCAAAGGCCGCGCCATCGTCGTCTCGGCCATCGACAATCTGGTCAAGGGCTCTGCCGGCCAGGCGCTGCAAAATTTCAATCTGATGTACGGCTTCGACGGAGACAACCGGCCTCGAGCAGCTGCCGCTGTTTCCCTAGGGCCGGCCGATAGCGTTCGTGCGCTCGCGCCTAACCTCGGCTCTTCACGAAAGATCCAGGCGCATCCTCGATCACCCGCAGAGGACCGGCCGAAGGATCGCGGGCGGGAACCTTTGGGCCTGAATAGGCGGCAAGCCAGCTGGCCCAGTCGGGCCACCAAGAGCCCGCAGTCTCCTTCGCCGTCGCCATCCACTCTTCGAGCGAGCCCGGTCGCCCGCCCGACCAGAATTGATATTTCTTCTTGGCGGGAGGATTGACCACGCCGGCGATATGGCCGGACCCCGCCATGGCATGGCGTACCGGTCCACCGAACAGCTTGCTGCCGCGGAACACCGACGCCGCCGGCGCGATGTGGTCTTCCTTGGTGAAGAGCTCGTAGATCGGGATCTTTACTTTCGACAGATCGAGCCGGACGCCGCCGAGCTGCATCTCGCCCTTGCTCAGCCGGTTGAGGTGATAGAACTCGCGCAGGTAGAAAGCGTGATTGGCGGCAGGCAGCCGGGTCGAGTTCTGCGTTCCAGAACAGGAGATCGAACGGGAAAGGCTTCTTGCCGAGCAGATAATTGTTGATCACGTAAGGCCAGATCAGATCGCGCGGACGGAGCATGTTGAATACCGCCGCCATGCGCGAGCCGTCGAGATAGCCTTGCTCGGCCATCATCTCTTCGAGCGAATTGAGCTGCGCGTCGTCGATGAAGACGAGAAGGTCGCCCGCCTCGCTGAAATCGACCTGGGCGGCGAGGAAGCTTGCCGAGGCGATGCGGTTATCATCCTTGGCCGCCATGTAAGCGAGCGTGGAGGCGAGCAGCGTGCCGCCGACGCAATAGCCGAGCGCGTTGATCTTCGGGCTGCCGGTCTGGCGGGTCACCGCCTCGACCGCGGCGAGAATGCCTTCGCGCATATAGTCCTCGAAGGTCTTCTGCGCGAGCTTGATGTCGGGATTGACCCAGGAGACCAGGAATACGGTGAAGCCCTGCTCGACCGCCCATTTGACGAACGACTTCTCCGGCACGAGATCGAGAATGTAGTACTTGTTGATCCATGGCGGCACGACCAGGAGCGGCCGCTCATAGACCTCTTCCGTTGTCGGCGCGTACTGGATGAGCTGGATCAGGTCGTTCTGAAACACGACCTTGCCCGGCGTCACGGCAAGGTTCCGTCCAATCTCGAAGGCCGACAAATCGGTCTGGCTGATGCGCAGCAGATCCTTCGATTGCCCGAGATCCTCGACGAAATGCGTCATGCCCTGCACCAGATTCTCGGCGTTGGTGGCGAGCGTGGTGCGGATCACTTCGGGATTGGTGAGCGGGAAATTCGACGGCGACATCGCCGAGAGCATCTGGTTCAGATAGAACAGCGCCTTCTTGCGCGTCTTATCGTCGACCCCTTCGGTATTGCGGGTGAGGTCCTCGGCCCAGCGCGAGGTGATGAGATAGGCCTGCTTCCAGAAATCGAAGACCTGGCCGTTCGACCAGTCGGGGTCCTTGAAGCGGTTGTCGCCGGGCTCAGGCACGACGACAGGCTCGACCTCCTCGCCGAGGAAGCGGCGGACTGACCGTCCCCAGAGATCGGCATAGCTTGCGAGCAGCTCGCTTTGTGCGGTGGCGAATTTAGCGGGCTCGGCCACCCAATGCCGCGCGATCTCGCCGAGCGACTTGGCCGCTTCGCCGGCCTCCGAGGCCATGCTGTAAGGACCTTGCCCGTTCGAGCTGGTGCGCTCGGCAAGCGCGGAGAAAGCCTTGGTCCCTTGGTCGAAGAGACGCACCATATTCCGGGCGAAGGCTTCCATTTGATTGGCGTAGACTTGCTCAACCCCGGAAATACCGGGTGTTTTATTGTTCTCCTGCATCAACCTGTCCTTGTTTTAACCCCCAGTTTACCTTGCTCCAGCCACCATCGGATAACAGGCTCGGCTCGCTTCGCGGCTTTTGCGCAAGGGGTCATTGTGCTATGCAATATAGCAAGTGCAGGACGATTGCCAATCGTCACGGGGAACCAGCAAGAACAACACTCCAAATTCATGCTGCGCGCGCTTCCTAGCTTTACCTTGCGCTTGCTTGCCCTGCTTCTCCCGCTGGGGCTCGGCGCTTGCGCCGATACGATCTCCTCTAACGAGGTCAAACCCTCGAGCCAGCTCCTCAAGGACTATGACAAGACCCTGACCAAGTCCGAGCAGAAGGCGGCGATCAGCGACCTCGAGGCGGCCCAGGCAAAAGCCCGCGGCGAATCAAGCTCCGAACCGACCGGCTCGACCGGCGCAAAATCGGCCGAGAAGCAGAACTAGCGGCTTGCAGCGAAGGCCCGGCGGCCCTTGCCCCGCGGCCCATTTTTGTGGTTCAAGTGATGTCCCTTAGGGGCCTGAACGGGGTAGGGACCCCTCGCGTCCGTGACCAGCGATTTCCATAGAATCAAGCGGCTGCCGCCTTACGTCTTCGAGCATGTGAACAAGCTCAAGGCCGAGGCGCGTGCGCGCGGCGACGACATCATCGATTTCGGCATGGGCAATCCCGACATGCCGACGCCCGAGCATATCACCGCCAAGCTGATCGAGACGCTGCGCGATCCGCGCACCAATCGCTATTCAGCGTCGAAGGGCATCCAGGGCCTGCGCAAGGCGCAGGCCGCCTATTACGCGCGCCGCTTCGGCGTGAAGCTCAACCCCGACACGCAAGTCGTGGCCACGCTCGGCTCGAAAGAAGGCTTCGCCAATGTGGCGCAGGCGATCACCGCCCCTGGCGACGTGATCCTCGTGCCCAATCCGACTTATCCCATTCACGAGTTCGGCTTCATCATGTCGGGCGGCGTCATCAGGCATTTGCCGGCGCGCACCGATTCCCAATTCATGGCCTCGCTGGACAAGGCCGTGCGCCATTCGGTGCCGAAACCGTCGGCGCTCGTGCTCAATTATCCGGCCAATCCGACGGCCAGACGTCGCCAGTCTCGATTTCTATCGGGAGGTCGTCGGCTTCGCCAAGAAGCACGAGCTGATCGTGCTTTCGGATCTTGCCTATGCCGAGATCTATTTCGAGGACGAGCCGCCGCCGTCGATTCTGCAAATTCCGGGAGCGATGGATATCGCGGTCGAGTTCACCACGCTGTCCAAAACTTACGCCATGCCCGGCTGGCGTGTCGGCTTTGCCGTCGGCAATGAGCGCCTGATCCATGCGCTCACCCGCGTGAAGTCCTATCTCGACTATGGCGCCTTCACCCCGATCCAGGTGGCTGCCGCCGCGGCGCTGAATGGACCGCAGGATTGCGTCGACGAAATTCGCGCCATCTACAAACGAAGGCGCGATTGCCTGGTCGATGCCATCACGCGCGCCGGCTGGCCGATCCCGTCGCCGCCGGCGACGATGTTTGCCTGGGCGCCGATCCCCGAGATGTTCGCCCATCTCGGCTCGCTCGAATTCTCTAAGTTGCTGTTGGAGAAGGCGGGCGTCGCGGTCTCTCCCGGCGTTGGCTTCGGCGAATATGGCGAGGGCTATGTGCGGCTCGCGCTGGTCGAGAACGAGCACCGCATTCGCCAGGCCGCGCGCAACATTCGGAGGTTCCTCTCCGACTCCGCCAAGACCATGCATAACGTCATTCCCATTGCCTCCAAGGCGAATCGGTCGTTCTGATTTCTCCATGAGTGATGCATTGAAGCTTGGGCTGGCGGGGGTCGGCACCGTCGGCAGCGGTGTCTTGCGGCTGCTTGCGGTGCGCAAGGCGGAGCTTGCCGCGCGCGCCGGACGCCCGATCGAGGTCGTCGCTTATTCGGCCAAAAGCCGGCAGAAGAAGCGCGACGCCAATCTCTCCGGACTTCGTTTCGTGCAAGACCCCGTCGCTCTCGCGCGAGACCCCGAAATCGACGTGTTCGTCGAGCTGATCGGCGGCGAGGAGGGTGTGGCGAAACAGGCGGTCGAGGCCGCGCTCTCAGCCGGCAAGCATGTCGTCACCGCCAATAAGGCGCTACTCGCCCATCATGGGGCGAGCCTTGCCGCGCTCGCCGAGAAGAACCGTGTCGCGCTGAATTTCGAGGGCGCGGTGGCCGGCGGCATTCCCGTCGTCAAGGTGATGCGCGAGAGCCTGCAAGGCAACGCCATCTCCCGCGTCTACGGCATCCTCAACGGTACCTGCAATTACATCCTCACGCTGATGGAGCAGGAGGGGCGGAGCTTCGCCGACGTGTTGAAGGAGGCGCAGGCGCAAGGCTATGCCGAAGCCGACCCCACCTTCGACATTGGCGGCTTCGACACCGCGCATAAGCTCGCGCTGCTCACGAGCCTCGCCTTCGGCACGCGCACGAGCTTCGAGTCCGTCTATGTCGAGGGCATCGAGTCGATCACCCCGGCCGACATCGAGGCGGCAGGTGATCTCGGTTATCGCATCAAGCTGCTCGGTGTGGCGTTGCGGACCGACAGCGGCATCGAGCAGCGCGTGCACCCCACCATGGTGCCGAAGCACACCGCCATCGCCGAGGTTGACGGTGTGAAGAATTGCGTCGCCATCGACGGCGATTTCGTGGGCGACGTGATGCTGATCGGCGCCGGCGCCGGCGGAGGTCCCACCGCGTCCTCGGTGACGAGCGACCTGATCGATATCGCCCGCGGACTGATCCTGCCGCCCTTCGGCACCAAGGCTAAGACGCTGAAACCTTACAAGAAGGCACAGATGCGCGGGCATGAAGGCGGTTATTATATCAGGCTCTCGGTTTACGACCGGACCGGCGCCTTTGCCGCGATCGCCGGACGCATGGCGGACCAGGGCATCTCCATCGAAAGCATCGTGCAGCGCCGTCCGCGTGCCGAGCTCCCCGGTTTCGACCGCCCGCACAAGGGCTCGCCGGCCGCGGTTGTCATGATCACGCATCAAACCACCGAAGCCGCGATCCGCAAGGCGCTTGCGGCAATCGAGCGCGACGGCCATGTCGATCAGAAGCCGCAGATGATCCGTATCGAAAAATTGTGATAGAGAATGTGTAACCCTATAGGCGGCATAACATAAGATCGCCTAAGGGCAGGGAGGAACGGACGTGTCGCTGGCTCTGGCTAAGACCGAGCTCGACCGCGCTTTGGCGCTCGATATCGTTCGCGTCACCGAGGCGACCGCAGTGGCAGCCGCCCTGTGGCGGGGCCGCGGCAACGAGGCTGCCGCCGACGAGGCTGCCGCGACCGCCATGTATCGCGAGCTTGCCCGCCTGCCCATCGAGGGCGTCGTGGTGGTGGGCGAGGGCGAGGAAAACGAGACCCCGCTACTCTATATCGGCGAGACGGTCGGCGCCGGCGGGCCCAATCCGCTCAAGGTCGATCTTGCCGTCGATCCGGTGGAAGGCTCCACGCTCTGCGCCAAGGCGCTCCCCAATGCGCTTTCAGTGCTGGCCGTCGCCGAGCGCGGTAGCCTCCTCAAAGTGCCGACCATGTATATGGATAAGATCGCCATCGGGCCTGGCTTTCCCGAGGGGCTGGTCGATCTCGACGCCTCACCGACCGACAACCTGAAGGCGCTCGCCGCGGCCAAGGGCGTGCCCTTGAGCGAGATCACCGTCTGCATCCTCGACCGCCCGCGTCATGCAAAGCTCATCGAGGAGGTGCGTGCTTCGGGCGCCTCGCTCAAGCTGATCGGCGACGGCGATATTGCCGGCGTGATCCATGTGACCGAGCCGCTCGAAACCGGCATCGACATCTACATGGGCATTGGCGGTGCGCAGGAAGGCGTGCTCGCCGCGGCAGCTCTTGCCTGCATCGGCGGGCAGATGCAGGGACGCCTCGTCATCGCCAACGACCAGCATCGCGCGCGCGCGCGCGCCGCAGGCATTCATGACCTCGCCCGCAAATACACCATGCGCGACATGGTGACTGGCGATCTCTCCTTCGCCGCCACCGGCATCACCGACGGCTCGCTGCTGGAAGGCGTGCGCTTCACCCGCGAAGGCGTGTTCACCCATACGCTGGTGATGCGCGCCTCGACCCGCACGGTGCGCTGGATCAAAACCGAGCATCCGGACATCAGCAAGTTCGACTGACCCCTTGCGGGGAGACGCCGCGAAATCACCTTACACTCGCTGTTTTGGAGCGAGCATGGTGTGATGGCAGCCCTGAAACTCAAACCGGCGGAAAGCGAGGCTTTCCCTGCGCTACTCGGCGTGGAACACTCGTCGCGCGGTTTCCGTTGGGCCGAGCGGCTGGATCCCGGCCGCGCGCATATCGCCGCCTCCATCGCCCAGGCGCTCGGCCTGCCGGAGCTGCTCGGCCGTGTGTTGGCCGCGCGCGGCGCCGATCCGCAGACGGTCTCCCGCTTTCTCGATCCCTCGCTCAAGACGCTGCTGCCGGATCCAGCACGCTTGCAGGACATGGAGAAGGCGGCAGAGCGCTTTGCAGCCGCCATCAGGGCAGGGGAGCCGATCGCCGTGTTCGGCGACTATGATGTCGACGGTGCGGCTTCGGTCGCTCTGGTCGAGCGCTTTCTTCGTGCGCATGGGCAAACGCCCGCCACCTATATTCCCGATCGGCTGACGGAAGGCTACGGCCCCAGCGCGGAGGCACTTGCCGGACTTGTCAAAGATGGCGCGCGCCTCATCTTCACCGTCGACTGCGGCACCACCGCAGAGACCGCCATCGCTGCGGCCAACGCCGCCGGCGCGGAAGTGATTGTCATCGACCACCACCAGGCCGACGAGGCGCTGCCGCCCGCGCTCGCGGTGCTCAATCCAAACCGCCAGGACGATCTCTCAGGCCAGGGGCATCTCGCCGCTGCCGGTGTCGTATTCCTGTTCCTGGTCGCGGCCACGCGCACGCTCCGCCGCGATGGTTTCTATCGCGATCGACCCGAGCCCGATCTGCTTGGCCTGCTCGACCTCGTGGCGCTCGCCACGGTCTGCGATGTGGTGCCGCTCAGAGAGGTGAACCGCGCCTTCGTGACCAAGGGCCTCAAGGTCCTGCGGCTCCGGAACAATCAAGGTTTGCGCGCGCTCGCCGACGCCGCGCGCATCGATGAGGCGCCGACCTGCTACACGCTCGGCTTCATCTTGGGTCCCCGCATCAATGCGGGCGGCAGGGTCGGGGCGTCGAGCCTCGGCGCGAGGCTGCTGGCCACCGACGATGAGATTGAAGCGCGCGCCATCGCCGCCAAGCTCGAAACGCTGAATGCCGAGCGGAGAGCCATCGAGGAGCGCATGCTCGCCGAGGCCTTCGCCTCCGCCGAGGCCTCGCTTCTCGCAGACCCCGCCAGCCCGCTCCTCTTCCTCGCCGCGGAGGGCTGGCATAAGGGCCTGCTCGGCCTCGTCGCCGGACGTATCGCCGAGCGCTTCCGCTTGCCGACCTTTGTTTCCACGCTCGAGCCTGACGGTTTCGCCACTGGCTCGGCGCGCTCGATCGCCTCTGTCGATATCGGCGCGGTGGTTCGAGCTGCCGTGCACGAGGGTCTCCTGATCAAAGGCGGCGGGCACGCCATGGCGGCGGGATTCAAGCTGGAGCGGCGCAGAGAGGACGCTCTCAAGCAATTCCTGTTGGGTCATCTCGCCAGCCCCGTGGCGCAAGCCGCATCGCTCCGCCATCTCGCCATTGACGGGGCGCTCTCGGCCGGCGGCGCCAATCACGACCTCATGGAGCTGCTCGACCGCGCCGGCCCCTACGGACCGGGTCATCCCGAGCCGCGCTTCGTCTTCCCGGCGCACCGCTTGCGACGCGTCCGCCTCATGAAGGACGTGCATATCCGCTGCACGTTGCACGCCTCAGACGGCGCGCGCATCGAGGCTTGCGCGTTCCGCGTGGCCGACACGCCGCTTGGTGCGCTCCTGCTGAACAGCGAGGGGCTGCCGCTTCACGTCGCGGGTCATCTTCGCCGCACGAGCTGGCAAGGCAGGGAAAGCGTAGAACTGATGCTCGAGGACGCCGCCGACCCGAGGGTCGCGGGCGGGTCATAGCCCGCGTTCTTGCGGGCGGCGACAAACCTTTCTATATGCGAGGTTCTTGCGCGCCGCCCCCTTCGTCTAATGGTCAGGACGTCAGGTTTTCAACCTGAAAACAGGGGTTCGATCCCCCTAGGGGGCGCCACGATTTCTTAGCTTTCCCTCTTTTGTCCAGCAATTGTCCAATATCGCAGTATTGAAAATCGCGGTATTTGGCGCAGCGAAGGACGCGGCCGAGTTGCGTAAGGTTGTCTCCACGCTCGTATACGAACTCAAAGTCATAACTGGAGGGTGATGCGAACCTAGGGGCGTCGGCTTCGGGCCGACGCCCCTTGCTTCAGGTACTAGTTGCCGGCTGCGGTGAGCTTGGCGGAAATTCTGCCGAACACGCCGGACAGATCGGTGCCGACCGCATTCACGCCGGCGATAATAGCAACGGCGATGCCGGCAGCGATCAGACCGTACTCAATGGCCGTCGCACCCGAGTTCGTGATAAAGCGTTTAATCAGATTTCTCATTTCGCGAGTTCTCCTCTAACCGCTCGGTTACGCGAGACGGTCCGGCGAAGCGTATCCTCATGAACACGCGCTGGCATGAGGAAGACGTTGCCGGACGCGTGCTGGAGCAAATCGAGCGTAAGGACATCAAAGGCCGCGTGATCTCCATTACTGCAATAGCAGGAGGGATCCGCTAGGTCGCAAGCCGGGTGAGTTCTTGTGGGACGATCCTAATGACTACAACTACGGCGCCTTCCTACGAGCTCGGCAGCGTAAAACCAGTCCGATGATATGGTCTGCCCCTCTATCAGCAACGTCCCGTACCCGAGGGAGGGGACTACTTCAAAGCCGCTTGGCGGAAACCTTACGAGGTGACTCCGCCCAAAGAGACCCTACGCATCTAAGGCGGTAGCGACTACGCGGTGACCGCAGATGGGGGAGATTTTACAGTTCACTTCGTGGTTGGCATCGATCCGGAGGGCAAGATGTACCTCCTCGATCGCTGGAGAAAGCAGTTCTCGCATGAAGGGCACGAGGACCGCATATTCCTCATCATCAGAGTTGAAGATAGCGCAGACGTGGCACGGGCAGTTTATGCGCGACCCCGCAATGTGCACCGTCTTGAGAGTACTGCGGCCGGGGTTTGAGTCTGAGTTCATTACATTTTCCAGTCACGACACTCGCCTGAGGCGACGCGCCAGCCATTTCTATGCAGTTTTTGCGGGCCGGTCGAATGTCGCGATCTTTCTCTTGAGCCTTTTTCCAAAAGCGAGCTGAGATTGCTTGCTCCTCTCGTAATACCTCGGGGCTTAATTCCGAGCGGTGGCCAAAGACCTCGACGGCCAAGGGCCAGGTCGTGCGCAGACGTTGCTCAAACTGCCGACCAAATTCCGCGATTTCGACAGTGCTCATTTGCGCCATCCACGTCGCATAGCTTATCTCGAGCAAGATGCTCGAGCGCAGAAATCCTGGCGAGAAGTTCGTCTCTTTCTCCGTCGGTCTTTGCAAGGCGCCTCCTCCGTTAGGCCAGCGCTGCCTCTGGGAGAGCCCAACAAGTCGCTGGGCTCCCCCAGATGGCGTGTGAAGCGACAAGACCGGACTTAGGCCCTCGTTCCAAGCGCCTTTGATATGTCAGCGAGCGTGGCTTTTTCAGTATCGCTGACTTGGACGCCTCCGATGCCGAGGAAACCGCCCTCCGAAGAGGCCTCTGCCACGTTCTTGCTGATGGCCTGCAACCAAGCTTTGAACCCGGCCGCGTCTTGCGGCGCCTTCGAATTGAGGATGGTTGACACCTCTCGCAAATTAGCGAGCGAACGCTGAACAGCGTCGGCAGGCTTGGCTCCGGCGAGATGCTGACGCAGCGCTTCCTGAACAGCGGAGCGCCCTTCCTTCGTCTCGAAATCCGCGACGACGGCCTTGATGAGTTCGTTAGATCCGACGTCCGACTTCGCTGCAGCCAACGCTGAGCTGCTCGCAAAAGCCTCTTTAAGCGCGCCCCATAGGCCGCTTGGTTCTGCGGCAGAGACCGCCATACCCGCTAACATCGTGCTCTCCAAGATCTTAGTCCACTCGTCTGGCTTAAAGTTCTGCTTGTTCGCCATGGCTACCTCCTACTCGCTACGAGCTCACTATACCAAATCAGTGGCGTGGGGGCGGTGCCTGATCAGTCCAGGCAGGACAATGATTGACGGGATCTCGCCCTTCCTCGTTTGACATTAAGGCGAGTGGGCAACAGGGTGGACCAAGCGAGAATGGCGAAATGCTCGAAGATCCTCTGTTTTGGCTGCTTGTCCTTCCAGGCCTCCTCTTGGGGACCTATGCGCAGTGGCGTATTAAGGCCAATGTCGCGAAATACTCCCAGATCGGTACGAAGGATGGAATCACGGGCGCTGAGGTTGCGCGCAGGTTGCTGAACTCCCGGGGCCTACGAGACGTGAGGATCGAAGCCACTCCCGGAATGCTGACTGATCATTATGATCCTCGTTCCAAAATCTTGCGCTTGAGCCAGGACGTCTATTTCACACCGAGTGTAGCGGCAGCGGGAATTGCTGCTCATGAAGCGGGGCATGCCGTTCAGGATGCGGAGGATTACCTGCCGATGGAGGCGCGAACGTACATCGTGCCGGTCGTGCAGCTAGCTTCAAGAATTGCTCCGTGGCTGTTCGTCGCCGGGTTGATGCTGCAGATGCAATCTCTGACGTGGGCTGGGGTGATTCTGTTCGGCTCGTCGTCCCTCTTTGCGTTCCTCACTTTGCCGGTTGAGTTGAATGCCAGTTCGAGGGCCGAACAGTTACTCGTTAGCCAGGGCATCATTCGTGGGGATGAGCAAATAGCTGGTGTCCAGAATGTGCTCGGAGCTGCGGCTTGGACATACGTAGCGGCGGCTGTGTCGGCTTTGGGAAGCTGGTTGTTCTACGTCGTGCTCCTGTTCTCCCAAACGCGCGCATCCACCGATCGAAGCTGATCACGCTTGCGCTCGGGGTTTGGCAACGCTTTGACACTTCCGCTCTGGGTCAAATGCTGACTTGGTCGCGACGAACGCGAATGTCCGCTCCGTGCCAATAGCGGATTGGCAAGCACGTTGTTCCAATCGTCAGAGGCAGAGCCTGCAATGAGTTTCAACTTGCCTTCCTGCTGAGCGGGACTCCTCGCTACAACCACCCGCGCATTTTTTTCACTTGGAGTCCCGTTGGAACCTATTGTCATTCTCGCCCCCTTCGGCTAGGCAGCGCCCCTGGCTTTCCGATCAAGGGAATCTGGAAGGTCCGGGATGAGTGCCGCGTTTTTCATCCCCTCAAACGGATCCCCATCGCCTGCTGAAAACTGGTGCAACTGCGCGGATGGCTTTGGAAGGGCTGCGGACGTTTGATGAAGATGTCGCTCGGGAGGCCGGTAGCCGCTACATCCGCCACAAAATCGTTTTTGTGATCAAGCGAACGTCAGTGAACGGACTGAACGGGTTTTCAACCTGAAAACAGGGGTTCGATCCCCCTAGGGGGCGCCAGTTCGAGCTGATCCCCTACCACTTGCCCATGTTCGGCATCGAGGCCCACGGCTCCTGCTTGGGCTTGGGCTGCCCCTTTTGCAGAAACTCGATCGAGATATTGTCGGGCGAGCGGATGAACGCCATGTAGCCGTCTCGCGGCGGGCGATTGATGGTCACGCCATTCTTCATCAGCTTCTCGCAGGTCGCATAGATGTCGTCGACCTCATAGGCGATATGCCCAAAATTGCGCCCCTCGCCATAATCCTCGGGGTCCCAGTTGTAAGTGAGCTCGACCTGCGCGTCTTCGTCGCCCGGAGCCGCGAGATAAACCAGCGTGAAGCGGCCTTGCGGGCTCTCCAGGCGGCGCACTTCCTTCATGCCGAGCTTGTTGCAGTAGAAGTCGAGCGACTTATCGAGATCGCTGACGCGCACCATCGTGTGCAGATATTTCATCGCTTCGTCTCCTTTCCCCGTTGCTCGCGCGGAAGCGAACCCAATTAGCCCGCGGCGCGCATGTGTGGCAAGCGGACCACGCTGCTGTCATTTTTTGCCGAAGGAACATGCAGATTGCGTGGCGATTGTTGCACAAGGCCCACACCCTGCTGTTCCGCGGCGGCAAAAGTGAAATTTCTCTCGACGCCAGAAATGTTTGCGCCGTCGGGAGGCCAGATTCTTCCGATTCGTTCCGCCTGCCGCATCCTTTCGGGCAATTACGCGAGATTCGCTTACCAATCAGATGCTTGCGCGTACGGCCGACCAGTATTCACGAACTCGGCGGGGGCATTGTGGAGAAGGCGGAACCGCGCGGAAAATTCCCGTGGCCTCCATAGGCGGCGATGCTATCTTCGCAAACGAGTGTTTCCGGCCAATTCGTGTATGGGGCGTGTCTCGGCTGCGTCAGAAGTTATATGCGGGGGAATGCGGCATGGGGGCGAAAGAACCGCCACATTTAGAGGGCCATACCCAACGCGACGAGGAAGTCACAGTTGATGTCTTCGAAGTGTCAGGATCGATCAAGTGGTTCGATGCGTCAAAGGGTTATGGATTTATCGTTCCGGACGAGGACCTTCCCGACGTTCTCCTGCACGTGACGTGCCTGCGCCGCGACGGATTCCAGACAGCCTACGAGGGAGCGCGCGTGGTCTGCGAGGTGCTGCGCCGGCCGAAGGGCCTGCAGGCCTTCCGCATCCGCGCGATGGACAATTCGACGGCGGTGCATCCGTCGCAATTGCCGCAGCGAACTCACGTCGTGGTCATCCCGGAGAGCGACTGGGAGCGGGCCACGGTCAAATGGTTCAATCGCCTGCGCGGCTTCGGTTTTGTGACCCGCGGCGGGCAGACTCTGGACATCTTCGTGCATATGGAGACGCTCAGGCGCTGCGGCTTCACGGAGTTGCGACCCGGCCAATCCGTGCTGGTTCGCTATGGCCGCGGACCGAAGGGGTTGATGGCGGCGGAGCTCAAGCCGGACGGCTCGCAAGGACCGTCCTCCCACTGACATTGCGGACGCTTGACCGGCTGGCCCGCTCGGCGGCGCTGTCTTTGTTTGCGCTCGGCATCCTCGCGCAAGCGAGCGGCTTCGCCGCCGGCACCGGCACGCTCGTGCTCAAGACCGATAGCGGCGACCACAGCTTCAACATCGAAGTGGCGACCACCGATCGGGAGCGCGCGCTCGGCCTCATGTTCCGCCGCTCGCTGCCGGAGAATGCCGGCATGCTCTTTCTCTACGACCAGGCGCAGCCGGCAGCCATGTGGATGAAGAACACGCTGATCCCGCTCGACATGGTGTTCATCTCCGCCGACGGCAAAGTGCATCGCATCGAGCAGAATGCCGAGCCCTTCTCCACGTCACTGATCCCGTCAGAGGGGCCTGTCGTCGGCGTGCTCGAGCTGAATGGGGGAGAGGCGGCTAAGATCGGGCTCAAGCGCGGTGACAAGGTGCTCTATCCAGGCCTGGTTAATAAGTGAGCGCTGAGGCCGGCCACCGCTTCTTCTTTGGCGACGCGTTCGGGACCTTGGCCTGGCCTATTGAGACTAGCTTAAGCCGCGCCCGCCAATTATGTATCTGCCAGCGATTTGATCGGGGCATAGCGCAGTCTGGTAGCGCACCTGCTTTGGGAGCAGGGGGTCGCAAGTTCAAATCTTGCTGCCCCGACCATCGCTCGCTTGAAGGAATGAGGAGCCGCATGGCCGCTCGCATCTATCAGCCTGCCAAGACCGCGATGCAGCAGGGCATGGCGGGCACGCGCGAGTGGGTCCTGGAATACGAGCCGGAGAAGCCGAAGCTGATCGAGCCGTTGATGGGCTGGACCAGCTCGACCGAGACCAAGCCCCAAGTGCGCATGAGCTTCGCCACCAAGGAGGAGGCGGTGGCGTTCGCCACGCGCCAGGGCATTGCCTTCAGGCTGGAGGAGCCGCAAAAGACGGCGCTGAGACCGAAGTCCTACGCCGAAAACTTCAAGTTCGGCCGGCTGGACCGCTGGACGCACTGACGGTCATCGTTTTCGGGCTATAGTCTCAAGCGTTACCGGGGTCCCGTAGCTCAAGGGATAGAGCATCTGCCTTCTAAGCAGAGGGTTGAAGGTTCGAAATCCTTCCGGGACCGCCACTTCACTTCGGCCGCCTTGGCTGCGCCCGTCTGACCGTCGAGGGAATGTCATGCGCTTTGTCGTTGGGCTCCTTCTCACGCTCGTTCTATGCGACGCGGCCGCCGCCGATCCCAAGCTGCTGTTCGAGGTGAAGGGACTGGAGCAACCGGAATCGGTCGTCCAGGATCCGGCCACCGGCGCGATCTATGTCAGCAATATCGTCGGCGCCGTCATGCAGAAGGACGGCAACGGCTACATCGCCAAGCTCAAGCCCGACGGCACGATCAGCACGAAGACATGGGTCAAGGGACTCAATGGCCCGACCGGAATGGCGCTGCACGACCGCACGCTCTATGTGGCCGATGTCGACGAGCTGATCGAGATCAACGTGGCCTCGGGCGAGATCGTCAAACGCTATCCGGCGAAGGGGGCGATCTTCTTGAACGACGTCGCGGTCGGCGAGGACGGAACGGTCTACGTCTCCGACACGCCGATGAATACGATCTGGCGGCTGAAGGACGGAAACTTCGAGCCGTGGTTCGCCAATGATGTGTTGAACGGGCCGAACGGTCTTCTCGTCCAGGACGGGAAGCTGATCGTCGCGTCCTTCGGCAAATTGCCAGGCGAGGGGCAGAAGCAAGAGCTTGGCGGTCTTCTCGCCGTCGACATCGAGAAGCAGGCGGTAAGCACGGTCGGCAACAACGACAAACTCGGCAATCTCGACGGCCTTCAGGCGCTAGCACCGGGCTCGTATCTGGTGACGGATTGGGCGGCCGGCGGGCTCTACCGCATCGACGCGAAGGGCAAGTTCGATCGCCTCCTCAAGCTCGGCAAGGGCAGCGCCGACTTCGTCTATTTCCCCGACAAGAAGCTCGTGCTGATCCCGATCATGCTGAGCAACTCGCTCGTCGCCTACACGCTGAACTAGCAACTGCACGCAGGCGGTAAGCGCATCGCCCGTCCGCGCTAGACGATGCTGCGCACCACCCCGCCGTCCACGCGGATTGCGGCGCCTGTGGTTGCCGACGCCGCCTCGCTGCAGAGATAGACGACCGGATTTGCCACCTCTTCGGGCGTCGCCCAACGCTTGATCAGCGAGGTGGGACGCAGCGTCTTGATCAGCTCGATGGCCATCTCATCCACGCTGATGCCGCGATCCTTGGCCAAGATCTCCAGAAACGCACTCACGCCTTCCGTCAGCGTCGGCCCGGGCAACACCGCGTTGACCGTCACGCCGGTCCCGGGAATGGTTTCGGCAATGCCGCGCGAGACTGCGAGCTGCGCCGTCTTGGTCATGCCGTATTGCACCATCTCCGCCGGGATGTTCAGCCCCGAACTCCGACGAGATGAAAATGATGCGGCCCCAGTTCTGCTTCAACATGTGACGGCAGCAGCGCGCGCGAAAGGCGCACGCCGCTCATGACATTGACCTCGAAATAGCGGAGCCAGTCGCTGTCGGGAATGTCGAGGAACGGCTTCGGCTCGAAGATGCCGGCATTGTTGATGAGAATATCGACCGGCCCGAGCGCGGCAACCAGGCGATTAACCTCGACGGCGCTGCCGACATCGCCGGCGATGCCGGTCACTGATGCTTTCGTCTCGCCCACGAGGCGCTTCACCGCGTCGTTGACCTTGGCCTCGCCGCGCCCGTTGACCACCACCGCGGCGCCTTCGCGCGCCAGGCATTGAGCAATGGCGAAGCCGATGCCCTGGCGTTGAGCCGGTGACAAGCGCGCGCTTGCCGCGGAGTTTGAAATCCATGGCCAGGTCCTCTTTCTCGCTCGAGCGACTAGCCTCGCGCGGTGAGCCGCGCAAACCCGGCGTCGAGATCGGCCTTCAGATCATCGACGTCCTCGAGCCCGATATGGAGACGCAGCGCAGGGCCTTCAGCCTGCCACCGTGTCGCAGAGCGATAGGCTCTCGGGTCGAACGGAAGGATCAGGCTCTCGAAGCCGCCCCAGGAATAGCCCATGCCGAACAGGCTGAGACCGTCGAGCATGGCGGCGAGCCGTTCGTGGGGGACGGGTTTCAGCACGATCGAGAACAACCCCGAAGAGCCGGTGAAGTCGCGCTTCCAGAGCGTGTGTCCGGGATCTGATGGAAGCCCTGGATGGATCACCCGCGCGACCTCCGGCCGTTCCGCCAGCCAACGCGCAATCTCAAGCGCCGATTGCTGATGCCGCGCCAGCCTCACGCCGAGGCTGCGCAAACCCCGCAAGCCGAGATAGACGTCCTCAGGCCCGACGCAGAGACCGAGATCCTCATGCGTCTTGGCGACCACTCCCAAGGTCTTCTCGTTCATGGTGATGGAGCCAAGCATGATGTCGGCATGGCCACCGATATATTTCGTCGCCGCCTGAATGGACACGTCGGCACCATGGGCGAACGGCTTGAAATAGAGCGGCGTCGCCCAAGTATTGTCGAGAATGACCACCGCGCCGGCAGCGTGCGCGGCCTCGGCGATGGCCGGGATGTCTTGCACTTCGAAAGTCTGCGAGCCGGGAGATTCGGTGAAAACGACCTTCGTTTTCTTGGTGATGAGTCGTGCGATGTCGGCACCGATGCGGGGGTCGTAATAGGTGATCGTGACGCCGAGCCGCTTCAGCACGTTGTCGCAAAATCGCCGCGCCGGACGATAGACGCTGTCCACGATGAGCAGCTCGTCGCCCGCGGCAAGGAAAGCGAGAAGCGAGGTGGCGATGGCCGAAAGGCCAGACGGCGTGAGCAGCGTGCGGTGGCCGCCTTCAAGTTCGGCGATCGCTTCTTCGAGCGCCCGGACCGTGGGCGTACCTAAGCGCCCGTAGGTGAAGGCCTGATCGTTGGCCTCAAGCGCCGCGACGGTCGGAAAGATCACGGTCGAGCCGCGATAGATCGGCGTATTGACGAAGCCATGCTGGCGCGCGGGTTCGCGTCCGGCATGGGCGAGCCGGGTCAAATCCTTCTCTTTCCCGGTGCGTTTGCTCATCTAGCCTCGGTCAGGTGAGGGGGACCCGCATGAGCGAGTCCCTCAGCCCGTCTCGATGGGAAGGTTTTGATCGGCGCCCCATTCCGACCAGGAGCCGTCATAGACAGCCGCCCTGCGATGCCCGATCTCGGCAAGCCCGAGCGCAAGCACGCTCGCCGTGATGCCTGAGCCGCAGCTCGCCACCACGGGCTTCGTAAGATCGACGCCCGCTTCCTCGAAGAGCCTTTCGATCTCGGGCCCCGTCTTGAACGTGCCGTCCTTATTGAGCAGCTTGGCGTAAGGGAGATTGTGCGATCCCGGAATATGGCCTGAGCGAAGCCCCGGACGCGGCTCAGGCGCCTTGCCGGCGAACCGATCGGCCGCGCGCGCGTCGACGATCTCTGCCGATCGGTCCTTCAGCAGCGCCTTGATGTCGGAGACGTCGCGCACAAGATCGAGATTGCGCCGCGCCGTGAAGTGGCGCGCGGTGCGGTTTCTGGGCGGGCCGCTCTCGAGCGGCCGGCCCTCGCGCTTCCATTTCGGCAAGCCGCCGTTCAGCACGCTTACGTCGTCGACGCCCATGACGCGGAACGTCCACCACACACGCGCGGCGCTGAACAGTCCGGCCGAATCGTAGACCACAATGCGCGAGCCGTCGCCGATCCCCATGCTCCGCATGCGCGAGGAGAATTTCTCAGGCGGCGGCAGCATATGCGGGAGGCCGCTCTTGGTATCGGCGATCTCGTCGATGTCGAAGAAGATCGCGCCGGGAATATGCTCGGCGAGATATTCCTCATACGCGTTCCGGTTTTCCGCCGGCATATGCCAGGAGGCATCGATGATGACGAGGTCGGGCGCATCGAGCTCGCGGGCAAGCTCGTCGGTCTCAGTCAGCCAAGTCTTCGTCTGCAACAAAGCGGGTCTCCAATCCAATTAGACGAATACGCGAGGCGCGGCAGCCTGCCCCTGGTCGAGCCAGGCTGGGACCGGCAACCCCTTCTCACGCAGGAATTTGGGGTTGAACAGCCGGCTTTGGTAGCGGGTGCCGTAATCGCAAAGCACCGTGACGATGGTATGGCCCGGGCCCAAATCGCGGGCAAGGCGGATCGCGCCCGCGACATTGATCCCGCTGGAGCCACCGAGGCAGAGCCCTTCCTCACTCAAAAGGTCGAAAATGATCGGCAGCGCTTCGGCGTCCTGGGTCTGGTAGGCCTCGTCGATCTTGGCCCCCTCCAGATTGGCGGTGATGCGGCCCTGACCGATGCCCTCGGTGATGGAGCTGCCCTCCGCCTTCAGCACGCCGTGCTTGTAGTAATTGTAAAGCGCAGCGCCCATCGGGTCGGCCAGGCCGATCACGACGTCTTTGTTGTGCTCCTTGAGACCCATGGAGACGCCGGCAAGCGTGCCGCCGGTGCCGACCGCACAGATGAAGCCGTCGACCTTGCCGCCCAGCTCCTTCCAAATCTCCTGCGCAGTCGTTTCGATATGGCCTTGGCGGTTGGCGACGTTGTCGAACTGATTGGCCCAGATCGCGCCGTTCGGCTCGGTGGCGGCAAGCTCCTCGGCGAGCCGTCCGGAATATTTCACGTAATTGTTCGGGTCCTTGTAGGGGACGGCGGGGACCTCGATGAGCCGCGCGCCGGCTAATCGCAGCATGTCCTTCTTTTCGTCGGACTGCGTCTCGGGGATAACGATGACGGTCTTTAAGCCTAGCGCGTTGCCGACCAGCGCGAGCCCGATCCCGGTGTTGCCGGCCGTGCCTTCGACCACGGTGCCACCAGGCTGGAGGCGCCCCGAGTTCAGCGCATCGCGAATGATGAACAGCGCGGCGCGATCCTTCACCGACTGACCGGGATTCATGAACTCGGCCTTGCCGAGAATGGTGCAGCCCGTCTCCTCCGACGCGCGCTTGAGCTTGATCAGCGGGGTATTGCCGATCGCCTCGATGATGCCGTTGCGGATGGGCACGTGGGGGCCTTTTGGTCTTTTCAGTCTTTGACGGCAAACTAATCAGCGGGAGGGATGCAAGCAAGACGCGGAAATTTCAAGGAAGGCAACCGAACGGTAAGACAATTCCAGTCCTAAGGCCCTTGCAGCGACTCCTGGCGCCCCTCGATCAGCTCGCAATGCTCGGTGAGCGATTTGATCTCGTCGCCTTTCAGCAGCCGCGTCAGCGGATTCCACTTGAAGCTCTCGACCCTTCGGCAATCCGCCGTGGCCTGCTTGAGCGTCTCCACCGTCTGATCGAGCGGCATCGCATTGAGAGCCTCCTCGGAAGGGAGGCGCGCGCCGATCTCGGCGATCCCCGTGCGGGCTGCCCGATAGCTCCAGTCGACCCAGGCGCCCGCGGCGATGATGAGAAGCGCCAAGATCAGTCCGAGTCGTTTCATGAGCCCACGCCTTTTCCTATTGCTCCCTAGTGCAGCGCGACGCTCTCGATGGCGCGCGCGACCTTCTCGGCCGGCCAGGCCGACGGCGCACCCGGCGCATCGAGCGGTGAGGGGATGTCGGTCCCCTGTCCGGAGCCGGCCAAGGTCACGGTTCCCGCCTGGTTC
Source organism: uncultured Alphaproteobacteria bacterium (assembly GCA_963710245.1). Taxonomy (GTDB): domain Bacteria; phylum Pseudomonadota; class Alphaproteobacteria; order Rhizobiales; family Methyloligellaceae; genus Methyloceanibacter. Next base: position 30,684 of record CAVPZK010000024.1, read on the forward strand.
GAGACGGTCACCTCGCCTTCGAGCAGCAGCACGCCGTATTTCGCGTTGATCGGGCCGCCCCAGAACTCGGTGCCGCGCACGCCGATATCGGCCACAGGCGTCGACACCGCAATCTTCTTGTCCTTGAGCTCCTTGATCTTACCCGTGGCGAAGCGAAACGCGCCCTTGGTCGCTTGCAGCACGGTCTCGCCCACACCCTGATCGGGGTCGTAGACATAGCGATCGATCCTCACGCTGGCATGCTCGCCGAGCGTGAGCACGGTGTCGTCGCGGAAAATGACTTTCAGCCGCGCGCCGGCCCCGGTGCGAAGCTCGTCCTTCATATGCACGGCCGTGCCGACCACCGCCGTCGTGGCGCCAGCGACCGAGATCAGTTGCGCCTGGTTCTCGACCTTGTTCACGAGGCCGACTTGGTCGGAATCCTCAGGCTCGGCCGCGCTGGCGAGAGTGGCCGGAATGAAAACGGCAAGAATGGCAAACAGGCGCAAGACCGAGAATTGAGCGGGCATCGCGTGCTCTTGCTTGGCTGCGTGAGCCATCCCTTGGATTTGCAGGGGGCCGAAGGGCGACATGAATGAGGGAGCCGCATCATAGACGAGAGGCGGCAAGCGACGTAAGGGGTTGCCCAAGCGGGCCTGCTAGGCTAGCAGCCGAGGAATCCGCCATGCTATAGACCGCCGGGTCGAAGCGGGACGCGACCTCTTAAAGCGGGCGTGGTGGAACTGGTAGACACGCCAGATTTAGGTTCTGGTGGCTTCGGCCGTGGGGGTTCAACTCCCTCCGCCCGCACCAAGCAGGATTGCGTGAAGGACGCCGAATTCCGCGTGGGTCGCCCCAGCGGACATGACGGAAGCAGATTGAGGACAGAATGAACGTCACCGAGACGAATGCGGAAGGTTTGCGCCGCCAATTGAAGGTGGTGATCGGCGCCGACGAGCTGGAGAAGCGCCTCTCGGCCCGGCTTGACGAGATCAAGGGCAAAGCACGCCTAAAAGGCTTCCGGCCGGGCCACGTGCCGAAGGAGCACTTGCGCAAAGTCTATGGCCGCTCGGTGATGGCCGAAGTGGTGCAGCAGGCTGTCGCCGAAACGAGCCGCGATGCCCTATCGCAGCGCGAGGAGCGCCCGGCCTTTCAGCCGACCGTCGCACTGCCGGAGGATGAGGCGGAGATCGACAGGATTTTCGCCGGCACGAGCGACCTTGCCTACACGCTCTCCTTCGAGGTGCTCCCCAAGTTCGAGCTGATGGACTTCAAGAAGCTATCAATAGAGAAGCCGGTCGCCGCGGTCACGGACGCCGACATCGACCAGTCGATTGACCGCATCCGCGCTGCCAATCAGCGCTACAAGCCGAAAGACGGCGCCGCAGAGACCGGCGATCGCCTGGTGATCGATTTCGTCGGCTCGATCGACGGCACCCCCTTCGAGGGCGGCTCGACCGAGGATGCGCCAATCGTGCTCGGCAGCGGCAATTTCATCCCAGGCTTCGAGGAAGGGCTGACCGGCGCGCGCGCGGGCGAAGCGCGCGAGGTGGAAGCGACCTTCCCCGAGAGCTACCCAGAGGCGAGCCTCGCCGGCAAGACGGCGCGCTTCGCCGTGAAGGTCAAGGAAGTCGGGGCGCCCGAGACGCCGCCGCTCGACGAGGAGTTTGCCAAGGGGCTTGGCGTCGAATCGGTCGAGAAGCTCCGCGAGACGGTGAAGCAGCGGCTCGAGCAGGACCGGGCAGGCGCCTCGCGGCTCAAGGTCAAGCGCGCTCTGCTCGATGCCCTCAACAAGGGCCACGATTTCGAACTCCCGCCGACCCTGGTCGACAACGAGTTCCAGGCCATCTGGCAGCAAGTCACCGCCGACCTCGAGCGCTCCAAGCGGAGCTTCGAGGACGAAGGCACGACAGAGGAGAAGGCAAAGGCTGAATATCGCGACATCGCCGCGCGCCGCGTCAGGCTTGGGCTGATCCTCTCAGAGGTCGGCTCGCGCAACCAGATCACCGTCAGCGACGAGGAGGTGAGCCGCGCGCTGCTCGAGCGGGTCAGGCAATTCCCCGGGCAAGAGCGCAAGGTCTACGACTATTACCGCAGCAACCCTCAGCTCCTGGCCGAACTCAGGGCACCGATCTTCGAGGACAAAACGGTCGACTACGTGCTTGAGCTCGCCAAGGTGACGGACACCAAGGTGACGCCGGAGGAGCTCTACGCCGATCCAGACGCCGATCACGATCATCATCACCACGATCATGACCATGATCACGACCACCACGGCCACGATCACGACCATGACCACAGCCATCACCATGGGCATGACCACGATCACGACCACAGTCACGCCCCGAAAAAGCGCGGCAAGAAAAAGGGGTGAAGGGAGAGGGGTCGTTCACCATCCCCTCTTTTGTTTGGGCGTGCGGCCCCATATGTAGTAGGACGAAGCAAGACGAAGCGAACAGATTCGCGAGGGCGCCGATTGAGGCCGCAAACACTCCAGCCTTAGGACAATGATGAGAGATCAGGCCGACTTTTACATGAATACGCTGGTGCCCATGGTGGTCGAGCAGACCAACCGGGGAGAGCGGGCCTACGACATCTATTCGCGCCTGCTGAAGGAACGCATCGTCTTCGTCACTGGCCCGATCGAAGACCACGTGGCCTCGCTCATCACCGCGCAGCTTCTCTTTCTGGAGGCCGAGAACCCGAAGAAAGAGATCTCCATGTACATCAACTCGCCTGGCGGCGTCGTCACCTCCGGCATGGCGATCTACGACACTATGCAGTTCGTCAGGCCTCCTGTTGCCACGCTCTGCATCGGCCAGGCGGCTTCGATGGGCTCGCTTCTGCTCTGTGCCGGCGAGAAAGGCATGCGCTACGCGCTGCCGAATGCCCGCATCCTGCTGCACCAGCCCTCGGGTGGCTTCCAGGGCCAGGCGAGCGATATCGAGCGCCACGCCGAGGACATCATCAAGATGAAGCGGCGTCTGAACGAGATCTATGTGCGCCACACCGGTCAGGACTACGCGACGATCGAGAAGACGCTCGATCGCGACTACTTCCTGACCGCCGACGAGGCACGCAACTTCGGAATCGTCGACGAAGTGATTTCCAAGCGGCATCCGCTGGAAGAGAAAGTGGAAAAGCTCGCGCCTGTATCGTAGAGGCGCTGAAGCCGGCAGCGAAGTTCGAGCAGGTTCCCGTTAGGGCTAACCGCCGAAATTTCCGCCCGAGTGCGGTGGCGTCAAGCTAGGCACGCAGCGTGCATGAGATGCGAAATCGTGTGGGTTGTGTCCCGCGCGTGGGAGATCCGGGATTAATCAATCCTTGATCAGTGCCGCCATAGCATGCTGAGATTGCCCCTTCGCGCAGTTTCGCCGGAGGAGGAGGGGGGCTCACACTTGCGAGGCGGCAAGACGAAACAATGGCACTAGGACCAAACTGGGCCTGCGCCGCATAACGATTGGACTGGAAGAACGAATGAGCAAGGTGAGCGGAACCAACTCCAAAAACACCCTCTACTGCTCCTTCTGCGGCAAGAGCCAGCACGAGGTGCGCAAGCTCATTGCCGGGCCGACGGTGTTCATCTGCGATGAATGCGTCGAGCTTTGCATGGACATCATCCGCGAGGAGAACAAGAGCTCGCTGGTGAAGTCGCGCGATGGCGTGCCCACCCCCATGGAGATTTGCGCCGTTCTGGACGACTACGTGATCGGCCAGGATTACGCCAAGCGCGTGCTCTCCGTCGCCGTGCACAATCACTACAAGCGGCTCAATCACTCGAGCAAGAACTCCGACGTCGAGCTCGCCAAGTCCAACATCTTGCTGATCGGGCCAACCGGCTGCGGCAAGACCTTGCTGGCGCAGACGCTCGCCCGCATCCTCGATGTGCCGTTCACCATGGCCGACGCCACGACGCTGACCGAGGCGGGCTATGTCGGCGAGGACGTCGAGAACATCATCCTCAAGCTGCTCCAGGCCGCCGACTATAATGTCGAGCGCGCGCAGCGCGGCATCGTCTATATCGACGAGGTCGACAAAATTAGCCGGAAATCCGACAATCCGTCGATCACCCGCGACGTGTCGGGTGAGGGCGTGCAGCAGGCCCTGCTCAAGATCATGGAAGGAACTGTCGCTTCGGTGCCTCCGCAAGGCGGCCGCAAACACCCGCAGCAGGAGTTCCTTCAGGTTGATACAACTAATATTCTCTTCGTCTGTGGCGGCGCGTTCGCGGGCCTGGAGAAGATCATCTCCGCGCGCGGCCGGTCGACCTCAATCGGCTTCGGCGCCAAGGTGGAATCGGTCGATGATCGCCGCACCGGCGACATCCTGAAGGGGGTCGAGCCAGAGGATCTGTTGAAATTCGGCCTGATTCCGGAGTTCATCGGCCGCGTTCCCGTGATCGCCACCCTCGACGATCTGGACGAGGAGGCGTTGATGCGCATCCTGACCGAACCCAAAAATGCCTTGGTCAGGCAGTATCAACGTCTGTTCGAAATGGAGGACGTGCAGCTCAGCTTCGCTGAGGATTCCTTGCGCACCATCTCGAAGAAGGCAATCGAACGGAAGACCGGCGCTCGGGGCTTGCGGTCGATCATGGAAGGCATCCTGCTCGACACGATGTTCGAGCTGCCGAGCCTCCGCGGCGTGGAAGAGGTCGTGATCAGCTCGGAGGTGGTCGAAGGCAAGGCGCGGCCCTTGCGCATCTACTCCGACCGCCACGAGGAGCTCGGTACGAGCGCCTGACGGGGATTGGCATCATTCCTGCTTGCGGGGTAAGGCGAATCCTACTCACAATGGGTGGGAAAATCGCGGCTCCGCCTGAAGGAACAGGCACTTGACGGCGACTTCGCTGGTCGCCACCTACGCTAGCTGGCAGGCTAAATGCCACAGGGCCGGCACCCTCGTTTACCGTGATATTTCGGGAACGAGCCGGCCTTAGGGAGGGGACGAACACAGCGGCGGATCGCCTCAGGCGATCCCGCCTAACCAAGAAAGCGACGGAACTGCCATGACCGAATTCGAAGCCGTCCGCCACCAAAGAAGGCGCTCCGGAGCTCTACCCGGTCCTGCCGCTGCGCGACATTGTCGTCTTCCCCTATATGATCGTGCCACTCTTCGTCGGCCGCGAGAAGTCGATCGCCGCGCTCGAAGAGGTGATGCGCTCAGACAAGCAGATCCTGCTCGTGGCGCAGAAGAACGCGAGCGACGACGAGCCGGCGACCGACGGCATCTACACGATGGGAACGCTGGCCTCGGTGCTGCAGCTCTTGAAGCTGCCCGACGGCACGGTGAAGGTGCTGGTCGAGGGCACGCGCCGCGCCGCCATCCGCCGCTACACCAGCAATGAGAACTATTTCGAGGCCGAGGTCGAGCGCGTCGCCGAGACCGTCGGCGCCGAGGACGAGATCGAGGCGCTTGCCCGCTCCGTCGTGTCGCAGTTCGAGAGCTATGTGAAGCTCAACAAGAAGATTTCGCCCGAGGTGCTCGGCACCGCGAGCCAGATCGAGGACTATTCCAAGCTCGCCGACACCATCGCCTCGCATCTCGCCATCAAGATCGCCGAGAAGCAGCAGATCCTCGAGGTCACCTCCGTCTCCGAGCGGCTTGAGCGCGTCTTCACCCTGATGGAGAGCGAGATCTCCGTGTTGCAGGTCGAGCGCAAGATCAGGAGCCGCGTCAAGCGTCAGATGGAGAAGACGCAGCGCGAGTATTACCTGAACGAGCAGATGAAGGCGATCCAGAAGGAGCTCGGCGACAGCGAGGAAGGCCGCGACGACCTGGCCGAGATCGAGCAGAAGATCGAGAAGACCAAGCTGTCACGCGAGGCCCGCGAGAAGGCGCTCGGCGAGCTGAAGAAGCTTCGCCAGATGAGCCCGATGTCAGCCGAGGCCACCGTCGTGCGCAACTATCTCGACTGGCTGCTGACGATCCCGTGGGGAGTCAAGGGCAAGATCAAGCGCGACCTCGACGAGGCGCAAAAGATCCTCGATGAGGATCATTACGGGCTTGAGAAGGTCAAGGACCGCATCATCGAATATCTCGCGGTGCAGAACCGCACCAACATGCTGAAGGGCCCGATCCTCTGCCTGGTCGGTCCTCCTGGCGTGGGCAAGACCTCCCTCGGCAAGTCCATGGCGCGCGCCACGGGCCGCGAGTTCGTGCGCATGAGCCTTGGCGGCGTGCGCGATGAGGCCGAGATCAGAGGCCACCGCCGCACCTATATCGGCTCGATGCCCGGCAAGGTGATCCAGTCGATGCGGAAGGCGAAGAAGATCAATCCGCTGTTCCTGCTCGACGAGGTCGACAAGATGGGCGCCGATTTCCGCGGCGACCCGGCTTCGGCCCTGCTTGAGGTGCTGGACCCCGAGCAGAACCACACCTTCAACGACCATTATCTTGAGGTCGACTACGATCTCTCCAACGTGATGTTCGTCACCACGGCGAATACGTTGAACATTCCTCCCGCCTTGATGGACCGCATGGAGATCATCCGTATTGCGGGCTACACCGAGGACGAGAAGATGGAGATTGCACGCCGCCACCTGATCCCCGCCATGGCCAAGGCGCACGGCCTTGAAGCCGAGGAGTGGGGCCTGGAGGACGACGCGCTGAAAGAGGTCATCCGCCGTTACACGCGGGAAGCCGGCGTCCGCAATCTCGAACGCGAGATTGCCAAGCTTGCCCGGAAGTCGGTCAAGGAGTTGCTGACCAGCAAGAAGAAGTCGATCAAGATCACGCTCAAGAACCTCGAGGATTACCTCGGCGTGCAGAAATATCGCTACGGCGAGGCCGAGCTCGAAGATCAGGTCGGCGTGGTCACAGGGCTGGCCTGGACCGAGGTGGGTGGCGAGCTGCTGACCGTCGAAGGCGTGATGATGCCTGGCAAAGGCAAGATGACCGTGACCGGCAATCTGCGCGATGTCATGAAAGAATCGATCCAGGCCGCGAATGCCTATGTGCGCTCGCGCGCCGTCGATTTCGGCATCGAGCCGCCTTTATTTGAGAAGCGGGACATCCACGTGCACGTGCCCGAGGGGGCAACCCCCAAGGACGGCCCGTCGGCCGGCGTCGCCATGGTGACCGCCATCATCTCGCTGATGACCGGGATTCCGGTGAAGCGCGAGGTCGCCATGACCGGCGAGATCACGCTGAGAGGCCGCGTGCTGCCGATCGGCGGGCTCAAGGAGAAGCTCCTTGCCGCGCTCCGCGCCGGCATCAAGACGGTGATCATCCCTGACGAAAATGCCAAGGATCTTACGGAGATACCCGACGAGCTGAAAAACGCCCTGGATATCCGCCCTGTCTCGCGCATGGATGAGGTGCTGAAAATCGGCCTCAGCCGGCCTCCCCAGCCGATCGTCTGGGAGGAGGAGGGCGTGGAGCAGGCTCAGGTCGTTCCACCCAAGGACGAATCGCTTCCCGGCGTCACGGCGCATTAATTGGCGAATTGGCGAAAAGCCGCCATTTTCGCCGTTGATTTGCCTCAATTCAGTGGTCCGGCTCTGTCTACAGAGTCGGACCATTTTTGTTGATTTTCCGGGTTTTTTGCGCCAGTCATACACGACTTGTTTGTGAATCGGAGCGTACCCAAGGCCTCGAGGGCGCAACACCCTCTCGATTGGGGCCCGAGCGAAAGGATGATGACCCGTGAACAAAGCTGAGCTGGTCGCCCACGTGGCGAAGGAATCTGATCTGTCGAAGGATGCGGCCGAGAAGGCCGTGGACGCGACGTTCAAGAACATCGAGAAAGCCCTGAAAGGTGGAGACACCGTGCGGATCGTCGGCTTTGGCAATTTCCAGGTCGCGCACCGCAAGGCTTCCACCGGCCGCAACCCGCGCACCGGCGCCGAGGTGCAGATCCCGGCCTCCCGCGTGCCGAAATTCCGGGCTGGCAAGGCATTGAAAGAGGCCTGCAACAGCTAGGCCCTTTGGCTAAACGAATTTCTGGAGGCGGAGCCTTGCTTGGGTAAGGCTTCGCCTTTTTGTTTGCATCCTTTCTTATGGCGATCCGGGGTAGCGTGCTCCACCCGCGCGCAAGTCATGGGCGGTTAGCTCAGCTGGAAGAGCGCCGTGCTCGCATAGACGAGACGGAAAAGTGACATGTCGTGACCTCGCAAAGCACCACCGCCGTCGTGGTAGCGATGCCCAATCGTCCCCCCCTAGCGGGAGAGAGAACGCGACGCTGAAAGGCGCATGATCTTGATAGGCATGTTCGATGCCTCAATCCGTCAGAAATTGTATCTTCCCGCGAACAACAGCACCCAGATGGCGAGCAGCGCGAGATACATTGATGCCGCCAGCGGGACTCCTATCACCGCCACAACGATTGACGCGATGATAAGCGCAAGCGAAACGACAGACGACGTTAGGTTTCTCATTTCGCGAACAACGAGTTTGGTTAGTACCAACGCCCGCGGCCATACCAGCCGCCACCAAACAGCAAGAGGAGTACAATTATCACAATGAGCAATGTGGTCGTGTCCATTCGGGTCTCCTTCGACCGCCCACGGATAAACTCCCTTGAATGACTCGCGTTCCCAACGAGGTTGACTACCCTTACGCTAACGCTCTTACCGTGGCGTGGCGGAGCGTCTTACCGCCCGCCAGGTGCTTCACTCGCACCGTAAGCGTAGGTTGGCGCCACTTGACATCGACCATCCGTTAACTCTTGAACGCAGCCCATGACGTGGCTAGGCGCTCAAGCTCAGCGAAGAACTGGGCGCGTTCCTCACCGGCAAGAGCGATGAAGGCCGCGCCCGCGGGCGCTGAAGACACAGCTTACTCGCTGCGATGTACTCATTGGATTGCCCCCGAGACGCCAAGCATATCACCCTCGCGAGAGGAGCGTAGGCAGCTTCAATGTTGCTGGCGATGCGCCGAGCCTCATCCATCGTCAGCACATTCGCGATGTCGGCATCGGCCCGCGTCTCGCGGGTCTTTAAACTGTCATGTATTTTTGGAATTTTGTGGCAATTGCCACAGCGCCAATCTCAGCGATGAACCAAAATCTCCCTCAAGGTCAAGATGGTCTTGAGCATGAAGACTGAGGAGGACAAAATGGCTCACACTAACTACGTCGTTGTCCGTGATCAGGGTCAATGGAAAATCTCGTTAAATGGCGTGCATTACGGGCCGTATGCGACACAGCGAGACGCTGTCCGTGCTGCCGTGGTCGCTGCACACGAGGCGGGCCGAAAGGGCCTTAACGGCCAAGTCCTGCTTCGGGATCAATTCAGAACCGAGTGGACATACGGAAAAGACCCGTATCCGCCGCATAGCTCAGACTTCCTTGACGCTTATTCAATGAGACACCCGCGATAGGATCGGTGTTCCTGGAAGTTCGTCGCTCACCAACTTGGTGTCGAGGTTGCTTGGCTGTTGCGTCGGCATCACCCGGAGGCCGCTCTAGTGGCGTGGGGTGGTCTCCGCTCTGTTCTCATTCAAGTGAGACCCGGCACCGCTGGCCTGGAACTTACCAACGGCACCGAGCCTGACCACTGCAACCCGCAGGAGATCGGTAACAGCTTCCGGGAAATCGTGAGGCCGGAATGAGACAGCGCCTTACTCCCCACTGACCTCAGGCAGCGACGTAGTGCACGCTTCGGCAGAAGGCGCGGGTGATTAAGAAGAGTTGGTAGGCGATTTACGCGCTAGAAATAAAGCCCGCCTAATAATTGCTAATGACAGAGGTAAGTTCAGAGAAACGCGGAGCGCCTCGGCGGCACGCCCTTAAAAGTGCGAGCATCGTTCTCAATGGGCGGCAGTCAGTAATTACCTGCACCTTGCGCAGTCTGTCATCGACGGGAGCACTCCTTGAGTTGCCAAGCGTTGTAGGTACGCCCTCCGAATTTGAAGTTCGCATCGGCAATACCTATCGCCCCGCCCGCGTCGTTTGGAGATCGAAGACGAACATCGGGGTGGCTTGGACTGACTTAAAGCGCAGGGCGCATCACGGTGAGGCGGTTTGGCTACCTTAGCCACGTGTGCGCACCCAGCGGCCCCAGAGCTTATGACGCACCGCCTCCTCGAATGCAGCAATGAAGAGAAGAGGGACCGCAGGCCTATTATTCTCGGGGCCAACTGCTTTGTCCAATCGGAGCTGGTCAGGCCCGCGCTAGCGCAACCCGAGAAGGAAGCGTTCATTGCGAGTTGCATAGCCGACGCTACGCCCCCGCTCCCAGCGAGGAAGCCTCGATACTGAAACAAAAAGCCCCGCCAGGGACGGGGCTGAGTTTGCACTAAGGAGACTCCCAATAAGGAGTTCCACAATCATAGAGGCTTTGCCGCAGATCGGGTGTCGTTCCCCTGCAACACTTGACCCTAAAATAAAGGAGCGCCGACCGAAGCCGACGCCGAAAAAGAAAGCCCCGCTGCAAGCTCATGCGCGGTAGGCTGGACGAAACAGGTTCGGCATGAAGCTTCCCTGGGATGCAATCAGCTTCGACCGGGTTCCGGCGCAGACAGAGGGTACCTAGCTAGGAGGCTCTCAGTTTTATGCGCCGTTTGGCGGCCAGTGGGCCAACGTTCAATCCGCTTGTGGCCCTACTTTTGATTAGCTCCCCTTCGCTTTCGTAGACCGCTGCGAGTTGCATCCATGTATGGGCAAATGCCAAGTAATCTGCCCGCAGTCGGACATCAGCAGATGCATTAGCAAGGCGTACGCATTGACGGGCAAGCCGACGACATTCTTTGGGGTCACCAGGCATCGCTCTACTCCTTTCTTACAGGCGGGAGCGCGATGTACTCTCTCAGCCACCGGAGCCTGTGGCCGTCATTTGCCGGTGATATTTCAGCCTGCGCGTCTCGGGCGCTAAAAACGAGTCTTTACTCGGTACTGTTTGGTACCGTGTTCTTGGCGTTCCGCCTCCCGCACCAAACCACGGGCCGCTCGTCATTCCGCTTTGGATTTAAGCAGCGTCGGCAGCTTGGCGATGTTGCTCGCCAATCGCCGAAGCTCGTCCATCGTCAGCACATTCGCGATAGAGGCGTCGGCCCGTGTCTCGCGCGCATAGACATAGGCCAGCACCTGACCGTTGGCGTCTTTGACTTTATAGCCGTCCGGTATCTGCTCGACAGTCCATGGCGGGGGAAAGTGGCGGGGCATCGTTCACCCAATCGGTAGAAGCCTCGCGGGTGATAAAGCGGAACCTCGACACCGATAGTTATAAGAAGGGGCGCGCCGACCGAAATCGACGCCCTCGAATTCGTCCATTGAATGTTGCGGACTACTAGACGGGTTCTGGTTCGCCGACCTTCGCGCCAAGCTTGGCCCCGAGGGTTTCATCCTGAAAGTCGATGCCTTTGGGGGAAGTAGGTTCGACCCCGCCACCAATCTTCGCACCGAGCTTGCTGCCCACGGTCTCATCACGAAAATCGAAATTGCTGACAGTTGCGGCAACAGTCTCAAAGCCGAGCAGCTTTTTGAAATCAATCTTTTGCATGTTGCGTTCCCCCGTTGTTGGAGCGGTCAATCTAGCAGGGACGTCTGAGTTCACCAACGGCAAGCGGCTAGGTGTTAGGATGAGGGGGGCTAACGAAATTTGCAGAATGTTGCCCCACATGTTGCCCCAATATTTTGGCCCGTGAAAATAGTTAGTAGAAAGCTAGGAAATGCCTTATTAAGGGCGGTTAGCTCAGCTGGAAGAGCGCCTGGTTTACACCCAGGAGGTCGGCAGTTCGAGACTGTCACCGCCCACCATCACGAAGTTCCGAGAACCGTTCAATGCCCAATCACGAGGCATCTTTGCCATCGCCTTGACTTGGCGAATCCGACACCGTACATGCTGGAGGTCGCCTCTTGCCGCCGGACGGCCCGTAAGGGGGTGTAGCTCAGTCGGTTAGAGCGCCGGCCTGTCACGCCGGAGGCCGCGGGTTCGAGTCCCGTCACTCCCGCCATCACCATTTCAGGCACCTTTCTTTTCAAGGGCTTGGCGGCCAGTTTGTAAGTTCTCTCCCTCAGTTTTGTAAGGTGTGAGTTCTCGGTTGTTCCGCCTCGATTAGGGTAGCGAGGGCCGAGCGAGCCATACGTCGTCTATCGGCACCCTTGGTGTAGACCTTCACCTGACGAGTATCCTTGTGCCCCAGCACCGCAGCGATCCACTCGTCACCGCACCCAAGATGCGCGAGGCGCTCTGCCATCCGCTTGCGGAGACCGTGTGAGGCAAGACCCTTAGCGCGACCGGAAGCATCACAGACCTCAGCGGTAAGCCCAGCCTCGATGCAGCAATCGTGGAACCAGTTGCCAAAGCTCTCCTTAGTGAGGGGGGAGCCATTCTTCGTGACGACGAATCAGGTTGTCCGACGGCATGCACGACCACTTCAATGGCAATGCGGAAGGCTCCACGCTTCGGCTGACGCTAGGCTGCTTGCTGTCGGAGACCCTGACATCAGGCTGCGTCGTGTGGGCAGCGGAAGACGCCACACCTTCACCAATCCAGGTGAGATGGTTTTGGACACTGGATGACGCGGCACGCTCGCGTCGCCTGGGCCGCAGTCGATGAGCCCTGGATCGTTGAGAAGAGGTTGATAAAAACGGATACGGCT
>CAVPZK010000025.1:0-154823 GCA_963710245.1 uncultured Alphaproteobacteria bacterium
GTGCTCGGGACAGTGTCGTAGTGAGCGCCGACAACGTAATAGGCAGAAGCCCCCGCGGTCGCCGGAACCGTGCCAAGCAAATTCGTCACGCGCTGGTCATAGTAGTCATAATCCTGTTCACTTACAGTGAGACCAGCGTCCTCAAAGACCGAATGAATGTAATTAGCGGCCCGCACTAGACTGTCCGGAGTTCAGGGCGTGCGAGGACCAATGTCGACGGTGAGAGCGCTGACATGCTCACGTAGAGCGTCCCGAAGGGTGTCTAATTCACTTGGGTCAAGCAGAGTCCCCGGCATGGTCGTCGCTCACGAGCTAATCGGCGTTGACGTTAGCCGATGGGAAAATCCCACAAACGGGCGGCACCCCGACTACCGCTGGCATCACCCCATCTGGGCGCCTTGATAACGATTGAGGCTCGGTCAGCGAAGATATGCGGGGCCATCAGGCTGCGGCTCTGCCCGTACAGATGGGGCAGCTGTGACAGGATTCTCCACCGAGCACCAAAACATCAGGATCGGTTATGTTGACGACGTGCGCCAGCCCTCGCGCCAACCGGTCGGCGTGCCGGGAGAGAGTGGCCATCGCCGCATCATTTCCCGGGCGCGCGCGGCAATTTCTCTGCGGTATGTGTCTCACCCGTTACTTTGTCATGATCGGCTGCCATGCCGGGTCCCGAAACCCATGTTTCCAAGCACCCGTTGCGTCCGCACCAGCAGTGGGGCCCGGGGTATTCGTCCGACGTGGCACACGGAAGCGGGTTGTGACCCCATTCTCCGCCAATCCTGCGCGGCCCGTCGAACAACCTTCCATTGACGCGAGGCCCCCGCCGCGTCCTGTTCCCAGAATAACCCCGAATACGATGCGTGCATTCTCTCCGGCACCATCGATTGCCTCGGACAAGGCGAAGCAGTTGGTGTTGTTGGCGAGTTGCACCGGCGTGGCAAGCGCAACTGCTAGGTCGTGGTCGAAGGGGCGGCCGTTGAGCCAGGTTGAATTGGCATTCTGCATCAGGCCAGTGAGGGGCGAGATGGACCCTGGACGGCGATGCCGATCGTGGCGCCAACCGGGATGCCCTGCATCAGCCTGGTTGTGAGATCGACAATGGCCGCAATAGTAGCCGTGTAGTCATTGCGAGGCGTCGCTACACGATAGCGCGCCAACTCCGTCGCCCCGGGTCCCATGAGGAGGCCTTCAATCTTGGACCCCCCGAGATCGACGCCGATCCGCAACTCGTTCTGGTCAGAAGAGCCGGTCACGCCGCATTGTCCGCGATCAAACAAGCGATCCACTCCGATCTGAGAGCACCCAGCTCCGACAACGAACTGGATCTGGCGCCGCGTCCCTAGACCATTATCGCTTCAATTAAAGTAGGGCCCCTTATGCATGAGAGCCCTTTCCAATTCCTGTGCCAGAGCCTCGGCACTATCGACGGCAACCGCCGGCACGCCGAAGCCTTCGGAGATCTTCACCCAGTCCAGAAAAGGATCATCCAAGCCCAGCATGGGGCGGGCATTTGGTCTACTTCGCAAAGACTGAGGAAGCTGGCCAACACTCTGACTGCGCGGACCCGCTACGCCAAGTGCCGCGACCAGATATGGGGAGCGGCGTTTGACGAGCGTAACACAAAGGCATCGTTGTGCCGTTCATCTCGGGCCGAATAAACAAGAGTGAGAGGCCTGCGCCCAGGCGATAGAGCGGAATGAAGTCAGGGCGTGTTTGTGGCGACGCAGCTCCTTTGTGTAATGGCTTCGGAACTCTTTCCAACGTGCTGGATCGTGGCCGAACCCATTCACGAAGTCCGGAGCTCGGGGCAGTTCTTTCACCCATCGGTCAAGCGCCGCCAAGGTCGGCAAGGATGTTTACGTAACACGTGAGGCAGCCGAAGCGGGCGTCGCCGTGGTTTGCAAGTTCCAGGCTTCCAACGCCGCCAAAAAATGAATTGTGGATAACAGGTAGCCAGACTTGAAACAAAGAGTGCCGGTTCGCATATGCGTTGAATGACGGCTCTCACTTCAGAAGTTCTTTTGAAGACCCGGGCGGCAGTCGAGCAAGTTCGATCTTCAAGGCTTGAGACGCAGATCGCCATAGGGCGAAGCCGCCAATCCCTGGCGGAGACCAGGGCACTCATCGTTGCGCTTAAGTTCGGGCTTTCTGAAAGGCGCAAGCAAACAGTGAGAAAGCTAAAGCGCCACTAAGACGCAGGGAAACCACCAATACAATAACCCAATTTATCGTGCGGATGACGCCGGAAACTACCCACGCACCTTGACGGCCCTATAACCAGGAGCCCTTACTGTATTGAGGCCCCGGGCTAATCCCGATCCCGGAGGCCCGTTACACCTTCCTGCCTGGCGCAGTGTACGCAGCAAAAGATGCTGCCGTTGTGCTCCACGCCATGCCCGATGATGCGGTTGCCGCAATTGGGGCATGTCGGTGCCAGCGCCTGGATCGCGCACTCAAAGCTGTCGAAGATCGTGGTGCGGCCACCCATGGTAACAGCAAAGCTTGGCTATAACCATCGTCGGCATCCCGTTCGCCTGGGTGCATGCGGGCCTGGCCGGGACTTGCGTTGTGGCCAATCGGGAAGATGATCGTCCCTGCCTAGGTCGCCTGCATGACCGTACGCGACCCTCGACCTCAGAATGCTGATGGCGAAGGGCCCGCAGCGGACCTTCGTGGACGCTGGCGACCTCCGCCTGGCTGACTTCGCCAGCGTCAACCAGAGCCCGCACGGATCGTGAGGCAGAAGTGCCCCCAAAAAACATCCGGGATCCATTGCGGCAAACCTGTCGTTGATATCGAAAAAGCTGAGGCTGGACGACGACAACGAAGCGCCACAAGGGTGCCGGGATGTATCGCCCAAAAGGCACTCTTGGTCAGGACGAAGCCAAGCAGCAAGAACTGAGCGAAGAACAATTCGGGCTGATCTCGTAAGAGGAGACATACGATGAAGAGGTTCGTGGCGATATATCTTGGCTCCGCCACAGGGCTCGCACAGTGGAAGGCGACCGATGATCAGAAGAGGAAGGAGCTTGAGAAGGCAGGCATGGAGGGATGGATGAAATGGGGGAAGAAAAATGAAGCGTCGATTGTCGACCCTGGTCCCCGCTCGGTAAGACCAAGCGGATAAATGCAGAGGGCATTTCGGATACCAAAAATGAAATCACGGGATATACGATTGTCCAGGCCGAATCGCACGAAGCTGCTGCCAAATTATTTGCAAATCATCCGCATTTTATGATCTTCCCGGGCGATTCAGTCGAGGTCATGGAATGTCTGCCGATGCCGAAAATGTAAGTTTAAGAGCGCCGAGCGTACGCCTGACGGCTTCCCGCCCGCACCTGCTCGCCGAAGCTCAATCGCAATGTCCACTTTTGGCACTTAGCGGACATTTCTGGATGGCTAGGCGCATGTCCGCTTTCGTGGGTAAAGCGGACATCTCCGACGCCTGCGACCAACACTCTCCCACCCACATTTTCACACTATCCCCATCCTCCCACAACGGATCTGAGGGGGTCGCAAATTTCCATAACCGAGCTCGATGAATGCTACTAAGACTTCAAGTCCAGCAAGTCGCCTGAGCAAGCTCAGCATACCGTCACAACCCATTTCGGATTCAACCACCTTATGAAGCGCCCCACTGCCGATAACACCTATACCGGCAAGGATGGCTCCAAGCGCGGCTAACGCACGGCGCAAAAACAAAGAGCCCATTGACAGAATCGGGCTCTCGCTTGGCTTGTTGTTACGGGGCTAATAAAAAAAGCGGCCCGGCGCGCCCGATTGGTCTTGTAGGACTTCACCGGGCCTAACCATCTTAGGGAGTGTCAGTGAAACAGGAACCCAGGGATGGCTGCGCGGGCAACCTGAGCCAAGAGCTTTCGTTCCGTGACGAAGGAAAGTTATGTCACGCGTGTCTGAAACGCACCACGGCGGACAATACCTATCGGTTAAGTTCCTCGGGCTGAGCGGGCATTAGCTCGTCCGCATCCTCTTTCGAGCAGTTTTCAATCCTGGCTTTCGCTGCCTCTGCCTGAGTGGCGAACTTGGCCTGGGGATATTCATCAACCTCGATGCAGCCGTCCCCCCTAACGGCGGCCCAACGTGGGGACGCGCGGCCGGCGATGGCGAAGCTGCCCTCGCATGAGCGAACAAATTCAAATCGTTCCCTCCGGATTCCCTAACATTTCGCTGAGTGAGCAGCGAATTGCACGTACCGTAACAAGGAATTTTTCTTACGGCTGGCGAAAGGTGTTGGTCCGAATTTTGGGGAAAGACCGCGCTGAGCCGTCGCCTTCATGTACTAGTGCCACATCCAGCACCTTGTGATGCCTGATGGTGCGCAGCTACTGCTCTGACTACGAAAACCGGAATAGTGGGCTTTGCGCGTGTGCCACGTGGAGCAGGCTGTCCGGCCACTCGTCGAGTAGATAGTCGGCGGAAACAGGGTCGCCTCGAAGGTCAACATCAAGCGAAGTTTTTCGCGAACCACTTTAACGCCTCATCACGATCAACTGCGACCGTAGTCGCAACGACATCGTGCGTGTCAATCCCGTGGAGGCTATAGCGCATCAGGACTAATCAGACCCTCTGTGAGGCGCCAATTATATGACGATCGTCACCCCTGAGTAATGAGCACTCTGTCTGTTGTCGACGTCCTGGCAAAGTCCTAATTGATCCCTTGGGGATGCGTCCGACGAGTGAAGCTCGGCCGATGTCAGCCAGGGTCGCTACGGCGCGCCAGCCGTTGGATCGGTCAAGATAGCTGCCGGTGTAACGCCCGGCCATCCCCACTGCATCGCGTCGCTGTTAAAGGATCTAGTAGAGCAATGAAAATTGGCGTTATCGGCGCGGGCCAGATTGGCGGCACGCTGACCCGCCGCTTCACGGCTATGGGTCATGAGGTTCTCGTGGCCAATTCCCGCGGACCCGAAACGCTCTCTGATCTCGCCGCCGAAACCGGCGCAATCGCCGTCTCGGTGCCAGAAGCTGGTCGCGGCGTAGATCTTATCGTGGTCACCATCCCCGAGAAGAATATCCCGAGCCTGCCGGCTGGCTCGCCGATGTGCCAAACCACAGCAGCGCGCGGTTTAATCCAACAACAAACAGATCAAGAGGATGTCTCGTAGGGTCTCTGGGTCGCTCAGTCCATTTGAGTGAGCGATCTCGATCAGTTCGCGGCGGATAATGGTCTTTAGACCGTCGTCGCCGCCGAAGTTCGACGATTGACGGTCTATTCCCTTGGACCACTTGCAACGTGGCATCAAAAGCACGCTCCAAAATCTCCCGGTCGACTGGGTGAGGATGGTGCGTTTCGACGCGCAATTGATGAAAAGAATGGCGAACTTGACGGCGTTATGCTGCGCCGCATTGCACTGATCTACAATGTCAATCGAGGTATTCGTTCAGTGACCCCGTGCGCCGCGGCACGCAATTAGATGAAGCAGAAGTTATTGCGGCTCAATTCCTGCTCGCCATTCCAGCGATAGGCAACCAGCGTGCCGCCTCGCGCGACGCTATAGTCCACGCAGGCGGTGGTCGGCGAGGTTGGTGCGGGGGGCATATTGCTGAACCAATAATGACCGAAGAACGTGGGCTTACCATTGGGCGCAAAGCGATGATGCGCTTCCACCGGCAAATCGTCATCAGGCAAGAGGCTGCTCCGCCTCTTCAAGTCCCAGTCCGGCTTTCCTAAAGGATAGGCGGCCTGACCCACAGAGCCACCATTTGAGCCGCATCCGGGTTCGGCGATAGCCATTCCGTCTTCTCTCCTTGGTGATTGATGCCAAACCTCCATTTCTAGACCTGTACAGAAACTACCAGACCCGTATGTCCTTGTTAAGAAGTTTCTGCGCTTGTATAGAAAGGTTCCGCGCGCGGGAGGTGGGCTTGGAAAAGGCACCAAAGCGAATTGGACGTCCGACGAAAGCGCCGAGGTCAGGCGAACGGGTGTCGCTTGGCCTTAAAGTCACGGCGGATCTCAAACGGAAGCTTGATGAAGCGGCTGAAAAGAGCGGCCGGTCGCAAAGCCAGGAGGCCGAACTCCGGCTTGAACGCTCATTTGAACGTGAGGAGTTGCTGCCAGACGTGCTAACGCTGGCTTACGGCAAACCCCTGGCAGATATCCTCATTAAGAAGCGGCATCAGTTGGCGAAATTCGAAGCCCGGCACTTCAAGCGCTTTTTCGAGCCAAAATTCGTTGTGTTCACCGTTGAGATCTTAAAGGAGTGGCTAGCATCGGAGCCGGGGAAACTTAAAGAGCACTTTCTCGACAGGCGCGAACGCGCGCCCGACCGACGCGAACTCGCTGAGTGGGTTGCTCGGTGGCTAGAGCTTGTGGATCAACCCCCCGCACGCGCCAAAAAGGGTCAGGCTGAGCTATGAGGGGTAACATCACGCGGCGCGGCAAGTCATCATGGCGCATCAAATTCGATCTTGGCACTGATACCGCCGGTAATCGGCAGACGCGTTATGTCACCGTTCGGGGCAAGCGAGCGGACGCAGAGCGGGAATTGACACGACTGCTTAGTGACATTGACAAGGGAACGCTGGTCGAGATCTCCAAGCTGACTGTCACCCAGTATCTCGAGCAGTGGCTTGACAGCGTGCACGAGTTATCGCCCAAAACATTGGAGCGATACCGTCAGCTGGCCGAGCAGCAGATCGTGCCTCACCTTGGCATGATCCCGCTACAGAAGCTCAAGCCCGGGCATGTGCAGCAGTGGCACGGAACACTATTGAACCAGGGCGGCGAGAGGGGACGTCCGCTTTCGCCGCGCACGGTGGGCCATGCTCACCGTGTCTTGCATCGGGCCCTACAGCGAGCAGTGGAAAATGAAACGCTGTCCCGCAATGTCGCCAGCATGATCCGTCCTCCTAACGTCGAGCCGCAAGAGATTAAAATCTTGAGCGCTGATGAGATCAGTGTGGTGTTGAGCGGGCTTCACGACCACGCCCTCTATCCTATAGCGGCGCTAGCTTTGGCAACGGGAATGAGGCGCGGTGAGCTTCTGGCACTGCGCTGGCAAGATGTTGACCCCGACGGCGCGACAGTGAAGGTCAAGCGCTCTCTGGAAGAAACGCGCGCGGGACTTCGGTTCAAGTCGCCCAAGACAAAGCATGGGCGGCGCATTATTTCGCTGCCACAGAGCGCGGTCGAGGACTTGCGCGCTCACTGGCGCCACCAGCTTGAACTCCGGATGGCGCTAGGGCAGGGGGGGCCGGACACCGATGCTTTGGTGTTCTGCACCCTCGAGGGCAGTCCACTGTCGCCGGACACCTTGAGCCGGGACTGGCGACGGGTGACGGCAACGCGGAAATTGCCACGGGTGGCGTTCCACGCTCTGCGGCACACACACGCTTCGGCTCTAATCGCCAGCGGCCTCGATGTCTTGACGATTAGCCGCCGGCTAGGGCACGGTTCACCGGTTGTGACTTTGAATACATATGCCCACCTATTCAGCCGGACGGACGAGGCTGCAGCTACCGCCATCGAGAAGGCGCTACGGCGTTGATTGGGCCTCGCGGTGCCAATCCGGTGCCAATTCTAGTTTTGATCCGGGGTTTAAAACTATTAAGTGTTTGATTCTGCCTTAATGGAGACGTGGCCGAGAGGCTGAAGGCGGCGGTTTGCTAAACCGTTATACGGTCAAAAGCCGTATCGAGGGTTCGAATCCCTCCGTCTCCGCCAGCTTTGTTCACAACTAACTGATTTTCCTATAGTTTTAAAGAGATGAGATGGACATCCACCTTATCTGCACACAAATGTCTTGCCATAGCGCGAGCTCGACGCGATGGCCATTGCACCAGGAAGCGCATTGAGAACAAGTGGGGCCAACGCCATGAAACTCGGAAACAGAAGAGCTGAGACTATGAAGCGCAAGTATGCGTTCGAGAAGTCAGGGTTGTTACGGCTAATTGGCGTTAGTTAGTTGGGGAGCCATCCCTGACAATTTTTGGTGAGCGTCGTCGGCGCACAGGTTGAGTTCAGAGCGCAAAAGTGTTGACCGCACACCGCTACACCCTAGGACCGTATGAAAGAAATAGTCGTGCGTGATATTCTTTGAGGCCGCTGCCTTTGATGCCGCTGCGCGTAGAGCTTGCCCACTCATTCTTTCGGTTGGCAATGAACGTGGGGGATGCCCAAATTGCTAAGGGCACTTTCATCTGCTCCTTGGGAGCAACGCTGACCGGCCAGCCGTGGCCATAGACCCCCGCCTCGCCCAAAGATTTGCCGTGGTCTGATGTGAAAAAGAGGATCGCATTCTCGGCACGAAGCATTTCGATCGCCTCGCCCACCACCTGATCCGTATATCTGATACTGTTGTCGTAGCTGTTGACGACATCCAGGGGAGGACAAGTGTAAGCAGCTCCCTTACATTCGGGTTGGTAGTGTGCCCAGGCGCGGGGGTAACGCTCTGAATAAACGGAGTGACTGCCTAACTGGTGCAGAACTACCAACAAACGGTCTTGTTTCCGCTCGATCCAAGCTTTTCTTGAGGAGCGGCAGGAGCTTCTCGTCCACGTTTTCGCCAAACCGGCCCTTTTCCCTTGTTTTCTGCTGGTCCCAATTGCGACCCAACAAATGCCGGCCTCTTGGCAAATGTCGTAGTCAAGAGTGGCCTGCATGCTGTACCATTTGGTTTCAAACCCAAGCCGCTTAAATATCGAGATCAGCGAAACTTCAGTGACGGGGAAAGACAGGTTAGCCGCATCCGAGCCGCGTGAGCAGGCACGGAATCGCCTCGGCAGTATGCGTACGGCACGCAGTGACGTCTTTAAAGAAGATCAAATCAGACTCGCGCGATAAGCGCGGATTGGTTGGCCGATTGTAACCAGCCAACTGGAAATTGGCGGATCGTGCACTTTCGCCGAGCACAATAACAACGACTTCGCCGCCGGGGGCTGTGTCATCCAGACCGAATTGTGCAGAGATGTCCTGCACAATCACCTGACGCGTGCGCCAGGAATGCCGACCGTACTTGACACCGTAAACTAGCAAGTTGAGTGGTGAATAGCGGGGCAAACCGGTCTTAAAAAACCGTGTGTCGATCTCAAACGCTTGGTGACTGGAAACGACTCCTAAAAATAGCGCACTCGTAAGGGATAGAACCCCAATTAGCCGAGTCGCCAAAACGACCTTCTCGGCCACCTGGTGCCTAGGGACTATGCGGGTTAACGCAAGTACCGCTGTGGTCGTGCCGACAACGGCGACAAGCAGCAGAAAACTAAGCGGATCGATAAACTCGACCACCTCTTTCTGATCGGTCGAGAGGATTGAGCGGATAACGGACATGTCGATGCCAACGTTTAGCCGCACGACATAATAGCTTGCTATAACGCCCAGACCTACGAGGAGAAGTGTCCAAATTTTTAAGATCCGATTGTTGAAGGCGGCCGGCAATACTAGTGCGGCCATGGTGCACCATAATAGTGCCACCTCAGTGACGGTTTGCAGTGCGAAGATCCCGGGTGACGCTCGGGAAAAAGAGGAAGTGCGTTGTAGGACACTCCCCGTATTGATGAGGGACAGTACGGTTGCCGCTAACAGGACAAAACCAAGACGGCTGACCCGAATCCGCCGAACGCGGGCTGATCGTTGGTTCTGCAGTGTACCGATATCCTGCATACAATCAGCCACAAAAAGGGCATGGGCCCAATTGGTTTTCAAACAGGTAACCAGACTGATGTTAGTCCCCTAAAGCAGTTTAACTCGTGGCGCCAAATCGTCGATGCGTCATTTGAGCAAATAGGTGGCGCTTCAAGACGCCTCGCGCGTCGCGACACCTTGAGGTCCAAGCTGTCCCGAAGGTCGTCGGCCGCCGCATCGCCGCTGCGATGGGCGAGACATTTAAGATCGAGCCAATTACGTCTCCAAAAACCGATGCCTACCGCAATCGAAACTAGCCGCTGAGTGCCAGAAGCAGACAAGCGGGACGTCGGCCTCTATCCTCTTAGGAGGAATTGAATCGCTCGCGAACGCTGGATCGTTCAGCAGCCAAGTTCACAGCATTGGTCCGACCCTGTTCTACAATCCCGCCGCCGAGGAGGAAGGCGAAGGACCGAACGACGATGATAATGACCAAGCCTTAGAGAACCGGACTGTCTAGTTAGCGCGGGCCGATAAATGCACCTCGTGCCCGCACCAAACGCGGCTCCAATCGGACCAGGGACCGCAGCGTCTGCCACGCCGCCAACGGGCAAGCCGATCACGTGCCAGCCCCGCGCTTCCCCCCGCCCGTGTGCTTTTGGAACAGAGCATGGGAGAAATGCGTCTTTAGCGTCAGCCACGCCGCCAACGGGCAAGCCGATCACTTGCCAGCCCCGCGCTTCCCCCCGCCCGCGTGCTTTTGGAACAGAGCATGGGAGAAATGCGTCTTTCCAATCGATCGCGCCTAACATCATCGCTGCGGTCTAGGAGACTTCCGTGGCTGCTACAGACAATGCACATGCGTATGTCATGTCTAAATCGCTAAAGACTGCTGCCCAACTCACTGCCTTGATCAACGCTGAGCTCAGCAAGCACGCAGTTTGTAGTCACACTGGCGCCGAGGGCATTGAACCAATCGCGGATGATCGGATCCCACATAACTGGACATGCAAATTTCTTCGAGGTGGCAGCCCACCATCACCGGACTGCCAGCAAGTGCTTGCAACGATCGTGCATGAATTTCAGCAGAAGTATGATCTCGCTCCGGAAGAGTGAATGAGTAATTTCAGTAGATCGCCGTGCCGTAGCGGACATTGGCTACAACGAGCTGAGCGCTAATGGGAGAAGAGGAGCGGCCCGACCATGACGGCACTGAACCGCTGATGGCACGGCTTATCAGGTTGGACTCAGTGCGATTGCGTGCCGGCTAAGCGGCAATCAATACCCTCGAAACGCTCTCTCGATCAAGCTGGCGAACGCGTTGTGGGTGCGCGGAGGCCTCGTTTTCGTGATCGTTTGTTGTGGTCTTGGTTTCTTGACGCGGCTTACCGGCTTCGGCTCCGGTGCAGCGAGTGCCACTCGTGTGGTACTCGACTTTAGTACTGCGACTTGCGTCTGGCCCGGACCACGGATCGCCTCGAGGTAGTACTGGTCGTAGATCCATCCCTGCCGCAACGTCACCGGATCTGAAACTTGAAACCAGCCTTGCTCGTGGGAGATTAGTTTCAATTCTGTGCCGACCGGATAAAACTGCGCGATAGGGGAAGAAACGGAGGGACGGGTATGCAATCGCGCTGCGCGTGACACTACAAACCAAATCTCTTCCTCCGGCCAGGACGCCGGCCGCTTCCCAATCTGGTTACCATCGATTTCTGCAGCCGTTAATTTGTCGTCTGATGCAGGTTGGCTATTGGGCTCCGGTGCAAGGCTCTCAATTTGTTGATGAGCGGGCTGGGTAGTCAATGAAGCTTGCCGATCTTGACCGAAAGACCGGTAAGGAAGGTAGGGATCCCACACACTCAAGCGCCGCTGCTTCGACTGAGCTTCGCTAACGACGGTATTTTCGACAGTGCTGTCCGGGATACGGTTATCGATAATGACTAGCAGCGTGTAGAGGACGGCGCTCCCAAGGCACAAGAACTGGAGGAACCATCTCATGGCCAGGTCTCCTCACCCGGCCCCCGTCGTCATCTTGGATTGAACGTCCTCAAATTCATATTGGACGTTTCAGTAGGTTCACCAAGACCTAAGTCTATATCCCAACAAATCGTCTTCGGCTCGCGCTGACGTTCTGTTGCGGCACATCGGCTTGATCGAGCTTCTGAAGCACCTTGACACCGCACGACGCGCAGCGGACCCGGCGATCTCAGAACTCAATCCCCCCAGTTTTGAGAAGTAGCCTAGCGGATCTCTTGCTCGCAACGTCTCGCACCGAGCGGCCACCATGTGCAATCGCCAGGCACCACCAAGGGGAGCGAGGCGTAGGATGCGGGCGGCTTTAGCGAGTAGGGATTGAGTGAACGGTGAACTGAGGAGGAAAATCATCTGGCGCTATTGGTTCGTCGGGGCGATGTCGCCGTCGTTTCCGCTCGCCCTCAAGTTCGGCAAAGTTGCGATACCATCGCTTTTCGCCGTTTGCCTCCACTTGGATCGAACCGTCTGAATAAGCTTTAAACCAACCCCAATCGAACCTACCCTCGTGAATGACCTGGCGTCGGAGAGTTGGTGGGAGTGCCGGCAGTGCAGGTGGAGGAGCCGATTTCGACAACTGAAATTGGCTGGAGACCATTACCTTTTGACACGTAACGGGCGTTGATTTCGGCACTGCGCATGATTGGACCTGGGAAACGGCCTCGTCAGTCGTGGTTGAGTTTGAAAATACATTAATCACGACGACGCCTGCCGTTATCAAGGCCATTCCAAAAAGCGCTGGGAGGTCCAGCACCTGCTTTGTCCAGACCCAGGCAACAGCAGTCACAAGGACGATACTCAACCCCGACCAGACGGCGTACACGACCCCGGTTGGCATCGTTCGAAGCGGGAAGGAGAGTAGCCAGAACGCGACGGCGAAACATAAGAGCGATATGAAGCTGGCGAGTGGCTTTGAGAAGCTTTCGGAGGCTGCCAGCGCGATTGTGGCTATTACTTCGGTTAGGATCGACCCAGCCAAACATAAATAGGTTGTGACCGGACTTATCAAGGCCCCCGGAATGAGCTGTCATCGGTTGTATATTCAATGACGACGTGTTCTCGGCCCTCACTATCGAGGCAGACCAACTCGCTGACTTTTTTGGTTATGCGCCTTGGCTTGAGCAAGGGCCGGCCCTCTAGCCCATCACACCACGGAGGATTTATGTCACTGGTGAATGTCAGGCGGGTTAACGCTGGTAGTCGCGATGAGATTAATTAGCGACCATCGACGAGGAGCCGGGCGGGTCCAGCAACCGGTCCACAGAAGCGTCGGGGGTGGATACCGACGATCTTTAGACCGCTAAAGTGAAGCAGCAGCTCCGCCCAAATCGACGCGACCCAAAGCGGGCTTACACGCAGGGGCGCGTGGCGGGCGAAATCTCTGTATTGTCCGTTAGTGGCGCCAAGCGGATCTGCTCAAGGGCGCACTACAAGGTCAGGCAAACTCTACGCACCGTAGGAGACCCAGACGTTTGGCTCCTCATAGGTGCCGCTCTGGCTATCGAGGTCGATTTTGACGGGAGCCAGTGCCCCTTCAAGCGCGTAAGCGCCCGACTTCTCGAAGCGCGCCTTGGACCAGTTTTCCCAGAACGCGATGGGTTCATGCACGACCATGGAGCGTTCGCAGGGCCCAATTAGCTTGCCACCGACTGAACAATGGCTACGGAGCCAGGGATCATAAGGCCGCCCGTTGTCGTCGGTCCACGCCATGTAGTCGGCGATCGGGACCCAGGGATGCATGGCCTTTGCCGATGGTCGCACGGGCACCACGACTCCGTCCAATCCTTTGGCCTCTGCAAGTTGGAGAAGGGAGCGGATCATCACGCGCGCGTAGCCCTTGGAGCGATGCACGGCTGGGACCGAAACGGCCAGCCCGCCGAGCATATTAGGTTTCATGGCTTTGTTGCGCGCAGCGGTCTCGACTACCCAGTCCCATCCTTCGGGCGGCAGATCATCAGGCCCCGAGCAGACGAAAGGGACGCTGCTCGCCACTGCTACCGGATATTCGGTTTCCTCGTCGACCAGGCAGAGTTGGAACTCGGGATAAGCATCGAGCAGCTCGGCGTAGTACTCGTAATGCGACCGGGTATAGCTGAGATAGCCGAGATGGCTCCATGCAGCCTGCTCGATCGCGAGCGCGGCTTTCTTCAAATGGGGTGCGTCGGCGCGGGAGCGCACGATTAGATTTACCCGCGTGCTAGGGCCTTTGAATATCGGCGAGTGCAAGGACTAACCGCATCCTGGGCAGGGGAAAAGGGAAGAGATCTGCCTGGTCTTTAACCTTAACGGAGAGTGAACGGCGCTCGCAACCGACACGCGTTCTTATCGTTAACGCCAATACGGGCCCGCCCAAAAAACCTTGGGATCCTTTTCGTTTAGGTGATTGTCATATTTTGGGATGGGGGAGGCTTTATCTTGGTCTTCCCTGCCGAATATTATGGGACTTCGTCATGTACCTCGAGCGTCTAAAGAGTGTCCTGTCAACGGAACGGGGCCTGCATCTCACGTTCAGCTCCGGCGACACAGAAGAGTCCATCGAGTTGAGTCCCGAGGCTTTCGAGCAGATTTCGAAGACTCTTCACGGCGTAACGCGGGATGCCGGCGAAGGACCGTTGACGCTCACGGTTCTGGGCCACCAAGTTGTGCGAACGCATGAGGCTTACGGGCTGCTGCTTCGCACGCAAGAGTTTGGAGACCTCGTATTCTCTTTGCCTCCCGCGATTCTAAAGAGGCTAATAGGTGATTTGATGCAGCTGGCATCATCGCCACCGACGTCGCAAACATTTGGTTCCGGGGACGCGACCGGACATGCACGTCGCGACATGGGAGCGCGTCGCTCCTAAGGCAAGGCATCTCCCCGCGAGCGGCCCCGCCACTGTCTAAGCCGGGTGGAATTGACCGGCCAAACGCCAATGCGCGAACACTCAACGGGCAGAAGAAAAACTAGCGACGCCGTGATCGGGCCGGGTTGTCTCAAATCTTATACAGGGGGCGGGGCGGCGCGCATGATGCGCGTTAGCTACTTCACCAGGCAATTCGCAAACGCGACAAGAGCACCCTGCCAGAAGCACGCGTTTCGATTTGCTTGGTATGCACCAACCACGATGAGCGCAATGAGGACGACGAATAATAGCTTCATGCGTTCCAAACGGCTTGGTGGTGGGAGAGTGTTCGCCTTGTGCTGACGCGAGCTACAGAGCGATTGTGAGACTGCAAATGAAAGCGAACGTCAGAAATGCGATCACGCTTCCAGCGATGAAGCCAGCACCATCATTTCTAGCCAGTTCCGACATCTCAGCCTCCATTGTGTCAGGCAAAACCTCGGAGAAGTGAGCGCGGTTCCCTTCCATTTGGTTTATCCACAGCCGATAGGCGGCCCCGGCAACTCCTGATCAGGGTAGAGCGGGCGCGCCGGGGCCTAACCCTCCGCTGCGAGGACCCTCGCGCGGTCAGGCTGCTGCCTCAACAAGTGAGATGGCTGACGTGTTCCCCGCGAGTGATCCGGTATTATTCCGCAGCCGTCGCGACGCCGGACCGACGCGTTCCGCGTTCCTCTCCATCAGGTTCCACGATCAAATGCGCGATCAACGCGAACATCACTTTCGCTTGGAGTGATTGTCCGTTCGTCGCTAGGGCGAAACCTACTTCCTCGGGTGTGATCACGAGGCTGAGCCCAATGGGTCTTGTGGGAGAAACTATTCTAAATGCGTCGAAGTCGAGCATCTTCGATGCCCCAGTTGTACGCTGCAACTCTACGCTTTCCGCGAAAAGAAACCGTTGGGGCAATGACGCGGGTTTATGTCAAATCTTATTCGGGGGCGCGTCAAAGGGGGTTTAGTCGAAGCCAAAACCCAGCTGAGAAGAAATCACCCCCACGCCCGAGTGGCTTACCTAGCTAGCACCAAATCGGATTCGTATAGACGCTAAAATGCGTCGAGATGGCGAAATTCACAGGCTTGTCGGAACGTGCTGGAACGGTTAGGACGCTATGGGGGCGGTCTCCGTCTCCGCCAGTTGCATTGAGGGACTTCACGCCGGCTTCGTGCGCTGGCGGCCGGGGTCGCTTGGTTCCTCGTCACAATGCGGCCGCAAGGGGAGGGATGATGACGAGAATGCCGCCAAACGAAAGCCGACAAGTCGATCCGCGGCTCGATCCTGTCTTCGTCGAGAGGGAGCGAAACCGGTTCGCGGCCCGGGCTCTCGCCTTTCTGGTTCTCCTGAACGGCGCGGCGGCGCTCGTCATGCTTTCGATTCTGGCCAAGGCGCCCGAGTCGTCGGTCGAGCCGAAATTCGCGACCGCGATGCTGTTCTTCGGCGGCGGCGCCATTGCCGCGCTGTTGAGCTCGTTCCTCGCCTACATCAACAGAACCGTGGCGATGGAGGCGCCTCAGCGGGCAAGCTTGCGGCAAGCGCTGCTGATCCTCGCCATTGTCGCCGTCATCGGTAGTGGCGTTGCCTTCATGACCGGGATCAACATGGTAGCGACGGCGGCGTCGGAGAGATCGAGCTCCCACCCGAAGGGAGCCAAAGAGCAGCCAGGGCCGAAGGAGCAGCCAGGGTCGAAGGATCAGCAACCGCCCAAGAGCCAAGCCACGCCGGAAGCGAAGCCGAGCGAGCGGGTGCAGAAGCAGCAGCAGGAGCTATTTCCGGGATTGATCGAGCTGCGCTGGGACGGTCTGCGGACCTAGGGCGGCCCGGTAAACTGCCGGGTGAAATCATCCCAGAGTCGCCTGAGATCGGCAGTCAGCTCGTTCACCTTCTCGCCGACGACGGTCCAGTTCACCATGCGGCCGCCTTGCAGAGGATCCACTCTGGAATCGGCGACATAGGCGCCGCCGATAGTGAGCAGGGCCCCGATGATCATGCCAAAGATGAAACGCATCCCCGCCGCCCTCGCTAGAACGTCTCAATCATAAGCCGCAACGCCGCAAGTTGCTAGGTGCCGATCGTGCCGGCACGGCTTTGGCCACGCGCCGAGCAATGCGGACGGGGCAAATCCGCGTCCTTTGATCCTGGTCAAGGTGCCCTGGGGGGTTGGCCAAGGTGCTGCCTGGAGAGGGGATAGACCATGGCGGCATTGCTCGAGCGCGAGGAGTGGAAGGGTCGCCTCGGGCTTGTGCGCTCTGGTCGGGTTGATCTTGACCGTGGCGGGCAAGGATCCCGTGATGCGGTTTCACGGTTGTCTCCTGCTCGCCGCCGCAGGCGATGAAATTTAGGCGCTGACGGCAAGCGGCGGCGAGGGGCGCTGTCCCTGTTGCGCTGGGACAGGTTCGAGCGCCGCCTCGATGGCGTCGTCGACATTGGATAGCCAGACAAAGCGCACGGCGTTGCGCGCCGCCTCCGGCACGTCCTCGAAGTCCTTCTTGTTGCGCTCGGGCAGCATCACCGTGGTGATGCCGGCCCGCACCGCCGCCAGCACCTTGTTCTTGACGCCGCCAATCGGCAGCACCAACCCGCGCAGCGAGATCTCGCCGGTCATGGCAGTATCGCTCCTGACCGTACGTCCGGTGAGCAGCGAGGCGAGCGCTATGAACATGGCGACGCCAGCGCTCGGGCCGTCCTTGGGGATGGCGCCCGCCGGCACGTGGACATGGATGTCCGACTTCTCGAACGACGCAGGATCGACGCCGAGCTCGCTCGCGCGCGCCTTGACGAGGCTGAGCGCAGCCTGCGCGCTTTCCTTCATGACGTCGCCAAGCTGGCCAGTCAGGATCAGCCTGCCGCTGCCAGGCACGCGCGCGGCCTCGACAAACAGGATGTCGCCGCCGGTCGGCGTCCAGGCAAGCCCGGTCGCCACGCCAGGCACGCTCGTGCGCATCGCCACCTCGCTCTCGAAGCGGCGGGCGCCGAGTATGGCGTGCAGCTGATCGACGCCGATCCGCATGCGCTCGGTATTGCCCTCGGCGATGCGCATGGCGACGTGATGCAGAATCGCGCCGAGCTCGCGCTCGAGATTACGCACGCCGGCCTCCCGCGTGTAGTCGCGGATGATGGCGCGGATCGCGTCCTCCTCGATCTCGGCCTGCTCGGGGGTGAGGCCGGTGGCCGAGAGCTGGCGCGGCATCAGATAGCGCTTGGCGATCTCGACCTTCTCGTCCTCGGTGTAGCCGGGAAGCTCGATCACCTCCATGCGGTCGCGCAACGGCCCGGGGATCTGGTCGAGCACGTTGGCCGTGCCGATGAACATCACCCGCGACAGATCGAACGGCACCGCGAGATAGTTGTCGCGGAACGTGGCGTTCTGCTCCGGGTCGAGCACCTCCAGCAGGGCGGCCGAGGGGTCGCCGTGGAAGCTCTGCCCCAGCTTGTCCATCTCGTCGAGCATCATCACGGGGTTGCGCGTGCCGGCCTTCCTGATCGACTGGATCACGTTGCCGGGCAGCGCCCCGATATAGGTGCGGCGATGGCCCCTGATCTCGGCCTCGTCATGCACGCCGCCGAGCGACAGCCGCACGAATTTGCGGCCCATGGCGCGGGCGATCGACTGGCCAAGCGAGGTCTTGCCGACGCCAGGAGGGCCGACGAAACACAGGATCGGGCTCTTGCCCTCGGGCTTCAGCTTGCGCACCGCGAGATATTCGAGGATGCGCTGCTTGACCTTGGGCAGGCCGTAATGATCCTCGTCGAGGATGCGCCGCGCCTCGGCAATGTCGATGCGGTCCTCCGAGGCCTGCGACCAGGGAAGCTCGATCAGCCAATCGAGATAAGAGCGGATCATGCCGTACTCGGCCGACGCCTCGGGCATGCGCTCGAGCCGCTTCAGCTCCTTCAGAGCCTGCTTCTCCGCCTCTTCCGGCATGCCGGCCTTGGCGATCGCCTCGCGCAGATCGGCGATCTCGGCCTGGCCCTCGTCGCCTTCGCCGAGTTCCTTCTGTATCTGGCGAAGCTGCTCGCGCAGGATGTGCTCGCGCTGGCGGCCGGCAAGCGATTCTTGCGTCTGCTCGCCGATCTGCTTCGACAGGCGCAACACCTCGATCTGCTGCGCGAGATAGCGCAACAGCTTGTCGAGCCGCTCGGCGACGTCGAAGGTCTCCAGCAGGTCCTGCTTCTCGGCGGGCGTCAGGTCGGAGACATTGGCGATGAAATCGGCAAGCTGCGACGGCGACTGCATCTGCTCGATCGCGCCGGCGATCTCGGTCGGCACGTTGGGCAGGAGCGAAATGGCCTCGCGCGCGCGCTCCTTCAGCTGATGCACGCGCGCGGCGATCTCGGTGGAATAGACTTCGGCCTCGCCGACCTCGTCGATCCGCGCCACGAGAAAAGGATAGCCGGGCAGGAACTCGAGCACGCGGAAGCGCCGCGTGCCGCGCGCAACCAAATGATGGTTGCCGTCGGGCGCGGTCACATAGCGCAGGATCTCGGCGACGGTCCCAACGCGATGCAGATGCTCCGGCCCCGGCGTGTCAACCGAGGCGTCGTTCTGGAGCAGTACGCCGACCGGCTTGTCGGCCTGGGCCGCGGCTTGCGCGCCGGCGATCGATTGCGGGCGGCCGAGCGTGAGCGGCGCCACGATGCCGGGAAACAGCACGGCATTGCGGGTCGGCAACAGGATGATGGCGCCATCGGGCAGGTCGAGCTGCGGCGCGTTGCCGCCAGCGGCGCGCGGCGCGGCGGTCTGCGTTCCGTTCGGAGGCGACTGAGGCGCCTCGGCCGATTGCGGCGTGAAATGTTCGGTATCGTTCATGACTTGGACCAGACTTTCGACGACGACTTACAGCTTGGCGAAAGTGAGCACGAGGCAGCCATTGGCCAGCTCCCGCTCGGAAAGGCGCAAGCGCGGCGAAAGAGCGATGCGCCGCTCGAAGCGCCCGTAAGGAATCTCCAATCTCACAATATTGGCATTCCGACCCTTCGACGGGAGGGGACGGAGGCCGGCAATGATCAGCGTCGGGCCTTCGATCTCCACGCGTACCGCCTCGGGCGCCACGCCTGGCAGCGCGGCGATGATCCAAAGCTGCCGCTCGGTCTCGAACACGTCGACCGGCGGCTCCCAGCGCGCGGCGCGCGCGCCCTGCGAGGGCTCGAAGAATTGGCGGTGGAGCTGCTCGGCCTGCTTGAGCATGGCGCAGGCTTCCGCCCACATCTGGTTTTTCGGGTCACGCATCACAAGCACCTCGGCAAGCTAGCGCTCGATCCTAGCGCCAGGCTCATCAGGCGCAAAATGATGAGGCTCAACAGATCGACGGCAATTTGAGTGAAACGGGAAGGGAGGCCTAATATTGGTGGCCGCCAGCGGCATGACAAGGGTGGGGGGACGGCAGACGAGCAGGCTCGCTAAGGCTTGGCGCCTCTGAAAATACGGGTTGCCTTGTAGGCATGGATGCCGAGCTCGAGCTTGAGGTGCGGCGTGCTCGGCGTGTAGATCAGCATGCGTTCGAGCGTGGAGACGGCGCCTTCAGTCGCCGACTTGCGAAGAGAGAGTCGCATATTCGAAGGCGACGTCGAGATCCTTCGGCCGGGCGAGCATCTGCTTGTGCAGAGCTTCACGTCGCGCCTCTACGTCAGGCGACCCGAGCCTTGCATAAACAATAAGCGCAGCGGCGTGTTTCTTTAGGTTTTTCAAAGAGTTCGTGGCCCGATAGGCACGCGATTCTCATGGTATGGGTAAAGCATGGCGGAGGCTCAATCCCTTCAGGCGAAAGTACTGGAATTCATGGGGCGGCCCGAGGCGTATACGCCGCCGCCCGCAACTATAGAGCGTATCGAGACCCACGCTTCCGTCGTTTTTCTTGCTGGAACCTTCGCCTACAAAATAAAGCGGGCGGTCAAATACCCTTTTCTCGACTTTTCGACGCTGGCAAGGCGGCATGCAGCTTGCCTGAACGAGCTTCGCGTCAATTCGCGCACCGCGCCTCAGCTTTATCTTGAGGTTGTTCCCATAACCCTCGGCGAAGGCGGTGGCTTCCAACTTGGCGGCGAGGGAAGGGCAGCCGAATGGGTGCTGCGCATGCGCCGATTCGACCAGGCGATGCTCTATGACCACATGGCAAGCGAGGGGCGGCTCGCTCTGGCCTCGATGCCACGCCTCGCTGCGGTGATCGAAGCGTTCCACGGTTCCGCCGACCGGGTGCTGTCGCCGGAGCAAGCGGTGCCGCCGCTCGCTGACGTGCTCAGCGACAACGAGGCGGAATTCGCCGCCAATGCAGATGTGCTGCCGCGGCAAGGGGCGATTGAGCTTGCGCGCGCCAGCCGCGACAGGCTCGCCGCGCTCTCGCCCTTGCTCGAGGCGCGGGGCAGGGGAGGTTATGTGCGCCACTGCCACGGCGATCTGCATTTGCGCAACATTGTCGAGATCGACGGCGCGCCTGTACTGTTCGATGCGATCGAATTCGACGATCGGCTCGCCATGATCGATGTGCTCTACGATCTCGCATTTCTCCTGATGGATCTCGGCAAGCGAGGATTGGGAGCGCACGCCAACGCCGTGCTCAATGCCTATCTCGATGCGGAGGGCGGCACGGGCAATCTCATCGGGCTTGCCGCGCTCCCGCTCTTCCTCGCAATGCGGGCGACGATCAGGGCGAAGGTAGAAATGTTGCGCGCGCGCATGGCGCCGCGTATCCAAGCCGAGGCGGCGCGTGACGAAGCGCGCGCCTATTTCGCGCTGGCGCAAGAGTTCCTTGCGCCTGTCGCGCCGCGCCTGATCGCCATCGGCGGATTGTCGGGCAGCGGCAAATCCGCCGTCGCGCGCGCGATCGCGGCTTCGCTCGGCGCTTTCCCGGGAGCCGTCATGGTGCGGAGCGATGTCGAGCGCAAGCGCCTATTCGGCGTGGCGCCCGAGGAAAGACTGCCGGCTCGCGCTTATGCGCCGGAGGTGTCCGATCAGGTTTATGCCATGAGCCGCAAGCGCGCAATGATGGCGCTGTTCGGCGGGCAAGCGGCGATCGTCGATGCCGTGCACGCGAAGCCGGAGGAGCGTGAGGCGCTGGCCGCGCTCGCGGCCAGACTCGGCGTTCGCTTCACCGGGCTTTGGCTCGAAGCCCCCGCCAAGGTCATGCGGGACAGGGTGGCGACCCGCAGGGGCGATGTCTCCGACGCCACGCCCTCTGTGGTCGATGAGCAACTTGGCTACGACATCGGCCCGCAAGGCTTCACGGCCATCGATGCAAGCCGCCCGCTCAAGGAGGTCGCAGCCGACTGCCTGAAGCGCATCGCCAGTCAGACGCCCTGATTTCATCGTTTGCTAACCCTCTCTGACCGAGAGTCGCGGGACGCGCCGGCTGCGTCGATCTCGCGCGCCTTGCCGAGCTCTTCCGGCGCTTCCACCAAGCCCTTGCGGGGGGCGGGACGTTGCGTTTTGTGAGTCAGCTCAGGCTCGCGCGTCGTGCGGGCGGGCTAAGCGTTGATGCGGGTGCCTTGAGCCCTGCGCGCTTCGCCGCGCCTCTTTTCCTGATCGCCACGCTCTACCTTGGCCTTTCGGCATGCGGCTCGGGCAACAATGAGCGGCTCGGCGAGCGGGTGGTGCCGCTCGGCCAACCGGTGCCGAAAGGCGGGGGCGTCTATCAAATCGGCCAGCCTTATCAAGTCGGCAGCCTCACCTACACGCCGCGGGAAGATCCGGGCTATGACCGCGTCGGCAACGCGTCCTGGTATGGCGAGTTGTTCCATGGGCGCCGCACGGCCAATGGCGAAATCTACGACATGGATCGGCTCTCCGCGGCGCATCCGACGCTGCCGCTCCCGGTCTATGCGCGGGTGACCAATCTCAATAATGGCCGGACCATCGTGGTCCGTATCAATGATCGTGGGCCCTATGCGCGCGATCGCATCATCGATCTGTCGCGGCGCTCGGCCGAACTGCTCGGCTTTCGCAATAACGGCACGGCGACGGTGCGGGTGAAATATCTCGGCCGCGCGCCGTTGAACGGCGACGACAGCTATGAGCGGAAATATCTGGCAAGCCAAAGCTGGATGCAGGTCGCGGGCAGGGGCAAATCATCCAAGGGGGACGTGCTTGCGGTGAGCAGCACATTGCCTGCCGAAAATCCTGAGAACTTGGCGCGACCGTGGAAACAGGCCGCCCCGCGTGAGACGCCGCGGCAAGATGAGGCCGCTCCGGCCGCATCCGCCCAGCAAGGCTGGAAGGCGACTACTAAAGCGGTTGCCGCTCAACCGCCAGCGGCCGCGCCGCCGGCACCGACTGCCGCGCTGGCGGCGCCTCAGTCCACGGGCTCCATCCCGCTCGCTTCGAAACCCAAGGCGCAAAGGGGAGGGCTCGTCATCCAGGCCGGCTCCTTCAAGAACAAGGAGAACGCCGACAAAGCGCGGACAACGCTTGCCGCGCTCGCTCCGGTCGAGGTGACGCCGATCGAAGTCGGTGGGAACGTGTATTTCCGCGTGCGGGTCGGCCCATTTGCCGCCACAGCTGAAACCAAGTCGGCTCTCGCAAAGGTCAGGAGCGCCGGATTTCAGGGCGCGAAGATCGTCACCGGGAACTAAGGGCGAGCTTTCCGGCTACCGGGTTGATTTTTGACCAAGAGAGCTTGATATTTACTGGAGGTCGGCCGCTAGGGAGCGGCCGTAACATTCCACATCGATCCGGCCCGGTCATCTCCCGTGTACGCCTCGCGCCTTGACAGATGGATCAAGCTCGCCGCGGCCGGCATCATGCTCGCTTTTGGCGTCGGCACGGTCACGGTTCTTGCGCGCGCCGCTCCGACGCCTCCCGGCACGTTCGAGACCAAGGCGAAGCACGCCATCCTCATGGATGCCGACGCCAATCTCGTGCTGTTCGAGAAGGATGCCGATACGCTCGCGCCGCCGGCGAGCATGAGCAAGCTCATGACGCTCGCCATCGTGTTCCGCGAACTGAAAGCGGGACGGCTCAAGCTCGAGGACCAGTTCAAAGTGAGCGAGCATGCATGGCGCACGGGCGGCGCGCCGTCGGGCGGGTCGGCCATGTTCGCGCCGCTCAACACAATGGTGAGCATCAGCGACCTGATTCAGGGCATCACCGTTCAATCGGGCAACGACGCCGCCATCATTCTCGCCGAGGGGATCGGCGGCACGGAAGAAGCCTTTGCCAAACAGATGACGGAGTATTCGCGCACCATCGGGCTCGAGAAATCCACTTTCGTCAACGCAACGGGCCTGCCGGCTGAAGGCCATCTGATGACGGCGCGCGACCTCGCGACCCTTGCCCACCATCTCATCTACACCTATCCCGAGTACTATCACTTCTTCGGCGAGAAGGAGTTCAAGTACCGCGACAAGTTCATGTTCCATAACCGCAATCCGCTCATCGCGTTGGATATCGGCGTGGATGGACTGAAGACCGGCTTCATCAAGGAGTCGGGCTATGGGCTCGTGGCGAGCGCCAAGCGCGGCGACCAGCGGTTGCTGCTCGTGGTCAGCGGCCTCGACACGGCGAAGGACCGCGAGGCCGAGTCGCGCAAGCTGCTCGACTGGGGCTTCAAGAGCTTCAAGCCGTTCCGCCTGTTCGACGAAGGTCAGAAGGTGAGCGACGCGCTGGTGTGGGGCGGCACACAGCATTACGTGCCGCTGGTCGGCGACGGCAATATCAACATCATCCTGCCCACGACGGCGAGTGGTAAGGTCAATGCGTCGATCGTGTATAACGGCCCGATCAAGGCTCCCATCCGCAAAGGCGACCAGGTGGCGGTGCTGCGCGTGACATCGACCGACTCGCAAGCGACCAACGACATCCCGCTTTATGCCGGCGACGACATCGGCCAGAGCAATTTCGCCATGCGCGGATTCAGATTCGCTGCTCGTGCTCGCGTTCGGCTGGCTGTTGTAGCCGGCAAAGACGATGCAACTCCACAATCCGGATATGGGTAGATTCATCACGTTCGAAGGCGGCGAGGGCTCCGGCAAGTCCACGCAGGCCGGCATTCTCGCCAACCGTTTGGCGCGCGCGGGACGCAAAGTGTTCGCCACGCGCGAGCCCGGCGGAACTCCAGCGGCCGAGGAGATCCGCGAGGCGCTGCTGTCTGGCCGCGTCTGGCAGTTCGGTCCGTTTGCCGAAGCCTTGATGTTCGCGGTGGCGCGCGCCGACCATATCGAGCAGGCCATCGGGCAGGCGTTGCACGAAGGCAAATGGGTGGTGTGCGACCGCTTTCTCAATTCCACGCGCGCCTATCAAGGGGCGACGGCAGGCGTGCCGCGCGGGCTGATCAACGCCTTGGAGCGGCTCACGACCGGCGGCCTTTTGCCCGATATCACCTTCATTCTCGACATTCCGCCCGAGGAGGGGTTGGCGCGGGCTGCCGAACGGCGCAGCGGGACCGTGCCCGACCGCTTCGAGAACCAGGAGCTCATGCTGCATGAGCGCGTGCGCCGGGCGTTTCTCGATATCGCCGAGGAGGAGCCGGATCGCTGCGTCGTGGTCGACGCGAGCCAGCCCGAGGCCATGGTGGCCGAGGATGTGTGGGAAGTGGTCCTCCAGCGCTTGAGCCCATGAGCATGGTGGCGGAGCGAGCACGCGCCGCGGCGCTCGCAGAGCCCGACCGGCTCGAAGGATTTTCCGCGCCGCGCGAGGTCGATCGCCTATTCGGACACGAGGCGGCACTGTCTGAGTTCGCCGACGCGCTCGGCAGCGGCCGTATGCATCATGCCTGGTTGATCGTGGGGCCCGAGGGCGTTGGCAAGGCGACGCTGGCCTATCACTTTGCGCGCATGGTGCTGGCCGAGGCCGGCGAGCGCCAGAGCATCGATCGCGAGCACCCGGTGTTTCGCAAGGTCGCGGCGCTGTCGCATCCGAACCTGCTCGTGATCCGCCGCGCATGGAACGAGAAGTCGAAACGCTATGCGCAAATGATCGGCGTCGACGAGGTCAGGCGTCTGCGCGCCTTTCTCGGCACGACGGCGGGCGAGGGAAGTTGGCGCGTGGTGATCGTCGATCGCGCCGACGAGCTGAACCAGAACGCGGCAAATGCACTGTTGAAGGCGCTGGAAGAGCCGCCGACTAATACTCTGTTCCTGCTGATCTCCAGCGCCGAGGGGCGGCTTCCCGTGACCATCCGCTCGCGCGCCCGGACGCTGCGCGTCTCGGCCTTGGGGCAGGAGGACCTGACAAAGGCAGTCCGCGCCGCTCTCGATCGTGACGGGCAGGAGGTCGACGCCAAGACGCTCAGCACCGCGCTTGCTTTGAGCGAAGGAAGCGTGCGCCGCGCGCTCGAGCTTGTCTCAAGCGAGGGCATCGAGCTTTACGGCGAGATCGCCGCCGCTCTCGCCGCGCTGCCCGAGATCGACGGCGCGCGGCTGCATCGCAATGTCGAGCGGCTCGCCGGCATGGCCGACACCGAGCGGCTCGACCTTTATCTTGCGCTTCTGCTTGGGCTGATCGAGCGCCTCATTCGCTTCACGGCGACGGCCGAAGGAGCGACGTATGAGGAGCGGAGTCTTGCTAAGCGGCTCATTTCGCCCGCCAATCTTTCCTTTTGGGCGGAAGCCTGGGAGGCGATTTCCGAGGCGAGAGGGGAGGCCTTCGCGCTCAATCTCGATCGCAGCCTGCTCGTGCTCGACACTTGGTTCAGGCTTCAGTCGGTCGCGCGGGAACATCCTGTTTAGCCAGACCAGCTAGCGCACTTGCCCCTGCGCGCCTGCCCCGCTATTCCTGCCGCCATGGCGGACCAACAGCCTTATTACATCACCACTGCCATCTCCTATCCGAACGACGCGCCCCATATCGGCCATGCCTATGAGGCGGTCGCG
The DNA here is from genome assembly GCA_963710245.1 of uncultured Alphaproteobacteria bacterium. GTDB lineage: Bacteria > Pseudomonadota > Alphaproteobacteria > Rhizobiales > Methyloligellaceae > Methyloceanibacter. The sequence continues at coordinate 26,297 of CAVPZK010000025.1, forward strand.
ACTGACGCGCTTGCGCGCTTTCGCCGCTTGCAGGGCCATGATGTGTTCTTCCTCACCGGCACCGACGAGCACGGCATCAAGATGCTACAGACCGCCAAGGCGCAAGGCATCACCCCGGCCGAGCTTGCCGACCGTAATACGCCCAAGTTCCGCGACATGGTGGCTGCGCTCAATTGCTCGAACGACGATTTCATCCGCACCCGCGAGGAGCGCCACGCCATAGCCTGCCAAGAGCTGTGGCGACGCATGCAGGCGGCGGGCGACATCTATCTCGACAAATATGCCGGCTGGTACTCGGTGCGCGATGAGGCCTATTACGACGAGAGCGAGCTTAAGGAAGGCGCCGATGGCCGCAAGCTGTCGCCGCAAGGCACGCCCGTCGAGTGGGTCGAGGAAGAGAGCTATTTTTTCAAGCTATCGGCCTATCAGGACAAGCTGCTCGCTTATTACCAGGCGCATCCGGAATTCATCGGCCCTGACACGCGGGCGAACGAGGTGAAGAGCTTCGTGCGCGGCGGCCTCCAGGATCTCTCGATCTCGCGCACGACCTTCGACTGGGGCATCCCGGTGCCCGGCAATCCGAAGCACATCATGTATGTGTGGGTTGACGCGCTGACCAATTATCTCACCGGCGTCGGTTTCCCCGACGAGGCGTCGGCATCCTTCAAGCGCTATTGGCCTGCCGACGTGCATATCATCGGCAAGGACATCATCCGCTTTCACGCAGTCTATTGGCCGGCCTTTCTGATGTCGGCCGGTGTCGCCGTGCCTAAGCGGGTGTTCGGTCACGGCTTTCTCTATAACCGCGGAGAGAAGATGTCGAAGTCGGTCGGCAATGTGGTCGATCCCTTCGTGCTGGTGAAGGATTACGGCGTCGACCCGCTGCGCTATTTCCTATTGCGCGAGGTGCCGTTCGGCCAGGACGGCAATTACAGCCGCGACGGCATCGTGCAGCGTATCAATGCCGATCTTGCCAACGATCTCGGCAATCTCGCGCAGCGCTCGCTGTCGATGATCGCCAAGAATTGCGGAAGCCGCGTGCCCGCGCCGGGAGAGCTGACGGAGGCCGACCGGACGATCCTCGCGTCAGCCGACGGGGCGCTCGCGCGCGTCACCGAGGCGATCGACGATTTCGCCATTCACCGCGCACTGGAAATCATCTGGGCGCTGGTCGCCGACGCCAATCGCTATTTCGCCGGCGAGGAGCCCTGGGCGCACAAGAAGACCAACCCGAAGCGGATGGAGACCATTCTCTATGTCACCGCGGAGGTCGTGCGGCAGATCGCCATTCTGGTGCAGCCCGTGATGCCGGAAAGCGCGGGCAGGCTGCTCGATCAGCTCGGCATTCCCGCCGATGCGCGTAGCTTCGCGGCGCTCGGGCCAAAGGCAAGGCTGAAGCCGGGAACCGAGTTGCCGCCGCCGCAACCCGTGTTCCCGCGTTATGTCGAGGCGGAGGAAAATCCGGCCGCGTGACGCTCCTTCGCATGGTCCAGACTTGACTAGCGGCAAAGTTGCTTGATACGCGCCTCGTCGACGCCTTCGACAACGACGCCGCCGATCACGGTGCGTGGGACGGCAGTGTCGCCAAACCGCCGCACCATGATGGCTTGGACTTGCGCGGTTGTCGCATCCAGGACGCTGTATCGGATGTGATTGCGCGCAAGGATGGCCCTGACTTGTTTGCAATAGGGGCACCAATAGGCGTTGTACATAGTAACGCTCTTGCTGCAGCCGGCCTCGGCCGGAGCCGGAGCAAGCAAGAGCAGCGTGGCCACTGCCGCGGCAACGAGATGGTGAATGACGGAAACGGGTCTCGGCATTTGCTCTCCTCGCAGTATTGCTCCGTTAGCCTAATGCTGCACATAGTGCGCGGCGCCACTGTGGTAATAATCTAGCAGCTTGAAGAATATCGGTCTTTCGTCACCCGCGATGCTGATCGACAGCCACTGCCATCTGGATTTTCCCGAGCTCAACGCCGAGCTCGACGCGGTGCTGGCGCGCGCGCGAGCGGCCGGCGTCGGGCTGATGGTGACCATCTCGACGCGGGTCGGCCGCTTCAACGAGCTCAAAGCCATCGTCGAGGCGCATGACGATGTATTCTGCTCGATCGGCACGCATCCTCACAACGCCGCCGAGGAGCCCGACATTATGATCGAGGAGCTGGTCGAGCTCGCGCGCCATCCAAAAGTCGTGGCGATCGGCGAGGCGGGGCTCGACTACCATTACGACCACAGCCCGCGCGACATGCAGAAGAAGGGCTTCCGCACGCATATTGCCGCCGCGCGCGAGACGGGGTTGCCGCTCATCATTCATGCCCGCGACGCCGACGCCGATGTTGCGCGCATGCTCGAAGAGGAGAGCGCGAGAGGCGCGTTTCCCTTCGTGCTGCATTGCTTCACCGGCGGAGCCGATCTCGCGCATCGGGGCCTTGCGCTTGGCGGCTATATCTCCTTCTCGGGCGTTGTCACCTTCAAGAATGCGGAGGCGCTGCGCGACATCGCCCTGGCGGTGCCGTCGGATCGGCTTCTGGTCGAGACCGATGCGCCATACCTTGCGCCTGAGCCTTTGCGCGGCAAGACCAACGAGCCGGCCTTCGTCGTGCATACGGCGGCGCGGCTCGCGGCCTTGCGGGGCGTGCGCGAGGCAGAGATGGAACGCCTCACCACCGAGAATTTCTTCAAGCTGTTCAAGAAGGTGCCGCGTCCGTCGCTGCAAGCGCCGCAAAGCGCCGCATGAGCTTGAAGGTCACCATTCTCGGCTGCGGCACGTCCGGCGGGGTGCCGCGGGTCGGCAATCATTGGGGCGCATGCGATCCCGAAAACCCGAAGAATCGGCGTCAGCGCTGCTCGCTGCTGGTTGAGCGCGACGGCGCGGGCGGCGAAACTGCGGTCCTGGTCGACACCTCGCCCGACCTCCGCCAGCAGCTGCTGGACGCGGGCAAAGGTTGGGTGGATGGCGTGCTCTATACCCACGACCACGCGGACCATACGCACGGCATCGACGATCTGCGCCAAGTGGCGTTCAACGGGCGTCGCCGGGTCGATGTTTATTTCGACCCGGCCACCGGCAAGCTGCTCCGCTCGCGCTTCGCCTATTGCTTCGACGCGCCAGCAGGCAGCGAATACCCGCCGATCCTGAGGGGCCATGAGATCGTCGCGGGCGAACCCGTCAAGATCGGGGGCGCGGGCGGGGCGATCGAGGCACTGCCGTTCCGGCAAATCCATGGTTCCGGCGAGACGCTCGGCTTCCGCTTCGGCGGCATAGCCTATTCGCCCGATGTCAACGACTTCCCGGAGGAGTCGCTGAAAGCGCTGCGCGATCTCGATGTGTGGATCATCGATGCGCTTAGGCCTGCGCCGCATCCGAGCCACTTCTCCGTGGAGCAGGCCCTTGCTTGGATCGCGCGGGTCAGGCCGAAGCGCGCGGTGCTGACCCATATGCATGTCGATCTCGATTATGCAACGCTCGCGCGTGAGCTGCCGCAAGGCGTCGAGCCCGCTTATGACGGCATGGTGCTGACGACTGAAGGCTGAAGTCAGGCTTCTACGATCTGGCCCGTCTCGGTGAAGTCGGGCATGGCAAGCGCAACGAAGTGCTCGGCGACATCTTCCGGCTTTGCCAGCGTTGTCTGGTCCTCGCCGGGATAGGCCTCGTGACGCATGCGGGTCGCGGTCGCACGCGGAGATATGAGGTTCACCCTCACCGGGCTGTCAGCGGTCTCGTTGGCATAGGTCTTGGCCAAGGCCTCGAGCGCGGCCTTGGAGACGGAGTAGGGCGCCCAATAGGCGCGACACGTGCGGGCCACGCCCGAAGTGACGAAGATGACGCGGCCCGCATCCGAGCGGCGAAGCAGCGGATCGAGCGTGCGGATCAGCCGCCAATTGGCGGTGACGTTGACGGCAAACGCGCGATCCCAGTGTTCTGACTCAATATGGGTGAGGGGAGACAGGCGCCCGAGAATCCCGGCGTTGCCGACCAGAATGTCGAGCCTGCCGAACCGCTCATAGAGCGTAGGTCCCAACGCATCGATCGACTTGCCGTCGGCAAGCTCGAGCGGAATGAGCGTGGCCTTGCCGCCGGCAGCCCTGATCGCGTCGTCGACCCTTTCCAATGCCTTGCGGTTGCGCGCAACGAGCAGGACATGCGCGCCCTCTTGCGCGAATTTCTCCGCGACGGCGCGGCCGATGCCGCGCGAGGCGCCGGTGATGAGAGCGATGCGATCCTTGAGGCGTTGTGCCGTCAACCGACCTCGGCGAGGAAGGAAAGCTGCTTCTGCGCGGGCGGGCCTTCGCGATCTCTGAGTCGCGTCGGATATTCGCCGGTGAAGCAATGGTCGGTGAATTGGGGATGGGCATGGTCGCGACCTTCATAGCCCATCGCCTTGTAGATGCCGTCGACCGACAGAAAGGCGAGCGAGTCGGCGCCGATAAATTGCCGCATCTCTTCGAGGGTCCGATGAGCGGCGAGCAGCTTGTCCTGGTCGGGCGTGTCGATGCCGTAGAAATCGGGGTGGGTGATGGGCGGGCTCGAGATGCGCATATGCACTTCGCTTGCGCCCGCGTCGCGCATCATCTGCACGATCTTTACCGAGGTCGTGCCGCGCACCACGCTGTCGTCGATCAGCACGATGCGCTTGCCCTTGACCTGGAACTCGTTGGCGCTGTGTTTGAGCTTGACGCCAAGCTGCCTGATGCGCTGCTCGGGCTCGATGAAAGTGCGGCCCACATAGTGATTGCGGATGATGCCGTATTCGAAGGGCAGCCCCGATTCCTGGGAATAGCCGATCGCCGCCGGCACCCCGGAATTGGGAATCGGCACGACGATGTCGGCATCGGCCGGCGCTTCGCGCGCCAATTGCCGGCCCATCTCTTTGCGCACCTCGTAGACCGAGCGGCCGCCGACGATGGAGTCGGGACGGGCGAAATAGATGTATTCGAAGATGCACAGCCGCGCCGGATATTTCGGTACGAAGCGGTGGCTCTCAAGACCCTCGCGGGTGATCACCACCACCTCGCCATTCTCCACCTCGCGCACGAACTCGGCGCCGATGATGTCCAGCGCGCAAGTCTCCGAGGCGAGCACCCAAGAGTCGCCGAGCTTGCCGAGGACGAGAGGCCTGATGCCGAAGGGATCGCGCGCGCCGATCAGCTTCTTATGAGTGAGGCCGACCAGGGCATAGGCGCCTTCGACCTGGAGCAGGGCCTCGATCAGCTGCTCGACGAAGCGCTGCTTCTCGCTCCGCGCGACGAGATGCAGAATCACCTCGGTGTCGGTGGTCGATTGGCAGATGGCGCCTTTTTTGACGAGGGAGTCGCGGAGCGTGAGAGCGTTGGTGAGATTGCCGTTATGGCCGAGGGCGAAGCCGCCCGAATCGAGATCGACGAAAAGCGGCTGCACGTTGCGCAGAACCGGATCGCCACAGGTCGAGTAGCGGACATGGCCTACCGCCATGTCGCCTTTCAGCCGGTCGATCACCGGGCGTGAGGTGAAATGGTCGCCGACCAGGCCCACACGGCGTTCAGTATGGAAGTGGCTGCCATCGAAACTGACGATGCCGGCCGCCTCCTGGCCGCGATGCTGGAGCGCATGCAGGCCGAGCGCGGTCAGAGCCGCGGCATCGGGATGATTGAAGATGCCGAAGACGCCGCACTCCTCGTGCAGCCGGTCCTCTTCGAGCCAGTCCAAATCGGACCTCTCAGGGTGAACGTGCTCAGTCACGGGCTTCAGCCTCCTCCCAGTAGATAAGCGCGGTTAATAGCGCTTCAATGCCGCGACGCCACGCACTGCTTGGACGTTAACCTCATGATTTTTGATCCGGCTGAGTTCCGCCTTCTGCAGGCGTTTCCGGTTGGCCTTCTGGCTGCGTGCCGGGCTGCTGCTCGCCTTCGGGCTTCGGTCCAGGCAAAAATTGCTCTGGGTTCATCGGCAAGAGCGATTCGATGGCAACCTGGGTTTGCTGGAGGATCGGGAACGAGCGCGCGTTGCGGACCCATTCTGGTTGGTCGCGGGCTAGCGCGGTGAACAGAATAAAGACGATGGCCACCAGGAGAAAGCCGCGCGCCAGCCCGAAGACGAAGCCCAAAGTGCGATCCAGCGCGCCTACTTTGCTGTCGAGCACCTTGTCCGAGATGCGGAAGGTGATCAGGCTCACAACGATGAGGGTGATGATGAAAACGCCGGCGGCGAAGGCGATCTGAGAGACGCTCGGATTGTTGGTGTATTGGTCAAGCACAGCCGAATATTTCGGCGTGAGATAGAGCGCCGCGACGGCGGCCACGGCCCAGGAAAAGATCGACAGAACCTCACGGGTGAACCCGCGCACCATCGCGAGGAAGCCCGAGATGAGCATGATGACAATCAATATGACATCGAGCCAGGAGATGGGCATGGCACGAGGCTCCTTCGGCGGGCGGCGCACACTATCACGATTCCCGGCGATGAAGCACGAATGGGCCGGTTGGCGCAATGATGGACGGGCTTTGCGGCAGGATTGTCGCAGGTTTTTTTGCCGTCACTCCTGCGGGGCGGCGAACCAGGCCACGAGCTCGTCCAATTGGGCTACGGGCAGGAGCCGCATATTTTTGGTCTCGCGGTCGCCTTCGGTTGCCGCCTGGGGCAGGGCGGCGCGGGTAAAGCCGAGCTTGGCTGCTTCCTTAAGCCGCTGATCCATATGGCTCACGGCCCGGACCGCGCCGGTCAGGCTCACCTCACCGAAATAGACGGTATCCTCGGGCGCAGGCTTGCCGCTCATCGAGGAGATGAGGGCCGCGGCGGCGGCAAGGTCGGCGGCAGGCTCATTCAGCCTTAGGCCGCCCGCGACATTCAAATAGACATCGTGGGCGCCGAGCCGCACCCCGCAGCGGGCTTCGAGCACGGCGATCAGCATGGCGAGCCGATTTGGGTCCCACCCCACGACGGCGCGGCGCGGCGTGCCGAGCATAGACGGCGCGACGAGCGCCTGGATCTCGACCAGGATCGGTCGCGTGCCTTCCATGCCGGCGAAGACGGCGGTGCCGGGAGCGCCACGGTCGCGGTCGTTCAAGAACAGCGCCGACGGATTCTCCACTTCCTTCAGGCCGTCCTGGCGCATCTCGAACACGCCAATCTCGTCGGTCGCCCCGAATCGATTCTTCACGGCGCGCAAGATGCGGAACTGGTGTCCGCTCAAGCCCTCGAAATAGAGCACGGTATCGACCATGTGCTCGATCACCTTGGGGCCGGCAATCTGCCCGTCTTTGGTGACGTGGCCGACCAGCACGAGCGTCGAGCCGCTGGTCTTGGCTTGGCTGATCAGCGCCGAAGCGCAGCCTCGAAGCTGCGAGATGGTGCCGGGTGCGGCTTCCACGCTCTCGGACCAGAGCGTCTGCACCGAATCGATGACGACGAGGGAGGGCGGCGCGGCGCTGCCAAGCGTGGCGACGATATTGGCAACGTTGGTCTCGGTGCCGAGCGCGACGGGAGCTTCGGCGAGCCCAAGGCGCGAAGCGCGCATGCGGACCTGTGCCGGAGCCTCCTCGCCGGAGAGATAGACGACGGGGAAGCCGATTTCGGCAAGTCTGGCGGCCGCTTGAAGCAGGAGCGTCGATTTGCCGATGCCAGGATCGCCGCCGACCAGAACGGCCGAGCCCGGCACAAGGCCGCCGCCGAGCACCCTGTCGAGCTCGGCAATGCCGGTGGGTAGCCGTGGGGCCTCGTGGCTCGCCGCGGCAAGCGTCTCCAAAACGGCCAGCCGCGCTTTGCCGCCTCTGATGGCGATCAGCGCCGGGGAGCCTGACGGCGCCTGCTCCTCGATGATCGAGTTCCACTCGCCGCAGGCGGCGCATTTGCCGGACCAGCGGGAGCTCACCGCGCCGCAGGCTTGGCAGACAAAGGCTCGTGATGCTTTGGCCATGAAGAGCTTAGCCGCCGATATAGCGCCGGAAGGCGCGCCGGCCGAGATTGGTGAGCACCTCGTAGTCGATGGTGCCCGCATGATGGGCCATGGTTTGCGCCGGCACGTTAGGCCCGATCAACTCGACCCAGGCGCCGCGCCCGGAGATTTCCTCCGGCACGGCGGTCACGTCAACGGTGATCAGATCCATCGAGACGCGGCCGAGGATTGGCGCCGCATGCGGACCGAGATAGACGACGAACCCTTGTTGTCCGTCTTTGTGCGAGAGTGACCGGAAGAAGCCGTCGGCATAGCCGACCGAGACGACGGCCACCCGCGAAGGGCGCTGCAGCGTGTGGGTGGCGCCATAACCGACCGTCTCGCCGGAGCCGACCTTGCGCACTTGCAGGATGCGGCCCTTGAGATGCACCACGGGCTGGAATGGATTGTCGCCCTCGCGCGCGGGCTTGCCGCCATAGAGCGCGATGCCGGGCCGCACCAGGTCATAAGCATAGGCGCGGCCGAGCAGGATGCCGGCCGAGTTGGCGAGGCTCGCCAGCGCGGTCGGTAGTTTCGCGCGCAACCGATCGAAAGATTTGCGCTGCGTCTCGCTCTTCGGATGTCGCGGCTCGTCGGCGCAGGCGAGATGGCTCATCACCAGGGAGAGGCTCATGGCTTGCCAAAGCTCGCGCACGCCAGCCACCCGGTCCACGTCTTCCGCCGACAGGCCAAGCCGGTTCATGCCGCTGTCGATATGCACGGCACAAGCGAGCTTCTCGCCTCGCGCGGCGCAGAAGGAGGCCCACTCTGCGATCTCATCGGCGCTGTTCAGCACGGGGCGAAGATCATAGGCGCGGTAGATCTCGGCCGTGGCCGGCATCAGCCCGGCAAAGACATAGATGACCGGGTCGGGCGAGAAGCGCGCGCAAAGCGCGGGCCTCGCCGAGCGTTGCCACGAAGAAGGTCTTGCAGCCCGCGCGCGCCAGCGCCGGTGCGGCGAGCGCCATGCCGAGACCATAGGCATCGGCCTTGACCACCGCGGCGCATTCGGCGGGGGAGGCGAGATCGCGCAAGCGCCGGTAATTGGCGGTAAGCGCGTCGAGATCGATGGTGAGGATCGCGGTGTCGCTCGCCCCGTCTTCGCGCTCGCTCGAGGCGGCCTCGGGCGGGCGCTCAAGCTTCACCCGCGCCGCTCCGGCAGGCGCGCCTCGGTGGCGAGATTGCTGAACCGCGTGAACTCCGGAGTGAATTGCAGCGTCACCGTGCCGGTCGGGCCGTGCCGCTGCTTGCCGATGATCACGTCGGCCTTCCCCGTCACCGTGTCCATTGCTAGTTGCCACTTCTGGTGCTCTTCCGTGTTCTCGCGGGGTTGGCTCCGCTCCAGATAATATTCCTCGCGGAACACGAACAACACCACATCGGCGTCCTGTTCGATCGAGCCGGATTCGCGCAAATCCGCGAGTTGCGGGCGTTTGTCCTCCCTCTGCTCGACCTGACGGGAGAGCTGGGAAAGCGCGAGGACCGGAACGTGCAGCTCTTTGGCAAGCGCTTTCAGCCCCGTGGTGATCTCCGAGACCTCCTGCACGCGGCCCTCGGCTGCGCGTTTCGACGAGCCCGAGAGGAGCTGGAGATAGTCCACAACGATGAAGCCGAGGCCCCTCTGGCGCTTCAGCCGCCGCGCGCGCGCGGCAAGCTGTGCAACGGAGATGCCGCCGGTCTGGTCGATATAAAGTGGCAGGTGCTGGAGCTCCTGGGAGACTTCGACGATGCGGTCGAATTCGTCGGCGTCGATGCGTCCCCGGCGGATGCGCTCCGACGGGATATAGGCCTGCTCGGAGATGATGCGGGTGGCGAGCTGCTCGGCCGACATTTCGAGCGAGAAGAAGCCGACCACGGCGCCGTCGAGCGCGTTCTCGGCGTCGCCGCCGCGGCCGATAGGTCTTGGCCACGTGATAGGCGATGTTGGTGGCGAGCGCCGTCTTGCCCATGGCAGGACGGCCGGCGATGATGATGAGATCGGACGGCTGCAATCCGCCCATGCGGTGGTCGAGATCGGTGAAGCCCGGTGGCAAGACCGGACAGGCCGCCGTCGCGCCGATAGGCGTTGGCAGCCATGTCGATGGCGTCGGTCAGCGCCGAGGAGAATGGCTCGAAGCCCGTGCCGTATTTGCCGGTTTCGGCAAGCTCGTAGAGTTCCTGCTCGGCGCCCTCGATCTGGATGGAGGGCGGGGCGTCGATCGGCGAATCGTAGGCCGTGTTGACCATCGTTTCGCCGATCTGAATGAGCTGGCGACGGATGGCGAGGTCATAGATGGTACGGCCGTAATCCTCGGCATTGATGATGGTGGTGGCATTGGCCGCGAGTCGCCCGAGATATTGCGGGACAGGTAGCTCGCCCACCGGCGGATCGGCCTGGAAGAAGGTCTTGAGCGTGATCGGGGTCGCGCGCTTGCCGCTCAGGATCAGCTTCGACGCCGCTTCATAGATGCGTGCGTGCAGCGCATCATAGAAATGACCCGGCTTGAGGAAGGTCGAGACGCGGTCGATCGCCTCGTTATTGACGAGGATCGCGCCGAGCAGGGCCTGCTCGGCCTCGAGATTATGCGGCGCCTCGCGAAAGACCGGCGTTTCCGGGGCGAGCGGGCGAATCAGAGCGTTGCTCATGGGCCGACACTACTCCAAACCAGACTCCGGGCTAGCCATCGGGTCTGTGGACAACGTGGAGATCGTGCGCTCGCCCACAGGGAGCGAAGCGCACTCGCGTCGGCTAAGTGCCCGCCGCTTCGCCCTCGGCTTCTTCTTCGCCGGCGATCTCGGCGGGCGCGCCTTCCTCGAACAGCGCCTCTGCCGCCACCCGCGCGGCTTCGGCGTCCTCCTCGGCCTCGGTCAGGGCCCGGGTCACGTCCTCGCCGCGCGCTTGGCGTGCCGCCTCGTCGGGAGAGCGGGCCACGTTGACGGCGATATGCGGCTGGACCTCGGCGTGCAGCGCGACGCGAATGTCGTGCACACCAAGCGTCTTGATCGGGCGGTCGAGCATCACCTGGCGGCGCTCGATCGAGAAGCCGCCTTCGGTGACGGCCGTGGCGATATCGCGGGTGGAAACCGAGCCGTAGAGCTGGCCGCTCTCGCCCGCCTGGCGGATGATGATGAAACTCTGCCCGTCAAGCTTGGCCGAGACGGCTTGGGCCTCCGTCTTGAGTTCGAGATCCCGCGCCTCGAGCTGCGTCCGCTCGCGCTCGAAGCGCTTGCGATTGGCTTCGGTGGCGCGCAGGGCCTTGCCTTGCGGGAGGAGATAATTGCGGGCGAAGCCGTCCTTGACGTTGACCACATCGCCCATTTGTCCGAGGCGCCCGATGCGCTCGAGCAGAATGACTTGCATGTTCTACACTCCTATCCTTGTCACACTTTTCCGTCGTTTTTGGGGGGCTGGCGGCCGGGACCGGCACGCTGGCGTAGATTGACGAGAGGCTCGGCGAGGCCGACGATGGCGACGATGATGGCCACCCAGCCCAAGAGCAAAATGCCGATATAGACGGTGGCCAGCAGAAGCGAGCGGAAGGGCACGCCGCGGCTATAGACGTGGATCACCGCAAGCCCCTGCAACACGTAAGCAAAAAGCAATGCGCCGGCGAGCCCGGTCGCGAGTAGTCCCGGCAGCCCCGGCAAGAATGACGCCGCAAGTGCGCCGGCGAACACCAGCAGCAAAGCGTTTGGAAGCTCAAGCGCGTGCAGATTGGGCCAGGGCCTGAGCGCGCGCCCCGAGGCATCGACGATCAGCCCGGCCATCCAGAGGTTGAACAGGGTGATGGTGAGCCAGATGATGGCGAAGGCCGCGGGCAGCGCACGGGCGATCATGCCCGAGAGGTTGGCGATGTTCTCCTCGGTGAACAGCGTTCCGTCGCGATCGAGTTCCTTCAGCGCGCTGTGATTGAGGATCTCGCGGATCAACTCGCGATAGCTCTCCTGGTCGTAACCCAGGATCAGCACCAGCAGGGCGGCAAGCAGGCCCGCGATCAGCGCAGCCCAGCCGACGATGCGGCCAGCGGGATACCATTCGAGCGCGCCGATGACCTGCCCGTGGGGTGTGGCGACGGGCCGCGAGAGGAGCGCGAGATGGACGAGAGCCGCCATCGGCGCCGCGATCGAGATGGCGAAGATCGCCGCCGTGGCTGGCCCCAGGCTTGCGGCGACCACCACCGTGCCGGTCAGCGCCGAGATGAGTGCCGCCGTCCCGCCCCAGCCGAGCCCTGCGAGGCAAATCGGCAAGGGCGCGAGATAGAACAGCACACCGGCGAGCGCCGTCGCGGTGGCAGCAGAGGCAAACAAGGCCGCTGAAATGAGGCCCGCGCCTGCGCCGATGATGAGGGGCATTGGCATTTGTCGCTGTCCCGCCTCCTTGAAAGAGCGGTTAGGGGAGGGAGGACCCGCCCCAACTTTGCTAAGGCCAAAAAGCTCAAGCGATTAAGCCCGAACCTCCTACTGGATGAGGTAAGGCAGAAGGCCGAGAAACCGCGCGCGCTTGATCGCCCGGGCGAGCTCACGCTGCTTCTTGGCGGACACCGCGGTGATCCGGCTCGGCACCATCTTGCCGCGCTCGGACACATAGCGCTGCAACAGCTTCACGTCCTTGTAGTCGATCTTCGGCGCTTTATCGCCGGAGAAGGGACAGGTCTTGCGCCGGCGATAGAAGGGGCGGCGCGCCTGGGTTTGCGTCATGCTCATCAGGAAACCTCCTCGCTGCCACCAGCATCCTCGACCTCAACCTCGACCGGCGCGCGCGCTTCGCGCGGGGTAAAATCGCGGTCGCGGTCGCCGCGGTATTCGCGCCTGCCTCCGCCGCCGCGGCCGAAGCCGCGATCGCCCCGATCGCGGTCACCGCGGTCACGGTCGCCGCGATCGCCCCGGCCGCCTTCGCGCTCGTCGCGATCGGCGCGCCGCATCATCGCCGAAGGCGCCGCGTCGTGTTCATCGACCCTTATAGTGAGGTAGCGGATCACGTCGGTGGAAAGGCGCATCTGCCGCTCAAGCTCGGCGACCGCCGCATGCGGCGCGTCGATATTCATCAGCGTATAGTGAGCCTTGCGATTTTTCTTGATGCGATAGGTCAGAGACCGCAATCCCCAATACTCGGTCTTGCCGACCGAGCCGCCTTGACCCTCGAGGATCTCGCGGAAGCTCTGCAACAAAGCTTCGACCTGCTGCGCGGAAATATCCTGCCGCGCCAGGAATACATGCTCATAAAGAGGCATGGATTGCCCTTCCTTCATCCTTTGCTCCGGCGCGAAGCCTCGCATGGGCGCTTTAGAAGGAAAGGCCCAAGAGACGACCCAGAGAGCGGAGACACGGGAGGGCGGCGTTTCATGCCTACCGCTTTGGAAGCGGTCCTCCGTTCAGCCTCCGACCGGAGCGGTTGCTAGTGGCGGTCTTATAAGACTTCGCGCGAGCTTTGCAAGGCCCGGCGGGACGGTTCGAGCGCCGGCGGCTCTATTGCTGGGGCCGACTGGGAGCGTGCAGTCCGTCGGCTTATTCTCTTTCACCGAAAAGGCCTTGCAATTACTTTGAGACTGGACCTCGATCACGCCAACCTTGTCGATCGGCGCATCGGCGTAGTCCACGGTGAAGTTGACCGGCGTGACGACTTGGATGGTCATGTCCTGCGGCGGGCGGCCCTTGGCGTCGAAGGCGAAGACGAGGTCGTTGGGATCGCCGATGCGCGGCGTCAGCTGAAGCTCGCTGAAATTCGGCGTCGGCGCCGAGGCGTTAACCGTGATGCTGATGGTGGGCGGGTTCGTCTTATTAATGACGGCGCTCACGTCCTCGATGGAGACGAGCTGCACCAGCGCAGGATCCGGGGGCAGCTTCGACTTCCAGGGCCAGGGCAACGGATCGGCGGCCAACAGCGGCAAGCTTGCGGTCATGACCGCCATAAAGGCGGTCAAGCCGCCGGCGAGGGCTTTAGGGGTCATGCGCGCCTCCTTCATTCAAGACCGGATCAGGCTGAGGAACCCTGTTCTAGCACGCAGGGTTGCGGCCACGCGTTATCTTTATGGTTGGCGTGGTTGTCACACCGGCCGCGCACGCGTCGGTCTGGATCGGGACACCGCCAGCCCTCGCTTGACAGAAAAGATTGAAACAGTGTCTTTGGCCGGAACCTTCGTCCCCCATTCATCGAGATTCAGTACGGGCTATGAGCATCGCTTTCATCTTTCCCGGACAAGGAAGCCAGGCCGTCGGCATGGGGGCGGAGCTCGCCAAGGCTTATCCGTCAGCGCGCGCCGTGTTCGACGAGGTCGATGCGGCACTTTCGCAAAATCTTTCGCGGCTGATGTGGAACGGGCCTGAGGCGGAATTGACGCTGACCGAGAATGCGCAGCCGGCGCTGATGGCCGTGTCTCTCGCCGCGATGCGTGTGCTTGGCGACAAGGGGCTCAAACTTCCGACCAAAGTCGCTTATGTCGCGGGCCATTCGCTAGGAGAATATTCGGCGCTTGCCGCGGCCGGCGCGTTCAGCCTCGCCGATACGGCGCGGCTGCTCAAGATCAGAGGCCGCGCCATGCAGGAGGCGGTGCCCGTCGGCCAAGGGGCGATGGCGGCTCTGCTCGGCGCCGATCTTGCGCAGGCGCAAGAGCTGGCCAAGGCCGCTGCCGAAGGCGAAGTGTGCCAAGCCGCCAACGATAATGCGCCAGGCCAAGTGGTCATCTCGGGTGCCAAGACGGCCATCGATCGGGCTGTGACGCTGGCGCCGAAATTCGGCGCCCGCCGCGCGGTGCTGCTGCCGGTGAGCGCCCCCTTCCATTGCGCGCTGATGCAGCCCGCGGCGGACGCGATGCGCGAGGCGCTTGCCAAGGTAACGATCAATGCGCCCTCGGTTCCGCTGATCGCCAACGTGCTCGCAGCACCTGATCTCAGACCCTGAAGCTATCCGGGCGCGGCTGGTGGAGCAGGTGACCGGCATGGTGCGGTGGCGGGAGACGATGCTGTATCTGAAAGCGAACGGCGTCGGCACCGTCTATGAGGTTGGTGCTGGGCGCGTGCTCACCGGCATCGCGCGGCGCTTCGAAGGCGTCGAGGCACGCAGCATCGGCACGCCGGACGAGCTCGAGGCCGCGAGCGCGGCGCTTGCGGCTTAAGGCGCTGATAGAGAGGAGGGTTCGATGTTCGACCTGACAGGAAAAGGCGCGCTCGTGACGGGCGCCACCGGCGGCATCGGCGGGGCCATCGCCAAGGCGCTGCACGGTCAAGGCGCCAGTGTGGCGATCTCGGGCACCAAGGCCGATAAGCTCGATGCTCTCGCCGGCGAGATTGGCTCACGGGTCTTCGCGCTGCCTTGCGATCTGCGCGACCGGGCGGCGGTGATCAAGCTCGGCGAGGAAGCCGACAAGGCGCTCGGCCAGGTCGACATTCTCGTCAATAACGCCGGCATTACCCACGACAATCTCTTCATGCGCATGAAGGACGAGGAGTGGGACGACGTCATCGCCGTCAATCTGACATCGGTATTCGTGCTCACTCGCACCATCCTCAGGAACATGATGCGCCGGCGTTCCGGGCGCATCGTCAACATTGCCTCGATTTCGGGCGTGCTGGGCAATCCGGGGCAGGGGAACTATGCCGCCTCGAAAGCGGGACTGGTCGGCATGACCAAGTCGCTTGCCCGCGAGGTGGCGAGCCGGGGCATCACCGCCAATTGCATCGCGCCGGGCTTCATCAAGACGCCCATGACCGACGCTTTGACCCCAAAGCAAACCGAGGCTATCGCCGCCGCCATTCCCACCCAGACCTTCGGCAAGCCTGAGGATATCGCGGCCACCGTGGTCTTCCTCGCCAGCAATGAGGCGGCCTATATCACGGGCGAAACCGTGCATGTGAACGGCGGCATGGTGATGGTCTAAGCCATTGATAGACAGAGACTTGAGGCAATGGCCTCAGGAGATTTGGCAGGTATTTTTCCAAGGGTGGGGGCTTCTGGCAAAGTCGGGTAAAGTGTGCTACCCAGACGGCCGCTCGTTGGGGGCTTGACAAACGACAATCCCGCCGCGATCAACCCGCTATAAAACTTACCGCTCGGGGGTGTGTTAGGCCATGAGCCGGCAGCTCGGGAGGGACGTGCGAGGCTTAAGGTACTGACTAGAGCAAGGGACGGTGAGGCGGATATGAGCGATATCTCGGAGCGCGTAAAAAAGATCGTGGTGGAGCATCTCGGAGTCGAGGCCGACAAGGTCACCGAGAATGCAAGCTTCATCGACGATCTTGGGGCCGACAGCCTTGACACCGTCGAGCTGGTGATGGCCTTCGAGGAAGAGTTCGGCTGCGAGATCCCCGACGATGCTGCCGAGACCATCCTTACCGTCGGCGATGCGATAAAGTTCCTGGAGAAGAATACGGCCGCTTGATGCGGCGTCGCGCCGGGGCAGACGCGCCCGTCGTGACCAAGCAAAGCCCGCGAACGGCTCGAATAAGGGTTCTCCCGCCAGGATCACCGCGAAGGCGCGATGCGACGTGTCGTCATCACAGGCTTGGGTCTCGTTTCGCCGCTCGGCTGCGGCTACGAGACCACGTGGGAGCGCCTGACCTCCGGGACATAACGCGACGCGCCGCATCGAGAATTTCGACGTCTCCGATCTCTCCTGCCAGATCGCCTGCCAGGTCCCGCGTGGTGACGGTTCGAACGGCAGCTTCAATCCGAGTGATTGGATGGAGCCGAAGGAGCAGCGCAAGGTCGACGAGTTCATCGTCTATGCCATGTCGGCTGCGACGCAAGCCCTCAAGGACGCGGGCTGGAAGCCGACCGCTTATGAGGACCAGATTCGCACGGGTGTGTTGATCGGCTCAGGCATCGGCGGCCTCCAGGGCATCGAAAAGACCTCGCTGCTGTTCGCCGAGAAGGGCCCGCGCCGCGTCAGCCCGTTCTTCATTCCCGGACGCCTGATCAATCTCGCCGCGGGCTATGTCTCGATCGAGCATGGGCTGAAAGGTCCGAACCATGCCGTGGTCACCGCTTGCTCGACGGGCGCGCATGCCATCGGCGATGCTTCGCGGCTTGTCGCGCTCGGCGATGCCGACGTGATGCTCGCGGGCGGCACCGAGTCGCCCGTCTGCCGGCTTGCCATCGCGGGGTTCGCCGCCTGCCGCGCGCTCTCGACCAATTTCAACGATCAGCCCGAGCGCGCCTCGCGCCCCTATGACCGCGATCGCGACGGCTTCGTCATGGGCGAGGGGGCGGGCGTCGTGGTGCTGGAGGAACTCGAGCACGCCAAGGCGCGGGGTGCCCACATCTATGCCGAGATCATCGGTTACGGATTGTCGGGCGACGCGTTTCACATCACCGCGCCAGCCGAGGACGGCGACGGGGCCTATCGCTGCATGGTCGCGGCGGTGAAGCGCGCCGGCATCGATCCCGCCGATATCGACTATATCAACGCGCATGGCACCTCGACGCCGATGGGCGACGAGATCGAGCTTGTCAGCGGTCGAGCGGCTGTTCGGCAATGCCGCGGGCAAGGTCTCGATGTCCTCGACCAAGTCTGCCATCGGCCATCTGCTTGGCGCCGCCGGCGCGGTTGAGGCGATCTTCTCGGCGCTGGCGATTCGCGACAACATCGCGCCGCCGACGCTCAATCTCGACAATCCTTCCGTGGCGACGGCGATCGATCTCGTGCCGCATCAGGCGAGGCGCCGGACCATCGATACGGTGCTGTCGAACTCGTTCGGATTTGGCGGGACCAATGCCTCGTTGATCATGCGCCGTTGCGATGCGTAACGCCTCCCTTTGAGAACCTCCCTTTCGCCATATTTCGACTTCAAGTGCATGGAATCGTTGCGCGTGGGGCGTGTTGGCCATGTCTTTGACCAGGGACTTTCAAGCCACGGCGAACGATAACGACGACCGGATCCAGGCCGGCGCGGCTGGACGGCAGCAGCTCGCTGTGCTGCCGCGCAGCCCGACCGAGGCGCTTCAGCCGATGCGCCCGCCCGAGCCGCCTGCCCACGATGAGCCCGATCCCGATCCGCATCCCTTCTTGCGCATGCTCGACGGGCTGGTCACTTTTTTCTTCCTGCTAGCGTGCCTTGCCGTCGGCATCTTCTTCTGGGTGAAGGTGCAATTCGACCAGCCGGGGCCGCTTGCCACTTCGACCGTGTTCGTCATTCCCAAGGGCGAAGGCGTGAG
The DNA here is from genome assembly GCA_963710245.1 of uncultured Alphaproteobacteria bacterium. Classification (GTDB taxonomy): domain Bacteria; phylum Pseudomonadota; class Alphaproteobacteria; order Rhizobiales; family Methyloligellaceae; genus Methyloceanibacter. The sequence continues at coordinate 44,335 of CAVPZK010000025.1, forward strand.
CGCCATCGCCGAGCGGCTGGAGCGCGACGGCGTGATCGACGACCGCCGCGTGTTCATGACCAGCATTCTCTATTTCATGTATCTGAAGGGGCAGGGGAGCCTGAAAGCCGGGGAATACGAGTTCCGCAAGAATGCGAGCATGCGGCAAGTGCTCGATACGCTGGTCGAGGGCAAATCGATCGAGCACAAGGTGACGCTGGCCGAGGGGCTGACCAGCTACCAGATCGTGCAGAAGCTCATGGCGCATCCCGAGCTGCACGGCGAGATCACCGAGATTCCGCCCGAGGGCAGCCTGCTCCCGGACACTTACAAGTTCGGCCGCAACGATACGCGCCAGGACATCATCGAGCGCATGCAGGCCGCGCATAAGAAGTTTCTCGCCAAGGTTTGGGAGACGCGCGACCCCGAGATCGTGGTGACGACGCCGGAAGAGGCGGTGATCCTCGCCTCCATCGTTGAGAAGGAGACCGGCCGGGCCGACGAGCGGCCGCTCATCGCCAGCGTGTTCGAGAACCGCTTGCGCAAGAATATGCGGCTGCAATCCGATCCCACCATCATCTATGGGCTGGTGGGCGGGAAGGGCGCGCTCGATCATCCCATCCAACAAGAAGAGCTCGACCGCGAGACTGGCTATAACACCTATAAGATCAATGGCTTACCGCCAACCCCGATCGCCAATCCGGGACGCGCGGCGATCGAGGCGGTGCTGCGGCCGGCCAAGACGAAAGATCTATATTTCGTCGCCGACGGCACCGGAGGCCATGTCTTCGCGGCGTCGCTCGAAGAGCACAATAAGAATGTCTTCAAGTGGCGGAAGGTCGAGCGCGAAATCCGCGCCAAGGAAGCGCAAGAGGCGGCCGAGAAGGCGGCGCAAGAGGCTGCCGCCGGTGGCGCCCTCGATACTGGCGCGATGCCCGGAGTTCCTGCCGGCTCGCCCGTTCCGATGCCGCAAGCCGCCGGCGCGCCAGTCGCCAAAACCGCTCCAGGGGCGCTTGCCGCTGATCCATCGATTACCTCGGGGACGTTCGACGACCCGAATGTGCTGATGAATACCCAGGATCCCTTCGCCGTGCCGGCCGAGGCCGGTGGCGAAGCCGCTGGCGGCGCGGCTGAGACCGGCGAGTCCGTTCCGAAGCCGTTGCGCAATCCGAAGCGTTAGGCGCGCTTGAAGCCGATCTTCACTAAGCTGCCAGCCTTCCCGTGCCGTAGACGCGCAACTCGGCTTATAAGCGGCATGACATAAAGACCATACGCGGCAAGGCTTGCGACCGGATGACGCTTAAGAGCATGACTGGCTTTGCCCGCGCCGACGGCGTGCATGGCGACACGAGCTGGCACTGGGAAGCGCGCAGCGTCAACGGCCGCAATCTCGATCTTCGCTTGCGACTTCCGTCAGGCTTCGAGGGGCTCGAGATCAGGGCGCGCGGCCTTGCGCAGGAGAAGCTCGCGCGCGGCAATTGCACCATCAACCTGTGGGTCAAGCGCGAGAGCGGGCAGATGGAGATCAGACTGAACGAGGCCGCGCTCGAGCCAAGCGCGGGCCGTGGCGGCGCGGGCGCACGATCTGACGGGCTTGAAGCCGCCGCGTCTCGACACGCTGCTCGGAATGCGCGGGGTGGTCGAGACGGTCGAGGGGGAGGAGAGCGAGGAGGCGCAAGCGGCGCTCTATCATGCGCTGCTCGCGAGCTTGGCCTCGGCCCTCGATCAGCTGATTGCCGCGCGGGCAAGCGAAGGCGCGCGACTACAGACTGTGATCGAGAAGCAGCTCGCCGTGATCACAGCGCTGGTCGAGCGCGCGGCCGCCGCCGCGGCGCGGCAGCCTGAGGCGCTTGCGTCGCGGCTGCGTGAGCAGATCGGCCGCCTCACCGAGGCCGGCGCCGGCCTCGATCCGGAGCGCCTGCACCAGGAAGCATTGCTGCTGGCGACCAAGGCCGATATCCAGGAGGAACTCGATCGCTTGCGCGCGCATGTCGCAGCGGCGAGCGAGCTGATCGGCAGCGACCAGCCGGTCGGCCGCAAGCTCGACTTCCTGTCACAGGAATTCAATCGCGAGGCGAACACCATCTGCTCGAAGGCCTCCGACATCGAGATCAGCCGCATCGGCATCGAGCTCAAGACGGTGATCGATCAACTGCGCGAGCAGGTGCAGAATATCGAGTGAGGGAGATGGAGACGGGCGTCGCCAGAAGGGGTCTCATGCTCGTGCTGTCGTCGCCGTCGGGCGCCGGCAAGACCACGATCGCGCGCCGGCTGCGGGAGGAAGACAAGAGCGTCGAGATGTCGATCTCGCACACCACGCGGCAAAGACGGAACGGGGAAAAGGACGGCAAGGACTACCATTTCGTCGACCGCGAGACCTTCACGCAGATGCGCGACCAGGGCGAGTTCCTGGAATGGGCGGTGGTGTTCGACAATTACTACGGCACGACGCGGAAGCCGGTTGAGGATGCGCTCGCTGCGGGACGCGACGTCTTGTTCGATGTCGATTGGCAGGGCGCGGCATCGTTGCGCGACCAGGCGAAGAACGACGTCGTCACCGTGTTTATCCTTCCGCCCACCGCCGCCGACCTCGAGCAGAGGCTCAATGAGCGCGCCCAGGATCCGCCGGAGACCGTGCGGCGGCGAATGCTCGGCGCCAGCAACGAGATCCAGCATTGGGACGAATATGATTATGTCGTGATCAATCACGACATCGACTGCTCTGTCGAGGCGGTTCGGGCGATCCTCGCCGCGGAGCGGCTGCGCCGTACGCGGCTCACCGGCCTCAAGCAGTTCGTCAAGAAACTGCAGACCGAGCTTTAGCGGCGCCCTTCCGCAAGCGCGTTGGCGATGCGGCAAAAGTCGCCGACCGCAAGCTCTTCGGCGCGCGCTTTAGGGTCGATGCCGAGTTGCTCGAGCAGAGCCTCGCTGTCGGGCGTGATCTGGCGCAACGACGATCGCAGCATCTTTCGCCTCTGGCCGAAGGCCGCGGCGGTAACTTTCTCCAACGTGGACACATCGCAAGGCGGGGTGGGAGCCTCGCGCGGGACGAGCTCGACCAGCGCCGAATCGACTTTCGGTCTTGGCGTGAAGGCGGCAGCGGGAAGCGTAAAGAGAATGCGGGGAGTCGTGCGCCATTGCGAAAGCACGGCAAGCCGGCCGTAATCCTTGCTGCCCGGCGACGCCACGATGCGGTCGGCGAATTCGCGCTGGAACATCAGAACGAGCCGGTCGAACCAAGGCGGCCAGGGCTCGGTCTTCAGCCAAGAGATGAGGAGAGGGGTCGCGACGCTATAGGGCAGGTTGGCGACGATGCGGGCGGGCGAGGGGAGCGCGAGAGCCGCATAATCCATTTCGCGCGCGTCTGCCGCGACGATGTCGAGCCGGCCCGGATAGAGCGCAGCGATGTCGGCAAGCGCCGGCAGGCAACGCTGATCCTTCTCGATGGCGATGACGCGCTGCGGCGCCCTCGATGAGCAGCGCGCGGGTGAGCCCGCCTGGGCCGGGGCCCACCTCGACGATGGTCACGCCCTCGAGCGGACCCGCTGCGCGGGCGATGCGCCGCGTCAGATTGAAGTCGAGCAGGAAATTCTGGCCGAGGCTCTTCTTCGCCGTGAGACCTGCCGCGCGGATCACCTCACGCAGCGGCGGCAGACCGTCGGGCGTGCTCACGCCTTCCCCTCGGCCTGGTCGCTCATGGTGGCGGCAAGCTTGAGCGCCTCGATCAGGCTGCGCGGGCTCGCCTTGCCGGTGCCGGCGAGGCTGAAGGCGGTGCCGTGATCGGGCGAGGTGCGTAGGAAGGGCAGCCCGAGCGTCACATTGACGCCGTCGGCGAAGGCGAGCGTCTTGAAGGGCACAAGCGCCTGATCGTGATACATGCAGATCGCGACGTCGTAACTCGCGCGCGCGCCCTCGTGGAACAGCGTGTCGGCTGGATGCGGACCGGTAACGTCGAGTCCCTTGGCCCGCGCCGCCGCTATTGCCGGAGCGATGATCTCGATCTCCTCGCGGCCAAGCCCGCCGTCCTCGCCGGCATGCGGGTTGAGGCCCGACACGGCGAGCCGCGGTCGCTTAAGGCCGAAATAGCGGCCAAGATCCTTGGCTGTGATGTCGATGGTCTTGAGGATGAGGTCGACGGTCAGAAGCTGCGGCACGTCCTTGAGCGGAACGTGGATGGTGACCGGCACGACCTTCAGCTGGGGGCTTGCGAGCAGCATCACCGGATGCAGCTTCTTTCCCGTCGCCGAGGCGAGGGCGGCGAGATATTCCGTATGCCCCGGAAAGGAAAAGCCCGCGCCATAGAGCACCGCCTTGGAGATCGGATTGGTGACAATGGCGCGTGCGGCGCCTTGCCGTACAAGAGCCACGGCGTGCTCGATCGACTCTCTCACCGCAGGCACGGCGGCTTGGTCGGGATGGCCGGCAACCACCTTGCCGGCGACGTTCACTGGCAGCACGGGGAGGGCGTCGCGAAAGACGGCCGGCGCTTCGCTTGCGTCGCCAAGCTCGCCGATCGGCACGTCGAGCCCCAGCTTCCGGGCGCGCGCGGCCAGAACATCCGCATCGCCGAGCAGGACGAAAGGCGGAATTGCCTCGCGCTTTCGCGCCTGCCAGGCAAGCAGCGTGATATCGGGCCCGATCCCGGCGGGATCGCCAAGGGTGAGGGCTAGAGGACGATCGGCAAGACCCATGGCGCTTCGGCTAGCACGAAACGGGCCTTAACGATATTCGATGAAGGCCTCTTGCTTGAGATCGCGCAGCAACCGCTCGGCGCGGATCTTCATTTCATCATTCATCAATTTGCGCTGGGTCTCCGTGCGGGCCGCTTCGTCGCCCCTGAACGAGCGCTTGCCGCACACGGCGTAGAGCTCGACGGCCGCCGCCGAGATGGTGGGGGGCGTCATCTGCCCGATCTTGGCGCTGGTCACGAGGAGCCGCGCGGGCTGGGCGAGAGAAGCGGGCTTCTCGTCCGCGAGTGTCTTCACGCTGGCACCCTCGACGCCCTTGGCGAGATCGGCGCAGTTTTCGAATCGGGCGCGCAGGTTTTCGGCGGCCGCGAGCCTCGCGGCGATGGTCCCTTGGTCGGCGCCCGCCGGAATCTCGAATTTCACTTGTCTGAGCTGCAACGTGCTCTCCGCCGGGGCCGCGGCGGCGCCACCTTCTTCCGTGCCGGACTCCGTCATCGCCGCGGTGATGTCGGCATCGCCGATCTGGACGTCGCGGCGGAATTTTTTCCGCACCGTCTCTTGCCAGACGAGCTGCGACTCTGATGCGGTCCTTGAGCGTCTTGATGTTGACGCCCGTCTTGCCGAGCGCGGTGGCGAGGCCGTCAACGTCGAGATTGTTCTTCTTCGCCATGTCGCCGAGGATCTTGTTCACATCGTCGTCGTCCGGCGTGACGCCTTGTCGCCGGCCCTCCTGCATCTGGAGGCGCTCGTCGATCAGCATGTCGATCGCCTTCTGCTTCAACTCTGGCGAGGGCTGCGATTGCTCGGTGATGGCGAGAAAGCGCGTGCGCTGATCGATGTCGTAGTCCGAAATAGGATCGTCGTTGACCAGCACCTTGATCGACACTTCCTGCGCGGTGCCGCGATTGGCGCCGCCCACGAGGAAGAGGGCGAGCAGGAGAGCCGCGATCAAGGCGGCACAGCGCGACACGCCGATGCCGGCGACTGCCGTCATCGTCATATCGCGCCGCAGACGCCGCTTACGCATGATCATTCGCCGCCCTAATCGTTGGAATCGGAAGCGCCCGCGCCAAACACACCGGTGGCATCGGTGGCATATTGGTAGGTGCCGAGATATTTCAGCATGAAGTTCACGAGGAAGCGCTGATCAGGCTCGATGTCCTGGTCTTCGATGAAGGACCGCTGATAGGTCACATCGAGCATGAAGCAATCGTCCTGATACCGCAGGCCCAAGCCGTCAGTGATCGTCTGCGAGGTCTCGAGGTCGTAGCGGATATTGCCGAGCAGCGACCAATCCTCGGTGAGGGCCAAGACGCCGGCGGTGACAATTTCCTCGCGTGGTTCGTCTTGGGCCAGCCCGGGTTCGCCGATGACGTCGGCATAGTTGACCTTGACTTGCGCCGGCCCATAGCGCGCCCAGGTGCCGAGATCGGTTCGCTGGATGTCCCAGGTTTCCTCGTCGAAGCGCGACTGCGCCGAGAAGCCGAGATTCGACAGGGCCTGAATGTAGAGGCCGCCGACATAGTCCGAGCGGTCGGTGGCGAGGCCGCTCGTCCGGAAGAAGTCCGTGTCGTATTCGTTCTGCCGGCCAGCTGATAGCTCTCGCCGAACACCGCGCGGCCGTAAGCGCCGGAGGCGAATTGCGCCGTGTAGCGCACGCCCACATTGGCGCGCGTGCCGGTCTCGATGCGGTCGTAGCCGGAGAACTTGTCGATATCGAACAAGAGCGTGTCGTCGAACACGAGGCTCAGCGCATCCTCGTTGGGGATGTCCTGCTGATTGCCGAGCGAGTTGGGCCGCGCAATGAGCTGGCCGATCGGCTCGAAGACATGCGTGATGTTGCCGGTACTGGCCATCCAGGGATAGCGATACTCGATGCCGCCGAGCGCGTTGCCGCGCAAGATCGCGCCGTTGTCAGGCTCCTCGCTGACGAAATCCGGGCTGCCGTTCAGGTCCTGGTTGTCGACGCCGCCAACCCCATAAATGTCGCCGCGCAGTTGCGCGAAGGGCGTGAACACTTGACCGACGCCGTCGATCATCTGCCGCCGCCAATTGCTTTCGACGATCCACCGATTTGAATCGACGCCCTCCTGGTTGGAAAACACCATGACGTTGGAATTGAAGGAGAGCTCGCCGCCGATGATCGGGTTCTTGACGATGTAGTCGTAGTCGATGATCGGGAAGACCGTCGCTTCGGAGAACGGCTCGTCGGTGAACAGCAGGCTCTGCGTGTTGTAGAACCGCGTGGCCATATAGTTCCGATCATGCAGGCCCTCGAGATAGACCTGCGAGACGCGATCGGTCTTGAGCCGGCTGTCGAGGTTGTAGAAGCGCCGGAAGGTCTCGTCCGACTCGGCGATGATGTCCCAGCCCCAGTCCCAATAGGGATTAAGCGCGAACTTGCCTTCGGTCTTGACGCTGCCGCGGAAATCGCCGTCGGTGGGACTATCGAAGGTTCCCTTATCCCACACGCCGGCAAGTTCGACGCTGTAGGCGCCGCTCGACAGGCGATGGCGCCAATTGCCTAACAGCAGCGTTCCCGCTTGCTCCGTGACCATCGGCGCGAAGGTGAAATCGTAGTGATCCGAAAGGGCGAAATAGTAGGGGATCTGGAGTGTGTTCCCCAGCTGGTCGGAATGGCTATAGGTCGGCATGAGGAAGCCAGACTTCCGCTTCACCGTCGGGTCGGCCATCTGGAACCAGGGCACGTAGATGATCGGCCAGCCCAGGAAGTCGAAGAAGGCATTCTTGTAGGTGATGACGGCCTTATCGCGCTTATGCGTGATCTTGCCGGCGCGAATCCGCCAGGTGGGGGGCTTGGTGGGATCCGTCTCGCAGACTTTGCAAGGCGTGAACCAAGCCTTCTCGAACACCGTGACGTTGCCTGCCTCGCGTGAGGCTGACGATGCGACGATGCGCGTGTCGTCCTTGGTGACGAGCTTCAATGCGTCGATGAAGCCGTCGCGGAAATCGTCGGTCAGGGTGATGTGGTCAGCGGTGATCACCGCGCCGTCGGGATCCTTGATGCGGACGTTGCCCTCGGCCTTGAGCGTGTTCGAGCCGCGGTCGTAGACGACGCGATCGGCAAGCAGCGTGTAGTTGCCGTAGTAGATCTCGACGTTGCCCTTGGCCGTGATCCGGTTGTTGTCGTTGTCGTAAACCATCTCGTCGGCTTGCAGCAGCATCGGCTCGGCGGAATCGATCTTGGGTGGCTGGACCAGCTGCTCGAGATTTGTCTGTGCCTGGCCGAAGGCCGGCTGCCAAGGGGTAAGGCAGGCGGCGAAAGCGGCTAAAACGCAGGCAAACACGACCCCGCGCAGACGCGCAAACGCCGCGCCCTTAGACGCAGCAAGGCCGGGCTGAGCCCGGCGCATCCGGATCATGTTTGCGCGCGCGCCCGCCATCATCCGTCCTCTTTGTACAAGAGCACGGTGAGCGCGAGCGAAGCCGCGATGATCAGCGGCACCCAGGCCGCTGCGACTGCGGAGGTCAGTCCGGCCATGGCGAAGTTGCGCGAGATCTCCGAGCAGACGAAGAAAGTAAATCCCGCCGCGAGCCCGAACACGGCGTTGATTTGGACATTGCCGAAGCGGAATCCTCTGAGCGAGCAGGTGGCCGCGATCAGCACCATGGTGACGAGCAGGAAGGGCCGCGACAAGAGAAGCTGGTACTGCACGCGATACTGCGTGGCGGGGAGGCCCGCCTTCTCGGCGATCTGGATGAAGTTCGGCAGATCCCAGAACGAGATCGAGAACACCGTGCCGAGACTGTCGCGCACCTGCGTCGGGGTGAGGTAGGTGCTGAGCAGATAGCTCTTGTAGAACGCCGCCTCCTGGCCGACCGCGCTCACCCAGGCATCCTCGAGCTCCCAGCGACCATCCTTGAGAATGGCTTGTTTGGCCTCGATCCGCTCGGTCAGGCCCTCGTCGTGATCGTATTGGAAGATTGTCACGCCCTTGAGCTCGAGCCCTTGGTTGAGCACTTCCTGCGCGTGGACGACGGAGGGACCGTCGGTGCCGTCCTCGCGAAGCCAGGCGCTGCCGCCCTTGGTCTTGAGCAGCGACTCGCCACGCCCGAAGGCGGCGGTGTAGAGCCGCTCGGCCTCGCCGCGGGCGGCCGCGGCGATCGGATTGTAGAGCAGCACGAACACGACCCCGAGCAGGAAGGCGACGATCATCGCCGGTAGCGTGAACTGCCACACCGAGATGCCGGCGGCGCGCAGCACGACGAGCTCGGAGGAGCGGCTCAGCATCAGGAAGATGCCGATGGTGCCGATCAGCACGGCGAAGGGGAGGACAAGCTCGGAGAAGGAGGGCAGACGCAACAGCGTCATCCAGACGAGGAGGAGGCCCGGAATGTCACCCGAATAGTTGCCCGCGCGGCGCAGCATCTCGATGAAATCGACGAAGAAGATTAGCACGCAGCACATCAGGAACATCGCCAGCATGGCGATGAGGAATCGCAGCGAGAAATAGCGCGCAAGCGTCCCCACTGCACTGATGCCTGGCATCTGCGCTCTCACGTCGCTTGCATCCCTCTACCGGCCCAAAATCTTATGTTTTTTGGCTTGAACTTAAGCTCGAAGCTCAGTCTGGACCGCAGCTCTGGGCTCATTCTAACGTGAGCCGCCCATGCCGCAACGACAATCGCCCCCAGCGGAATCCCATACACAAGCAGGACAGCCCATGGGTTGATGGGGACCAGGTTGCCGGCCGTTAGCCCCGCAACCCTGAGCCCCAGCGCGATACCGAAAGCCGTGAGAATCTGCCCCCAACGGCTCTCGCGGGTGGTGCGCGCGTGGCCAAGTAGGGCGATGGCGATGAAGGCGAAGACCAGGGGGTAGAGGGGCGTGGCAAGGCGATCATGCAGTTCCCCACGAATCTGGCCGTAACCCCGCTGCGTCGCCTTGTCGTTCATGTCGGGGCTGACCAGGTCGCTGAAATACATCTCGCGGGGCCGAACGTCCTTGCTGGTGGTGTCCTTCGGGGCAAACTCCGACAGGTCGAGCATGTTCTGATCGAAAGCCACGATCTGCACGTTCCTGTCCTTGCCCTCCGCGTTGTAGCGATGGACGTAGCCGTCGAGCATCACGAGGTACGAGCCCTCGTCGTTGGTGATGATGCGGCCGCGCTCGGCGAGGTAGCTCATCACCTGCTTGTCGTCGCGCTCGTCATGCACGAGAAGGCCGAGCAGATCGCCGTTCAGGCTGCGATCGCGGATATGGAAGGTGAGACCATTCTCAGGGCTGGAAAACCGACCGGGCTGAAGTACTTGCGAGATGAGATCGGCGCGCACCTGGGTGACGAAATCGCGCAAGGCCCGCATGCTCGCCGGCGTCAGGAACACATTGGCGAGAAGGATACCGATGGAAACGAGAGAGGCCAGCGCGAGGAGGGGCGCGCCGATGCGCCAGATGGGGGCGCCCGAGGACGTCATCACGATCAACTCACTGTCGCCGTTCATGCGGTCGAGCGTGTAAAGCGAGGCCATCAGCACCGCGTTCGGTGCGATCAGCGCCATCAAGCTCGGCAGGCCTAGCAGGGTCATCTGCAAGAACAGCAGGATGCCCTGTCCCTGCGAGGTGATGAGGTTGAGCTCCTTCAGCGCCGTCGCGAGCCAGACGACGATCGTCAGCGTCAGCAGAATGACGATGAACGCATTCGCCACCTGCCGAAACATGTATCGGCCGAAGAGCGTCATGTGCGCAGCTAGTTCCCCCGAATGGCCCCTTTGGCGATGCTACCTTGAGCGACGCCAACCCCCTGGTGCCAAAGACGATTCCCATCAGCTTAAGATGGCGGATTTTCGGCCTTTTTGGAATGGCTTGCTTTCCCAAAAGACTGGTTTTACCAAGTGCCGCAGCGATTTCCCGCCGCTGTTGCAAGACTGCACCAGTAAGCCCTTCTGGAGCGCCATTTTTTGCGCCCTCCCGACGGATTGCCTGACGCCTCGAGGCGAAGGCAGCAATGGAGCCCAGTGTGACCGATCAGACCGCCTTATCGTTTGCCAGCAAGACCACGCCTGCCGATGGAGTCGCGGTAGTTTTCGCGGAGGAGGGGCCAAGACTTTCTGCGGCCGCCGAAGATCTGGACAAGAAGTCCAAAGGTTTGCTGACAAAGGCCATCGGGATCACGGGATTCAAGGGCAAGAAGGAGCAAACGGTCGATCTCATCGCCCCGCAGGGCCTAAAGTTCGCACGAGTCGTGGTGGTGGGGCTGGATAAGCCCGGCAGTTACGAGCCTGAGGACTGGGTCAGTCTTGGCGGGACGGTGAGGGGGCTGCTCAGCGGCAAGGAAGCTCCGGCGGCGCATATCTACCTCGAAACGGCGGCTGGCGAGGTTGCGGCCTCCGACGTCGCGAGCTTCGCGCTTGGCGCGCTGCTGCGCGGCTATAAGTTCAAGAAATACAAGAGCAAAGCGCGCAAAAAGGACGGCGCGGCAGGCGACGCCAACGACAAATCGCTGAAGAAGATCGTCATCCATTGCGACGATCCGAAAGCGGCCGGTCAGGCCTTTGGCTGGGGTCGTGCGCTCGCCGACGGCGTCATGCTCGCGCGCGATCTCGTCAACGAGCCCGCCAACATCCTCGGGCCCGCCGAGTTCGCCGCCAAGGCGAAGGAGCTGAGCAAGCTTGGCGTGCAGGTCGAGGTGCTGGGACCGAAGCAGCTCGAGAAGCTTGGAATGAACGCGCTGCTCGCCGTTGGCCAGGGCAGCGTCAAACCGAGTCACGTCGCGGTGATGCAATGGAAGGGTGCGGGCGCCAAAGGCGGCGAACCGCTCGCGATCGTCGGCAAGGGCGTCACCTTCGACACCGGCGGCATCTCGCTCAAGCCCGCCGCCGGCATGGAGGACATGAAGGGCGACATGGCGGGAGCGGCCTGCGTCGTCGGGCTGATGCACGAGCTTGCCGCGCGCAAGGCAAAAGTAAACGTGGTCGGCATTGTCGGCCTCGTCGAGAACATGCCGGGTGGCAACGCACAGCGACCGGGTGACGTCGTCACCGCGATGTCGGGGCAGACCATCGAAGTCCTTAACACCGACGCCGAGGGCCGCATGGTTCTCGCCGACTGTCTCTGGTACGTGCAGGAGCGCTTCAAGCCGAAGGCGGTGATCAATCTCGCCACGCTGACCGGCGCGGTGATGGTCGCGCTCGGCAAGGAGCATGCCGGCATCTTCAGCAACAATGACGAACTCGCCAACAAGCTGATTGCCGCGGGCAACGCGACGGGCGAGAAACTGTGGCGGCTGCCGCTCGGGCCGAAATACGACAAGATGATCGACTCGAAGGTCGCCGACATGAAGAACACCGGAGGCAAGTGGGGCGGCTCGATCTCCGCTGCGCAGTTCCTTCAGCGCTTCATCAAGGAAGGCACGCCTTGGGCGCATCTCGACATCGCCGGCACGGCCATGTCGTCGGTCGACAGCGAGATCAATCGCAGCTGGGGATCGGGTTTCGGCGTGCGTCTGCTCGACCGGCTGATCGCCGACCAATATGAGCGGCGTTGAGGGCGCGGCGCGTGGCCAATATGGCCTCTCATAAATTTTCCATAATATACCTTATGCGAATCCGGGATATGGGGCCGAAAATGGCAGGATGCCGCTATCATGTTGGATGATCCGAACAAATTCGCCTTCAGAGCGCTCGCCTGTCGTGTCTGCCCTTTTGCCGCGCGCCATGGCTGACGCAGCCGGCGACAAGCGTTACGCGCTGTCCGATCTCCTCGCCGTCATGGCGCGCCTGCGCGACAAGGACACGGGCTGCCCGTGGGATGTCGAGCAAACTTTCTCGACCATCGCGCCGTACACGATCGAGGAAGCTTACGAGGTCGCCGATGCGATCGCGCGCGACGACCTGGACGGGCTGAAGGACGAGCTTGGCGACCTCCTGCTCCAGGTCGTTTACCACGCGCAGATGGCGTCGGAGGTCGACCGCTTCGGCTTTAGCCGATGTGGTCGATGCGATCACCCGCAAGATGATCCGTCGGCACCCGCATGTGTTCGCCGGCGCGAGCCGCGATGCGTTCCTCGCCGACGACATGTGGCAGCGGATCAAGGCACGAGGAGAAGGCGGCAGCGCGCGCGCGGCGGCGCCCTCCTCGCGGCTGGATGACGTGCCGCTCGCGCTCCCTGCTCTCACGCGCGCCGTCAAGCTGCAGAAGCGCGCGGCCGAGGTGGGATTCGACTGGCCGAGCCTGACTCCGGTTCTCGACAAGGCGGAAGAGGAGATCGCCGAGTTGCGGGCGGCCATCGCCGGGAACGAAGGCGACGCAGAGCGGCACGCAGCGTGTCGTCGAGGAGTTCGGCGACCTGCTGTTCGTCATGGCGAATATCGCGCGGCATCTCGGCGTCGATCCGGAGGCCGCGCTTCGCGGCGCGAACGATAAATTCATGCGGCGGTTTCGCAGTATCGAGGCGGCGCTCGCCAAGGATGGCCGCAAGCCCGAAGACGCGACGCTCGAGGAAATGGACGCGCTGTGGGACGAGGCGAAGGCGGCCGAGAAAGATTGCTAATCCTACTATTCTGCCGCTAGCCGCAGGCGTGCGGGGCCGGCGAGGCGGGCGAGCCGCTCGCGCTTCTCGGGCGCTACACGAATGCGCAAAGCAGTGATGCCCTCGCCCACCGGCTTGCGTTCGACCACCTCGCAATTCTCGTAGATCCAATTCGACAAAGAGCCCTCGTCGGGGTTGAGGGCAATCTCGATCGTCTCGCGTTTCAGATTGAGTCGCTTCTCGATCTCACCGCGAAGCGCGTCGAGGCCCAAACCGGTCGCCGCGGAGACGAGTACGGCACCGGCACGCCTCGCCTCGTTCCGCGCGTGCTGCAAGCCTGACGCATCGAGAAGATCGGCCTTGTTCCAAACCTCAAGCAGCCGTTCCGGCTCGCCTTCGGCGTCGACACCAAGCTCGGCAAGCACGGCGTTGACATCGACGCGCTGGCTTCCGGTCGCCTCGTCGGCGATGTCGCGAACATGGATGATCAAATCAGCCTGCAGCACCTCTTCCAGCGTGGCGCGGAAAGCGGCGATCAGCGTGGTCGGCAGATTGGAGATGAAGCCAACGGTGTCGGAGAGCACCGCCTTCGAGCCGCCAGGCAGCGGCAAAGCCCTGATGGTCGGATCGAGCGTGGCGAATAGCGTGTCCTCGGCGAGCACAGCGGCGCCGGTGAGAGCGTTGAACAAAGTCGACTTGCCGGCATTGGTGTAGCCAACCAGCGCGACAGACGGATAGGGCACCCGCTCGCGCGACTTTCCGATGCAAGGCGCGAGTCTGGCGAACATGCTCCAGCTCCTTGCGAATGACGTCGATGCGCTCGCTGAGGAGTCGCCGGTCGGTCTCGATCTGGGTCTCGCCGGGACCGCCGAGAAAGCCGAAGCCGCCGCGCTGCCGCTCGAGATGGGTCCAGGAGCGGACCAGCCGGCTCTTCTGATAGACGAGATGGGCAAGCTCGACTTGCAGGCGCCCTTCCCGCGTCCGCGCGCGCTCGCCGAAAATTTCGAGGATCAGCCCGGTGCGGTCGAGCACCTTGACGTTCCACGCCGTCTCGAGATTGCGCTGCTGCACCGGCGTGAGAGGGTGATCGACAATGACGAGACCGGCATCCTCGGCGCGCATCAGCCCCGCCAGCTCCTCGACCTTGCCCGAGCCGAATAGAGTCGCGGGCCGTGGATTTGGCACGGGCACGAGCCCGCTCGCCTTAACGTCGAGATCGATCGCGGCGGCGAGGCCGACCGCTTCATCGAGCCGCGCCTGCGGCGACCGCTCGGAAGCGTCGCGCGACTTGGCGATTGAACCGCCCTTCCCGCGCGCCTTGCCGAGCACCGGCGCCAGCACCACCGCCTTGACGCGGCCCTCTCGGCGCACGGGCGTTTGCCCGCGACCGGCCCGTTGTTTCTTGCGCTTCAGCTCTTTCGGGTCGGTCGGACGCAATTACTCAGCGGCACCTTCCGCGTCGGTGATGTCTGAGAGCTGGATAGGTTGACCCGGCATGATGGTGGAAATGGCGTGCTTGTAGACCAACTGCGAATGACCGTCCCGGCGAAGCAGGACGCAGAAATTATCGAACCAGGTTACAACGCCCTGCAGCTTCACGCCGTTCACCAGAAAGATGGTGAGCGGGGTCTTGTTCTTGCGAACATGATTGAGAAACGTGTCTTGAAGGCTTTGCGCGCGCTCTGTTGCCATGGGCTTCCCCGTCCCTTTGGTCGACGCTTACGCTGTTGATGGAGCCGGTCTTTTAGCCTGCCCGGCTTTAGAGATGCCATTAGACGCGATTAAAAGGCCGTCCTGCAAGGGGCCTGATACGAAAGAGTTTCCTTAAGACGCTCCCGAAAGATTGCAAAACTCCGATTTCTTCTAGCGCAGGGCCGGCGTTCGCTCATTGGAGTTGACGCCGAGCGCGCGCAGTTTCCTGTGCAGCGCCGAGCGCTCCATGCCCACAAACTCGGCCGTACGCGAGATATTGCCGCCGAAACGGTTGACTTGGGCGAGCAGATACTCCCGCTCGAAAATCTCCCGCGCATCGCGCAAGGGCAGCGACATCAGATGCTCACCCCCTGCCCCATTGGGCGATAAAGGGACCGGCGAAATGATCTCCTCGGGCAGCATGTCGGCGGTGATGATCGAATCAGGGTCGCCGCCGACGAGAATCATCAGCCGTTCGATATTGTTGCGCAGCTGCCGGACGTTGCCGGGCCAGTCGTGCGACTGGAGCACCGCCATGGCGTCCTCGCCGATGCGCCGCGGCGGCAGGCCCGAGGCCACCGAGATGGTCTGCACGAAGAAGCGCACCAGCTCGGGAACATCCTCGCGCCGCTCTGACAGCCCCGGCACCTTGATCGGCACCACATTCAGGCGATGATAGAGATCCTCGCGCAAGCGCCCGGCCGACATCTCCTTCTGCAGATCGTGACTGGTGGAGGAGACCACACGCACATCGACATGCACCTTGGGGCCGCCGCCGAGCCTCTGGAAGCGCTGCTCGACCAGCACGCGCAAGATCTTGGCTTGCGTCTCGAGCGGCATGTCGGCGACTTCGTCGATATAGAGCGTGCCGTTGTGAGCTTCCTCGAGCGCTCCGACTTTGCGGGGGCCCGAGCCCGCTCCTTCCTCGATGCCGAATAGCTCGAGCTCCATGCGGTCCGGCACCATGGCGGCGGCATTGAGCACCACGAATGGACCTTCGGCACGCGCCGACTTGGCATGCATCACGCGTGCGGCGAGCTCCTTGCCGCAGCCCGATGGGCCGGTGATCAGCACGCGGCTATTGGTGGGCGCCACCTTGTCGATGGCCTGACGCAGTTGATTGATGGCGGCGGAGCGACCGATCATCTCGAACGAGTAAGTGCTCCGCTCGCGCAGCTCGCGATTCTCACGCTTCAGCTTCGAGGCTTCGAGCGCGCGCGCGGTGAGCAGCACGAGGCGATCGGCTTTGAAAGGTTTCTCGATATAGTCGTAGGCGCCGCGCTTGATCGCCGCCACCGCGGTCTCGATATTGCCGTGACCGCTGATAATGATCACCGGCAAATCGGGATGCGCCTTCTTGATGCGGTCGAGCAGCTCGAGCCCGTCGAGCTTCGAGCCTTGCAGCCAGATGTCGAGAATGACGAGCGAGGGCCTCCGCTCCTCGATGGCCTTGAGCGTGTCGTCGCTGTCCTTGGCAAGGCGAGTCGAATGACCTTCGTCCTCGAGGATGCCTGAGATCAGCTCTCTGATGTCGGTCTCGTCATCGACGACCAGGATGTCAGACGCCATGGGTTACTCCCTCTTCCTCCTCGGCTCGCTCCGATGGGCTCGAAGCTGAAGCCACCCTCGGCTCTGCCGCCGCTTCCGCCGCGATCGCTTCTTCTTTCTCGCCCACCGGCAGATCGATGCGCACCGACGCCCCTTCGATCTTGCCGTTGCGTTTCGGCGCATCGGCGAGCGTCAGCGTGCCGCCATGCTGCTCGGTGATCCGCTGCACGATGGCGAGCCCCAATCCGGTGCCTTTGGCGCGGGTCGTCATGTAAGGCTCGACCAGCCGGTGCCGGTCCTCTTTCGGCAGGCCGCACCCATTGTCGATGACGGTGATTTGCACACGGTCGCCCTTGCTGCGAACCTTGGCGACGATGCGTCCCTTGCCCGCGCGGGCAGCGTCGGCTTCTACAGCGGAATCAATGGCTTCGCTTGCGTTCTTGACGAGATTGGTGACGGCCTGGGTGAGCAGCCGACGATCCGACAGAGCAACTACCGGCTTCTCGGGAAGATCGAGTTCGAAGGCGATCTCGGGGCGGCTCACCTGGAACAGGAACACGGCTTCGCGCACGATCTCGCGCACATCGTGACGCTCCATCACCGGTTTCGGCATGCGGGCGAAGGCGGAGAACTCATCGACCATGCGGCCGATATCCGATACCTGGCGGATGATGGTGTCGGTGCATTGGTCGAACACCTCGCGATCCTTGGTGATGGAGTCGCCGTATTTGCGGCGGATGCGTTCGGCTGAGAGCTGGATCGGCGTCAGCGGATTCTTGATCTCGTGCGCGATACGCCGCGCGACGTCGGCCCAGGCGGTGCTGCGTTGCGCGCTGACCAGCTCGGTCATGTCGTCGAAGGTGACGACGAAGCCTTGCGCATCCTGGCTTGCATCCTCGCTGGTGACGCGCACGGCGAAATTCCGCTCCGACCCGTGACGCCTGAGCGTGATCTGGTCGGTGATGAGCCGCTTCCCCTGCTTCTGCGCGCGCTTCAGCACCGCGCCGAACTCAGGCACCGTTTTTGCCAGCGGCTGGCCTGTGAGGTTTTTCGCCTCCAGCAGCGTCTCGGCGGAGCGATTGACGAGCGTCACGATGCCCTCTGCATCGACGCCGACCACGCCTGCGGTCACCCCCGACAACACCGCCTCCATGAAGCGGCGGCGCTCATCGAGCTTGGTGTTGGCGCCGACCAGCTCGTCGCGCTGGCTCCGGAGCTCCGAGGTCATGGTGTTGAAGGTCGAGCCGAGCACGGCAAGGTCGCCATCGGCGGGATTGACATCGATCTTCACGGCGAGATTGCCGCCGGAGATTTCTTGGGCCGCGCCCATGAGCTGGCGGATCGGCGCCACCAGGCGGTTGGCGAACCACATGCCGATCCAGATCGCCGACAGCAACAGCGTGAGCGCGATCGCCACATACATCAGCCCGAAAGCCACCTGCACGCCGGCACGGCGCTGCTCCAGCAGCTGATATTCGGCGACATTGGCGCGGGTGGCGCGGAGCTGCTGCAGCACGCGCGCGTTCACCGGCCGGACCACATAGAGATAGGTGTCGTCGAAATTCTGCAGGCTCTTGATGGCGCCGACCAAGCTGGTCTGTCCAGGCGCGATGACGATCACCTGCCCTTTCTTGGCGAGATCCATGGCCTCCTTGGGCGGAGCCTTGTAGGGAATGTCGGGTACCGAAGCGGCAGTGGCCAAGATCTTTCCCTCGCCGTCGATCAGATAGGCAATGGGAAGCCCCCGCATCGAGGCTTGCGCGGTGAGGAAATTGCCGAAGCCTTGCGGCTGCGACTTCACCAGCTCGACCGCCTCGTCGATGTCTCTGGCCATGGCGACGGTGTCGGCGCGGATCACCTGCCCATGTTCTTGCAGATAGGCCGTCGCCACGTCGATCGAGTTTTGGATGATCGATTTGGTGCGAACGGAGAACCAGTGGTCGAGGCCGCGATTGAGCGAGATGCTGGCAAATAGCGCGAGTGCGATCGCGGGCACGACGGCGATGACGCTGAACAGGCTGACGATGCGGACATGAAGCTGGGCGCCGGCGACCTGCCGCTGCCGGGCGAGCCAAAGCCCGGTCACCTGCCAGGCGATGATGACGATCATCGCCAAGACGAGCATTGTGTTGATGAGCAGCACGCCCACCACCACGCGATGCGTCGGCACGATGGGAGTGAGGCCGGTGAGGATTAGATAGGTGGCAAGGCCAGAGCAGAGCGAGGCCACGACGACGACCAGGCCAAGCTTGAACGGTATGCGGCTGCGGGCTCTAGCCGTGCCTGGCAGGGCGCCCACGGACTCCGGCGGGGCGGAGGCCCTCGTGTTGCCCGAAGCTTTGCTCATGGCTTCGTGCGGGCGCCCGAGCAGGATGCGCTCGGCTGCCGATTGCAAGGATTGGAACACGCCACGCAACCGCATTCCCCTGCTCTCCCCAGGACTTACAGCCTTTGATATGGGAGCGTCCGCCTCAAGCATGATGCAATAAAATCACAATGTGGCGCTTTGGCGACAATCGCTTGGTAAATGCGATTGTGACAAATCCACGTCGAGGTGAGCCGAAAGAGATAGGAAATCAGTCAGTTATGCAAGAGCCCGGCTTGCGTCAGGTCCCAGGGGTCCTGATGACCTTGATGCCGAGATCGCGAATTTTCTTGCGGAGAGTGTTGCGATTAAGCCCCAGAAGATCGGCCGCGCGGATCTGATTGCCGCGTGTCGCGGCGAGCGCGGCCGTAATCAGGGGCGATTCCACCTTCCGCAAGATGCGCGTGTAGAGGCCCGCTGGCGGCAGGTCCTGTCCAAAGCTGAGGAAGTAGTCCGACAGGAAGCGCTCCACCGACTCCGAAAGATCGCCTGACGGCTCGGCTGCATCCGGGAATGGCGCCCTGGCCGCGCTCGCCAGCTCGTTCTCGACCATCTCCACGGTGACGATGTCTTGCGCGTAGATGGCCGAGAGCCGGCGCACCAAATTCTCGAGTTCGCGCACATTGCCCGGCCAATGATAGCGCTTGAGGCGCTCGATGGCCGCGGGCTCGAAGCTTTTCGTCGGCAGTCCCTCCTTCTCGGCGATACCGAGGAAGTGGCGCACGAGGTCGGGGATGTCCTCAAGTCGCTCCCGCAACGGCGGCAGCCTGAGCGGCACGACATTCAGCCGATAGAACAGGTCCTCGCGGAACAGGCCCTGATCGATCTGCTGTTGCAGGTCGCGATTGGTGGCGGCGATGATGCGAACATTGGTCCTGATCGGCGTGCGGCCGCCGACCGTCGTGTATTCGCCTTCCTGCAACACGCGCAGCAACCGCGTCTGGGCTTCCATCGGCATGTCGCCGATCTCGTCGAGAAACAGCGTGCCGCCTTCGGCCTGCTCGAAACGGCCGATGTGACGATTCTGCGCGCCGGTGAAGGCGCCCTTCTCGTGACCGAACAGCTCCGACTCGATCAACTCGCGCGGAATTGCCGCCATGTTGATGGCGACGAACGGCCCGTTGCGGCGCTTGCCGTATTCGTGCAGCGCCCGAGCCACCAATTCCTTGCCGGTTCCCGACTCGCCCGTGATCATCACCGTCAAGTCGGTCTGGGTGAGGCGCGCGAGCACGCGGTAGATGTCCTGCATGGCCGGGCAGCGCCCGATCAGCGGCAATCCTTCGCTGGCTTCGGCCGAGAGCCGCTGCGCCTTCTTGCGCGGCTCGGCGAGCGCGCGGCCGACCACGGCAACCAGCTCGTTCAGATCGAAAGGCTTCGGCAGATATTCGTAGGCGCCCCGCTCGGTGGCGGTGATCGCCGTCATGAAGGTATTCTGCGCGCTCATGACGATGATCGGCAGGTCGGGACGCAGCTTCTTTACGCGGGGAATGAGATCGAAGGCGTTCTCGTCGGGCATCAGCACGTCGGTGATGACGAGGTCGCCGTCGCCCTGGCTGATCCAGCGCCAGAGCGTCGCGGCGTTGCCGGTCGCGCGCGGCGCGTAGCCGGCGCGGGCGAGCGCCTGGTTGAGAACGGTGCGGATCGCAGCGTCGTCGTCGGCGATGAGGATATTGCCTTTGGCCATTTGTCTTAAGCCTGCCTGCCTTGCCCCGCTTCGCTCTCCGACATCGGCATCAACGTTCGGAAGACAGTCTGCCTGGGCCGCGAGTTGCATTCGATGATGCCGCCGTGATCGCCCACGATCTTGGCGACGAGGGCCAAGCCCAGCCCGGTGCCCGACGGCTTGGTGGTGACGAAGGGATCGAAAAGATGCGGCATGAGGTCGGGCGGGACGCCCGCGCCGTTGTCCTCCACCGCGATCTCGAGCGGCAGGCTGACGCGAGCTTGGCTTCCCGGCACCGAGAGGCGCACGCCGGGGCGGAAGGACGTCGTGAGCGTGATTTGGCCGTCAGCCCTCTCCTCGCCGATCGCTTCGGCCGCGTTCTTGATGAGGTTGAGGTAGACCTGGATCAGCTTGTCGCGGCTGCCCGGCACGGGCGGTAGCGATGGATCGTAATTCTCGACGATCTTGATCTGGCGGGCGAAGCCCGTGGCCGCAATATGCTTTACGTGATCGAGCACGTCGTGGATGTTGACCGGCTCCCGCTGCAAGGGCCGCTCGTCGCCGAAGATCTCCATACGGTCGACCAGTTTGCAGATGCGGTCGGACTCGGCGCAGATCAGCTGGGTCAGAGTGCGGTCGCTATCGGTGCGCTCGCTTTCGAGAAGCTGCGCCGCGCCCCTGATGCCGGAGAGCGGGTTCTTGATCTCGTGCGCGAGCACGGCGGCGAGGCCGGAGACGGAACGGGCGGCGCCGCGATGCGTGAGCTGGCGCTCGATCATCTGCGCCATGCTGCGCTGCTGGAGCATGATCAGCACGCGCCCCGGCATCTCGGCGACAGGACCGCCGTAGAGATCGACGAGCTTGGGCGCCTCGAAGCGGAAGGAGCCGAGATCGACGCCATATTCGTTGACCGTGGTTCCGTTTCGCTGCACCTGCTCGACGAGAGCGATCAGCGGGCTGCCGAAGGCGACCACGTCGGTGAGAGCGCGGCGGCAGAGAACGCCGGCGCTCATCTGGAAGAAATCCTCCGCTGCGGTATTGGCGTATTCGATGGTAAGCCCCTCGCCGATCACCAACAGCGGATGGGGCAGCGCGCCGAGCAACGCCTCAGTCGGGATCGGCTGGGCTTCGATGACGCGTCGCAGATTCGGTTTTTTGGTCGAGCCGCTCAAGCGGTGTATCCTTTGCTCGTCGTCTGCAGCTTCGACCGAGGATGCACAATTTTTATGCAAGTAGGCCCCATGATCTTTAATTGGGCACCATACGAGGGTTTTTTCGCGGCGGCAATATCAGTTTTGCCGCAGTGCAGCATTTTAATGAATCAGAGGGTTAAGGCGTCACGGAGGACCGTTTTGTGAGTGTCGCGGCGCTGATTGTCGCCGCGGGCCGGGGTGCCCGGGCAGCGAGCGAGGACGGCCGGCCCAAGCAATATTGCCCAATCGGCGGTGTGCCGATGCTGTCGCGCAGCATTGGCGCCTTCGCCGCCCATCCCGGCGTCGACGACATTCTGGTGGTCATCCATCCCGACGATGCGGCGCTCTACGCGGCTGCAAGTGAGCCGCACGCGATGCGATTGCGCAGAGCCGTGCAAGGCGGCGCGCGGCGGCAGGACTCGGTCCGCGCGGGGCTCGAGGCGTTGGCAAGCGAAGCCCCCTCCTCCGTTCTGATCCACGACGCGGCAAGGCCGTTCGTCTCGGCTGAGCTGATCACTCGCGTCATCGGCACTCTCGATGCGCATCAGGGGGCGCTGCCCGGCCTTCCCGTCACCGATACGTTGAAGTGGGTCGCGCGCGGGCAGGTGGTCGGCACGGCCGAGCGCGATCAGCTCTGGCGCGCCCAGACGCCGCAAGGTTTCCGATTCGATGCGATCCTTGCCGCGCATCGCGCCGCGGCAAACGAGCCGGCGCGCGAGTTCACCGACGATGCGGGTGTCGCCGAATGGTTCGGCCTCGATGTGGCTTTGGTCGAGGGGGCGGAGGACAATCGCAAGCTCACCACGCCCGAGGATCTCCGACGTGCCGACGAGCTCGCTCAAGCCGCGCGGGCTGGGCGGCAGCGCCACGATCCGCGTGGCGCAAGGCTATGACGTGCACGCCTTCGGCGCGGGCGATGCGGTGATTCTGTGCGGCGTCACCATTCCGCATCCAAAGAAGCTGATCGGTCATAGCGATGCCGATGTCGGCTTGCATGCCTTGACCGACGCGCTGCTCGGCACGATCGCCGAGGGCGATATCGGCGTGCACTTCCCGCCATCCGACGCGCGCTGGCGTGGCGTTGCCTCGGAGGTCTTTCTCAAACATGCCGCGTCTTTGGTGAGAGAGCGTGGCGGGGCGATCGTGCACGCCGACATCACGCTGCTCTGCGAAGCGCCGCGCATCGGGCCCTACCGCGATCTGATGCGCTCGCGCATCGCCGCGATGCTCGGCATCGAGCCCACGCAGGTGAGCGTCAAGGCAACCACCAATGAGGGTTTGGGGTTCATCGGCCGTGGCGAAGGCATCGCCGCGATGGCGACCGCGACGGTGAGCCTGCCATGAGCGAGGCGATCGAGATCGACGCGCGCCTTCTTGCTCAGGCCGCGGAGCTGCTCGAAGCCTGCCGCGTCTGCGGCGAGACGGTGACGGTCGCCGAGTCCTGCACTGGCGGACTCGTCGCCGGCGCGCTCACCGCCATTCCCGGCTCGTCAGACGTTTTCGAGCGCGGCTTCGTCACCTATTCCAACAGCGCCAAAAGCGAGATGCTCGGCGTTCCGTTCTGGCTGATCGAGCGGCATGGGGCGGTGAGCGAGGACGTGGCGCGGGCCATGGCCGGCGGCGCGCTCACCCATTCACGCGCGAGCCTTGCCGTGTCCATTACCGGAATTGCCGGTCCCGACGGAGGCACGCCGGAGAAGCCGGTCGGGCTCGTGCATTTCGCCGCCGGCAGGCGCGACCAGCCGATCATCCACGAGCGGGTTCTGTTTGGCGATCTCGGGCGCGCCGAGATCAGGCGGCGCAGCGTCGAGCAGGCGCTTACGCTGCTTCGTTCACTGTTGTGAGCTCGAGCGCGACGACCTTAGGCCCATAGACCGCATCGGCGCGGGCCTCGAATGCGCTCGTATAGCGCTCGACCGCGCGCGGCGAAGAGCCCGCCCACCAACCGCTCGAACAGGCGCGAGCGGAAGGCATAGGCGATATAGAACGCGACCTCGCTGGAGCTCGCGCCGGTCGGCTGAAAACGCCAGCGGTTTTCGAGGAAGGTGAACGGCCCGTCGAGATATTCGACCAAGATGGTGCGGGCCGCGCGGTCGAGATGCACGCGCGTGGAGAAGCTCTCGTGGATCATGCCGTAGCCCACTGTCATGGTGGCAACGAGCACGTCCCTGCCCTCGCGCTCCTCGCGACGCGTGACCTTCAACTCCTCGCAGAGCGGCAGGAATTTCGGATAGTCCTCGACATTGGCGACGAGCACGAACATCTCGTCGGCCGAATGGGCGACAGGATGCGTGGTCTCATAGACATGCATGGTGGTTCGTGCCGATCGAGTGAGGGTCAGGCGCCGCGCGAAGCCTGGCGCGCGGCTTTGAGCCGCGCGAAATCTTGCGCCGCATGATAGGACGAACGGGTGAGCGGACTTGCGGCCACGAGCAGGAAACCTTTCTCCTCGGCGGTCCGCTTATACGCCTGAAACTCGTCGGGAGTAACAAAGCGGTCAATGGCCGCATGTTTGCGGGTCGGCTGGAGATATTGGCCGATGGTGAGGAAATCGACCGACGCCGCGCGCATGTCGTCCATCACCGCAAGCACCTCGTCGTAAGTCTCCCCCAAGCCGACCATGATCCCCGATTTGGTGAAAAGACCGGGGTCGAAGCGTCTTGGCGCGGGCGAGAAGCTCAAGCGAGTGGCGATAATCAGCCCCCGGACGAATCCGCCGGTAGAGCGAGGGCACCGTCTCGACATTGTGGTTGAACACGTCGGGCGGGTTGCGGAGCACGATGTCGAGCGCGCACTCTTTGCGCAGGAAGTCTGGCGTCAGGATC
The DNA here is from genome assembly GCA_963710245.1 of uncultured Alphaproteobacteria bacterium. Lineage (GTDB taxonomy): Bacteria > Pseudomonadota > Alphaproteobacteria > Rhizobiales > Methyloligellaceae > Methyloceanibacter. The sequence continues at coordinate 68,777 of CAVPZK010000025.1, forward strand.
TCGATGCTGGTCTCAGGTCCCGCCTCCCTGATGGCGCGAACGGTCGCGGCGAAATGAGCGGCGCCGCCGTCATCGAGATCGTCGCGGTCGACCGAGGTCACCACCACATGCGTCAGGCCAAGCGCCGCGACGGCACTCGCCACGCGAGTCGGCTCGCTCGGATCGAGCGCGCCGGGCCGTCCCGTGCGCACATTGCAGAAGGCGCAGGCCCGCGTGCAGGTGTCGCCCATCAGCATGAAGGTGGCGTGGCGCTTGCCCCAGCATTCGCCAATATTCGGGCAAGCCGCCTCCTCGCACACCGTGGCAAGGCGATGCGCGCGCAACACCTCGCGCGTCTGATCGAAGGCACGCGCGCCCGGCGCCCTCACCCTGATCCAGGCGGGCTTGGGCAGCACGGGCGTGTCGGGCAGCCGCGCCTTTTCCGGATGGCGCGGCCGCGCCTTCACACCCGTCAGACCGATCGAGCAGCGTTACGATGGCGGCAAACTCCAAGCTTACGTCGTGGCGGGGCCCCTGATGCTCCGCCAGATCCATAACACGAGGACGGCGCCGATCGAGGCTACGATCAAATTGCCGAGCCAGCCATGGAACTGGATGTTCAGCACATTGGCGAGCGTGCCGCCGACAAACGACCCGGCGATGCCAACCAGAAGATTGGTGAGCAGGCCGTGATCGCTCGAGGTGACTTTCTCGGCGATATAGCCGGCGATGATGCCGATAATCAGCATACCGAAGAAACCAACTCCCGGCATGGCAAGCAAAGTCTGGGCATTTCTATTGAGACCTCCAGAGTCGCATCTCCAAGTCGCTCAGCCGATGTTCGCCGCCTCTCGCGGCGGCATCCTGCATATAGGTTTTCGTGGGCGCAGTTACAGACCGGGCACCCTCACCGCATGCGCTGCCAGACGAAAATGCAGAGGATGGCGCCGAGCGTGGCGATGATGATCTCGCCGATCAGGTTGTAGGCGCCAAGCCCGAGCAGGCCGGCGAGAAGGCCGCCGACTACCGCGCCGATGATGCCGATCAAGAGGTTCACCAGCAGGTCCTGCTGGCGCCCCATGATGTAGGAGGCCAGCACGCCGGCGATCAGGCCGACGACGAGAAAGATGATTAGGCTCATGATTTCGCTCCCCTTTTCTCGGGCCCTTCCCGTCCCCCCGCGCGGCTAGATGTGAAGCGCGCGGCCGTAAGCGTCGAGCACCAATTCGCCCATCATCTCCGACAATGTCGGGTGGGGGAAGATGGCGGCGATCAATTCGGCCTCGGTGGTCTCGAGTGTCTTGGCGATGACGAAGCCTTGGATCAGCTCGGTGGCCTCCGCGCCGATCAGATGCGCGCCGAGCAGCGCGCCGGTCTTCGCATCGAAAATGGTCTTCACCAGCCCCTCGGTCTCGCCGAGCGCGATCGCCTTGCCGTTGGCTGAATAGGGGAAGCGGCCAACCTTCAGCTCGTGGCCGGCTGCGCGCGCCTGCGCCTCGGTGAGGCCAACGCTCGCGATCTGCGGAGCGCTATAGGTGCAGGCTGGGATGGCGTTCGTGTCGAGCGGATGCACGCCCTCGACGCCGGCAATCTTCTCCACGCAGATAATGCCCTCGTGGCTTGCTTTATGCGCGAGCCAGGGCGGACCGACCACGTCGCCGATGGCATAAAGGCCGGGAGGGCCAGTGCGGCACCATTCGTCGACCACGATATGGCCCTTCTCGACCTTGACCCCTAGCGCCTCCAGCCCGAGCCCTTCGACATTGCCGGTGATGCCGATGGCGAGAATGACGCGGCTCGCGGTGATCTCCGTGCCGCTGCCGTCCTCTCGCTTGAGGGTTGCGGTGACGCTGTCAGTCCCCTTGGTCAGGCGCTCGACCCGGGTTCCGGTATGGATGGCGATGCCTTGCCGCGCGAAAGCTTTCCGCGCGAGCTCGGAGATCTCGGCGTCCTCGGCGGGAAGGATGCGCGGCAGAAGCTCGACCACCGTCACTTCGGCGCCGAGACTGCGATAGAAGCTCGCGAACTCGATGCCGATGGCGCCGGAGCCGACAATGCAGCAGAGATTTGGGGAAGCTCTCTGGCACCATCGCCTCCTTGTAGGTCCAGATGAGTTTGCCGTCCGGCTCGAGCCCAGGCAGCGTGCGGGCGCGGGCGCCGGTGGCGACGATGATGTGCTTGGCCTCGATATCGGGGAGCACCTCGCCGCTTGTGCCGATCACGGCGACGCGCCCCTGCCCTCTGAGCCGCGCAGTCCCTTTGATCACTTCGACCTGGTTCTTGCGCATGAGGTAGGCGACGCCGTTGGCCAGCCTGTCGGCGACTTTGCGGCTGCGCTCGACCACGCGCGGAAGATCGAAGCGGACATTGTCGGCGGCCAGCCCGAACTCGGAGGCGCGCCGCATCGTTGTGTAAAGCTCGGAGGTGCGCAGCAGCGCCTTGGTCGGGATGCAGCCCCAATTCAGGCAGATGCCGCCGAGATGCTCGCGCTCGACGATCGCGGTTTTCAGGCCGAGCTGCGCGGCGCGGATGGCGGCGACATAACCGCCGGGGCCAGCGCCGATGATTGCCAGATCGAAGCGCGTCTCGGTCATGAATGACGGCCTACACCAACATCGTGACGGGGTCTTCGATATAGGCCTTGAAGGCGGCCAGCAGCTCGGCGCCGAGCGCGCCGTCGATGACGCGATGATCGACCGAGAGCGTCACGCTCATCATGGTGGCGATCTTCAGCGCGTCGTCCTTGACCACCGGGCGCTTCTCGGCGCGGCCGACCGCCATGATCGAGGCCTGCGGCGGGTTGATCACCGCATCGAAGCGGTCGATGCCGTACATGCCGAGATTGGAGATGGTGGTCGAGCCTCCCTGATATTCGTGCGGCGCCAGGCGCTTCGAACGCGCGCGGGCGGCGAGATCGCGCATCTCGTTTGAGATCTCAGACAGGCTCTTGATCTCGGCGTCGCGGATCACCGGCGTATGCAGGCCGCCGCCTTCGAGCGCGACGGCGACCGCGATGTCGGAGGCGCGATGGCGCAGCAGCCCCGCTTCCGTCCAGGTGGCGTTGGCCGCCGGCACGGTTTGCAGCGCCATGGCCAGCGCTTTGATGATGAAATCGTTGAGCGACAGCTTGAAGGCGCGCGGTCCTTCTTGTGGGGCAAGCGCGTTCAGCCGCGCGCGGGCGGCGAGCACCGCATCGAGTTCGCAATCGATGGCGAGATAAAAATGCGGGATGGTCTGCTTCGACAGCGTGAGCCGCTCGGCAATGAAGCGCCGCATCGTGTCGTGCGGGACGATCTCATATGACCCCGGCTCGTAGAGCGCGAGCACTTGGCGGTCGGAAAGCCCGCGCGGCTCTTGCGGCTCTGCGCGTGCGACCAGCTCCTGCGGGCGCGGTTCCGGCGCTTGCTCGATCTCGGTGGGCTCAGCCTCTTCGATCTCAGGGATCGTCTCGATCCGCTCCACTTGCTTAGGCTTGGTCGCCGCAGTCTCGACGTCTCGCCTGACGATGCGGCCATGCGGACCCGAGCCGTCGAGCGCCGCGAGCTCGATCCCCGCTGCGCGCGCGAGCCGGCGCGCCAGGGGCGAGGCGAAGATGCGGGCCGCGTGACCGTCGCCGCCGTTCCGCCTGATCTGCTCGGCGATCTTGTGCATCACCTGCTCAGTGGCGAGCGGCCCCTCCCCCTTCGAGACGGGCGCAAGAGCGCCCACCTCAGGGTGCGGCCGCTGTGCCTCAGGGTGAGGGCGCGCTGCCTCATCCTGAAGAGCGGCCGCAGGCCGCGTCTCGAAGGATGAGGCGCTCTCGTCTTCGCTGGTCAGCAGTAGCGATGGGGTGGTTGACCGGCACATGCTCGGTGCCGGCGGCGAGCAGCAGTTTCTCGATCACGCCGTCCTCCGGCGCCTCGACCTCCATGGTCGCCTTGTCGGTCTCGATCTCGGCGACCACGTCGCCGCTCCTGACCCGATCGCCCTCCTTCACGTGCCATGCGGCGAGCTTGCCCTCCTCCATGGTGGGCGAAAGCCGCGGCATGAGGATTTGCGTCGGCATGGCTCAAACTTTGCCCTGGGCGGCGGCGAAGGCTTCTTCCCAATGCTGCCCGTCGAACAGCGCGATACTCGTCACGCGGACCTGCCCGTCATCGAGGCAGCGCACGTTGACGCTGAAGCCATCAGGCTTCGAGCGCGGCACGTAGAAGCTCTTTATTCCGCATACGGAGCAAAAATGGTGCTTCGCCGTGCCGGTGTTGAAGGTGTAGGTCGTGATCTTGTCTCGGCCTGTGACGAGGCGGAAGCGCTCCTTCTCGACGATGAGATGCAGATAGCCGCTCATGCGGCAGATCGAGCAGTTGCACTCCTTGGCCTCGATCTCGTCGGGCGCCAGCACCTCGAAGCGCACCGCGCCGCAATGGCACCCGCCTTGCTTCCAGCTCATTTGCGCTTCGGCCATCAGCGTCAGCTCCGGTAGCAGACCGATTTCACCGCTTCGATCACGTGTTCGACCGAGGGCAGAGCCAGCTTTTCGAGATTGGCCGCATAAGGCATCGGCACATCGGCGCCGGTGACGGCAAGCGGCGGCGCATCGAGATGATCGAAGGCCTCCGCCGTGACACGGGCGGCGATCTCCGAGGCGATTGAGCATACCGGCCAGCCCTCCTCGACCGTGACGATGCGGTTCGTCTTGCGCACCGAGGCGAGCACCGTCTCGATGTCGAGCGGGCGGAGCGTGCGGAGATCGATCACCTCCGCCTCGATCCCCTCCTCTGCGAGATGCTTGGCGGCATCGAGCGCGTAAGCCATGCCGCGCGAGAAGGAGACGATGGTGACGTCATTGCCGGTGCGCGCGATCCGCGCCTTGCCGATGGGGAGGACGAAATCGTCGAGCTTCGGCACCTCGAAGCTCTGGCCGTAGAGAATTTCATTCTCAAGAAATACCACCGGGCCCGGATCGCGGATCGCCGCCTTCAAGAGTCCCTTGGCGTCGGCTGCAGTGTAGGGCGCGATCACCTTAAGCCCCGGCACATGCGCATACCAGGCAGCGTAATTCTGGCTGTGTTGCGCCGCGACGCGCGCGGCGGCGCCATTAGGTCCCCTGAACACGATGGGGCAATGCATCTTGCCGCCCGACATATAGAGCGTCTTGGCCGCGGAATTGATGATGTGATCGATCGCCTGCATGGCGAAGTTCCAGGTCATGAACTCGACGATAGGCTTGAGGCCGGCGAAGGCCGCGCCGACGCCAACTCCGGCAAAGCCATATTCGGTGATCGGCGTGTCGACCACGCGGGTCGGGCCGAACTCGTCGAGCAGGCCCTGGGTCACTTTGTAGGCGCCTTGATATTCGCCGACCTCCTCGCCCATGACGAACACCGCCGGATCGCGGCGCATCTCTTCCGCCATGGCGTCGCGCAGCGCCTCGCGCACGGTCATGGCGACCATCTCAGTGCCGGGCGGGACCTCGGCCTCGGGGCGCGGCTCCTCAGGCGCTTTTTGTGGGCCCGCCGGCGCCTTCTCGACATCGGGAAGGCTCTCGCCGAGTTCGCGGGGCGCTACACGGGCCTCACCCTTCGAGACGGGCGCTGAAGCGCCCTCCTCAGGGTGAGGACGCGCTGCCTCATCCTGAGGAGCGACCGCAGGCCGCGTCTCGAAGGATGAGGCCCCTGATATTTCCTCGCCGTCGGTGTAAAGAAGCGCGATGGGGCGGTTCACCGGCACATGCTCGGTGCCCTCGGCCACCAGGATCTTGCCGAGCTTTCCGTCCTCGGCTGCTTCCACCTCCATGGTCGCCTTGTCGGTCTCGATCTCGGCGATGACGTCGCCGGCGCGCACGGTATCGCCCTCGCGCACCAGCCACTTGATAAGCTTCCCCTCCTCCATGGTGGGAGAGAGCGCCGGCATGAGAATTTCGGTTGGCATCAGTTTCGGGGAAGGCTCAGCTCGCCGTCACGTCGGTGTAAAGCTCGGAAGAGTCAGGCTCGGGATCGTTTTGCGCGAATTCGGCCGCCTCGTTCACACGGGCGCGGACCTCGCGGTCGATCTCCTTCAATTCGGCGTCGCTCGCGCGGCCCTCTTTCAGGATGCGGTTGCGCAAGAGGTCGATCGGATCGCGATGCTCGCGGATGTCCTGCACCTCCTCGCGCGTGCGGTATTTGGCGGGGTCCGACATCGAGTGACCGCGATAGCGATAGGTGAGCATTTCGAGGATCTTCGGCCCCTCGCCGCGCCGCGCGGCGGCCACGGCGCGGTCGCCAGCGGCCTTCACCGCCGCGACATCCATGCCGTCGACCTGCTCGCCGGGAATGCCGAACACCGATCCGCGATGATAAAGCTCCTCGGCGCGCGCGCTGCCGCGCTCTACATGGGTGCCCATGGCATAGTGATTGTTCTCGATGACGTAGATCACCGGCAGCTTCCATAACGACGCCATGTTGAAGCTCTCATAGACCTGGCCCTGATTGGCGGCGCCCTCGCCGAAGAACGTCAGACAGACGCGATCGTTGCCGCGATATTTGTTGGCGAAGGCAAGGCCGGTGCCGAGCGGCGCCGGTGCGCCGACGATGCCGTGGCCGCCGTAGAAATTCTTTTCCGGCGAAAACATGTGCATCGAGCCGCCCTTGCCCTTGGCATAGCCGTGACGCCGGCCGGTCAGCTCGGCCATCACGCGTTTCGCCTCCATCCCGGCGGCGAGCATGTGGCCGTGATCGCGATAGGCGGTGATGACCTGATCGCCGTCGGAGATCGCCATCTGCATGCCGGCGACCACCGCCTCCTGGCCGATATAGAGATGGCAGAAGCCGCCGATATAGCCCATGCCGTAAAGTTGCCCCGCCTTCTCCTCGAATCTGCGGATGAGCAGCATGAGGCGATAGGCGGCCAGCTCCTGTCCGGGACTGAGTGTCGAGCGCGCGCCCGGGCCTCCGCCCGCGGTGTCGCCCAGCCAGAAATTGGCGGCTTGCGGCGAGAGGCTCGGGGTGGTCACGGCGATCGGCTCCTTCGGATTCGGTCCGAAGGCTAGCACGAGCGGCAAAGCGCCTGAATGACTTTAGCGGTTGGGGTTGGCCGCCGGTGGAGGAGGCACCGGTTGGCGGCGCTTCATCATGATGAGGTCGTCTTGATGGGCGAGGTTCAGGATTGCGCGCGCCCGCTCGTCCAGCATGTCGGGGTCGAGGCTTTCAGGCCTGAGCAGTGACACGTCACGCTCGAGCCGGCCCTTGACCTCGCGCAAGCCCGCTAGCTCACCGGCAAGCACATCCTTGCGGCGCTCGAGATCGGCGCGCGCCTTCAAACCATGGTCGCCGGTTTGCAGGTGATAGCCGAAATAGCCAGCCGCACCGCAGGCGAGCAGCGGAAAGATGAAAGCCGTGAAGCGCATGTTTCCCCCGAAGCCGGATAGAATCGCTTGCGGCGGGTTAAGCGGCGGTTACTTTTCCGTTTTCAGCACGGAATGCCCGGCATAGCGGGCCTTGCCGCCCAGCTCCTCCTCGATACGGATCAGCTGGTTATATTTCGCCACGCGGTCAGAGCGGGCGAGCGAGCCGGTCTTGATCTGCCCGCAATTGGTGGCGACCGCGAGATCGGCAATGGTGGCATCCTCGGTCTCGCCCGAGCGATGCGACATCACCGCGGCATAGCCCGCGCCTTGCGCCATTCGCACCGCGTCGAGCGTCTCGCTGAGCGTGCCGATCTGATTGACCTTGACCAGGATGGCATTGGCAATCTTCTGGTCGATGCCCTGCTTCAGCCGCGCCACATTGGTGACGAACAGATCGTCGCCGACGAGCTGCACGCTCTTTCCCAAGCGCTCGGTCAAGACGCGCCAACCGTCCCAGTCATCCTCGCTCATGCCGTCCTCGATGGAGAAGATCGGATAGCTGGCGACGAGCTCGGCATAATAGGCAGTCATCTGCTCCGAGGTGAGGCTCCGCTTCTCGCCTTTGAGGAAATAGCGGCCTTCGCCAAATAGCTCCGTCGCCGCCACGTCGAGCGCGAGATAGACGTCCTTGCCCGGCATGAACCCCGCGGCCTCGATCGCCGCCATGATGAAATCGAGCGCCTCGCGAGTCGAGGCGAGATTGGGAGCGAAGCCGCCCTCGTCGCCGACGGATGTGTTGTGGCCGGCGCCCTTCAGCGCGTGCTTCAGCGCATGAAACACTTCGGCGCCCATGCGCACCGCCTCGGCGATGCTCGATGGCGCCCACCGGCACGATCATGAATTCCTGGAAGTCGATCGGATTGTCGGCATGCACGCCGCCATTGATGATGTTCATCATCGGCACGGGCAGCAGCGTCGCCTCCGCCCCGCCGATATAGCGATAGAGCGGCTCTCCGCGTGCATTGGCTTCGGCCTTGGCCGCGGCCATCGACACGCCGAGGATGGCGTTGGCGCCGAGCCGCTTCTTGTTCTCCGTGCCGTCGAGATCGCGCAGAAGCTGATCGAGACCGCGCTGGTTAGCTGCGTCGAAGCCGGCAAGCGCGTTGCGGATCTCGCCGTTGACGGCTTCGACCGCTTTCTTGACGCCCTTGCCGCCGTAACGCTTACCGCCGTCTCTGAGCTCATGCGCTTCATGCGCGCCGGTCGAGGCGCCGGAGGGCACCCCGGCGCGGCCATGATGTCCGTCCTTCAGCACCACATCGACCTCGACGGTGGGGTTGCCGCGGCTGTCCAGAATCTCCCGGCCGAGGATGGTGGCGATGGCGGTCATGCGAAGGGCCCTTCAAATGGTGGGCCCTCTTAGCCTAGGCGGCCAAGAAGCGGAAGGCGTATATGTACGGCGACCCAAGGTCGTGGCAGGACCTTTAGGATGGTGGTGGTGAAGCGAGACAACGAGTCGGGAGCGCTGGTGCTGTTCTCCGGCGGGCAAGATTCGACCGTCTGCCTCGCCTACGCGCTCGCGCATTACGCCCGCGTCGAGACCATCGGCTTCAACTATGGCCAGCGGCATGGCGTGGAGCTTGAATGCCGCGCCTGCGTGCGCGAAGCGATCGCGCGCCACTTTCCGGATTGGGCGGCGCGGCTCGGGCCAGACCACGTGATCGACATTTCGAGCTTCGGCGCCATCGGCGAAACGGCGCTGACCTCTGACGCCGAGATCGTGATGCTGGACTCAGGGCTGCCCTCGACCTTCGTGCCGGCGCGGAACCTCGTGTTCTTCACTTATGCCGCGGCGCTCGGCTACCGGCGCGGGCTCACGACGCTGGTCGGCGGCATGTGCGAAACGGATTTCTCTGGCTATCCCGATTGCCGCGACGCGACGCTCCGCGCGCTCGAGCAGGCGATCCGGCTCGGCACCGAGATACCCTTCTCGATCGAGACGCCGTTGATGTGGCGGACCAAGGCCGAGACGTGGGCGCTGGCTGAAGAGCTTGGCGGCGATGTGCTGGTCGAGCTCATCGTCGAGGACACTCACACCTGCTACCGCGGCGAGCGAGGTAAGCGGCACGACTGGGGCTATGGCTGCGGCGCCTGCCCCGCTTGCCAGCTGCGTGCGCGCGGCTTCGCCGAATGGCAATCCTCCAAGGCTAAAGCGCACGCGGCTTCACGCTGAACGTTCGCAGGAGCCGCCAGCGATTCCCAAGCGCGCCGATGGCTAAGGGACTGCTGTACTGTGGCCGGAAAACTACAGCTACAAATTTCCAAGATTGATATCGTCGGTCCGAAGAATTCACGAGCAAGAGGGGGCGCGACCAACTATGATGGAGATAGAAATCAGGAAGTTCGCTCGCTGAGGTTTTTCGAGACTCGAGTGTATTCTTCCTTCGGGATGAGAACGCTGAGGAAGAATTCATAGCCGGCCGCTACGATGTCAATCTCGATGGATTGGATATTGATAGCCTCGCTGCCATGGAAATTTGCATTGCTCTGGAGGCCAACTGGGGCACCGCTCTCGTGCCTGAGGATCTCCAGAGAGTTGGCAGCCTTCAGGCTCTGGTGCGCGCGGTGATGGAGGCAGTGAGTGATCGAGCTCTACAAGCGCCTTGCCCGAGGGTGCAAGACTGTCAACCAGCTCAATAGGACATATCGTATTGGAGAGGCTCATGACGCCTCTCGAATTAATGGGCCTGCGTTCGGAGCTAAGGAGGCGCGGCTGGGTCGCGCAGAGGGTAGACCGGCTACGAAAGAAAGCACGCCGGTTGCTCACCGCCAGGCTCATGACTGTTCAGGATGACAAGTTCACTGTTCAGGATGACAAGTTCGTCGCATCGGCGCTTCCGTTTACGGGGATTGACAAGCTCAACTTGTCGAAGGCCTGGATTGATGAGCTGCATCGTAACTTCGCCCTTGCAGGCAAGGACTCTCCAGAGCCGTTCGTGCGGCGGCGACTACGCCAAGCGGTTTGGATATTCAAAAGCGACTGTGACCGAAGGCAAAAGACGCTTTTGATCTGCTTCAGCGGAAACGCGCAGCGTCTCATGATGCCCTTGCCAGTGTTTCTGCAGCACATTGATGGCCGGGCCACCGATGTTGCTTTCCTTCGAACCGAGAAGCATGCCGGTTACCGGAAGGGGATCCTCGGCGTCGCAAATGACTTTCATGCGAGCATCGCCTCACTCGAAGGTCTTCTTAACGTACGCGCGTATCGCAGGGTCGCCACCATAGGGACGAGTGCTGGCGCACTGCCGGCAATCTTGGCCGGTCTCCAGTTGGCGGTCGATGCCGTTCTTTCTGTCGATCCCAACAGCCCAAACGAGGACCGCTGGACCGGGTTTGCGAAAGGTAACGGCGCAACCGATCTCTTCCGGCGGTTCGCCAGCGCTAGTATCAAGACGCCCGAGGTCTACTTGGTTTACGGTGCGAATAGCGCGAAGGATGCTGCGGCCGCTTCGGTCATCGCATCCTGCATCCAGGTTCGTGACATCAAGAACACGCCGAACGCGCCCCACGCCGCCCTATGGCCACTGGTCAAGAGGGGACAATTCGGTGACCTCCTGCGGTCGACGGTGTTGGCCCGCGACGCGGGACCGACCGGCATCTAGGGGACGCAGCTAAACGAGTTCGCGGAGAACGCCAATGCGCTTCTTAGAAAGATTGTCGCAGCATGCCGAGAGTTCAGGCAGAGCATGCCGTCGTCGTCACAGAAAATTTCACGCTGAGCTACCAAGATTTTTTTCAGTGCGTGAACAGATCGGCTTTGGCATTGCGGGTTTCTGGCTTCGCTGCCTCCGATATCGTTGGGATCAGTCTTGATAATGAAGTCGAGAATTTGATCGTAAGCCTTGCCTTGATGGCTATAGGCGCCGGCCAAATCACGCTGGCTAGCCATGATCCGACCCAGTTGCGCACGACTATTTCCGAGCGGGCGGGGGTGACAAAAGTGGTTCGAGATTTCGATAAGGGCTGGCTAGAGGCGGGAGCTTACCCAGGAGATCGGCACCTAGCGGAGTCCGATATTGCAGGCTCTGTGTATTTTAAAACTTCGGGAACGACGGGCGAAATCAATATCGTTCCGCTGGCGGAGAATCAGATCGCCGACCAGACGGGGCGCAATGCCGACTATGCGACTGAGCGGCTCTTGAGGCTGGCCTCGATTGAGCACAACAACTCGAAGCGCCATAGACTCTACTGTTTGTGGGCTGGCGGCACTAACGTCTTTCGTCCAAAAACGTCGTACCCCTCATCGAATTTGTTTTGGATCATGACGTGACATGTCTCGATATTTCGATAATGCATGCATCGGAGATTGCAAGCCTCGATGGCGCATACAAGCTTTCCGCAGTGAAGTTACGGACGGGCGGGTCGGCCATACCGTATGCCGTACGAAAGAGGATTGAACAAAACGTGACGCATAATCTCTACGTCCGTTATGCGGCGACCGAATGCGGTTCAATATCGATGGCGCGACCTGGCGAGCACGACGAAGCGGAAACGGTGGGTCTTATGTTGGATAGTATCGAGCTCGAGATCGTCGACGACCTAGGCAACCGAATGGCTGTTGGCGAGAGCGGGCAAATTCGTATGCGGGCGCCCGGCGTTGCTACCTGTTACCTCAACTCGCCGGAGGACACCGCCAAGAGATTTAGGGATGGCTGGTTCTACCCAGGCGATATGGGATGCATCCGAAAGGATGGAGCTCTCATCGTTCAGGGTCGGAGCGATGACATGTTCATCTTAAACGGTGTCAACATATTTCCTGTCGAGATAGAGCGGGTTCTCGAAGGTCATCCCGATGTCAGCTGTGCCGCCGCGTTGGGCCTGCCATCACAGGTGCACGGGCACATCCCCGTGGCAGCTGTAGAGATGAAGAAGAGCGCTCTTACTTCGCCCGCCGAGCTACGGCACTTTGCCGAGCGGCCCTGGGGCTGAGAGCACCCCGCAGAATCCTCGTGCTGCAGAGCTTACCGCGCAACTCGCAGGGCAAGATCACTAGGCGCGCACTCCTGCCGCTGTTCACTTCGAACGCGGTTTAGTGCGACCCCACGACTGGGTGCTGGCAGACCATCACATGCCCGCGTGTTTGGGGCGGGAGGTGACAGCCGGCGGCGGTTGCGTACCGGAAAAATGGCGCTGACGATGAGAACACCCTTAGTGCTAACTGATGCCGACGTTCACAAGCATGCTGATATGGCGATAGCCATCGCAGCGGTGGAGAAGGCATTGAGAGCAAAAGCGGCCGCTTCCTTTATAGCGCCTGCCCGCCTTAGGGTGCCCTTTGGTCAGATGACCGACCTCTTTTTCGCCGTGGGTGGATCGACGGTAACTGAGGGGGTCGTCGGCTTCCGCGCCTATTACTCTCGGGCCACGAAGCACTATGAAGACCAAGTAGTGGCGGTTTGGGATCAGGCGACCGGCACTTTAAGGGGAGTATTCTGGGGGAGGCGCTGAGTATATTGCGCATGGGGGCTATTGGCGGGGTGGCGATTTATGCGCTGGCGCGTCCTGATGCAGCCATTGTTGCCGTTATTGGAGCAGGTCGCCAGGCGGCCTCGCATCTTGAGGCCGCTGCTGCGGTGAGGAACTTGCGCGAGGTTCGGATACACAGTCGGCATGAAGGCAGATCGCGTAGCTTTGCGCATCAAATGTCAAAAAAGCTTGGCACCTCTGTGCTTGCTCAAAATTCTGCACGCGATGCCGTTGAGGGCGCTGACATAGTGCTGCTTGCGACCACCAGCCTTCGGCCAGTCGTCCGAGCTGAATGGCTAAGCCCTGGCGTCTTTGTTCACACAGTCGGCTTCAAGAGCCCCGCGGGAAAGGAAATGGACTTAGACGTTGCCGAGCGCGCCGAGTTCCTTGCCACCGACAGTCCCGCCCAAGTTGCGGCCGCTGGAGACACTTTCATCCTGCACGCCACCACCCATTTGGGCCGCATTGTTGACCTCGCGGACATAGTTTCGGGTAAGGCCGCGAGGCCTACGGATCCGAAGGTGATCCGAGTGTGCTACCCTATGGGCGTCGCTGGAAGCGAGGTAATAGTTGCCGACCAGCTTCTCCAACAACTTGAGGGCGGCTTCGCTCGGCAATAAGACTTACGCAAACTCCAACAAAAAGTGAATTCTCGAATGGCCTAACCAGCCGGGCGAGGGACCAACCCTTGGCTGGCTGACCCTTAAACGAACGCATCAAAGTTGTGTTCCAATAAGCGGCCAGTACTGGCGCACCCTTTTGCAGCCGAGTACCGGGCCTAACCATCCAATTGAGACCCCAACCAAGCATTAGTCTCGGATGGCTATCCACAAAACAATTCGCATCTCCCAACCGTTCGAAACCCCCAACACTCACGAAGGGCGAGAGACCGCATGACCCCAGATCGCCAAGCCTGTTTGCGGAGTGATACTTTGGGCGCGCATGAACGCCTTGCATCTCGAATGCTTCGGCTTCCGCTGGCACAATTGGTATGACGGGCACTATCAATGGTGCCGCTCGACATCCATCGAATCGGCCCGGTCTGAAGCCCTCGTCCGCCACAGGGCGATGTTGGGCGGTCAGTGCTAGCCCGGCCTGAAAAAAATCGATGATGCATCGCCCGGCCATAGCCGGGCGATTGCCTTTCCGAGTCAGGGTTTGCTTTCGGCGATGGCTACAAACTGCCGCAGCGACATATTCACGCTCATTCCATTATGTGGGAGCCCGGTCGTAAGGGAGGAAACTATCTAATGAATCAAGGACAAAAACGCAGTGCGATAAGGATTTTTGCGGGGGTATCGGCCCTCTTGGCATTGGGCCTTTTGACCGTCAGCGGGGGTTCCTGGAGTATCCCAGGCAGCCGAGGAGGCGGCTGCGCCTAAGGAGGGTGAATGTTGCAAGGCCGAGGACAAGACACCGCCGGTTGAGCTGGTAAAGCAAGTGCCTCCGGGAGGACTGCATAGTCCCTATCAAGATTACGCCAAGCTGGCGAAGGAGGAGGAACTCGTCAAAGATTTCCGGCTGCCGGGGTGCAACGAGTGTCACGGCGGCGGCGGCGGCGGCGGGATGTGCCCGGCCTTGAGTCAAGGCATCTGGTTCTGGGGCAACACTGATGACGTGCTGTTCAGGCTGGTGACGCTAGGCTCCGCCGAGTTGGAAAAATCGGGCTTCACGCGCTACCAATACGGGAGCGTGCACGCACCAATGCCGCCGATGGGTTTCTCCATCCATACCTCGGACGAGCTTTGGAAAATCATCGCCTTTATTCGTTCGATCAATCCTCCTGGAACCAACCCTCCCGAGAAAGTCATCCCTGGAAGGATGGCTGCCGGCGCTCCGCACTAGCGGATAGGGGCTAGCGAGATTTCAACAACTCCCGTTATCCCGGCGACAGCCGGTATCCAGCGCCGCTTGTTTGGCGCTGGTTGTTTTTCTCGGAAGAGAAACCAAACTCCGTCATACCGGCGCAAGCCGGTATCCAGGGCCGCTGGCTCTGCGTGCGTTGCCCTGGATCCCGGCTTTCGCCGGGATGACGAGAGTGGGTGATTATGCCCGCACAATCCCCGCCGCCCGAACCTCGCTTAGACTGCGTTCACCTCGTCCACTGAGGGGCGCGATCATGAGGCGTCGCGAGGCGGGATGAGGTGCGGCGCCTGCGGGCCTTGTCGCAAACAAGGCACTCGGGCGGCATCGGAGCTACCCCCGGGACCACTAGGAGTCCCTGCCAGGAGCTGGCTGACCACCTGAGGGGAGTTCGATCCTGCCTCTAAACGGAAAGCGGGGCCCGGTGCCGGAAATGCTGCGATTGGCGCGCCGCGAGGCGCCCGCCGTGGTCCGCAAGGACGCGAGCCAAAAGGATTATGCGCTTTGCGGCGCGCCATCCCCCCCACACCCCGGACGCGTGATGCGTCGCGGCAAGGAGAACGTGCGCCTTGCGTCTGAAACCACGAAGCGCCAAGTTCCGGCCATGTACGCGGTGAAAGAGATCTACTACACGCTGCAAGGCGAAGGCGCGCAGACCGGCCGGCCGGCCGTGTTCTGCCGCTTCGCCGGCTGCAATCTCTGGTCCGGCCGCGAGCAGGACCGCGCGGAAGCCATCTGCAATTTCTGCGACACCGACTTCGTCGGCACCGATGGCCCCGGCGGCGGCAAGTTCGCCACGCCGGAAAGCCTGGCCGGGGCCTGCCGCGAAGTATGGCGCGGCAATTCGGGCACGCCGCCTTATGTCGTGCTAACCGGCGGTGAGCCGATGCTGCAAGTCGACGAGCCGTTGATCGAGGCGCTGCACCGAACCGGCTTCGAGGTTGCCATCGAGACCAACGGCACGCTTCCCGTGCCGCGTTCGATCGATTGGATCTGCGTCAGCCCAAAAGCCGGCGCGCCTCTCGTGCAGCTTTCGGGTGAGGAGCTGAAACTCGTCTATCCGCAAGCGGCACTCGATCCGCGCGCGCTTGAGGCGCTCGATTTCGCACATTTCCTGCTTCAGCCGATGGACGAGGGCGCGAGGTCGGCGAGCCATGTTCGCGCGGCCATTGATTATTGCCTCGCCCATCCCAAATGGCGCTTGAGCCTGCAGACGCACAAGCTGTTAGGGCTGCCGTGATCGGGCCCCTGGTGGGCTATCGCAAAATCCCCTAAACGACTGCCATGCGCATCTATAAAGAGTTCAGCTTCGAGGCCGCACATTTCCTTCCTTCGGCGCCGCCGGGGCACCCGAATGCGCGCGTACATGGACATTCCTTCCGCGTGCGCGTGACCCTCGACGGCGAGCCCGACGAGACGACCGGCGTGGTGATGCATCTGGACGACGTGGAGTCGGCAGTCGCGGATGCACGCGAGGCGCTCGACCATCGCTTCTTGAACGAGGTGGATGGTCTGTCACAGCCGACGCTCGAGCGGATCTCGATCTGGCTCTGGGAGCGGCTGCACAACCGGCTGCCGGGGCTTGCCGAGATCGAGGTGGCGCGCGATTCCTGCCATGAAGGCTGCGTGTATCGCGGGCCCCGCCCCCGGCTTGCGGCGGAGTAGAAGATGGCGCGCAAGATCACCGGCCTCAGACAGCTCGGCGCCAAGTCGCCGCTCCCCAAGACTCCCGCCGAAGCCCAGCTCGAGCGCGTGCCGAACCCGCATCGCGACACCGCCTATGTCGCGCGCTTCACTTGCCCTGAGTTCACTTGTCTTTGCCCTGTCACCGGCCAGCCCGACTTCGCCCATCTCGTCGTCGATTACGCCCCGCGCGAATGGCTGCTGGAGTCGAAGTCGCTCAAGCTTTATCTCGCGAGCTTCCGCAACATTGGCGCGTTTCATGAGGACGCGACCATCGCCGTTGGCAAGCGCATCGTCGAGCTTACCGATCCCGCCTGGCTCAGGATCGGCGGCTATTGGTATCCGCGCGGCGGCATTCCCATCGACGTGTTCTGGCAGCACGGCACGCCGCCCGACGGCGTGTGGATCCCTGAGCAAGGCGTTGCGCCCTATCGCGGCCGCGGCTGAGCCAATCCCCGCGCCGCGCCATCATGCGATGATGGCTAATGGCTCAAGCGCTTCGTCAATTGGTCGATCTCGATCAGTTCCTTGAGCAGAGGCTCGAGCGAGGCAAGCGGCAGCATGTTCGGACCGTCCGACGGCGCGCGATCTGGGTCCGGATGCGTCTCGATGAAGATGCCGGCGACGCCGACAGCCACCGCCGCGCGGGCGAGCACCGGCACGAAACGCCGCTCACCTCCGCTCGCCGTCCCCTGCCCTCCCGGCTGCTGCACCGAATGGGTGGCGTCGAAGATCACCGGTGCTCCTGTCTCGGCGAGGATGGGAAGCGCGCGCATGTCGGAGACGAGCGTGTTGTAGCCGAACGAGACGCCGCGCTCGGTCACGAGAATGTTCGGGTTACCGGCGCCGAGCAGCTTCGCCACGACATTTTTCATGTCCCAGGGCGCGAGGAACTGGCCTTTCTTGACGTTGACGGCGCGCCCGGTGGCAGCGGCCGCGACCAGGAGGTCGGTCTGGCGGCAGAGAAAGGCCGGAATCTGGAGGAGGTCTACGGCTTCGGCGACGGCGGCGCAGTGCTCGGCCTCATGCACGTCGGTGGTGACGGGAAGGCCCGTGCTGTCCTTGATCTCGGCGAAGATGGGAAGCGCCTCATCGAGCCCGAGTCCGCGGGCACTTGCCGCGCTGGTGCGGTTCGCCTTGTCGAAGGAGCTCTTATAGATCAGGCCGATGTTGAGCCTCGCGGCGATCTCCTTCAGCGCTTGCGCCGTTTCCAGCGCATGCGCGCGGCTCTCCAGCACGCAAGGTCCTGCAATCAGCGCGAGTGGAGCGTCTTGCGCGAAGCAAGCGGAGCCGATCTCAAGCCGTGCCTTGGGCCGCAGGGATTGGTGCTGGTTCACATGCGCCTTATAGCGCGCCCAAGCGCCGTTTGGCGAACGGCTTGGGCGATGTTCTCGCTTGCCACATTTCGTTCCCTTGCCGTGGCCCCAGGGTCGGTCATGATGACGGTGTTTGCGAAACCGGGGAGGACATCATGAAGAAACCTATTGCGGAATTCATTGGCACGTTTGCGCTGGTGCTGATCGGCTGCGGCGCGGCCGTCATCGGCGGCATGGGAACCGGCGCGACATCGATCGACATTCTCGGCATTGCCACGGCGTTCGGGCTTACCATCGTCGCGATGGCCTACGGCATCGGCCAGGTCTCGGGCTGCCACGTCAATCCGGCGGTGAGCTTCGGCGTGCTGGTCGCGGGCCGCATGACCATGTCGGATTTCATCACGTATGTGATCGCGCAGGTGCTTGGCGCCATCGCCGGCGCTGCCGTGCTCTATCTCATCCTGTCGGGCAAGGCCTCGGGCTGGACCGGGTCGCTCGGCCAGAACGGCTGGGGCCCCGGCTATCTCGGCGAGTACAACACCACTGCGGCATTCGTCTACGAGGTAGCAGGCACCTTCCTGTTCCTCGTCTGCATCCTCGGCGT
Source organism: uncultured Alphaproteobacteria bacterium (assembly GCA_963710245.1). Lineage (GTDB taxonomy): Bacteria > Pseudomonadota > Alphaproteobacteria > Rhizobiales > Methyloligellaceae > Methyloceanibacter. The sequence goes on from CAVPZK010000025.1 coordinate 87,054, forward strand.
CACGCAAAAAGGCGCTCCGGTCGGGCTTGCGGGTCTCGCCATCGGCCTGACTCTCATCGCCATCCATCTGCTCGGCATCTATGTCACCGGCACCTCGGTCAACCCTGCCCGCTCGCTTGGTCCGGCCATCGTCGGCGCAGCGACCAACCCGCACGCGCTAGCGCAAGTCTGGCTGTTTATCGTGGCGCCGCTGATTGGTGCCGGCATCGCCGGCTATTTGTTCAAGTCGGGCATCCTGGCGGGTGACGATGTGATCCCCGCGCGTGGCGGCGGGAAGTCGGACGTGGCGCCAGCAGCCTCGGCGCCCCGCAAACGCGGCTAGTCGTTGGAGGGCGGAGCCGCCTAGACCAGGCGGCTCTGCTCGACCGCGGCGCCGATGAAGGAGGCGAACAGCGGGTGCGGCTCGAAGGGCCGCGATTTGAGCTCGGGGTGGAACTGCACGCCGATGAACCAGGGATGGTCGGGGATCTCGACGATCTCCGGCAGAAGCCCGTCCGGCGATAGCCCGGAGAAGCGCAAGCCCGCCGCCTCGAGCTTGTTGCGGTAGCGCATGTTCACTTCGTAGCGGTGGCGGTGGCGCTCGGAGATGCGGGTGGTGCCGTAGATCTCGGCAACCTTGCTGCCTTTGGCGAGCACCGCCTCATAGGCGCCGAGCCGCATCGAGCCGCCGAGATTGCCGTTCACTTGCCGCAGCTGCAGCTCGTTGCCCTTCATCCATTCGGTCATCAGGCCGATCACCGGCTCCTCGGTCGGGCCGAACTCGGTCGAGCTTGCCCCTTCGATGCCGGCCTCGCGCGCTGCGTCGATCACCGCCATCTGCATGCCGAAGCAGATGCCGAAATATGGAACGCCCCGCTTCCGCGCATAGCCGGCCGCCCTGATTTTGCCCTCGGAGCCGCGCTCACCGAATCCGCCAGGCACGAGAATGCCGTGCACGTCCTCGAGATAGGCGGAGGCATCCTCGCTCTCGAAGGTCTGCGATTCGATCCAGTGCAGGTTGACCTTCACCTTGTTGGCGATGCCGCCATGCACCAGCGCCTCGTTGAGCGATTTGTAGGCGTCCTTGAGGCCGGTATATTTGCCGACCACAGCAACCGTCACTTCGCCATCGGGATTGGCGATGGTCTGAGAGATCTGCCGCCAGCGGTCGAGATCGGGCTCGGGCGCATGGGTGATGCCGAAAGCGGCAAGCACTTCGCGGTCGAGGCCCTCGGCATGATAGGCGACCGGCACGTCATAGATGCTCTGCACGTCGAGCGCCTGGATCACAGCTTCGGGCCGCACATTGCAGAACAGCGCGATCTTGCGCCGCTCGTCCTTGGGCAAAGGCCGGTCGGTGCGGCAGAGCAGCACGTCGGGCTGGATGCCGATGGAGCGGAGTTCCTTCACCGAATGTTGGGTGGGCTTGGTCTTGAGCTCGCCGGCGCTCGGAATGTAGGGCACGAGCGTCAGATGGATGAAGGCGGTCGAGCCGCGCGGCAGCTCGTTGCCGAGCTGGCGTATCGCCTCGAAGAAGGGCAGGCCCTCGATGTCGCCGACAGTGCCGCCGATCTCGCACAAGACGAAATCGACGCCCTCGTTGCCGGAGGTGATGAACGCCTTGATCGCGTCGGTGACGTGCGGGATCACCTGCACGGTTGCGCCGAGATAGTCGCCGCGCCGTTCCTTGCCGATGATCTCCTGATAGATGCGACCGGTGGTGATGTTGTCGGCCTGGCTCGCCGGGCGTCCGGTGAAGCGCTCGTAATGGCCGAGGTCGAGATCGGTCTCGGCGCCGTCGTCGGTGACGAACACCTCGCCGTGCTGATAGGGGCTCATGGTCCCGGGATCGACATTGAGATATGGGTCGAGCTTGCGTAACCGCACGCTGAACCCACGCGCCTGAAGCAGCGCGCCGAGCGCCGCCGAGGCAAGCCCCTTGCCGAGTGAGGAGACCACGCCGCCGGTAATGAAAACGTACCGCGCCATGGGCCTCGACCTTACACCGAAATGGGACTGAGTCGGTAGCCCCAAACCGCGTTACCCACGCCGGCGGATTAACCAGCGCTTGTTCGCGGAAGCGTTATTGCGATTGCGGGGCCTGCGGAGCGGCAGGGGCCACTGGCGCTGCGGGCGCTGGCGGGGTCGCGGGAGCCGGACCGCCTGGGAGTTCGAGGGGCACCAGCCCTCCGCCCCCGGGTTGGCCGGTCGGGTTCAGGATCGAAGGCCCGGTGCGATGCTGGCTTGCGATAATCGACAGCACGAGGCTGGTCGCGAAAAAGCAAGCGGCGAGGATCGCCGTGGTCTTGGTCAATGCATTGCCGGCACTGCGGCCGGTCATGAAGCCGCCGCCACCGCCGCCGATGCCAAGCGCCCCGCCCTCGGAACGCTGCAACAGGATGACGCCCACCAGCGCCACGGCGACCATGACGTGAATCAGAAGGAGAACTGTGCTCATCGTGTAGCCTTCGCTTTCGAAGGCTGTGTCTTATCCGAATCCGCTACGGTTTGGCTAGGCTTAGCGTCGACCGCGGCTGTGGCCTCGCGATTGGGGTTGCGATCGGGCACTGGAACTCCTTCGGCGCTGACTGCCCCGGGCGGCGGTGCCGGCGGCTTAGGCTTGGGCACGCCGGTGCGGCAGCGGAACTTGATCATTTCCTCGACTTCCAGGAAATCCCGGACTTTCTCGATCTCCTGATCGTTGAGGTGGTCCTTGACCCAGTCGGGGCCGCGCTCAAGCGCGGCTTGCATCGCCGGGGTGAGAAGTTTTTTCTGCTCAAGCTGGAGATTCGCGCAAGCGTCCTTGTCCAACGGCTCGGCGAAGGCACGCGCAGCGAGCGGCACCGCTGAGCTCGAAGCGAGAAACGCTACGGCAATGAAGCGCAGCAACGGCACCATGACGTCCCCCGTGGGAAAGCCGTTCCCCCTGCCGCAAATCAAGTCCCCATCAGAATGGCGAAGATTGCGCTCTTTGCCAACCCTGCTCAAGGGCGGCATCCCCGATATCAGCCGCAGCCCCTTCCGGCATAGGCGGACAGAATCGCATAAAAATCGGCGGCCTTCAGGCTTGCGCCGCCGACGAGCGCCCCATTCACGTCAGGCACGAACAGCAGCTCGCTGGCATTGGCGGGCTTGACCGAGCCGCCATAGAGGATGCGCAAGCCGCTCGCTTCCCCCTGCCCCAGCAAGCGGCCGAGCTCGCCGCGAATGAAGCCGTGCAGCTCAGCCACGTCGGCGGGTGTCGGCGTCACGCCTGAGCCAATCGCCCAGACCGGCTCGTAGGCGATGATAGTGTTGGCGGCGCGTGCCTCATTCGGCAGCGATCCCTTCAGCTGGCGTCTCACGACCTCCAAGGTCTTGCCGTCCCGCCGCTCATCTCCGGTCTCGCCAACACAGATAATGGCGGTGAGACCAGCACGATGGGCGGCGCGGGCCTTGGCGTTGATGAGCGCATCGGTCTCGCCATGATCGGTGCGGCGCTCGGAATGGCCGACGATGACGGCGGAGGCGCCGGCATCAGCAAGCATCTCGGCCGCAATGTCGCCGGTATGGGCGCCGGCGGCAAGAGGATGGCAATCTTGCGCGCCGAGCAGGATGGTGCTTCCGGTCAGGAAGTACCGCGCCTGGGCCAGCAGCGTTGCCGGAGGGCACACCATGACATCGGCCTCTGGCACGGGATTTTGCGCGAGGCGGTCCTTCAGCGCTTTGAGTTCGGCCATGGAAGCGGCGAGGCCGTTCATCTTCCAATTGCCTGCAACCAGTGGCCTCTTCAAGGTTGCGCCCCCCTTTTATCGCCATGGCCAGGTTTAAGATTTGGCCCGATACCGTGCCTTGCCGCGCCTCGGCTTGCTACCTATGATGCCGCCGCCGCGCTAGGCCCGTCCAGCATCGGACGCTAGCGCGGCTTTGGCAAACAGGAATGGAAGGTTAAGGCGTGGCACTCGACACTTTGCGCAAAGGGGCTGGCCGGGCGTTCGGCATGATCCTCATGGGCATGCTGGTGATCAGCTTTGCGATATGGGGAATTGCCGACATTTTTACGGGTTACGGCAAGCAGACCCTGATCAGCGTCGGCGATACCGAGATCACGCCGCAGGACTACCTGCGCACGCAACAAGAAGTGCTGCGTTCGATGAGCTCGCAAGCCGGCCGCAGCCTCAGCCTGCAAGAAGCCCGCGCGCTCGGGCTCGATCGGCAGGTGCTGGAGCGGCTGATCGGCGGCGCTGCCGTCGACAATCACGCGAAGGCGCTGCATCTCGGCATCAGCAATGAAGCGCTGCTCGAGCAGATCAAGAAGGATCCCGCCTTCAAGGACGCGACGGGCAATTTCAGCCCGGGCTTATTTGCGCAGGGACTGCAATCCATCGACATGAATGAGGCGGGTTATCTGAACTCGATGCGCGAACGCAGTCTGCGCCGGCAGATCCTCACCACCGTCGGCAAGGTGGTGAACAGCCCCGAGATCCTGATCAACGCCTTGAACAGCTTTAATGGCGAGACCCGCACGCTGCGCTACGTGCTCGTACCGGCAAGCGTGGCGGGAACCATCTCCGATCCGACGGAAGAGGATCTCAAGCGCTACTACGAAAATCATCAGACGAAATACACCCAACCCGAATTCCGCAAAGTCGGCGTTCTCGCCGTCACCCCCGACACGGTCAAAGACCAGGTCACGATCACCGAGGCAGATCTGAAGGCGGCCTATGAAGCCAACAAAGACAAGCTCGGCAACCCGGAGAAGCGGCACGTTCAGCAGATCCCCTTCCCCGATCTCGCCGCCGCCAATGCCGCCTATCAGAAGATCCAGTCCGGCACCGATTTCGTGGCGCTCGCCAAGGAAATGAACTTGGCTGAAAGCGACATCGACCTCGGCACCGTCGCACGCGCCGACCTCGCCGATCCCGCGATCGCCGACGCCGCGTTCAAACTCGACGTGAACAAGGTGAGCGAGCCCGTCTCCGGCAAGCTTGGCAACGTGGTCCTGCTGCGCGTCACCGGGATCGAACCCGGCAAGACCCTCACTTTCGAAGAGGCGAAGCCCGAGCTCGAGAAAAAGCTGCTCAAGGAGCGCGCCACGGGCGCCATCTTCGATCTGCATGACAAGATCGAGGATCAGCTGGCCTCAGGCGCACGGCTGTCGGAGATCGCGGAGAAGCTGAAGATCAACTATCAGCTCATCGACGAGATCGATCGCGAGGGCCGCAAGCCAGACGGGTCGAGCGTCACGCTCCCGGCGCAGAAGGATCTGTTGAATGCCGTCTTCGCCACCGATACGGGGGTCGAAAACGATCCGATCGATGCCAAGGACGAGGGCGTCATCTGGTACGAAGTGCTGGGCGTGGTGCCCTCTCAGGTCAAGCCGTTCGATCAGGTCAAGGACCAGGTCACCCAAGATTGGCGCGCCGATGAGGTGAGGACCAAGGTCGCCAAATATGCGCAGGACCTGGTCACCAGCCTGAACGGCGGCAAGACGCTGGAGGACATCGCCAAGGATCTCAATGTGGAAGTGCTGACCAGCGATCCCCTGAAGCGCGACGGGATCACCGTGTACGTGCTCCCGGCTGCCGTGGCGCAAGCCTTTACCCTGCCTGAGAAGGGTTTTGGCTCGGCGGCTTCGGGCGAGGCAGAGGGCCGCATCGTCTTCCAGGTCGACAAGGTCACCCCGCCCCCGCCGCTCGATGCAGCCTCGACCGACCGGCTGAAGCAGCAGCTCGGGCTCTTGATCAGCGAAGATTCGATCTCGGAATATTTCAGCGCGCTAGAGCAGCGCTACGGGGTGAAGATCAACCAACCGGCTTTGGCCAAGCTGATCGGCAGCGACGAGACCCCATGAGCCGAGCTCCCGCCTCCGTCACGCCCTTGGCGCAACCAGGCGGGGGCCACCCGATCGAACCGGACTTTGCGAGCTTCGCGCGCCGCTACGACGAGGGCGTGCCGCAAGTGGCTTGGACGCGGCTGGTTGCCGATCTGGAGACCCCGGTCTCGGCCATGTTGAAGCTCGCGCATGAGCGGCCGAACAGCTTCCTTCTGGAATTGGTGGAAGGCGGCGCCACGCGCGGCCGCTACTCCATCATCGGCTGCGAGCCCGATCTGATCTGGCGTGCCGACGGGGACAAGGCCGAGATCAACCGCGCACCCCAATCGGACCCGAACGCGTTTGCACTCTCGCCGCTGCCCGCGCTGGCCTCGCTGAGAGCGTTGCTTGCGGAGTCGGCCATCACGCTACCGCCCGCGCTGCCGCCCATGGCTGCCGGCATTTTCGGCTATATGGGCTACGATACGGTGCGGCTGATCGAGACCCTGCCGGCTGAGAAGCCGGACAGGCTCGGCCTTCCCGACAGCATCCTGGTGCGGCCGACGCTGATCGTCATTTTCGACAGCGTCAGGGATGAGATGACGGTGGTGACGCCGGTCAGGCCGGCTCCCGGGGTGAGCGCCAAGGCAGCCTATGCGCGCGCGGCCGACCGGCTCAATCTCGTAGTGGAGCGGCTCGATCAGCCTCTGCCGCATGCGAGCGAGCCGGACCTCGATGCGGCGCATCCCGAGCCCAAATCGAGCACCGCCCCCGAGGCCTATATGGCCAAGGTCAAGCGCGCCAAGGAGTACATCGCCGCCGGCGACATCTTCCAGGTGGTGTTGAGCCAGCGCTTCGAGGCGCCCTTCACGCTGCCCTCTTTCGCGCTCTATCGGGCGCTGCGGCGCGTGAACCCCTCGCCCTTCCTCTATTATCTCAATTTCGGCGGCTTCGCCGTGGTGGGGTCGAGCCCCGAGATCCTAGTGCGAGTCCGCGACGGCAAGGTCACGATCAGGCCGATCGCCGGAACTCGGCCGCGCGGCGCCAACCCGGAAGAGGACAAGGCGCTCGCCAAGGAGCTGCTCGCGGACACCAAGGAGCGCGCCGAGCATCTGATGCTGCTCGATCTCGGCCGCAACGATGTGGGCCGCGTGGCCGAAGTCGGCAGCGTGCGCGTCACCGACTCCTTCTTCCTCGAATATTACAGCCAGGTGATGCATATCGTGTCGAATGTCGAAGGCAAACTCGCCTCGGACCTCGATGCCGTCGATGCATTGATGGCGGGGTTCCCCGCCGGCACCGTGTCGGGAGCGCCCAAGGTGCGCGCAATGGAAATCATCGACGAGCTCGAGGACGAGGCGCGCGGACCGTATGCGGGCTGCGTCGGTTATTTCTCGGCTGACGGCGAGATGGATAGCTGCATCGTACTCAGGACCTCGGTGGTGAAGGACGGCGTCATGTATGTGCAAGCCGGCGCTGGCGTGGTCGCCGATTCTGTGCCCGAGCGCGAGCAGGCCGAATGCGTGAGCAAGGCGCGCGCGTTGTTCAAGGCGGCCGACGAGGCCGTACGCTTCGCCGCACGCGCCAAGCGCGGCCAATGAGCGGCCGATAGATCCCGATGCTCACCCTCTCCCTTCTCCGCCACGCCAAATCGAGCTGGAGCAATCCCTCCCTTCCCGACCGCGACCGGCCGCTCGCCACGCGGGGCGTGACCGACGCGCCGCTGATGGGGAAGGCCATGGCCGAGCGCGGCATCGATCCCGAGCTCGTGCTGTGCTCGTCGGCGCGGCGCACGCGCGACACCTTGGCGCTGGTCCTGCCCGAGCTCCGCGTCGAGCCGAAGGTGGTTTACGAGGACGCGCTCTATCATGCCGCGCCGGAAGCGATGCTGGAGATGTTGCACGCCATTCAGCCTGGCGCGAACCGCGTCATGCTGGTCGGCCATAATCCCGAGATCCAATCCTTCGCGCTCGATCTCGTGGGGTCTGGCGCGAAGCATTTCCGGGATCGCCTGAGGACCAAATACCCCACGGCCGGGCTTGCCGTGATCAATTTCGCGGCTGGCTTGTGGAAGAGCGTCACGGTGAATAGCGGAACGCTGAACCTGTTCCTCTCGCCCAGAGACCTGCGCGGTTAGGCACTGGCGCCCCGCAAATCCTTGACGGGGCGTGGGCCTGAAGCGTAACACCACCCCATGCTGACGCTGATCGATAATTACGACAGCTTTACCTACAACCTCGTCCATTTCCTTGGCGAATTGGGCGCTTCGACGCGCGTCTATCGCAACGACAAGGTCAGCGTTGATCAGGTCCTTGCCGAAGCGCCGGAGGCCATCGTGCTGTCGCCTGGACCTTGCGATCCGGACCGCGCCGGCATCTGCCTCGAGCTGATCGAGCGTGCCGGGCCGGTCGTGCCGATCCTCGGCGTCTGCCTCGGGCATCAGGCCATCGGTCAAGTCTATGGCGGCCGCGTCGTGCGCGCGCCGAGCCTGATGCATGGCAAGCTGTCGAAAGTGCATCACACCGGCAAGGGCCTGTTCGCCGGCTTGCCGCAGGATTTCTCAGCCACGCGCTACCATTCGCTGGTGGTCGAGCGGGCAAGCCTACCTGAGGCGCTGGAGATCACCGCCGAGACGGCCGACGGCGTGATCATGGGCCTCCAGCACAAGCGCTATCCCGTGCATGGCGTGCAGTTCCACCCCGAGAGCATCGCCTCGGAGCACGGCCACCAATTGCTTGCCAATTTCCTCGACCTCGCCCGCGTCGAGCGGCGCGCGCGCGGCGGCACGCAAAGAGAAGCGGCCGGTGCCCTCTAGCCCCGCGCTTGCGGGGTCTGCGGCGCCCGCCGATCTCCGCCCTGTCCTCCGCAAGGTGGCTGCCGGACAGACCCTCACCGAGGGCGAAGCCGCCGAAGCCTTCGAGTCGATCATGTCGGGCGGCGCTACCGAAGCGCAGATCGGCGCCTTGCTGATGGGCATGCGCGCCCGCGGCGAAACGGTGGACGAGATCACCGGCGCCGCCCGGGCCATGCGCGCGCGCGCCGTCAAAGTGCGTGCGCCGGAAGGCGCTATCGATACCTGCGGCACGGGCGGCGACGCCAAGGGCACGCATAATATCTCAACGTGCACCGCGTTCGTGGTTGCCGGCGCCGGCGTGCCCGTTGCCAAGCACGGTAACCGATCGATCTCCTCGCGCTCCGGCTCGGCCGATGTGCTGGCCGCGCTGGGGGTCAATATCGAGTGCGCGCCGGAGGCGATCGCTCGTTGCATCGAGGGAAGCGGGCTCGGCTTCATGTTCGCGCCGGCGCATCACGCCAGCATGCGGCATGTCGCCAAGGTGAGGAGCGAGCTCGGCACGCGCACCATCTTCAATCTGCTTGGGCCGCTCGCCAACCCTGCCGGCACGAAATATCAGGTGGTCGGCGTGTTCGGCGAGGAATGGGTCGAGCCCATCGCCCAGGTGCTCGGCCGACTTGGTGCCGAGAGGGCCTGGGTGGTGCACGGCTCTGACGGTCTCGACGAGCTCACCACCACCGGCATCAGCCATGTGGCGGCGCTTGATGGCGGCAAGATCTCGACCTTCAGGATCTCGCCGAAAAACGCGGGGCTGCCCGACGCCAAGCCGGAGGATCTCTCCGGTGGCGATGCGACCGAGAATGCCGCCCATATCCGTGCCGTCCTCGGCGGACAGCAGGGCGCGTTTCGCAATATCGTGCTGCTGAACGCTGCTGCGGCGCTGCTTGTGGCGGGCAAGGCCAAGACGCTCCGCGAGGGCGTGGCACTCGCCGCGCAGTCGATCGACAGCGGCAAGGCCAAGGCCGTGCTCGAAGCGCTCGTTAAGCTCAGCCATGATAAAGTCTGAGCCATGGCCCAGGTGCTCGACAACATCCTTGCCTATAAGCGGAAAGAGGTGGAGGCCGCAAAGGCGGCAGTAAGCCCCGAGGCTCTCTGCGCACTTGCCAGGGCCGCACCGCAAGTCCGGCCCTTCGCCGATGCGCTTCGTTCCCGCGTTGCCGCAGGCGATTATGCGCTGATCGCCGAGATCAAAAAGGCGAGCCCGTCAAAGGGGCTGATCCGCGCCGATTTCGATCCGCCGTCGCTTGCGCAGGCTTATGAGCAAGGCGGCGCAGCCTGTCTCTCCGTGCTGACCGACACGCCATCCTTTCAGGGGCGCCCCGAATTTCTCACCGCCGCCCGGGCGGCGACCACGCTTCCGGCACTGCGCAAGGATTTCATGATCGACCTGTACCAGGTGTATGAAGCCCGCGCTCTCGGCGCTGACTGCATCCTTATCATCATGGCGGCGGTTGACGACGCGACGGCCGAGGGCTTGACCGAAGCCGCGCAGGCTTGGGGCATGGACGTGCTTGCCGAAGTGCATGACGAGGCCGAGCTCGGCCGAGCGCTGAGGCTCGACACGAAGCTCATCGGCATCAACAATCGCGATCTCAAGACCTTCGCGACCACGCTCGCGACTACGGAGCGTCTCGCGCCGCTGGTGCCGTCCGACCACATCGTCATCGCCGAGAGCGGCATCTTCACCCATGACGATCTCGGCCGGCTTGCCGCTTGTGGTGTGGGGACCTTCCTCGTTGGGGAAAGCCTGATGCGGCAGGCGGATGTTGCGGCGGCGACGCGCGGCTTGCTCACGGGGTCTCCGGCGCAGGCGGAGGCGGCGCAATGACGGCGCGGCTCAGCCATCTCAACGACAAGGGCGAAGCCCGCATGGTCGATGTCTCCGCCAAGGAGGTGACCTCGCGCATGGCACGCGCCGAGGGCTTCGTCGCCATGGCGCCGGCGACGCTCGATCTGATCCTTGCCGGCCAGGCGCCCAAGGGCGACGTGCTCGCGACCGCCCGCATCGCCGGCATCATGGCTGCCAAGCGCACGCATGAGCTGATCCCGCTCTGCCACGCGCTGCCGCTTTCCGAGGTGAGCATCGAGTTCGAGCCGTCGCGCGACCCTGCGGGGCTTCGCGTGGAAGCAACGGCGAAAGTCGATGCCAAGACCGGGGTCGAGATGGAGGCGCTTGTGGCGGTCTCTATCGCCTGCCTCACCATTTACGACATGGCGAAAGCGGTAGACCGCGCGATGTCCTTCTCCGGCATTCGTCTCGTCGAGAAGACCGGCGGCCGGTCCGGTCATTTCAAGCGCTGATGGCTCTCCTGTCCGTCGCTGAAGCTTTGGCTCGCGTGACACGCGGGCTTACGCCGTTGGACGCAGAGCGCGTGGCGCTTGATCAGGCAAGCGGTCGGGTGCTTGCGGAGAATCTTGCCGCGCGTCTCACCCAGCCGCCCTTCGATGCCTCGGCCATGGACGGCTATGCGGTGCGCGCCGCCGATGTGGCCTCGCTTCCTGCGACGCTGAAGCTGATCGGGGCCTCGCTTGCCGGCGCAGGCTTCGCGGGTCGCGTGGGACGTGGCGAAGCGGTGCGCATCTTTACCGGCGCGCCCGTGCCGCGGGGCGCCGACACGATCGTGATCCAGGAGAATGCCGACGAGGCCGCGGGCGTGGTCACGGTGAAGGACGCTGCGCCCGGCCGGCATATCCGCCCGCGCGGGCAGGACTTCAAACAGGGCGAGGTGCTGCTTACAGCCGGAACACGGCTTGGGGCTCGTGAGCTGATGCTTGCCGCCGCCATGAACCAGGCCGAGCTGCCTGTGCGCCGCAAGCCCAAGGTCGCGATCCTTGCTACGGGCGACGAGGTGGTGCCGCCGGGCTCCGAGCTCACCAAGGATCAGATCGTCTCCTCGGTGCCTTACGGGCTCGCCGCGCTGATCAACCGCCATGGCGGAGAGGCGATGAGCCTCGGCATCGCCAAGGACGAGCCTGAGAGCCTCGTCACGCTCGCCCGCTCGGGCAGAGCCGCCGATATCCTCCTCACCATCGGCGGGGCCTCGGTCGGCGACCGCGACCTCGTGGCCAGCGCGCTCAAGCCGGAAGGGCTTGAGCTCGATTTCTGGAAGATCGCCATGCGGCCGGGAAAGCCCCTGCTCTATGGCCGGCTCGGCAGCCAGCGCGTGCTTGGGCTGCCCGGGAACCCGGTGTCAGCCTTCGTCACGGCTCTCGTCTTCCTCGTGCCGATGCTGGAACGGATGCTCGGGCTCGTCCAGACGACGAGGGGCCAGCCCGAGGCGCTCCTAGGCGAGGCGCTGCAGGCCAATGCCGAGCGGGAGCATTACATGGGCGCGGTGTCCAAATGGCGCGAGGACGGCACTCGCGTGGTGCGTCCCCTGCCCTCGCAGGAACTCTTCGCTCGTTGCCGGGCTCGCCCACGCCGACTGCCTCATCGTACGGGTGCCGCAGGCGCCGGCTTTGCCACAAGGCGCCCGTGTGAGGATCATTCCGCTCGAGCCCGATTAAGAGGCCGGAAACCCGAATTGCCCGAGGTCGCTCTTCCGGCGGCGTCCTACCGCATTTTGTGGCATTCCCGCTTGCGGAACACAAACAGAACAGATAAACTGTTCATGATTTGTACAAGCAGGCGCCCGCAAACGTTAAGGCGTCGAACAAAGTACTAACCGCTCAGAGGGGACCATGCTCACGTCGAAGCAAAAAGAGCTTCTTATGTTCATTCATGAGCGGTTGAAGGAGACCGGCGTTCCCCCTTCTTTCGATGAAATGAAAGAGGCGCTCGACCTCAAGTCGAAGTCAGGCATTCATCGGCTGATCACCGCGCTTGAGGAGCGCGGTTTCGTGCGCCGCCTGCCGCACCGGGCGCGGGCCATGGAGATCGTGCGGTTGCCCGATTCGATGCCCCAGCCGCTCGCACAACGCTCCCGCGGCTTCTCTCCGAGCGTGATCGAGGGAAGCCTGGGGCGGGTGCCCCAACTGGCGGAGGGCGAGAGCCTGCCCCAAACCGTGAGCGTGCCGGTGATGGGCCGTATCGCCGCCGGCGTGCCCGTGGAGGCTATCCAGACCCGTATGAGCACGATCGAGGTGCCTCCCGAGCTCCTCAGCAAGGGCGAGCATTACGCCCTTGAGGTCAAAGGCGACTCCATGATCGACGCCGGCATCCTCGAAGGCGACACCATCATCGTCAGGAAATGCGAGGACGCGACCAATGGCGATATCGTCGTGGCGCTGGTCGATGAGGAGGAAGCGACGCTTAAGCGCTTGCGCCGCAGAGGCGACTCCATCGCGCTCGAAGCCGCCAATCCCGCTTACGAGACGCGCATTTTCGGCCCCGACCGGGTGCGCGTGCAGGGACGTCTGGTCGGCTTGATCCGCCGCTATTAGGCGGTCCTTCCGTCACTCTTCTGGATTGCCGTAGAGGCTCTTGTCGCTTCGTCGGCCCCGCCGTCGTCTGCGAAGGGTTCCGGCTGAGCGCGCGGTGTCGCCTTCGCCGCGGTCGGATCGGGGACCCAGGGCCGATGCCCGCGCGAGGCTGCGACCTTCTCGGTCCTGATCGAGAGACCCTCGATATAGAGCGCATGCGCGCCTTGCACTCCTGGTGGTCGCCCCGCTCCGGCATGGCCGATGCTTAAGACCGGGCAGTCGCGCGCCTCCGCCCTGCCCTTACCCCGCATCCGCCCCTATGCTACATCACGACCGCGCTAACCCCCTAACCCTCAGTCGAGAAGCTCGCTGACAGCATGAGCGAAAAGGTCATCACGCGTTTTGCGCCCTCGCCCACCGGCTATTTGCATATCGGCGGCGCACGCACGGCGCTGTTCAATTGGCTCTATGCGAAGCATACCGGCGGCAAGATGCTGCTTCGCATCGAGGACACCGACCAGGCGCGCTCAACCGAAGGCGCGATCCTTGCCATCCTCGACGGCCTGCGTTGGCTGGAGCTCGACTGGGACGGCGAGCCGGTCTACCAGCTCACGCGGGCGGAGCGGCATCGCGAGATCGCCGAGCGGCTGCTCGCTCAGGGAAGCGCTTATCGCTGCTATGCAAGCCCGGAAGAGTTGCAGGCCATGCGCGAGCGCGCCCGTGCCGAGGGTCGCGCTCCGGGCTATGACGGTACGTGGCGGCATCGCGATCCGTCGTCGGCGCCGGCTGGCGTCGAACCGGCGATCCGCTTCAAAGCTCCACGCGAAGGCGAGACGGTGATCGAGGACCGCGTGCAGGGCCGCGTGGTCTTCGCCAACAAGGACCTCGACGACCTCGTCATCCTGCGTAGCGACGGCACGCCGACTTACAATCTTTCGGTCGTGGTCGACGATCATGACATGGGGATTACCCATGTCATCCGTGGCGACGACCATCTCACCAACGCGGCACGGCAGACGCAGATCTTCAAGGCGCTCGGTTGGACAACCCCGATCTATGCACATGTGCCGCTGATCCACGGGCCTGACGGCGCCAAGCTGTCAAAGCGGCACGGCGCGCTCGGGGTCGATGCCTATCGCGCCATGGGCTACCTGCCCGCGGCGCTTCGCAACTACCTCGTGCGGCTCGGCTGGAGTCACGGCGATGCCGAGATCATGGCTACCGAAGAGATGATCGAATGGTTCGATCTCGATGCGATCGGGCGCTCGGCCGCGCGCTTCGACTTCGCCAAGCTCGAAAATCTGAACGGCCACTATCTCCGGGTTGCGCCTGACAAGGAGATCGTCGACCGCTTGAGGGCGCTGGTGCCGGAGCTTCCCGACGGAGCGGTGCTTGGCGCGCGGATCGGGGACGACGGCTGGCAGAAGCTTGAGCGCGCGATGCCCGGATTGAAGGAGCGCGCGGGCACTTTGGTCGAGCTGCTCGACAATGCCGCTTTTCTCTTCGCCACGCGCCCGCTGCCAACCGATGAGATGGCGAGCCGGATTTTGGACGAAGGCGGCCGCGAGACGCTTGCGGCGCTCTCGCCGCGACTTGCAAGAGTCGATGCGTGGACGCAAGAGGCGCTGGAGACCGCAGTGCGGCAATTCGCCGACGAGACGGGTTACAAGCTTGGCAAGGTCGCCCAGCCGCTCAGAGCGGCACTCACTGGTCGGTCGACATCGCCGGGGATTTTCGATGTTCTCGCCGTGCTCGGGCGCGAGGAATCACTTGCTCGCATCAGCGATCAGGTGCATGCAGGAAAAACTGCTTAACTGCTTAACTTTTAAGCATGTCCGCTTGTTGCACTGCGGGACAATCGGGGCGAATATATGTGGCAGTGCAATAAGTGAGTTCGCCAAGTCGCAACCGCTAGCAGAATTGACTGCGTTCGTTGGTGAGCCATTTCCCTCAGATAGTTAGAGGAGCCTTTAGATGAGCGTCGCAGAAAACCTCCGCGCGTCGGGCGCTGCCGAGGCATCTGTCTTGATCGACGGCGCGCAGTACGACTTGCCGATCCGTAAGGGGACGCTGGGCCCCGACGTGATCGACATCAATACGCTATACCAGGACACCGGGTGCTTCACCTACGACCCGGGCTTCACGTCTACGGCGAGTTGCGAGTCGAAGATCACCTTCATTGACGGCGACAAGGGCATCCTGCTCTATCGCGGCTATCCGATCGACCAGCTCGCCGAGCACGGCAATTTCATCGAGACCTGCTATCTGCTGCTTTACGGCGAGCTGCCGACCCGTGAGCAGTACCGGGCGTTCGACAACCGCATCGTCAATCACACGATGGTGCATGAGCAAATGACGCGGTTCTACACGGGGTTCCGGCGTGACGCGCATCCTATGGCGGTCATGGTCGGCGTGGTCGGCGCGCTGTCCGCGTTCTATCACGACTCGATCGACATCAAGGATCCCATGCAGCGGGAAATGGCGAGCATCCGCATGATCGCGAAGATGCCGACCATCGCGGCCATGGCCTACAAATATTCGATCGGCCAGCCCTTCATCTATCCCAGGAACGAGCTGAAATACTCCGCGAACCTCCTGCATATGTGTTTCGCGGTGCCGTGCGAGGAGTACAAGGTCGATCCGATCCTTGCCCGCGCCATGGACCGCATCCTGATCCTGCATGCCGATCATGAGCAGAATGCCTCGACCTCCACGGTGCGGCTTGCTGGCTCATCCGGCGCCAATCCCTTCGCCTGCATTTCAGCCGGCATCGCTTGTCTGTGGGGTCCCGCGCATGGCGGCGCCAACGAGGCGGCGCTGCAGATGCTACAGGAGATCGGCTCGGTCGACCGCATCCCGGAGTTTATCAAGCGCGCCAAGGATAAGAACGACTCGTTCCGGCTGATGGGTTTCGGCCACCGCGTTTACAAGAACTACGATCCGCGCGCGAAGATCATGCAGAAGACCTGCCATGAGGTGCTCGACGCGGTGGGCCACGGCGACGATCCGATTCTCAAGGTTGCGATGGAACTCGAGCGGATCGCGCTCTCCGACGATTATTTCATTCAGAAGAAGCTCTATCCCAATATCGACTTCTACTCCGGCATCACGCTGAAGGCGCTCGGCTTCCCGACCGATATGTTCACGGTGCTGTTCGCCATTGCGCGGACGGTTGGCTGGATCGCCCAGTGGAAGGAGATGATCGAGGATCCGCTTCAGCGCATCGGCAGGCCGCGTCAGCTGTATACGGGAGCGACCGAGCGGAGCTACGTGCCGGGCGACGCACGCTAGGCGTCGTCCTCATCAGTCAGTCGCTCGCCCACCAGAAAGAGTCCATGCCGATTGGCGGCCGCGATGGTCGCCGCGCGCTCGGCCATCAAAACACGGCCCGCCGCGACCGCAATCCCGGCAAGGCCCGCAGTGGCGGCCTTTTTCACGGTCTCGGGGCCGATCGTCGGCAGGTCGACACGCTCTTCTTGCCCCGGCTTAGGCGCCTTGACGAGGACGCCGCTTCTGGCGCGGTGTTTGATTCTGCCGATTTCGCGTAGCTCGGCGCAGCGGGCGAGCATGGCGTCAGTCCCCTCGGCGGCCTCCACGGCAAGCACATAGCTCTTGGCCACGACGGCCGCTTGACCGACATCGAGGCGGCCGAGCGCGCTGACCACGCGGAATCCGGTGGCGATGTCGGCGCGGTCATCGGCGGAGGGCGCCCTGTCTCCAAGTCTCCCCTCTCCCGCCAGAAGCTCAGGCGCGACGTCGCCCGCGCCA
Organism: uncultured Alphaproteobacteria bacterium; assembly: GCA_963710245.1. Taxonomy (GTDB): domain Bacteria; phylum Pseudomonadota; class Alphaproteobacteria; order Rhizobiales; family Methyloligellaceae; genus Methyloceanibacter. The sequence continues at coordinate 103,811 of CAVPZK010000025.1, forward strand.
TGCACCCGGTAGCCCTTGCTTTCAAAGAAGCGGACGACGCGTGACAGCACGTGGTCATCGCCACCGATGCCGAGACTGACGAGGAAGGGCAGGTTGCGAATGGCGCCGAGGTCGAGCCTGATATTCGCGGGGTCCGGCCGCGTCACGCCGCCGATGATGACGAGGTCGCGGCAGCCTTTGTCGTCAAGCGCCGTGAACAGCTTGCCGATCTCACCCCATTTGATCCAGGTATGCGGAAAGCGCTCGATCTCCTCGCCTGCCTCGCCGCGAATGCCGACAATATGCAGATCGAGCCCGCGCGCGGCGGCGGACTCGGCGATCACGCAAGGAAGCAAACCGCCTCCGGCAATGATGCCGAGCGGGCCTTCGATCATTCCGCCGTCACGCGGGTCTCGCGCGAAGCTGTCATGGGCTCGGCGTTGCGGCATTGGTGGGGACGCAGAACGAGCGCTCCGATTGAGTCTTGATGAAGTCGATGATCTGCTTGACGAGCGGATTCGTGTCGAACATGGGCTCCACGTCCTCGAGCCGCTCCATCAGCGTGCCTTCGCTCGCGAACAGCATGCGATAGGCCTGACGGAGCTCGTGGATCTGCTCGCGCGGAAAGCCTTTCCGCTTCAGTCCGACAATGTTGAGGCCGCAGAGATTGGCGCGGTTGCCAATCGCCATGCCGAACGGGATGACGTCGGCGGCGATGCCGGACATGCCGCCGACAAAAGCGTAGGCGCCGATACGGACATATTGGTGCACGGCCGAGAGCCCGCCGATGATGGCGCCTTCGCCGATCGAGACATGGCCGCCCAAGGTCGCGCCGTTCACTAGCGTGACGTTGTCGCCGATCTCGCAGTCGTGGGCGATGTGGGAGCCGATCATCAGGAAGCAATTGGCGCCGACCTTGGTGGCCATATGGCCCCGCTCGGTACCCGGGTTGATCGTGACATGCTCGCGGATCAGCGTGTTCGCGCCGATAGTCAGGGTGCTCGGCTCGTCGTGAAACTTGATGTCCTGGGGCGCAGTCCCGAGCGATACGAAGGGAAACACCTTGCATCCGGCGCCGAGCGTCGTACGGCTGGTGATGGTCGCGTGCGAATGCACGACGACCCCGTCGCCGAGCTCCACATGCGGGCCGATCGCGCAGAACGGACCGATCTCGACATTCGTCCCGAGTTTCGCGCCTGGATCGACCAGGGCGGTCGCATGAACTTTGACCATGCTCGCCCTGACTAAGTCTCGACGATGACTGCGCTGACCTCGGCTTCGGCGACGAGGTTGCCGTCGACATGGGCTTGCGCCCGGAAGCGCCACACGCGTCCGCGGTTGCGCATTTTTTGCACATGGTAGTAGACCGTGTCGCCGGGCACCACGGGCCGGCGGAACCGCGCCTTGTCGATGGCCATGAAATAGACGAGCGGCGGTTCCTTGAACTCCTCGATATGGCGCATGCACAGAGCCCCGGCGGTCTGCGCCATGCCTTCGATTAGGAGCACGCCGGGCATCACCGGATTGCCGGGAAAGTGCCCCTGGAAATGCGGCTCGTTGGCCGTCACGTTCTTGATGCCCGTGGCCGAGCGGTCGCCATCCATGTCGACGATGCGGTCGACCATGAGAAAAGGATAACGATGCGGCAGAAGCTTCAGGATGTCGGTGATCTCCGCCTTCCCGAGCTTCGACTTCACTCCGCTCTCATTCATCAACGACGGCTCCTTGGACAAGCGCCGCGACCTGGTCAATCCCCGGTCCCGTTTCCGCCCTCGTCCTGATCAAGCTTCAAATCCTTGCGTTCGGCAAGCTTTTGCAACAGCGTCAGCTCACGGAACCACAGACGCACGGGCTTGGCGGGGGTGCCTCCCCATCTTACGCCCGACGGCACGTCGCCCCGCACGTTGCTGCTCGCCGCAATCTGGGCGCCAGCGCCGATCCTGACGTGGCCCACGACGCCGACCTGCCCCCCGAGCGCTACGAAATCGCCGAGTTGCGCGCTCCCTGAAATACCGGTTTGAGCAACGATGATGCAATGCCTTCCAATCACCACGTTGTGCCCGATTTGCACGAGATTATCAATTTTCGTGCCCTCGCCGATTACGGTATCGCGCAAGGCACCCCGGTCGACGGTGGAATTGGCGCCGATTTCGACCCCATCCTGAATAATGACGCGACCGATTTGCGGCACTTTCAGGTGGCCCGTCTTGCCCATGGCGAAGCCGAAGCCGTCCTGGCCGATGGCCGTGCCAGCATGGATGGTGACATGGTTACCGACCAGGGCGTGGGTAACCGAGGCGTTCGGCCCGATATAGCAGTTCCGCCCGATATGCACGCGATAGCCGATGATGCTGCCGGCCGCAATAGTCGTCCCCTGCCCGATGCGCGCCTCGGGGCCAATCACCGCCCCCGCTTCCACGATGGCGCCTTGCTCGAGCACGGCGGTGGGATGGACCTGCAACGCACCGCCGGGCGCGGCTTTCGGCTTCAGGGCGTCCGGGTAAAACAAGAGAAGAGCCCGCGCGAAGGCTCGATAGGGCTCCGGCGTCACAAGGCATGCGGTGCCTGGCGGCGCCTGGTTGGCGAATTTGGGTGCGACGAGGCAGGCACTGGCGCCCGTGGCGGCGAAGGCCGCGAGATATTTCGGATTGTCGACAAATGAGAGGTCTCCCTCGCCCGCGTCGTCGAGGGGTCTCACATCCTTCAAGGCAAGATCGAGATCGACGCCATCGGCGAGCTTGGCGTTGGCCGCGGCGGCGACAGCCGCCAAGGAGAAGGGGCCGGCACGCTCGAAGAAGCCAGGATGTTCCATCGAAGTCTCAGCGGCGCGCGCCGCGACATGAGCCATGACGCGAAGCCATAACTGGAAATCGCTTGCTTTAGAAGTTCGTTGAAGCGCCGAAGCGGAAGACCTCGGTCTTGTCGAAGTTCTCTTTGAGCAGAGCCTGCGCGATATCGGCACGGAGTGGGCCAAGCGGCGATTGCCAGATGATGCTGAATCCGGTGGATAAGCGTACTGCCGCACTATCGAAGATGAAGCTCCCCTCCTCATTGACGGCCGACACCGCCAGTGCGCCCGGCTCCCAAAGAGAGCCGGCGTCGACGAAGAACGCGCCCTGCATACCGATGCTGTCGGGGACGAATGGGAAGGGGAAACGCACCTCCGCGGTGGTGGCCCAGAAGAACTCGCCACCGAGGGAGTCGCGCGAGCAGTTCTTTACGCGGTCTCCGGTGATGGGATTTTCGCAGGCATCGCGCGGGCCGTAGCCGGCGCGCTCGAAGCCACGAACCGTCTCGCCGCCCTTGAAGAAGAGATCGGTCAAGCGGACGTCCTCACCGCCCCACCCGGTGACGGAGCCACCCTGCGCGCGACCAACCAAGGTGATCTTGTTGGTGATCGGATAGTAACCGCGAGTGTCTACGACAGACCGGAAGTAGTTCACGTCGCCGCCGACACCAGCCAAGTCTTGCGAGAATGACGTGAAAATACCGCTGCTCGGCGAGTTCGGTATGTTTCGCGTATCGTACGCAATAGTGTAACCGATACTGGAGACGTTGGAGACGCCCTCAGCTTGCTGCACGGCGAGCGACGCGTTGTTGGCCACGTCGAAGATTTCCTCGCGTTCGAATTTATACCGCAAGCCCATTTGCGTGTTGTCGTAAATCGGAAAGCCAAGTCTGAGATTGCCGCCGGTGTCGCGCTGGTTGAACGAGGCGACATCTTGAAGATCGACCTCTTTGTGGAAAATGTCGAAGCCCGCGGCGAGATTGCGATCGAGGAAATACGGCTCGGTGAAGCTGAAATCGACCTGGGCGCGGTCGAGGCTTCCCGAGAAGCCGAGCCTGACATACTGGCCTTTGCCCATCAGGTTGCGCTCGGTGATGCTGACATCGCCGATAACGCCTTCGCTAGTGGAGTAACCGGCGCCGAAGGACAGCTCGCCAGTCGGCTGCTCCTCCACCTTGACCAGGACGATCACCCGGTCGGGCGCACTGCCGGGCTGGGGCTCGACCTCCACGGTTTTGAAGAAGCCAAGCGCACGCAATCGCTTGCGGGCGGCTTCGACCAGCAGGCGGTTGAAGGCGTCGCCCTCGGCAAGGCGGAATTGACGCCGGATGACGTTATCCTCGGTGCGAAAATTGCCGACGATATCAATGCGCTCGATATAGACGCGCGGGCCTTCGTCGATGACGAAGGTGATGTTCATGATGTGGTTTATCTCGTCACGATCGAAGCGCGGCTTGACCTGACCAAAGGCGTAACCTTGCAGAGAAACGCCGATGGTCAACGCTTCGACCGTCTTTTCCACTTTCTCGGCATTGTAGACGCGGCCGCTCTTGGCGAGGATGTATTTGCCGAGGTTGTCGATATTGAGCGATGGTAGCGCGCTCTCGATATTGATGGTGCCAAACCTGTAGCGCTCGCCTTCGTCGATGGTGAAAGTAATGAAGAAGCCGCGGCCGTCACGGTCGAGATCGGCGGTGGCCGACAAGATGCGCACATCGGCATAGCCGCTCTTCAAATAGAACTGCCTGAGCAACTCGCGGTCGAGATTGAGGCGGTCCGGATCGTAGATGTTGGTACCCTTTAGAAAGCTCAGAATATTGGTCTGCGTGGTGGCGATCACGTAGCGGAGTTGCGAATCGCTGAAAGCCACGTTGCCAATGAAGTTGATGGCGCGCACCTTGGTGACCGGGCCCTCGTTAATCTCGAACACGACGTCGATGCGGTTGTTATCCAGGTTGATGATCTTGGGATCGACGCTCGCCCCGTAGAGGCCTTGGCGGCGATAGACGGTGAGGATGCGCTGCACGTCGGCCTGCACGCGGGCGCGGGTATAGACCGCGCGCGGCTTGAGCTGCACTTCGGCGGCCAGCGTGTCGTCCTCGACCTCCCGGTTCCCCTCGAAGGCCACCCGGCTGACGATTGGGTTCTCGATGAGGACGATGACGATGGTTCCGCCTTCGCGCCGGATGCGCACGTCCTGGAACAGGCCGGTGGCGAACAGCTGCTTCAGCGATTCGTCGATCTGCGCGGGATCATAAGCGTCGCCCGTGGAGAAGGTGAGATAGGAGCGGACCGTCTCAGGCTCGACCCGCTTGCCGCCTTCGACACGGATGTTCTGGATGACGCCTTGGGCGTGCGCGGAAAAGTCGCCAAAGCTCGCGCTCAGCACCAGCGAGAGCGGGACGATACTCAACACAAGGAGGGCCGCAAGCAGCCCTCTGGCCAACGTCCACCGCACCATTACTGGTGTCTTCCCCTCGAGCCGGATCCCCGCCGCCGCTACGGCTTCAGGAAACAAACTGGCCATTCGTTTGTGGCCGATTTTTGATTCCCGCCGCATTACGCCAACGGGGGCCTTACGGCCCCCGCGAAGCGCTATGTCTCAAACCGGTACTCTTACAAAAATTTCAAGTGAATCAAGTCATTCCAGGTTGCAAAGATCATCAGCATCAGCACAAAGGCGAGTCCGATGCGGAAGCCGATTTCTTGAGTGCTTTCGCTCAAAGGCCGGCCCCTGATCGCCTCGATCGAGTAGAACAGAAGATGACCTCCATCGAGCATCGGTATCGGGAACAAGTTCAACAGGCCAATACTAACAGAGATGATCGCGGCAAGGTTGAGCAGCGCGACAAAGCCTGCGGTCGCAACCTGACCTGAGACTTGGGCGATTCGAATGGGACCGCCCAGCTGGTCGGCGGATTCGCGCCCCGTGACCACGTCGTAGAGATAGCCCAGAGACCGCGAGACGACGAAGTAGCACTCCTTTACCGCCATCACGAAAGCGGTAACGGGATCGTGGCGCTTGAGCGTCCAATCGTCGGGAGAGGCGCTGCGCTGAATGCCCAGCAGCCCGAGTCGGATGACGTTGCCGAAATTGTCGGTGATCTCCTTACGCTCGGGCGTCGCCGTGATGTCAATGATCTTGCCGTCGCGCTCGACGGTGAAATGGAGCGGTTGATCGGGGCTCATGCCGACGATGCGCTGCATCTCGCTGAAGCTCTCGATGACTTGACCGTCGATGCTGACGACCTTGTCGCCCGGCAGGAAGCCAGCTCTTTCGGCGGCACTTCCCGGAGTGACGATATCGACCTTTGCCGCGGTGATGCGCTCGCCGAACAGGCCGAAGATCATGGTGAAGATGACGACCGCCAGAATGAAATTGGCGATCGGGCCGGCGGCGACGATGGCCGCGCGCTGACCCAAGGATTTGCCCTGGAAGCTGCGCGCCCGCTCCTCCGGCGTCAATTGCTCGAGCGGCTTCTGGCCCGCGCTTGCGGCATTCTCGTCGTCGATGAATTTGACGTAGCCGCCAAGCGGAATCCAGGACAGCCGCCAGCGCGTGCCGTGCCGATCGTTAAAGCCCACGATCTCCGGACCGAAGCCGATCGAGAAGGTCTTGATCGCCACGCCGCACCAACGAGCCACAAGGAAATGGCCGAGCTCGTGGACGAAGACCACGACGGTAAGGACGAAGAGGAACGGGAGAAGATAACCGAGCAGCGTGTCGCCGAAGCCGGAAAGTTGAACCAGGGTGTCCATCGATATGGCTTTATCCTTGAAATTTGACCCTTCTTAGCCTGGCCATCCAGGTTAAGCAAACCGCGCCAAAAAGGACCGGGCCGCCGCCCGGGCCTCGGCGTCAATGGCAAGCACGTCATCGACGCTTCCGCGGTGAGATGTAGTCAATCCGGCGTTGGCCGCAAGCGTCGCCTCGACCAATGCGGCGATGGAAAGGAAGCCGATTCGCCCGGCGAGAAACGCTTCCACAGCCACTTCATTGGCGGCATTGAGCACGGTGCCGGCGCTTCCCCCCTCCGCCAAGACTGCGCGCGCGAGCTTAAGCGCGGGGAATCGCTCCTCGTCAGGCGCTTCGAAGCTCAGCATGCCGAGGGCAGCCAAGTCGAGGCGCTTGGTCGGGGCATGCATGCGCTCTGGCCAGGCCAGACTATAGGCGATGGGCGTGCGCATATCGGGGCAGGCCATTTGCGCGAGTACCGACCCGTCGCTCATATGCACGAGGCAGTGTACGATCGATTGGGGATGGATCAGCACGTCGAGCTGGTCTGGCGTCAGCGCGAAAAGGTGATGCGCTTCGAGCAGCTCAAGCCCCTTATTCATCAGCGTCGCCGAATCGATCGTGACCTTGGGTCCCATCGACCAGTTGGGATGGTTGAGCGCCTGCTCGGGCCGGGCGGCGCGCATCTGATCGAGGCTCCACGAGCGGAACGGCCCGCCCGAGGCGGTGAGGCAAACGCGCTCGATGCGCTCAGGCCGTGTCCCGGTCATCACCTGCATGGCGGCCGAATGCTCTGAATCGACGGGAAGCAGCGTCGCCCTGGCTTGCACCACCTCGGCCATGAAGATGTCCCCGGCCGAGACCAGGCATTCCTTGTTGGCAAGCGCGGTGAGCGTGCCCTGCCGCACGGCCTGGAGGGTCGGTTTGAGCCCAGCCGCACCGACGATCGCCGCCATGATCCAGTCGGCCGGTCGGCTTGCGGCCTCAAGCAGCGCCTCCTCCCCGGCCCCGACCTCGATGCCGGTGCCGGCGAGCGCTGCGCGCAAAGCGGCATAACCCTCAGGATTGGCGATCACGGCAAGCTCGGCGCGATGCAGGATGGCGAGCTCGGCGAGGCGGTCAGTGTTTTGGCCGCCCGTGAGGGCGACGACCCGATAGGCGGAAGGATTGCGGCCGATCAGATCGAGCGTGCTCTCGCCGATCGAGCCGGTGGCACCGAGGACGGAAATCCGGCGCGGCGGCCTGACCGCCCTGGTCTCGATCTCGATGCTGAGCGATGTGAATGACGGGAGCACCGGGTCACCAAATCAGCAGGCCGCGGCCGGGGCTCGCCGGATCGCGGAGGGCAATAACGGCCGCTACGATGGCGGCAAGCAAGAGGCCGTCGATGCGGTCGAGCAGGCCACCATGACCCGGGATCAGCTGACTCGCATCCTTGGCCCCGAAGCGGCGCTTCACGGCGCTCTCGATCAAATCGCCCATTTGGCAAGCGAGCGCGAGCACGACGCTCACCAGCGAAAGCTTCACGGCCGAAGTCTCCTTGAGCGCCTCGGCGAAAGCATACCCGACGAGGGCCGGTGTCAGGGCGCCGACGATAAACCCGCTCCAGGTCTTGTTGGGCGAGATGCGCGGCGCGAGCTTGGAGCCGCCAATAAGGCGCCCGCCGGCATAAGAGGCCGTGTCGGTGGTCCAGGCAACGGCAAAAAGATAGAGCACGGCGATGGCGCCCAAGGATGGATCGCCGCGCAGCCACACGAGAGCCGAGGCCGGAAGCGCGGCGTAAGTCAGACCCGCGAGCGACCAGAAGGCGCCGCCTGACTGAAAGGCAGTGAACCCGATCGTCACGGCCGCGGCGGCAAGAATAAAGAGCGCATAATCGGGGCGGCCGAGGGAGACCAAAACCGCAATTGCGGCGACGCTGACGGCCGCCAGCAGAGCGGTGCCGTCAAAACCATTGCCGCGCGTGAGCCGGCCCCACTCCCAGGCGATGATTCCGCCGCCCACCATCACCAAAATGAGAAAGGCCCAGGGGCTGAATAGCGTGGCGCCAATCGCAAGCGCGGCAAGGACGATGGCCGAGGCAAGACGGATCGCCACTTCGGACTTTCGGCGTGTCTCGCCCTCGCGGCCTTCGTTGGGGACCGATCCCGTCCGCGTCACGCGGTGGATCTCGCCGAGGTGCCGCCGAAGCGCCTGTTGCGCCGTTGATATTCGACGATCGCGGCTTCCAGCTGCTCGCGCGAGAAGTCCGGCCAATACGCGTCGACGAACACGAACTCGGCATAGGCAAGCTGCCAGAGCAGGAAGTTCGACAGGCGAAGCTCGCCGCTCGTGCGAATGAGGAGGTCTGGGTCGGGCAGGTTGGCCGTGTCGAGGTAGGAGCCGAAGCGCTCCTCAGTCACCTCGGAAGCGGCAAGCGAGCCTTTGGCCACGTCCTCGGCGATCCGGCGCGCGGCGCGGGCGATCTCGTCGCGGCCGCCATAATTGAAGGCGATGGTGAGATTAAGCGCGGCGTTGTCCTTGGTGAGCTCGATCGCATCGTCGATCAGCCTGAGCAGGTCGGCATCTAGCCCTAAGCGGGTACCGATCACGCGGATCTTCACGCCGTTCTTATGCAGATCGGCCAGATCGCGGCGGATGAAGCGGCGCAAGAGACCGAACAGATCGCTGATCTCCTGCTTGGGACGCGACCAGTTCTCAGAGGAGAAGCTGAACAAGGTGAGATGGGTGATGCCGAGCTGAAGCGAGGCGTCGACCGTGCGCCGCACACTTTCCACGCCCTGGCGATGGCCTTCGGCGCGCGGCAGACCGCGCTCGGCGGCCCAGCGCCCGTTGCCGTCCATGATGATCGCAACATGACGCACCGCCGGTCTGTCGGCCGATTGCCAAGCAAGCTTTTCCACCGCAAGCGTCACGTTCGGCTGCTCCGGGTTAGGGGTAAGGGCGTTTCCTCTGGCCTTGCCCAATTAGACCTGCATGATCTCGGCTTCCTTGCTGGCAAGGGCCTCGTCGATTTCCTTGATGATCTTGTCGGTCAAGTCCTGCACCTTGGTCGAGAGCGAGTGGTGCTCGTCCTTGCCCATCTCGTGATCTTTCTCAGCCTTCTTCAGATGTTCCATGCCGTCGCGGCGGACATTGCGCACGGCGATGCGCGCCTGCTCGGCGTATTTATGCGCGACCTTGGCGATCTCCTGACGCCGCTCCTGGTTCAGCTCGGGGATCGGCAGGCGCATAAGCTGGCCCTCAACCACCGGGTTGAGCCCCAAATCGGACTCCCTGATGGCGCGCTCCACGGCCCCGACCTGGCTCCGGTCCCAGACCTGCACGGTGATCAGCCGCGGCTCCGGAACATTGATGGTGGCCAGCTGATTGAGCGCCATGGGGTTGCCGTAGGCCGTCACCATGATCGGGTCGAGCAGGCTCGCGTTGGCGCGGCCCGTGCGCAATCCGCCGAATTCCTGCTTCAACACGCCGACAGCGCCACGCATCCGCCGCTCGATCTCCTTAAGGTCGAAGGTAGACATGTCGCCTTCCCTGCTCCGCCGCCCGAGCTCCTTCAGAGCGCAACCCGGCCGAACCTCCGCGTTTCCTAGGCTCCCTTGCCGCCATCTATCGTGGTCGAGGAGCCTTTTCCCTGCAGTACGAGAGCCAAGCCGCCTTGGCTCTTGATCGAAAACACAATTATCGGAATCCGATTGTCCCGAGCAAGGGCGATTGCGGCACCGTCCATGATCCGCAGATCTTGCTTAAGGACGTCGTCATAGCTGAGCTGCTCGTAGCGGCGGGCGTTTGGCGTCTTTTGCGGGTCGGCAGTATAGACCCCGTCGACCTGGGTCCCCTTGAACAGGGCCTCGCAGCCCATCTCAGCGGCGCGCAGCGCCGCCGCCGTGTCGGTGGTGAAGAACGGGTTGCCGGTTCCTCCGGCGAAGATCACCACCCGACCCTTGTCCAGATGATCGAGCGCCTTGTCGCGGATATAGGATTCGCAGACGGTGGGCATCGGGATGGCCGAGAGCACCCGCGCCGGCTTGCCCGCGTGCTCGATTGCCGTCTGGAGGGCGAGCGCGTTCATCACCGTGGCCAGCATGCCCATGTAGTCTGCGCGCGCCCGGTCGATGCCGACCTCCGCCGCCATCAGCCCACGAAAGATGTTGCCGCCGCCAATCACGAGGCAAATCTCGGCGCCCGAAGCGGCAGCCGCGACGACATCGCGGGCGATCCCGGCAATCACGCCAAGGTCGATGCCGTAGCCTTTGTCGCCGGCGAGCGCCTCGCCTGACAATTTGAGCAGGATTCGCCGATAGCGAAGCTTTTCGGCCGCTTGAGGCTTTGCCATCAGCTCAAACTCCGGCGCGAGTAGCGGGTCTGCGAGCGCGCGCGGAGTATCGTCCCCCGCACAGGCTCCACCCTAAGATTGCGATGCGGCCGCGGCAACCTCCGCCGCGAAATCGGTTTCCGCCCGGTCGATCCCCTCGCCCAAGGCAAACCGGTGGAAACCCGTGATCTTGATCGGCGCGCCGGCCGTCTTGCCGGCGGCTTCCATGGCCTTGGCCACGGTGGTTTCAGAATCGTGCACGAAGGGCTGCGCGAGAAGCACGACCTCCTCGTAGAATTTGCGCAAGCGGCCCTCGACCATCTTCTCGATGACTTGGGGCGGCTTGCCTGACTCTTTTGCCTGCTCGGTAAGCACCGCTCGCTCGCGCTCGACGAGAGTCTTGTCCAGGCCGTCGACATCGAGGCTTTGCGGATTGGCGAAAGCGATATGCATGGCGACCTGGCGGCCGAAGGCTTTGACGTCATCCGGGCTGCCTGTCGACTCGAGCGCGACGATGACGCCGATCTTGCCGAGCCCCGGGGCGATCGCGTTGTGCATGTAGCTGGCGACCGCACCGTTCTTGGCAGCGAGATAGGCGGTGCGCCGGAGCGTCATGTTCTCGCCGATCGAGCCGATCATCTCCTTGATGGTGTCGGCAACGGTGGCGCTGCCGCCCGGAAACTTGGTCTTGGCAAGCTTGTCGAGATCGCCCTTGGCCTGAAGTGCGGCCTCGGCAATGCCCGACGCCAGTTTCTGGAACGCCTGGTTGCGGGCTACGAAATCCGTTTCGGAATTGACCTCCACCAGAGCCGCCTGTTTGGCGTCGGCGGCAAGCCCGATCAACCCTTCCGCGGCGACGCGGCCGGCCTTCTTGGCGGCCTTAGCGAGGCCCTTGGTCCTGAGCCAATCGACCGCGGCCTCGACGTCTCCCTTGGTCTCGGCGAGCGCCGACTTGCAATCCATCATGCCCGCGCCCGTCTTGTCGCGCAGGTCCTTCACCATGGTTGCGGTAATTGTCGCCATCAGACTTAACCTCTACTGCCGCCGCCCAGCATGGGCCGCGCGCATTGCTATTCGTCTTGAGCCGCGGCGCCCTGGGTCTCGGATTGCGCGCCCCTGGGCTTGCGTGGCGGCCGCTTGTTGGCGTCAGGCCGCGGACCACCTCTGCCAGGACCCCTGCCATCGGCGCGAGCGGGCTTCTTTTTCGGGCGCCGATCGGCGGCCGGACGCTCGCCGTCCTCTTCGCCCTCGAGCGCGGGGTCGGCTACAGGCTCCTCGGCGGCGCCGAGATCCATGCCCACAGCGCCTTGCGCCCGCTCGATGCCGTCGATCGCGGCGCGCGAGATCAGGTCGCAATAGAGCGTGATGGCGCGACCGGCGTCGTCGTTGCCGGGAATGGGATGGCTGATGCCATCCGGATCGCAATTGGAGTTGACCACTGCCACCACCGGCATATGCAGCTTGCGCGCCTCGGCGATGGCGATCGATTCCTTGTTGGTATCGATGACGAACATCAGGTCGGGCAACGCGCCCATGTCCTTGATGCCGCCAAGCGAGCGCTCGAGCTTGTCCTTCTCGCGGGTGAGTTGGAGCAGCTCCTTCTTGGTGAGACCGTGGTGGTCGCCGGCCAGCAGCTCCTCGAGCGACTTGAGGCGCTTGATCGAGTTGGAGATGGTGCGCCAGTTGGTCAGCGTGCCGCCGAGCCAGCGGTGATTGACGTAATATTGCGCGCAGGACTTCGCAGCATCGGCGACGGCCTCGGAGGCTTGGCGCTTGGTGCCGACGAAGAGAACGCGGCCGCCTTTGGCGACGACATCGGAGACCGCGAGCAGCGCCTGATGCAGAAGCGGCACGGTCTGGGTCAGATCGATGATGTGGATGTTGTTGCGGGAGCCGTAGATGAACGGCGCCATCTTCGGGTTCCAGCGATGGGTCTGGTGACCAAAATGCACGCCAGCCTCAAGTAGCTGACGCATAGTGACATTGGGCAGTGCCATTGGACTGCTGACTCCTTTTTCCGGTTCGGCCGCCGCGGGACAAGGAGGATTGGGCCTAAACCCAACCACCGGAGCGAGCGCATAGGCATGCAATCGCCTATGTGACGCTTTAGCATCCCGCGTGTGAGATGAGCGGTTTATAGGGAGGCCAGCCAGGCTTGGCAAGGGCCAGCGCCCGCAGAAGTTGAGGCTAGGGCCTTAGAGCGCGCTGATCGCGGCGATCCCTTCGACCAGCTTCAGCGCGCTCCGCTGCTTGGGCGTCGCGTCGATGCCGTGCGGCAGCACAAACTCAACCTCTCGGTCCTCGAGCCGCAGCACCAGACGGAGCTGCCCCTGCCCGCCGCCTCCACCAACCTGCTCGGCCAGCGCCGCGAGCGCGCGGGCGTCCTCGACATAGATCTTCATGCCGGCATGGAGCGCCTCGGCTGCCTTGTCCAGCGAGGCAAGACGCTGGACCCTCACCTTGACGCTTTCGCCGTCGGCCTCGGCCTCGACATCGATCAGCACGGCCTTCCCGGGCTCGAGTAGTGCGCGCGACGCGGCAAGCGCCTCGGAGAACACCACAGCCTCGAATTGGCCGGTCGGGTCCGAGAAGGCGACGAAAGCATAAGCGTTGCCGCTCTTGCCCTTGCGCTCGCGGGCATGCAGCACGGTGCCGGCCAACGTGCCGACCACGCGCCGCGTCCGCGCCTTGGCGGCGAATTCGAGCCAGGTCTCGGCGCCGAGCGCTTCAAGCACGTCCTTATAGTCGTCGAGCGGATGCCCGGTGAGGAAGAAGCCGACGGCCTCGAACTCGCGCGAGAGCCGGTCGGTCGGCACCCACGGCTTGGCTTGCGGGAAATCCTGCTTGCCCCGCGCCTGATCCCTGCCCTGCCCGGGCACTGGCATGACCGAGGAGAACAAGGCGCCCTGCCCGGCTTCGTTGTCGCGGTAAGCTTGTTGGGCGAGCGCCAGGATGCGATCGACATTGGCGAACGCGGTCGCCCGGTCGATGCCGAGCTCCTCCAGCGCGCCCGAAGCGGCGAGCGTCTCGAGCGCGCGCTTGTTCACTGCATGCGGATCGATCCGCTGGGCGAAATCGCGAAGGTCGCGAAACGGCCCCTTGGCCTCGCGCTCGGCGCAAATATGCTCGACCGCGTGGCGGCCGACATTCTTCAGCGCTGCAAGCGAATAGCGGATGGCGCCCTCGCTCGGGACGAAGCCAACCTCGGAGCGGTTCACCGAGGGCGGCTCGATGCGTATGCCGAGACGCCGCGCTTCTTGCGCGAAGCTGTTCAGCTTGTCGGTATTGCCCGTATCAAGCGTCATCGACGCCGCGATGAACTCGGTCGGGTAATTGGCCTTCAGATAAGCGGTTTGATAGGCGATCAGCGCGTAGGCCGCGGCATGCGATTTGTTGAAGCCGTAGCCAGCGAATTTCGCTACCAGCTCGAAGATATATTCGGCGCGGCCCCGCTCGACGCCGTTGCCGACCGCGCCCTCGACGAAGCGCTTCTGCTGCGCCGCCATCTCCTTCTTGATCTTCTTGCCCATGGCGCGCCGAAGCAGGTCCGCCTCGCCGAGCGAGAAGCCGGAGAGCACCTGGGCGATCTGCATCACCTGCTCCTGGTAGATGATGACCCCATAGGTTTCGCCGAGGATCGGCGCGATCACGTCGTGCAGGCTCTCGATGCTCTCGCGCCCGTGCTTGCGGTTCACATAGGAGTCGATGTTGTCCATCGGACCCGGGCGGTACAGCGCCACGATGGCGATGATGTCCTCGAAACGGTCCGGCTTGAGCTTCCTGAGCGCATCGCGCATGCCCTGCCCTTCGAGTTGGAACACGCCGACCGTGTCGCCCTTCTGCAGCAGCGCGAACGTCGCCGGGTCGTCGAGCGGCAGCTTGGCGGGATCGATGTCGATACCGCGCCGGGCAATCAGCTTTCGCGCCGTCTCGATCACGGTGAGCGTCTTGAGACCGAGGAAATCGAACTTCACCAGCCCCGCGGCTTCGGCCCATTTCATACTGAACTGGGTTGCCGGCAATTGCGCGCGCGCATCTCGGTAGAGCGGCACGAGGTCGATCAAAGGCCGGTCGGCGATGACCACGCCTGCGGCATGGGTCGAGGCGTGGCGGTAAAGACCCTCGAGCCGCTGGCCGATATCGAGCAGCTTCGCCACGATCGGCTCGGCGTCGCGCGCCTCTTGCAGCCTTGGCTCGGCGGCGATGGCTTGCGGCAGGGTGATGGGATTGGCGGGGTTCATCGGCACGAGCTTGCAGAGCCGATCAACCTGGCCGTAGGGCATTTGTAGCACGCGGCCGACGTCGCGCAGCACCGCGCGGGCCTGGAGCTTGCCGAAAGTGATGATGTGGGCCACGCGGTGCGCGCCATAGCGTTCGCGCACATAGGCGATCACCTCGTCGCGCCGGTCCTGGCAGAAGTCGATGTCGAAATCGGGCATCGACACGCGCTCTGGATTGAGGAAGCGCTCGAACAGCAGCCCGAAGCGGATGGGATCGAGATCGGTGATGGTGAGCGCGTAAGCGACGAGAGATCCCGCGCCGGAGCCGCGACCGGGTCCGACGGGGATGCCTTCGGCCTTGGCCCATTTGATGAAGTCGGCGACGATCAGGAAGTAGCCCTGGTAGTTCATGCCGGTGATGACATCGAGCTCGAAGGCGAGCCGGTCGGCGTAGGCCGCCGCGTCGAAGCCCGGCGCCACGCCGTGTTGGGCGATGCGTTCCTTGAGGCCCGCCTCTGACTGGCGCCTGAGCTCAGCCGCTTCGGTCTCGCCGAGAGCGGTGGACGCCTCACCGCCGGTGAGGAAGGGCGGAAGGATCGGCTGGCGTTGCAGCGGCCGGTAGGCGCAGCGGCGCGCGATCTCGACGGTGTTCTCCAGCGCCTCGGGCAGATCAGCGAACAGCGCCCGCATTTGCGCACTGGTTTTGAAATAATGCTCGGGGCTCAATCGGCGCCGCTCGTCGACCGCGACGTAGCTTCCCTCGGCGATGCAAATCAGCGCATCATGCGCCTCGAAATCCTCTTGCGTGGCGAAATAGGGTTCGTTGGTCGCGACGAGGGGCAAGTCGAGGTCATAAGCGAGCTTGAGCAGCTGCGGCTCGACCGCCCTCTCCTGCGGCAAGCCGTGGCGCTGAAGCTCGACGTAGAGCCGGTCGCCGAAGATCGTGCGCAGCGCCTCCAACCGTGCGCGGCCAGACTCGGGATTGCCCTCGGCGAGCGCCACGTCGACCGGCCCTTCGAGTCCGCCGGTGAGCGCGATCAAACCTTCGGCCCGCGCGGCGAGTTGGCTGATGCTGGCAACCGCCTTGCCCGACTCGCTGGCCGCGAAATAGACCTCGGTCGAGAGGCGCATCAGATTGGCGTAGCCTTGCGCGTCCTTGGCGAGCAGCGCGATGCGGCCGTCGGCATGCGGCCCATTGAGGTCGCTGCCGGGAGCAGGGGTCTCGCGCTCGGCGGCGAAGGTCAGCGAGAGCGTGAGGCCGATGATCGGCTGGATGCCGGCTTCGGCGAGCGCCTCGGAGAATTCCAGCGCGCCGAAGAGATTGTTCGAGTCGGTCAGCGCTAGCGCGGGAGCCCCGTCAGCTTTGGCTAGCGCGGCGAGCTTCTGGATGGCGAGCGCGCCTTCGAGCAGCGAATAGGCTGAGTGCAGCCTGAGATGCACGAAGGGTTGGGCCTCACTCGTCATTCCTGGCGACCTGCTCCTGCGATACGGGTTGGCGAGGGTTCACCCTTCCGGATTCGGCCGGTCCGTTGAAGGGCTAGTCCGACATATCCCCGCTATCCGCCCTCAGGATTATGTTCTTCTTTTGTTCCGGTGCAAGTCGCGCTACCGCACAGCCACCTCAATCACCGCAACCGTTTCCTCGACCAGCAAACCGTCGGCAAGCCGCAGCGTGCGGTCCATGCGGGCGGCGAGGTCCAGGTTGTGGGTGGCCACCACCGCGGCCACGCCCGACTGTCGTATGAGCTTCAGAAGCTGCTCGAACACGCGCTCGGCGGTCGGGGGATCGAGATTGCCGGTCGGTTCGTCGGCGAGCAGCACTTTCGGCTCGTTGGCAAGCGCGCGGGCAATCGCGACGCGCTGCTGCTCGCCGCCGGAAAGCTGCGCCGGCCGGTGGTCCCAGCGCTCGGCAAGGCCGAGCGACCCGAGCAGCTCTTTCGCACGCGCCTCGGCCCGGCTTCGCGTCAGCCCGAGGATCAGCTGCGGCAGAACGACGTTCTCCAGCGCCGAGAACTCCGGCAGGAGGTGATGGAACTGGTAGACGAACCCAACCTCCATGCGCCTGATGCGGGTCTGCTCCTTGTCGTTCAGCCCCACGCAATCGACGCCGTTGATGAGCACGGCACCGCGGTCGGGCCGCTCGAGCAGGCCGGCGATATGCAGGAGCGTGGATTTGCCCGCGCCAGACGGGCCCAGCAGCGCCACGGCTTCACCGGGAAAGAACGAGGCGGAGGCCCCCTTCAACACGTCGATACGACGATTGCCCTGCGTATAACCGCGCTCGAGGCGCTCAAGGCGAAGCATCGACGCGAGTTTGTTGGGGCTGTCCACCTCTGACCCTATTCGTAACGCAGCGCTTCGACTGGATCGAGCCGCGACGCCCTCCACGAGGGATACAGCGTCGCGAGGATCGAGAGGACCAGCGCCATGATGACGACCGAGGTGGTCTCGCCCCTGTCCATCTCTGCCGGCAGCTGCGTGAGGTAATAGAGCTCGGGCGCGAACAGTTCGGTGTCGGTGAGCCAGCCGATCACCTCGCGCAAGCGCTCGATATTGGCGCAGACGAGAACGCCGAGCACGAGGCCGGCTAACGTGCCGACGATGCCGATGCTGGCCCCGGTGATGAAGAAGACGCGCATGATAGCGCCGCGGGTTGCACCCATCGTGCGCAGAATGGCGATGTCGTGGCCCTTGTCCTTCACCAGCATGATCAGGCCGGAGATGATGTTGAGCGCGGCGACCAGGACGATCAGCGCGAGGATGAGGAACATCACATTGCGCTCGACCTGGAGCGCGGTGAAAAAGGTGGCGTTCCGCTGCCGCCAGTCGCTGACATAGATGCTAGAGCCGCCGGCGGTGACGATCTTGGGGGCAAGCTGGCCGACCTCGTCGGGCGAGTTGAGCACGACTTCCAGCACCGTGACGCTATTGGGCTGGTTGAAATAAAGCTGCGCCTCGTTGAGCGGCATGAAGATGATGCTCGAATCATATTCGGACATGCCGATCTCGAAAATCGCCGCCACCGGATAGCGCTTGGTCCTGGGCGCCGTACCGAGAGCGGTCGAGGCGCCGCGCGGCGTGAGCAGCGAGACCTGGTCTCCGACCTTCACGTTCAGCTCGTTGGCAAGCCGGCTGCCGAGCGCGAGCCCCGGCGATGTGTCGAAGCCGTCGAGAGTGCCGAAGCGGATATTGTCGGAGATCGCCTTCAGCTGCTTGAGGTCGTTCTCGCGCAAGCCCCGCACCAGCGCCCCGCTCGAGGTGCCCTGCGTCGAGATCATCACCTGCCCCTCGACCAGCGGCAGCGCCGACTTGACGCCCTGCACGGCGCGGATCCGTCCCGCCACGTCGTCATAGTCGTTGAAGTTGGTGAGGCTGTGCACGACCACATGGCCGTTCAGGCCGAGCATCTTGTTGAACAGCTCCTGGCGGAAGCCGTTCATCACCGCCATGACGATAATCAGCGTGGCGACGCCGAGCGTAATGCCAATGAAGGAGAACCCGGCGATGACCGAGATGAAGCCTTCTTTGCGGCGCGCCCGCAAATAGCGAAGCGCCACCATCCATTCGAAGGGCGCGAACGCCCGCGTGCTAGTCTCTTTGCTCATGCCGCTTCCCTTCTTGCCTCGGTCGCCGACTGGACCAGGCGATTCAAGGCGGATTCGAAGGTAAGACTATGGCGGGCGCCGTTGGCGCGCTCTTTGAGCTCGACCTCGCCTGAGGCTAAGCCCTTGGGGCCGACGATGATTTGCCAGGGAAGACCGATCAGGTCCATAGCGGCGAATTTGGCCCCTGCCCGGTCGTCGCGGTCGTCATAAAGCACCCTCAAGCCGGATTTCTGCAGCTTGGCGTAGATATCCTCGCAGGCCGCGTCGGTGGCCGCATCGCCGACCTTCACGTTGATCAGCCCGACATCGAAGGGCGCCACCGATGCCGGCCAGATGATGCCGGCATCATCGTGCGAGGCCTCGATGATGGCGCCAACCAGGCGCGACACGCCGATGCCGTACGAGCCCATCTGCACCGTGACCAGGTCGCCGCCGGGCCCTTGGACCTTGCAACCCATGCTTTCCGAATATTTCGTGCCGAAGAAGAAGATGTGGCCGACCTCGATGCCGCGCGCGGTGAGCCGGTCTTTCGCCGGCACCTCACGCTCGAACCGCTCGGCGTCGTGTTTCTCCGAAGTCGCCGCGTATTTGCCGGTGAAGGCATCGACCACGGGCGTGAGATCGCCCTCATAGTCGATATCGGCGCCTGGCGGGTCGAGCGTGACGAGATCGCGGTGGCAATAGACCTCGCTCTCGCCAGTGTCCGCCAGGATGATGAATTCGTGGCTCAGATTGCCGCCGATCGGGCCCGTCTCGGCCACCATCGGCACCGATTTCAGCCCCATGCGGGCGAAGGTGCGCAAATAGGAGACGAACATCTTGTTGTAGGCTTTGCGTGCGTCCTCGACGGTGAGGTCGAAGGAATAGGAGTCCTTCATCAGGAACTCGCGGCCGCGCATGACGCCGAAACGCGGCCTGATCTCGTCGCGGAACTTCCACTGGATGTGATAGAGGATGCGCGGCAAATCCTTGTAAGATTTCACCCCGTCACGGAAGATCGCAGTGATCAGCTCCTCGTTGGTCGGGCCGTACAGCATCTCCCGCTCGTGGCGGTCAGAGATGCGCAGCATCTCCTTGCCGTAGACCTCGTAGCGGCCGCTCTCCTTCCAGATTTCGGCCGGCTGGATCGTGGGCATCAAGAGCTCGAGCGCGCCCGCGCGGTCCTGCTCCTCGCGCACGATCTGCTCGATCTTGCTCAAGACCTGGAACCCGAGCGGCAGCCACGAATAGATGCCGGCACTCGATTGGCGGATCATTCCTGCGCGCAGCATCAGCCGATGCGAGACGATCTCGGCTTCCTTGGGATCGTCGCGGAGGAGTGGCAGGAAATAGCGGCTGAGACGCATGGGCAGCTTCTTCGGGCGTTGGGGCGGATGCGGGGTCGCGCCGCCCATGGGAAAGGAGCCATGCCTTACGGGAGGGGCCTGACCTCCCCCGCGGCCCCCGTGGCGGCTAATAGCTTACTTTCGCGAGGGTAAGCAATGCTGGGAAAGACATGGGCTCTGCTCCGGCGCCGGGCGCCTCTCTCTGCAACCGGCGGTCACGACAGTTCGCTCGAAGCGCGTTTTGGCTGTCGAGCGGTGCCTAATTCGCAGGCAGACTTCGTCGCTCCGCGACTTTCCAGAAATTCTTTGTTTCGCCCCCTTTGAAGCAAATCCGCTTTGTCAAGACTGCGCGTCAAGTATAAATCTGCGGCAGCCAGCCACAATGATGGTGACAATTTGGCGCCGCCGCGCTAGTGTGCCGGCACAACGTGGGAGCGATCGGGACCGGTATCGATCTCGGAGTTACGCGTTGAGATTGGACCAGGTCCAAGTCTTGGGAGGAAGTAACTCCAGGCGCGCCTAAATACGCGCAGCCGCTCTTCAGCCAGCAATCTCGAGAGTCGAAAACCGACAGGCGAGCCTCGCGGGCAGAGGAGACCAAGGAGTTCGTGTTACTGAAGCAAGGTCGTCTCGGCCTTGCTTTTTTTTGCCCGTAGCGTGCCTCTCTCGCCAGATGGTTCGGCTACTACTGCACGCGCTCATAGCGCGGGAAGAACGGGATCTGATCGAGCGTGATCACGTGGTGCACGATGATCGCGTAGAGCGCGGCGAAGATGATGCTGGCAACCACCGTCGTGGCCAGCATCTTCGGCAAAAGATTTGGCATATGCGGCGCGCTTTCAGCGTTGCCCGGCGTGGTCTTCTCTCCCGCTTCCTCCGACGTGCGGACGCCGATCGGCAGCATGGCGAACAGCACGATCCACCAGATGATGAAATAGATGGCGGCCGCAAAGGCGAGCGTCACGGCCTAAGCCTCCTCGAGCTCGACCAGGGTCCCGCAGAAATCCTTCGGGTGAAGGAACAGCACCGGCTTGCCGTGCGCGCCGATCTTCGGCTCGCCTTGGCCGAGCACCCGCGCGCCCTGCGCCACGAGCCGGTCGCGCGCTTCCCTGATATCGGGCACTTCGTAGCAGAGATGGTGGATGCCGCCATTGGGGTTGCGCTCAAGGAAGGCGGCGATCGGCGACTTGTCGCCGAGCACGCCGAGCAGCTCGATCTTGGTGTTGGGGAGCTCGACGAAGACCGTAGTTACGCCATGCTCGGGTTGGTCCACCTCGTCCGAAACCTTGGCGCCGAGCGTATTGCGGTAGACGGCTGTCGCCGCCTTCAGGTCCGGCACCGCAATGGCAACGTGATTCAAACGCCCAATCATAAACGACTCCTGGTTTCCTTAGCGCTATAGCACCGTGAGCAACACGGAGCACGTTGGCTTCTTGCCCCAAGCCTGGTTGACGGCGGCGCGGACGCTGCGGCGGACTGCCTCGCTCACCAACGCCTGGTCCTTGCGCTTGGGCTTGGGCAGGCTCTCGATGGTGCCGATCACGGCATTGCGCGCGATCTCCGTGAACGGCGTTCCGTCATTGTCGGTGGCCGGCAATCCTGTCACGGCGACCTCGGGTGCGGCAAGCAACACGCCTTTCTCGGAGAGAACCAGCGACACCGCCACGGAACCGGCAAAGCTCAGCTTGCGGCGCTCGCGCACCTGGCCGTCATCCGCGCGGGTGAGGATCATACCGTCGCGGTAAAGCCGCCCGACCGGCACGTCGTCGATGATCTCCGCGGGACCGGGGAGCAGCCGCACCATCGCGCCGTTCCGTGCGCGCACCACCTGCCTCACGCCGAGCTTCTCGGCGAGCTTGGCATGGGCTTCGAGGTGGCGCCCCTCGCCATGCATGGGAATTGCGGTGTCTGGCTTGACCCAGCCGTAAAGCTGCTCGAGCTCGCCGCGGCGCGGATGGCCGGATACGTGAACGGCCGCCTCCTGGTCGGTGATGACCTCGACCTCCATGTCGGCAAGCGCGTTCTGCACGCGCCCGACGGCCTTCTCGTTGCCCGGAATGGTGCGCGAGGAGAAGATCACCCAGTCGCCTTCGTCGAGCTTCACATTGGGGTGCTCGTTCTGCGCGATGCGCGCCATGGCGGCTCGCGTCTCGCCTTGGCTGCCGGTGCACAGCGCCAGCACCTTATGCGGCGGCAGCTTGGAGAAGACCGTCTCCTCATGGAAGGAGAGGTTGGGGTCGAGATAGCCGGTGGCTTGCGCTGCCTCGATGACGCGGAACATGGCGCGGCCGACCACGACAAGCTCGCGGCCTGCTGCGCGCGCGGCGTTGGCCACCGAGCGTATG
The DNA here is from genome assembly GCA_963710245.1 of uncultured Alphaproteobacteria bacterium. Classification (GTDB taxonomy): domain Bacteria; phylum Pseudomonadota; class Alphaproteobacteria; order Rhizobiales; family Methyloligellaceae; genus Methyloceanibacter. Next base: position 126,124 of record CAVPZK010000025.1, read on the forward strand.
CGCGCGACATTCGACGCGAAGGTGGTGACGGCCACCCGCTGCGGCGCTTCGCGGATCAGGCGAGCGAGCGTCACGGCCACGTCAGCCTCCGATGCGGAGACGCCGTCGCGCACGGCATTGGTCGAATCGCAAATCAGCGCCGAAAGCCCGTCCGCGCCGAGCGCCTTAAGACGGGCCTCGTCGGTGGGCGCGCTGGTGAGCGGGTTCTCGTCGAGCTTCCAATCTCCGGTATGTAGCGCTGCGCCTAGCGGCGTGCGGATCACCACCGCCGACGGCTCGGGAATCGAGTGCGACATGTTGATCAGCTCGACGTCGAACGGGCCGATCGTGCGCCGATGCCCGAGCGGGATGATTTCTAGGGGAAAGCCGTTGACCAGCCCCATCTCGGCCAGCTTCGACTTCAGCATCTCGGCGGTGAAGGGGGTGGCATAGACGGGAATGCCGGCGAGCTGCGGCCAGAGATCCACCACGGCGCCGAAATGATCCTCATGCGCGTGGGTGAGCAGCAGGCCGACGATATTGTGCTTCTCCTCCTCGATGAAGCGGATGTCGGGGAGGATCACATCTATGCCGGGCTCGGTCTCGCTGCCGAAGGTTACCCCCATGTCGACGATGAGCCATTCGCGCGCACCGTCGCGCCCGTAGCCGTAGAGATACAGGTTCATGCCGATCTCGCCCACGCCGCCGAGCGGCAGGAAGACGAAATCGGCTCCCTTTCCCTTGGATTTTTTAGACATGTTTGGGTTTCAGCGCCTCACCGGCTCAAGAAGAACACATCGCCGGCCGCGATCCGATATTCGGCGCCGTCTGGGGTCAGCAGCCTGAGCGCGCCGTCGGCGTCTAGACCGCCATAGACGCCTTCGGTCTCCTCGCCATTGATCTTCACCCGCAAAGGGCGTCCGGCGGGCCCGGCGCGGTCGAGCCAGGCGCGGCGGATGCTTGGGAAAGAGTTGCCCTCGCCCCAGCGTGTCAGCCATTCATGCGTTGTCGCGGCCAGCACTTCGAGCGCCTCGGCGGGCGTTACCGTCATGCCATAGGCGGCGAGGCTCACGGCGGGCTGCGGCAGGTTCTCAGGGTGATTGGCGAGATTGATGCCGGTGCCGATCACGACCACCGAGCGGTTCTCGGCGGTGCTGCCAATATTCTCGAGCAGCATGCCGGCCAACTTCTCGCCGGCGAGCAAGATGTCGTTCGGCCATTTCAACAGAAGCTCCGAGCGGCCTTCATAGGCGATAAGCTTGGCGATCGTGTCGAAGGCGATGACGCCGGCGACCAGCGCCAGCTGACCAGCCACGCGGATTGGGCAGTTGATGCCGACGAGCAGGCTCGCAAACAAATTGCCGGGTTGGGAGATCCATTCGCGGCCGCCTCGGCCCCGGCCTTGCGATTGTCGGGCGGAGCAGATCCAGAGCGGGCCGGGCTCGCCGGCCTTGGCGCGCCGCCTCGCCTCGGCATTGGTCGAATCCACCGTCTCCATCCGAAGCAGGCGGTAGCCGCTCGGCATTTTAGGCGATGGCGATGAAAAATATGTCATTTAGAACAGTGACTTGGCTGCAACCCCGGCAAAGGCCACGAGCGGCGCCGGGTAGACGAAATAGAGCAGGATGAACGCCCCACTGACGCCAAGCACAGCGGCAAGCGGCGCCTGCATCGGTTCGAAGCGTTCCGCGGGCGCATCGAAATACATAAGCTTGACGATGCGAAGATAATAGTAGGCGCCCACGACGCTCAAAAGCACGCCGATGACGGCGAGCGCGTAAAGGCCGGCATGAATGGCGGCAAGGAACACGTAAAACTTGGCGAAGAAACCTGCAAGGGGTGGAATGCCGGCAAGGGAAAACAGCAGCATCGCCAATAGGAAAGCCATCATGGGTTGGGTGCGCGAGAGGCCCGCGAGCGCGTCGATGTCCTCAATCATGCGCCCACCCCGCCGCATGGCGAGGATGCAGGCGAAGGTGCCGAGCGTCATCACCAGGTAGATGGTGAGATAGATGATCACGCCCGCCACGCCCTCGGCGCTGCCGGCGGCTAGCCCCACCAACGCGTAGCCCATATGGCCGATCGAGCTATAGGCCATCAGCCGCTTGATATTGGTTTGGCCGATCGCCGCGAAAGAGCCGAGCGCCATCGAGGCGATCGCAAGAAACACCACGATCTGCTGCCATTGGAAGGTCACCGCCGGGAAGGCGGTGATGAGCACCCGAACGGTCAGCGCCATGGCGGCGAGCTTGGGCGCCGCAGCAAAGAAGGCCGTGACGGGGGTCGGCGCGCCCTCATAGACGTCCGGCGTCCACATGTGGAACGGCACGGCCGAGATCTTGAAGGCGAAACCGGCCATCAAGAAGACGAGGCCGACAATGAGCCCGAGATTGGAGCCGGAAGGCTGCACTGCCGCGGCGATGGTGGCGAATTGGGTCGAACCGGTGAAGCCGTAAACGAGCGATGCGCCGTAAAGCAGCATGCCCGAGGACAGCGCGCCGAGGACGAAATATTTGAGCCCCGCTTCGGCCGAGCGCGCTGAGTCGCGGCGGAAGGTGGCGACCACGTAAAGCGCGAGGCTCTGCAACTCCAGCCCGACATAGAGGGCGATGAGATCGTTGGCCGAGATCATCATCAACATGCCGGTCGTGGCGAGCAGCACGAGCACGGCGAACTCGAACTTAACCCCTCCCCGCTCGCGCCAATAATCGAGTGACATGATTAGCGCCACGGCAGCGCCGGTCAGCGTCAGCAGCTTCAGCATGCGCGCGAAGGGATCGACGATGAAGCTGTCGCCGAACAGCAGCGCCGTGCCGAAGGAGGTCGCCACGAAGACGCCAGCCACGGCGAGGAGGAGAACCGCGAGCCACAGAATGAGCTCACCCTGCTCGCGGCGCGTGAAGACGCCAAGCATCAGCAGGGCCATGGCGCCGATCGACAGGATCAGCTCCGGCAGCGCCGCTTCGAGGTTGAGCGATTGGAGCACGTTCGAGGCTCCTTACGGTATCAACGCGAGCCGCGCCTGCTCGGCGGCGGCGAGGCTTGCGTGGTAGTTCTTGATCAGCGCATCGACCGAGGCGGCCGAGGCATCGAGGATCGGTGCGGGATAGAAGCCGAACAGGATGGTGAGCACGACGAGCGGCGTCATCACCGCGACCTCCCGCCAGGTGAGATCGGTGATGAATTTGAGGCTCGCCTTCTCCAACTTGCCGAAAATGATGCGGCGATAGAGGTAGAGCGCGTAGGCCGCCGAGAGGATCACGCCGGTGGTGGCGAGGAACGCCACCCAAGTGTTGATGCGGAAAGCGCCGGTGAGGCTTAAGAACTCGCCGATGAAACCGGATGTGCCGGGGAGCCCGACATTGGCGAGGGTGAACACCATGAAGCAGAAGGCGTAGATCGGCATGCGGTCGGCGAGCCCGCCGAAGGCTGAGATCTCGCGCGTATGCATTCGGTCGTAGATCACGCCGACGCAGAGGAAGAGAGCGGCGGAGACGATGCCGTGCGAGAGCATCTGGAAGATGCCGCCCTGCAAGCCCTGCATGGTGAGGGTGAAGACGCCGATGGTGACGAAGCCCATATGCGCGACAGAGGAATAGGCGATCAGCTTCTTCACGTCTTCCTGCGCGAGTGCCACCAGCGAGGTGTAGATAATGGCGACGACGGAGAGCGCGAAGATCAACGGTGCGAACTCGGCCGAGGCGAGCGGGAACATCGGGATGGAGAAACGCAAGAAGCCGTAGCCGCCCATCTTCAGGAGGATGCCGGCGAGGATCACCGAGCCCGCGGTCGGCGCCTCGACATGGGCGTCGGGCAGCCAGGTATGGACCGGCCACATCGGCAGCTTCACCGCGAATGAGGCAAGGAAGGCGAACCACAGCCAGGTCTGCATCTCGGGCGGGAAGCCGTGCGTGAGCAGGACAGGAATGTCGGTGGTCCCCGCCTCCCAATAGATCGCCATGATGGCGAGCAGCATCAGCAGCGAGCCAGTGAGCGTATAGAGGAAGAACTTGAAGCTCGCATAGACGCGGCGCTGGCCGCCCCACACGCCGATGATCAGGAACATCGGGATCAGCCCGCCCTCGAAGAACAGATAGAACATCACGAGGTCGAGGGAGGTGAACACGCCGATCATCAGCGTCTCGAGCACGAGGAAGGCGATCATATATTCCTTCACGCGCGTCGAGATCGCGACCCAGCTTGCCAGAATGCAGAGCGGCATGAGGAACGTCGTCAGCAGGACGAAGGGCAGCGAGATGCCGTCGACGCCCATATGGAAGGTGATCGGACCGAGCCAGGGCCTGAGCTCGACGAATTGGAATTGAGCGGTAGCCGCGTCGAAATCGCGCCACAGGATAAGCGAGAGCGCGAAGGTGATCAGCGTGGTCCACAGCGCGATGAAGCGCGCGTTGCGGAAGGCGCTCTCGTCGTCGCCGCGCAAGAGGGCAATGAGAAGCGCGCCGAGCAGCGGCAGGAAGGTGACGGTGGAGAGGATCGGCCAGCTATAGCTCACGGCTTGAGCCCTCCGCCGGCGAACAGGAAATAGGTGATGAGCGCCGCCACGCCGATCAGCATGACGAAGGCATAATGATAGATGTAGCCGGACTGGAGCTTCACCACGCGATTGGTGATGTCGATGACGCGGGCCGAAACGCCGTCAGGGCCGAGCCCATCGATGATCGTGCCGTCGCCGGTCTTCCACAGGAACCGGCCGAGCCGTTTCGCCGGCCTGACGAACAGAGCGTCGTAGAGCGCGTCGAAATACCAGGCGTTCAGCAGAAACTGGTGGGCTCCGCGGAAGCGCTTGGCGAGGCCGAAAGGCACCAGCGGGTTCCGGATATAGAAGTACCATGCGGTCACCAGGCCGAGCGCCATGGCGATGGTCGGCGCCAGCATCACCCAAAGCGGGACCTCGTGATGCGCGCCCTCATGCGTGACGAGCGAGCCGCGCCAGAACTCGGTCTGGCCATTGCCGATGAAAAGATGCGCGAACAGGCCGCCAAGCAACAGCGCGCCTAGAGCGAGCAGAGCGAGCGGAATACCCATGGTCCAAGGCGGCTCATGAGCGTGCGCGAGCACGTCCTTCGGCTCGCGTGGCCTGCCCTCGAAGGCGAGGAACATCAGCCGCCAGGAATAGAACGAGGTCAGCACCGCCGCGATCAGCGTCAGCACGAAGGCGTAGTTCCCCACCCAGGAATGCGCGGCGTAGGTCGCCTCGATGATGGCGTCCTTGGAGACGAAGCCCGCGGTGAAGGGGAAGCCGGTCAGCGACAGCGTGCCGATCAGCATCATCGCCCAGGTGAAGGGCAGCACCTTGCGCAACGCTCCCATGCGGCGGAGATCCTGCTCGTGATGCAGCGCGTGGATCACCGCGCCGGCGCCGAGGAAGAGCAGCGCCTTGAACGAGGCATGGGTAAAGAGGTGGAACATGCCGGCGCCGTAAGCGCCCACACCTTCCGCCGCGAACATGTAGCCGAGCTGCGAGCAGGTCGAATAGGCGACCACGCGCTTGATGTCGGTCTGCACCAGGCCGACGGTCGCGGCGAAGAAGGCCGTGGTGGCGCCGATAATGGCGACGAAGCCGAGCGCGATCGGCGCAAGCTCGAATAGCGGCGACAGCCGCGCCACCATGAACACGCCGGCGGTGACCATGGTCGCGGCATGGATCAGCGCCGAGACCGGCGTCGGGCCCTCCATGGCGTCGGGAAGCCAGGTGTGCAGCAGGAATTGCGCCGACTTGCCCATCGCCCCCATGAACAGGAGCAGGCAGATGAGCGTCAGCGCATCGACGCGCCACGCAAGGAACTGCATCGTCTCACCGACATGGTCGGGGGCCGAGGCGAACACCGTGTCGTATTGCACGGAGTTGAACAGGGTGAAGATGGCGAAGATGCCGAGCGCGAAGCCGAAATCGCCGACGCGATTGACGATGAAGGCTTTGATGGCGGCGGCATTGGCCGATGGCTTGTGATACCAGAAGCCGATCAGCAGATAAGACGCGAGGCCCACGCCCTCCCAGCCGAAGAACAGCTGGACGAAATCGTCGGCCGTGACCAGCGCCAGCATGGCGAAGGTGAACAGCGAGAGATAGGCGAAGAAGCGCGGCCGGCCCGTGATCCTCCTCCATGTAGCCGATGGAGTAGAGATGCACGAGGCCTGAGACCGTGGTCACCACCACCAGCATCACCGCGGTCAGCGTGTCGATGCGGAGCGACCACACGGCTTTCAGATCGCCCGAGGTGATGAAGCGCAACAGCTCGATGCGCTGTTCCTCCCCTAGGATGGCAACCTGATAGAAGGCGAGCCAGGAGAGCAGCGCGGTGATCAGCACGAGCGTGGTGGTGATGACCTCCGCCGGGCGCGGCCCGGTAAAGCGGCCGAGCAGCCCTGCGAAGATCGCGCCGACGAGAGGGAGAAACAGGATCGCCTGATACATCGCGCTTTCTAGGCTCAGCCCTTGAGAAGATCGATTTCGGCCACGTCGATGGTGCCGCGGTTGCGGAAATAGACGACGACGATGGCGAGCCCGATGGCGGCTTCCGCCGCCGCCACAGTCAGCACGATCATGGCGAAGATTTGCCCGACGAGATCGCCGTGAAAGGCGGAGAAGGCGACGAGGTTGATGTTCACCGCAAGCAGCATCAGCTCGATCGACATGAGGATGACGATCACGTTCTTGCGATTGAGGAAGATGCCGAAAATGCCGAGCGTGAACAGGACGGCGGCGACGGTGAGGTAATGGGAGAGGCCGATGGTCATGAGAGACCCCTCCCCGATTCGACCTCGACCAGCTCGACACCCTCGTCGCGGGTCCGGCCGACTTGCGCCGAGACCTTCTGCCGGCGCACATCGCGCTTGTGCTGCAGTGTGAGCACGATGGCGCCGATCATGGCGACGAGCAGGATCAGGCCGGCCGCCTCGAACAGATAAACGTAACGCGTATAGAGAATGAGCCCGATCGCCTCGGTGTTGCTGATCTCCGACGCGGGTGGCGTCGGCGCCTGCGCGGTGATCTCGGGCGCCGTGATCCAGGCGCCCACGATCAGGATCAGCTCGACGAGAAGCAGAAGGCCAATGGTAGCGCCGACCGGCAGATATTTGAGGAAGCCCGCCTTGAGCACGGCGAAGTCGACATCGAGCATCATCACCACGAACAGGAACAGCACGAGCACCGCGCCGACATAGACGACGATCAGGATCATCGCCAGGAATTCGGCGCCGAGCTGCACGAACAGTCCCGCGGCGTTGAAGAAGGCGAGAATCAGGAACAGCACCGCGTGCACGGGATTTCGCACGGCGATGACCATGAAGGCCGCGCCCACGCAGGTGATGGCGAAGAGATAAAAGAACAGCGCTGACAGCATCAAGCGGCGTCGCCCCTCACCGGTAAGGCGCGTCGAGCGCCAAATTCTTGGCGATCTCGCGCTCCCAGCGGTCGCCGTTCGCCAGCAGCCGCTCCTTGTCGTAGTAAAGCTCCTCGCGCGTCTCGGTGGCGAACTCGAAATTCGGACCCTCGACAATGGCGTCCACGGGGCAAGCCTCCTGGCAGAAGCCGCAATAGATGCATTTCACCATGTCGATGTCGTAGCGCGTGGTGCGGCGGGTGCCGTCATTGCGGCGGGGCCCTGCCTCGATGGTGATGGCCTGGGCCGGGCAGATGGCCTCGCACAGCTTGCAGGCGATGCAGCGCTCCTCGCCGTTGGGGTAGCGCCTCAGCGCATGCTCGCCGCGGAAGCGAGGTGAGAGCGGCCCCTTCTCGAAGGGGTAGTTGAGCGTCGCCTTGGGCGCCACGAAATATTTCATAGCAAGCCAAAAGGCTGACAGAAATTCCATCAGCAACAATGACTTGGCGGCCTCGGCGAAACGCTTCACGCCAGCTCTCCTTAGGATGCGTGTTGCCAGAGTTGTAGAACCGCCGCCACGAGCACGACAGCGGCCAATGACAGGGGCAGGAAGACCTTCCAGCCGAGCCGCATCAGCTGATCGTAGCGGTATCGCGGCACCATGGCTTTGACCATGGCGATCAGGAAGAACAAGAAGCAAACCTTCAACAGGAACCATACCACGCCTGGTATCCAGGTGAAGGGCGGGACGGGGAACGGCGGCAGCCAACCCCCCAAAAACAGCACCGTGCCGAGCCCGCATAACAGGACGATGGCGACATATTCGCCCAGCATGAACAGCATATAGGGGGTCGACGAATATTCGACCATGAAGCCCGCAACGAGCTCGGACTCGGCCTCGAGCAGGTCGAAAGGCGGGCGGTTGGTCTCGGCCAGCGCCGAAATGAAGAAGATCACGAACATCGGGAAAAGCGGCAGCCAATACCAGCCGAACAGCCCGAAACGGCCATCTTGCGCCTCGACGATGGCGCTCGAGATTGAGCGAGCCTGCGCAGAGCAGCACGGTGATGATGACGAAACCGATCGAGACTTCGTAGGAGACCATCTGCGCCGCCGAGCGGAGCGCCGAGAGGAAGGCGTATTTCGAGTTCGACGCCCATCCCGCCATGATCACGCCGTAGACCTGCAGGCTCGAGATGGCGAAGATGAAAAGAATGCCGACATTGAGATCGGCGACCTGCCAGCCCTTGGCGACCGGCATCACGGCCCAGGCCGACAGCGCGAGTCCCGCCGTGACGAGCGGCGCGAGCAGGAAGATGCCCTTATTGGCGCCGGCCGGAATGATCGGCTCCTTGAAGACGAATTTCAGCAGATCGGCGAAGGACTGCCACAATCCCCAAGGGCCGACCACGTTAGGCCCGCGCCGCATCTGCACCGCCGCCCAGACCTTGCGGTCGGCGTAGAGCAGGAATGCCACGATGATCAGAAGGATGACGAGGAGCGCGACGCTCTGCGCCACGATCAGCGCGAGCGGCAGGCCATAGCTCGTCCAAAACTCAGCCATCGGTGCCGGTCGCCTTGTCGGGGGACTGTGTGCAGCGCGCTCAAGCTCGCCATGATGGCGGAGGCGCGCGCGATCGGATTGGTGAGATAGAAGTCGTCGATCGCATGGCCGAAACGGCTCCTTGCCGGGCTTCGCCGGTTGCTTGGCGAGACGCTCGATCGCGGCGCCGTCGGCGGGATCGATCTGGTCGAGCAGAGCGAGATGCGGGTGCGCTTCGAACATCTTGGCGCGCAGCTGCTGTGTCGTGTCGAACGGCAGGGGCTTGCCGAGCGCGCCTGACAGCGCGCGGAGGATCTTCCAGTCCTCGCGCGCTTCGCCCGGCGGGAAGACGGCGCGCGCGGTCATTTGCGGCCGGCCTTCGGTATTCACGTAGATGGCGTCCTTCTCGGTATAGGCGGCGCCGGGCAGGATGACATCGGCGCGATGCGCGCCCTTATCGCCGTGGCTGCCCTGATAGATGACGAAGGCGCTGCCCAGCCGCTCCATGTCGATCTCGTCGGCGCCGAGCAGATAGACGACCTCGATTGTCCCTCGCCTGCCGCATCGAGAATGGCGCTTGACATCGAGGCCGCCTGGCGCAGGGACGAGTCCGAGATCGAGGCCCGCCACGCGTCCAGCGGCGCTGTGCAGCACATTGAAGCCATTCCAGGAGACGGCCGGCTTGATCGCGCCCATCCGCATCGCGGCCTTGGCGGCAAGCGCCAAAACCGCTGCACCGTCGGGCCGCGCGCAACGCCGCCTGACCGAGGATCAGCATCGGCCGCTCGGCGCCTTCAAGCTTTTTCACGAAGGGATGCGAGCCGTCGGCGATCTTGGCGAGCGTCTCGGCGCCGGCGCCGAGATAGTCGTAGGCATAGGTCAGATCGGCATCCTCGCCGATCAGCCCAATGGGCAGCTTGCCTTGACGTCTGGCGCCAGCGCTTGAGGATGCGCGCATTCAGCACGGGCGCCTCGTGGCGCGGATCGGTGCCGATGAGAAGGATCGCATCGGCCTGGTCGATGCCGGCGATGGTGGAGTTGAAAAGATAGGTCGCGCGTCCGAGCGCGGGATCGAGTGCAGCGCCGTCCTGGCGGCAATCGATATTCGGCGAGCCGAGCTGTTGCGTCAGGAGCTTGAGGGCGAACATCTCCTCGGCGGCGGCCAGGTCGCCGGCAATGGCGGCAAAGCGCGAGCCGTCGAGCCCTTTCAGCCTCTCGGCGATCACGCGAAAGGCCTCGTCCCAGCTCGCGGGAACGAGCTTCCCCTGCTTTCGCACATAAGGCCGGTCGAGCCGCTGGGTGCGCAGGCCGTCCCACACATGGCGGGCCTTGTCGGAGATCCATTCCTCGTTGATGGCATCGTTGACGCGCGGCAGGATGCGCATCACTTCACGTCCGCGCGCATCGACGCGGATGGCGCTGCCGAGCGCGTCCATGACGTCGATCGACAGCGTCTTGGTGAGCTCCCACGGCCGCGCCATGAAGGCGTAAGGCTTCGAGGTGAGCGCGCCCTACGGGGCAGAGATCGACCACGTTGCCGGAGAGGTTCGACAGCATGCCCCGCTCGAGATAGGTGGTGATCTCCATGTCCTCGCCGCGGCCGATGGCGCCGAGCTCTTCCACGCCGGCGACCTCGGTCATGAAGCGCACACAGCGCGTGCAGTGGATGCAGCGATTCATGTAGGTGCCGATCAGCGGCCCGAGATATTTGTCCTCGACGGCGCGCTTATTGTCCTGGAAGCGGCCGGCGTCGAAGCCATAGGCCATGGTCTGATCTTGCAGATCGCATTCCCCGCCCTGGTCGCAGATCGGACAGTCGAGCGGATGATTGATGAGCAGGAATTCGAGCACGCCCTCGCGTGCTTTCTTCACCGTCTCGGAATTAGTGATGATCGTGGGCGGCGTGCCGTCGCGCGAGGGCCTGAGATCATTGACGCCCATGGCGCAGGAGGCGACCGGCTTCGGCATGCCGGCGACCTCGACCAGGCACATGCGGCAATTGCCGGCGATCGACAGGCGCTCGTGATAGCAGAAGCGAGGGATCTCGATGCCGGCGAGCTCGCAGGCCTGGATCAGCGTGATGCCGTCCGGCATGTCGTGCTCTTTGCCGTCGATGATGAGCTTAGGCACGCTTCTTTGCCTTCTTTTCTGGAGAGTCAATTCTGGCGACGTTCGGCGGCGTTTGGGGCGGCTCGTTCAGCACGTCCTGCAGGAACGCCCGAAACTCTGACGTGTATTGATCAAGGTAGCCGGAGTTCTGGAAGTGAGACGACAGCAAATAATCGCGATGCGGGCGCAACTGGATCCGGACGGCGACGTCCCATTCCTTGCTCGGTGAGACGAGCAAGATCTCCTCGCTGGCATTGAGGATCGTATCCACATAGAGCTCGTATTTCTGGAACAGCTCGATGCTGCCGTCGATGGTGCGGTCCTCGTAGTCGAATTGCGCAAGCTTCAGTGTCGGATCCGAGAGCTTCGGATTGTCGAAGGCGAGCCGCAGAGTCTCTCGCCACAGTTCATTGGCATTGGCGCGACGCTCGGCCCTTTTATTCTCGGCGATTTGCAGATGTGCATAGATCAGGGCAGCGATGGCGGCCACTGCCATGACCATCGTCGAAAGCGTTACGGCATTGTCCCAAAGCCAGGTCATGCGTCCTACTCCGCTGCCACCGGAACCGACGGCGCGATCGGCTTCAAGGCCTGGTCGTCGATGCGCGCTTCGATCACGTGACGGAAATGCCGGATCAGCCCCTGCACCGGCCAGGCTGCGGCGTCGCCAAGCGCGCAAATGGTGTGGCCCTCGACCTGATAGCTGACATTGAGCAGCATATCGATCTCGCCCTTCTCAGCCTGGCCCTTGGCCATCCGCTCGAGCACGCGCCACATCCAGCCGGTGCCCTCGCGGCACGGCGTGCACTGGCCGCAGGACTCATGCTTGTAGAAATAAGACAGGCGGGCGATGGCGCGGATGATGTCGGTCGATTTGTCCATGACGATCACGGCCGCGGTGCCGAGGCCTGGTCTTGAGAGCTTTCAGGCTGTCGAAATCCATTGGCAGATCGTTGCATTGACTGGCCGGGATGCACGGGCACCGACGAACCGCCGGGAATCACGGCGAGCAGATTGTCCCAGCCGCCGCGCACGCCGCCTGCATAATGGTCGATCAGTTCACGCAAGGGGATGCCCATCTCCTCCTCGACATTGCACGGCTTGTTCACGTGCCCTGAGAGGCAGAACAACTTGGTGCCGGTGTTGTTGGGGCGGCCGAGCGAGGAGAACCAGGTCGCGCCGCGACGTAGAATGTCGGGGACGACGGCGATGGTCTCGACATTATTGACGGTGGTCGGCGCGCCATAGAGCCCGACATTGGCAGGGAACGGCGGCTTGAGGCGCGGCTGGCCCTTCTTGCCTTCGAGGCTTTCGAGCAGCGCCGTCTCCTCGCCGCAGATATAAGCGCCGGCGCCGTGATGCAGGTAGAGATCGAAATCCCAGCCGTTGACGTTGTTCTTGCCGATCAGCTTGGCGTCATAGGCCTCGTCGATGGCGGCTTGCAGGATCTCGCGCTCGCGGATGAACTCGCCGCGAATGTAGATGTAGGAGACATGCGCCCGCATGGCGAACGAGGCGAGAAAGGCGCCTTCGATCAGAAGCTGCGGATCGTGACGCATGATGTCGCGATCCTTGCAGGTGCCAGGCTCCGAACTCATCTGCATTGACCACGAGATAATTCGGGCGCCCGTCGGACTTGGTCGGCATGAACGACCATTTCAGCCCCGTGGGGAAGCCGGCGCCGCCGCGGCCGCGCAAGCCTGACGCCTTCACCTCCTCGATGGTCGCCTCGTGGCCCCTTTCGATGATCGCCTTGGTGCCGTCCCAGGCACCGCGCGCGCGCGCGGCCTTGAGCCGCCAGCTGTGCAGCCCATAGAGATTCGTGAAGATGCGGTCCTTGTCTTGCAGCATCAGCGCGGCCTCGGTTTGCGGCCCTTGCCAAGCGGAGGCTTGGGCACCGGTGACTCGCGCAGATTGGCTGCCTTGCCGGGACGCTTGGCCTCTGCGTCGGTCAGTGCGGCACCGACCACTCCGCTTTCGTCGTCAGGCTGTTCGTTCTTGTAGAGCTCGGGATCAATCAGCGTGATCGGACCGCCTTCGGGTGCCGACGCTTGGCGTCCATCCTGCGGGCCCGGCTGGACATGCCGGCCGGCCTTCATCTCTTTCAGGATGCGCGACATGCTCTCGGGCGTGAGGTCCTCGTAATAGTCCTTGTTGATCTGTGCCATGGGTGCGTTGACGCAAGCGCCAAGACACTCGACCTCGATCCAAGAGAACAATCCATCCGGCGTCACGTGACCCGGCTCGCCGATCAATTTGCGGCAGGTGTCCTTGATCGCGTCGGCGCCCCTCAGCCAGCACGGCGTGGTGCCGCAGACCTGCACGTAATAGCGGCCGACGGGTGCGAGGTTGAACATGGTGTAGAAGGTCGCAATCTCGTAGACGCGGATATAGGCCATGCCAAGCATGTCGGCGACATAGCGTAGCGCCGGCTCGGGTAGCCAGCCGCCCATCTGCTCCTGCGCGCGCCACATCAGCGGCAGCACGGCGGACGCTTGACGGCCTTCCGGATATTTCGCGATCTGGGCCTTGGCCCATTCGAGATTTTCCGGGGTGAAGGCGAAGCCCTCAGGCTGCTCGGCGGCGAGGCGGCGGACGCTCATAAAATCGCTTCTTCTTTTCTCGCGGCAGTCTGGCCCAGCCGGCGCGAGGCTCTCCTAGCGGTGAACGGTACAAGCGGGAATCGTGTTCAGCTTCTTACCCACATAGGCCTTCAACGTATAAAAGCAAACCGCGGTCGAGGTCGACTTCTGCAGTGTCACAACCAAGGCGTCGGATGATACCTTCCCGGATTGCCGCGTCACGGCGTCGGCCGGGATGAAATTCGAGGTGCGGATCACGAATCCGTCCTTGGTGAGTTCGCCGAGCGACACAGGCCCGCCGTCTCCCTCGGGTTGCGCTTCAGGGCTCCCGGATTCCGCGGTCGGCGCACCGTCCTCGGGCTTGGTTGCTTCGCTCCCCTCGTCCGTGGTCGCTTCAGGCTTGGCCTCCTCGGGATTGGTCCCCTCGCCCTTCCCAGCTTCAGGTTTCGCCACCGGCGCGGGCTTGGTCCCCGGCTCGGCGGCGCGCGCCTCGGCGAAAGCGAAGAGCAGCGCAGCGCAGGCCAAGGTCAGAAGCATTCTCGTCATCTTGTCCTCCCTCACCGGTCAATCTCGCCGAACACAATATCGATCGAACCGAGCACGGCCGAGACGTCGGCAAGCATATGGCCCCTGCATAAGAAGTCCATGGCGGCGAGATGGGCGAAGCTCGGCGCCCTGATCTTGCAGCGATAGGGCTTATTCGTGCCGTCGGAGACGAGATAGATGCCGAATTCGCCTTTTGGCGCTTCGACCGCGGCATAAACCTCGCCCTTCGGTACGTGATAGCCCTCGGTGTAGAGCTTGAAATGATGGATCAGCGCCTCCATCGAGCTTTTCATTTCGGCGCGCTTCGGCGGCACCATTTTGTGGTTCTCGACGGTGACGGGGCCGAGCTCAGTGGTAAGCTTCTCGCAGCATTGCTTCATGAGACGGACCGATTGGCGCATCTCCTCCATGCGGACGAGATAGCGGTCGTAGCAATCGCCGTGCTTGCCGATGGGAATATCGAAGTCCAGCTCGGCGTAGCATTCGTAAGGTTGAGACTTGCGCAAGTCCCAGGCCGCGCCCGAGCCCCGCACCATCACGCCGGAGAAGCCGTGCGCCCAGGCGTCTTCCAGCGTCACGACGCCGATTTCGACGTTCCGCTGCTTGAAGATGCGATTGTCGGTTAGCAAGCCCTCGATGTCGTCGCAGACTTTGAGGAACGGGTCGCAGAAGGCATAGATGTCGGCGACGAGCTCAGGCGGAAGATCCTGATGCACGCCGCCCGGCCTGATATAGGCCGCATGCATGCGGCTGCCGCTCGCCCGCTCGTAGAACACCATCAGCTTCTCGCGCTCCTCGAAGCCCCAGAGCGGCGGCGTCAGCGCGCCGACATCCATGGCCTGCGTGGTGACGTTGAGGAGATGGGAAAGCAGCCGGCCGATCTCGGAATAGAGCACGCGGATGAGCTGGCCGCGTTTCGGCACGGTGACGCCGACCAGTTTCTCGACGGCGAGCGAATACGCATGCTCCTGATTCATCGGCGCTACGTAGTCGAGCCGATCGAAATAAGGGAGCGCCTGGAGATAGGTCTTGTACTCGATCAGCTTCTCGGTGCCGCGATGCAAGAGCCCGATATGCGGATCGACGCGCTCGACCACCTCGCCGTCGAGTTCGAGCACGAGCCTGAGCACGCCGTGTGCCGCCGGATGCTGCGGTCCGAAATTGATGGTGAATTTGCGGTCGTCGCCTTCGCGCTTGCCGCTATCGGTCTCGGGGGTGCGTGTGTCGAGCTCTGACATCAGACCTCGACCTTCTGCGCGGTCTTGGCGAGCTTGGCGGCAACACCGCGATTGAAGCGGTCCCAGCTGACGATGAAGCGCTCATGCGTGCCAGCGCCGATCTCATCGATCCCGTCATGCGCCACCACTTTGAATTTAGCGCGCGGGCCTCTTACCTCGATGCACTCGGCGTCGACGGTGACAGTCATTCCAGGCGGCGTCGCCGATTTGTGGGAGACATCGATATGCACGCCGAGGCTCCCCTCGCCTTCGTCGAGATGCGGCTCCAGCAGTTGCACGCAGGTCCATTCCATCAGCCCGACCATGAAGCCGGTCGCAAACACATCGGGCATGGCCTGGAGCTGCGGTGATTCCGGATAAAGCTGCGGCACAGTCTTCGTCTCGGGGACGACATAGGCAAAGCGGTGCTTGAGCCCGGGCTTGAGCGATGGCTTCATGGCTCGCCCTTTCGCTCGCGCGCCTCGCCGGCCTTCTCGTCGCCAGGAATGGCGCTGTCCATGCCCTCCCAAGGGCTGAGAAAATCGAAGCTCCGATAGTCCTGCATCAGCTTCACCGGCTCATAGACCACGCGCTTCAGCTCATCGTCGTATCTGAGCTCGACGAAGCCTGTTAGGGGAAAGTCCTTGCGCAGAGGATGGCCCTGGAAGCCGTAATCGGTGAGGAGCCGCCTGAGGTCCGGGTGGCCCTCGAACAGGATGCCGTAGAGGTCGTAGGCTTCGCGTTCGAACCAGTCGGCCGCCGGAAACAGCGAGACAATGCTTGGCACGGGCGTCTCGGCGTCGGTCTTAACCCGCACGCGAATCCGATGATTCAGCCACGGGCTCAGCAAGTGATAGACGACGTCGAAGCGCTCATCGCGGTCGGGATAGTCGGCGCCGCAAATGTCGATCAGGCAGCCGAAGCGGCACAGCGAATCGTCGCGCAATAGCTGGATCGTCTCGCGGATCGAATCGCGCTCGACCTCGATGGTGAGCTCGCCGAGAGTCACCGCGGAAGCGAGCAGCCTCATCCTGAGGCGATCGCCGAGATAGGCGGCAAGCTTGGTAAGGGCTTCGTCCATCAAGGCTCCAGGAGGGACATTCGGGGGAACGGATCAGCGCTCGATCGTGCCAGTCCGTCTGATCTTCTTCTGCAAGAGGAGGACGCCATAGACCAGCGCCTCGGCGGTCGGCGGACAGCCGGGCACATAAATGTCGACCGGCACGATGCGGTCGCAGCCGCGTACCACCGAGTAGGAATAATGATAATAGCCGCCGCCATTGGCGCAGGATCCCATGGAGATCACGTAGCGCGGTTCCGGCATCTGGTCGTAGACTTTGCGCAGCGCGGGAGCCATCTTGTTGCACAGGGTGCCGGCGACGATCATCACGTCGGACTGACGCGGACTGCCGCGCGGAGCAAATCCGAAGCGTTCGAGATCGTAGCGCGGCATCGAGGCCTGCATCATCTCGACCGCGCAGCAGGCGAGCCCGAAGGTCATCCACATCAGCGAGCCGGTCCGCGCCCAGTTGATCAGGTCGTCCGCGGTGGTGAGCAGGAAGCCCTTGTCGGCAAGCTCGTTGGAGAAGGTGCCGAAGCTGGTCGCTCCAGGCGTGATGATCCCGCCGGGGCTCCGTCCTTCTTTCTCGAATTGGGGCTCAGGGATCAATCCCATTCAAGCGCGCCTTTCCGCCACTCATAGATGAAGCCGACGGTGAGAATGGCGAGGAAGATCATCATCGCCCAAAAGCCGAAGGCTCCAATCTCCTTGAAGGCCACCGCCCAGGGAAACAAAAACGCGACCTCAAGGTCGAAGATAATGAACAAAAGTGACACGAGGTAGAAGCGCACGTCGAATTTCATGCGCGCGTCGTCGAAGGCGTCGAAGCCGCATTCATAGGCCGAGACCTTCTCGGGGTCAGGCTTGCTCACGGCGATGATGAAAGGGGCAATGAGAATCGCCGCGCTGATGACGAAGGCGATGCCAATGAAGATGACGAGCGGCAGGTAAGTTTGCAGCAACTGGCCCATGGTCCTCTTTTCCGAGTGTGGGGCCAAAGGAATGGCGGGAGTGACGGGCGTCACCCATTCAAAACAAATCAATGGGTTAAGCTCACAAACTCCACTAATAGCCCCTACTGAACAATATAGGGATTTTCGCCAGGGTTACAAAGAAAGCCTGGCTTACTGCAAGGGCCACGGTGGTGGTCCTATTTGACGCCCTTAATCGGCGTGGCGTGGCTAAAGCGCAAGTGCGAATGTTGCTCGCAGGCAGCCATAGAGGTCAAAAGCGAGCCCTTTGTCTCTCATGACCGGAGCAAGACCAGCGCAGGCCGGAACCGCGCAACTACACAGCGTAGGCGGCCTGATTGGCAGCAACGGCGTGGCGGGCTATCAGAGGGGCGCGGGCGAAGCAGCCCTATGCCATCGCAATGAAGAATGGCTCGCCTTTCGGTCTTGCTGGGCTGTGGGAGAATTGGCGCAATCCGAACACAGGAGACTGGGACCGCACCTTTGCCATCATCACGGTGCCTTCTAACGAACTGGTGGGTCAAATCCATGACCGCATGCCCGCGATCCTTGAGCCTGAGAGCTACGAGCGGTGGCTCGGTCTAGAGTTCGATCCGCATGATCTACTTATCACCTATCCCTCAGAGCCGATGACCATGTGGCCGATCTCCATGCGCGTGAACAAGCCAGAGAACGATGATCCATCCTTGCTAGATCGCGCTAAGGAACCTGTGGATTGGCAGGCTCCTCTGGATCGCCTGACGACATAAGAGCCATAAGACGTCGAAGCGCGAGCAGGAACTCGGCTCTGAACGCTGAGTTGTAGGAGATGGTCGGCGCGACTAGGCTGCTGTTTGGACGGTTCGACATGGCCTTCGCATCATCTACCCCACGTCGGCGGATTTCCTGCGACCCTGGCGGATACGGTCGGAACATTCAGTCACGATGAAAAGCACGCTCGTAGTGACGGCGCTTCTCGCGCTTCTAGCCTGACCCTGTGGTGGGCGATTTATGCCTGGAACTCAGTTGACGTTGAGATAAGCATCCACGGGTACATCGCCATGATATTGGGCATCGTCTTTTCGCTCGTGATTGGCTGCGGACTTATCGCCCTCATGTTCTACAGCCACCGCCATGGCTACGACGAACCGCCGGATCGGCGTTGAGCTGCAGTCCAGCCTGCCCCCGCTATCCAGAACTTCCGCGCCTCGCGAGAACTTCATCGAACAGGAGCAGCACCGCCGCGTGTCCCCTCATGTCATTGACGTGAATAAGTGTGGCGGTGCTGTAGTCTGGTCGCAGGGCGTTGTGAGCGAGTTGGTACGCGGCATCGTAATCCAGAGTGAGTTGATGAGCCGCCGCGATCATTGCGCCCAAAAGACTTTGACCGCGGTTTTATGGCGGTCTCCCGCATATCGTTCCGCGCCTTCAGATACGCGCGGCGAATTTTCGGCGCGAAGACTGCCAGCAGCACAATGACGCCCAAAGAGATGCGTGCCCGCTCGTCCGCCGCCGCTCCTAATTCGACGGCCTGCCTTGGACAGGGTGGCAGAAGAAGGATGGTGACGCTAGCCTAGCTCGCGGAGACGGCAGAGAGAAAGGAAATGACAGCGGCGGCGCCGAGCAGAGTCCGCACGGCATGGAGCCGGTTCCATTTGACGATTAGGGCGCGAATTTCGGGTCCCGCCTTCGCCAAGTCGGTTGCCATTAGGACCTTGTTCGTAGGCATGATGGCCAGCAGCGTCCACGGCCAAGGCGCCAAGATGAAGACCGCGCCGACGAGGAAGGCAAGGATGCTGGTCTTCCACCATGCGATGGCGCCGAGGAAAAATGCGAGCATCGCCAAGCTCGCCTGCATGGCGAAGCCGCGGCTGTAAGAAGGCTTCCATTCGGCCAAGAGCCCCCGGTCGTCGAGCCGAAGTCGGGCAGGCTGCTCGGCGAAATTGACGTAGAAGGCCGCCCCAGTGAAGAGGGAGGCTGCGACAAGAGCGAGATGTCCTATAAGCATGCCAAGGGCCTAAATTTTTTGATGAACCAAGACGCTTTTCACCGCCTACGCTGGAGCGTGATTAGCCTAATCGTTCTCCGCGACTCGGTTATTCAAGACCAACCACGCGAACCCCGGCACGGAGGGATGGGGGTTATCGAGCCATGCCTCTCGCGTTGACCAGATGTGATCGAGCTTGCAGACAGGACACGTTATTTGCGAGCGTATTTCGGGAAGCTGCTCAAATGTTGCAGCAACCATTTCGATGCCCGTTGATAGTTCGCGCCCCGTGGTGGGGCACCTGACCATCACGACGCTGACCTGATGCATTGTAACCGTTCCGCTGATAGAGAGAGCGAGCGGCCCGGCACCAATTCCAATACGGTTCGCAGGAGAGAGGAACAGCACCGGGCCTAACCAGCCCGCGGGGTACTGCACGCTTAAGGGCTGGCTGCAGGAAAAACGGTTGTACTGGCTACGGGTTCCGTTATTCGCGTGAGATTGAGTCAGGTAAGAGCGAGCCGGAGATCTTTATTTTGGCCTACCACTCGTTCCTGATTGCATCGCCCTGTCATGCCTTTAGGTGAATTTGAGGGAAGCTGCATCTAAATTGTCTCGTTCCGGGTTTAGCTGTCGAGGGTGTCGAACGCGAAGGAGCAACCGCAATGCTTAAGACGTCTGTGTTGGCAGCCTTTCTGGCGATCGTAACCTTGTCGCCGGCTCATGCTGCGCAAGATCTCTGCAATGAAGCTCATATGAAACAGATGGATGGCATGATCGCCAAGATGACCGACGCCACCAAACAGAAGGAGGCGACGACGGCTCTCGACATGTCCAAGGCTGCGATGAAGAAGGGTGACACGGCTGGCTGCATGAAACACATGGATGAGGCCCATAAGGCAATGGGCCTGTGATAGTGACAGCCCTCGCGTTTCACTAGGGCGTGTACTCATAAACCGACAGTCAAATGCTAACTTGGATGCGCCGCCCAACTTCCGTTATTGGGGGTAAAGCGGACATGGCGCGGACTTGTCAGTGTGTCCGCTAATGACCCATTTCGCACATCAGCAAGCGTTTGCCTCAGGGCAGTATCACCTGGCCTTTGAATTTGCCGGCAGAGAGGGTGTCCGTCAGACTGTCGTACGTGTACGTGCCACCGCCACTGGCACCTTCGTATTTGCCGGTGCCCCCGGTGAACTTGTAGATGTATTCTTTGAGGTTAGAACCTTCCTCCCAGGTCTGGTTTAGCTTGTCTCCATCCTTGTAGGTGCTAGTGCAGGTTCCGCTGCCCTTCCAGCTCCCATCAGGCATGTACTCGTACTTTCCCACGCACTCATGTGGGCGGTTCGGTAAGGCGGGATCGTTGCTGACGCAGACGCATCGGCCAGCGAAGTCGACTAGCTTGTGTCCCTTCTCAGGCTCAGACTCGTTCCACTTGTCGATCGCGCAGACGGTCGGGCCTTCATCGTTGATGGTCTGTCCGGCGTTTGCCACTCCTCCTCCGAAGATGAGGAGCACCAAAGCATATTACCGTATACGTCGGCGCGGCTTGCGTTTCCGGGAGTCGGGTCGTGACCACATTCCGAACCGCCCTGATGTCCGCAAGTGGCACGAAGCAGGACATGCTCAATGCACTGACGAATGTTTGCTTTTGGGGGAAAGCAGACGCAAATCGGACAGTGACCAACCGCTGCTTACCAATCTCGATTTATGAGTGCACGGCCTAGAACACGAGGCGACCACGCGCCCCTTCGCCCCTTAATGCAGAAGGCAGCGCTTGATTTCGCCGTGTGGTCGGCGACCGGCTTCAGGCGAGTCGTTGTCGCAAGATTACTCGTGGTCCCCGTTTTGTTCGTGGCCGCCCGTTTCCATTTCTTGCATCAGCTCCTCGTGTTTCGGAGCGTTCCTCACCAGCGTCTGATATTGCTCAGCCGTTAGCTCTGGTAGCTTGCGGACGAAGGCCACCACATCCCAAAGAAGTTCGTCGTCGTGGGTGACGCCCCAGGCTGGCATCCCGGTCATCTTCACGCCGTGCTTGATGGCCCAGAACTGTTCGGCAGGGGTGAGATTCAGTGTCGCGCCGAAGCTCCGGCGCGCGTGGATATAGGCCCCGGCTGATCTCCGTTCGCTTCATGCCCGGTGCAAGATGACAACCGCTGCACATCTCCGCATATTGGCCTGCGCCCTTTGAGATGCGGCCCGCATCCTCCAGGTCGTTTGGAACAACAATATCCCGCGCTCGGACCGTGATTGAACGCTCCCGCATTATTTCAAGCAGCCAGTACACGGGTTGCGTATGCGGCACGTCAGCCGCAACGTTGTAAAGGCCAGCATAGATCGCCACCGCGGTGGCGATTGAGAGCACCAGCAGGGCACTCGCTAGTAGCCCCCAGCGCCTCCTGGCGCTCCAGCCAGACATCTATTGCTCCGTGGCCTCCATGGCACTGTGGATGTGGCTCTTGCATCCGTCCATGTCATTCTTGGCCATCGATTGTTGCGCCGCTTCCAATTCCTTTGCGGCTGTTGTCTTCGCCTCACCTTCTCCCATGGCCTGAATGTCTGCGCTCAACGCGTTTATGGCCGTGTCATTACACTCGGCATGATGCCCCTCATGACCGAGAGCCAAAGCAAGTGGAAGCCCCGTAAAGCCAGCTGAAAGAAGCAAACAAAGGAAAGCGTCTCTAAGCCGGATATTTTGCATCCTTCTTCTTACAACCCCATCGCCTTGTGCGCTGCGTTCATGTGTTCCATGCACCCAGCTTCGTTCCCCTTCTTCATCTCGGCCTTAGACATGTCGAGATGCATTGTCGCCTCCTTCTTCTTTGTGGCGTCACTCATCTTTGCGATCATGCCATCCATTTGCTTCATATGAGCGTCAGTGCACTCGCCCGCTGCATAAGCAGGAGAGAGGCTAATTATCGCAACAAAGGTCGCTACGGGGAGTGTTTTGAGCACGACATCCTCCTTAAAGCTTGAAGTAAACGCGGATACCCAGCAATCGGCTGTGCCTTCACTAAACCCGCTGAGGGTTCTGACGTTCCGCGCGGCTTTCTTCCATCCTCATCTATGGCGTCGTCGAGGACCCCGCCCAATCTCCGCTTTGGATCAGCGGACATAACGGCGGCCCGTTTCATAACGGACGTTGGACGGCGCATCCAAGTTTGCATTTGCTGTCGGTTTATCCGTACCGGCCAATCGGATACGGACAAATTGCGGTGGCAATTACGCCTGAGCAGCGGAGCTTTGTGCTCACTTGCGAACTGGAGGAAGAATGCGTCAGCCAAGCTAGGTGAGCGCAGCGCCTCTGTACGCTCCTGGCTCATCTTCGCAGCCCAATCATCCCCATTGAAATCTCCCCACTCCGACCATCTCGTCACAAGATTGGCGAGGACCATGACCCGCCCAAATGCCAAAGTTAGGCTGAAAAATCGGTGGCGCCGTCATGCTACCAGGGAAGTCAGTCTCGCCGATCTAGGGAGGCTCGTCAGTTGTGAGGGCGCTCACGCGGTTGACGTGAGCGCCTCTTGCGCCAGACCCTTCAGGGCTA
The DNA here is from genome assembly GCA_963710245.1 of uncultured Alphaproteobacteria bacterium. Lineage (GTDB taxonomy): Bacteria > Pseudomonadota > Alphaproteobacteria > Rhizobiales > Methyloligellaceae > Methyloceanibacter. Next base: position 148,987 of record CAVPZK010000025.1, read on the forward strand.
ATGTGCTGATGAAATCGGTCAGCCGCGCAATGAACTCCTCGTCGATTTTCAGGTTGAACGGCGGCTGCGCGAACTGCTCGCGATTGCGTACGAACACGCTGCATTGACCCATCAGCGAGATGGCGGCGCACATGGCGTCCTGGTCCGAAGTTCCGGGCGGAAGGAAACGCCGCACGAGCTCGGTGGCGCTGGCAAGAAACGGCATGGCCCCCGTCTTGACGAAATTGGTCAGCACCTTGCTGGGACGGACGTTCTCCCAAGCGAAGATGCGTATGTATCGGCTCATCTGATCGCGGGCAAGAAGCGGACGTAGCTGTTGATGCACGAAGCTGCGCAGGGCTTCCTCGCGCGGCATGTCCTTAAGCCGCTCAAGGTCGAAATTGTCGAGCCGCAGATAGCCCTCGAAGGCGACCTTGAGCACCTCGAAGTAGAGCCCCTCCTTTCCCTTGAAATGGTAATTGATCGCTGCCTGATTGACGCGCGCCTTGGAGACGATCGCTCGAATGCTGGTGCCGTCATAGCCCCGCTCGGCAAACAGGGCGACCGCGGCCTTCATGATGCTGTTGCGCGTATATTCGGACGGGCGTGACATTTGCATCCAGCTGAAAATTCGAACAAGTGTTTGAATTCAGTTTACGCGCGCCTGCGCGCCGATGCAATCGCCGGATCATGCGGCGAGGCCTGCCCTCTGGCGCGAGCTCACAATGATTTTCTCTTTCCGCCATCCCCGCCGGTCATTCTTTGGTCACAAACGAGTGTTTGAATTTCAAATGACCGTTTGAAACATCTTGTAACAGCACGTGATCGGTGGATAAACGAAATGGCAAAGTCGAGGGAAATGGTTCAATCCGCCAACATGCCGACCAAGGGCTTCGCGGCGTGGCAGGCGCTAACCAAGGCGTTGTTCGACGACTACCGCCCCGAGCTGCACTATATGCGTGGCCCGGGGCCCAAATGGCGCGAGAAGCACGATTGGGCCGAGATTGACGGCGCATCTCCGGCCGTGACTAAAGCATTGATGGCGGGTCTTCGGCCGTGAGGAGATAAGGAGGTTCGTAGCCCCTTAGCTCCTCCTCGCCCCGCGGACCCCGGCGCGGTTAGCGTTTAGCCCTCACTTCCATGCCTAGCATAGTAAGCCTTCACTCCCGGCTCATTCTTAACGCGCTCATAGTGCTCCACGAGCTTGGGTGCGACACGATCGACCAAGTCGGTAGGCACATGATCGAGAGCTCCCGACTTGAGGTGCCGGGTCCACACGAAGACCTTGAGATCTCCGACTGTTAGACCGTCCGCAGCGAAGTAGCGGCCTCCATGCGCTTCGAGACGCTGCTGTAGTCGCGTGAGATACAAGGGGATCGACCCCTCGACCAGCGCCTTGCGCTGCGTTTTCTTTTCCTCTTCGGGAAGGAAAAAGGTAGCGGCGAGCTTTGTGCTAATGTCCTCCACCGCCTCCATGACCTCGTCGCACAGTGCAGCCTGCCACGCGTCTGACGGGTATAGATCCGTGAGCTTGCCTACGTAGCGATTGATAGCATTCGATTGGGCGAGTGCCTGTCCATCCACCTCGAGCACTGGCAAAGCACCGAACGGCATATCCGGCTTGCGGCGCTGCCAGTCGGAGGGTGCGACGCGGTCGTCCTCGAACGGGATCCCGCCAATCGAGAGTGCGAGCCTGGCTGGCTCCCCGCGTCCGCCGTGAATGTCGAAGTAAGTGAGTTTCAGCATTCGATACGTCCCTCGCGCAATTGAGATAACTTTTCACAGCTTGGCTAAAGGCAAAGGATGGGCTGCTTGCCTCCGACTTTGGCCTACAATGTCGCCTTATTTTGGGTGAGATCGGGCGATACAGCCACGCCGGTTCGACACCAACCACCGCACAACCGGCGTAACCTATTCCTGAAAGCGGAAGGATATCCGTAATGACCAACAAGACGGTTTGGCATTTGCTGAAAACTCTTGCGGTCTTTGCCATCACCGCCACTTTCAGCTGTGTGAGCTTTGCCGGTGAATTTATGGTTCACAAAGGTAAGCGATACAGGGCAACACTCTCTCTTAACTCGGTCGAGCGGCTGGTTGACAACGCTCTGATCGCAATTAGGTTTCGTGCATTAGGCTTCTCTAAAGTACGTGTTTCAGGCGCGGGAGCAACGCGTCGGGTCGAAGGCGTCTGGCCACGTAAGGATGCCATCGCCACCTTGCCTCCTCAGATCGTTGCGGTTGCTAGACTGTAATCTGGCATCCCTGCCGTAACAGCGCCGGAAGATGCTCATCCGTCTCGAAGGCGCTCATACTTTAGACGTGAGCGTCTTCAGCAGAGTTGAGTACCTTCGCGCCTTCTTAGGGCTACCGAATGACCGGACCAGCTGCTGTAGAAGCGACGTGATCAGATGGTGGGAAGCCAAGCAGCTTCCCCCGGGACTAGGGCTCGTCTGGAATACGAACTGCTGTCATGTACCGGCCTTCGCCGCGGCGACATCGTCCGCGTCGGTCGTCAGCACATCCGCCAGCTTGATGAGCCCGTGAGTGTCGGTCCCTACACCGTCACGCACGAGATCGCTCTGGGGCAGCAGAAGACGGACGAGAATGTAGGTGGCTTGCTGATCCTGCCACAGCTGCAGGCGCAATCGACGCGACGCCGTCGGACAACTTTACGTTCATAGTGTGCAAAAATGGCTCCCCTCTTATTAGGGAGAGTTTTGGCAACTGGTTCCACGAGTGCTGCATCGAGGCTGGGCTTACCGCTGAGGTGGGTTGACGCTTCCGGTCGCGCTAAGGGTCTATCCCTCCCACGGTCTCCGCAAGCGGATGGCCGAGCGCCTCGCGCATCTTGGATGCGGCGACGAGTGGATTGCTGCGGTGCTGGGGCACAATGATACGCGACAAGTGAAGGTCTACACTAATGGCGCAAACAGAGCGCCGGATGGCGCGCTCGGCGCTCGCGAGCCTGATAGAGGCGGAACAGCGGAGAACTTACACCTTACAAACTGAGGGAGAGAACTTACAAACTGCCCACCAAGCCCTTGAGAAGAAAGGTGCTTGAGTTGAAAGATGGCGGGAGTGACGGGACTCGAACCCGCGGCCTCCGGCGTGACAGGCCGGCGCTCTAACCGACTGAGCTACACCCCCTTACGGGCCGTCCGGCGGCAAGAGGCGACTTCCAGCATGTACGGTGTCGGATTTGCCAAGTCAAGGCGATGGCAAAGATGCCTCGTGATTGGGCATTCGAACTTGGCAACTTCGTTGATGGTGGGCGGTTCCGATCCTATCGTTGCCGCAGCCATTTTGACGGCACCCTCATTCTTGTCTGGCCTCAACGACGCAGAGCTTGCTCTGGTCAAGCATAAGGTCGAGCAGCACGTTTGCCCCGACATTGCCGAAGCGAGGGACACCACGCTGAAGGCTTTGAAAGAGGCTGAGCAAGGCTGGCAAAGGGCCATTGCTAAGATCGGTGAGCGTGCCGGTCTGACCAAAGGTGCCGACGGCACATGGCGTGATCCCTCTGTGACAGAGGCGGCTTAAGTTATAGAGGGCGACGGCTTCGGCACTTGTCGCCGCGCTAAGAGCAGCACATGAACTCATAAATCGAGGTGGTAAGCAGCGGTTGGGTCCATGTCCGCTTTACCCCCAAAAGCGGACTTCGGGCGCATTGAGCATGTCTGCTTTGTGCCAGAAGCAGACCTTTCTATCGGGCACGCAAACACATCTAACTCCACGCTCACCTAGCGTGGCGAAATCGTCGGGGTGGCTACTGAATCAACCCAGCTGTTTCTGGAAGCCGAGGCCGTCATACCAGTCGCCCTGATAGACGATCTTGCCGTTCTCGACCCGCATGAAGGTCACTCCGTTGAAGCTAAACGGCTTGCCGGTCGCCGGCGTGTCCGGCCCCCAGGCGCCCGTATTGGTGCCGGCGAAGGAAAATTCAAACGCGACGCCATTCGCGCTTTCGATCGGCTCGCCCGTCATCTTCCAAGTGAGATCAGGCACTGCCGTCACGAAAAGCTTGATGACCTTGTCACGCGCTGCATCACGCCCTTTCTGCGGCTCGCCGACGATGACGTCGAGATAGGTGACATCATCGGCCATGAATGCAGCCGCGGCGTCGGCGTCGTGGGCGTTCCAAGCCGCCAAATAAGCCTCAGCCACCTGGCGCGGCATCATATCTCTTGCCATTGGGTACTTCCTTTCCTTGCACGCGGGGAAAGCTCTGCCGCCCTTTTCTGACTAAAGCTGCATTAGATCACGGCAAGGCTCGGCGAGCCAGACGCATCGACATTGGCGAACAGTCCCGGCATGTCGGCGCGGCGCCCCATCGCCAGCACGACGCGTGACAGCCCAAGAATGAGATTGAGAGTCACGCCGAGCATCGCCGTGATGGCGCCCACGCTGATGTCAGTCTCCGCTTGTGCACTGTTGCAATCAAGCTGCAGATCAGCTGTCTTGCGACGTTATCGCGGTGGTCGTCCCGCACGGGAGAAGGGGAGGTGGTGCCACGCGTCCTTTCTCGATACGCTCAAGCCTGAACGTCCGCTTCGGGTCATTAGCGGACATACTGACAAGTCCGCGCCATGTCCGCTTTACCCCCAATAACGGACGTTGGGCGGTGCATCCAAGTTTGCATTTGGCTGTCGGCTTATTACACGCCCTAGCTTGAACCTCTTTCAAGCCCGCCTCGGTAGATGCAAATGAATATGAGATGAACAGGCTCGTCAGAGTGGGTTCAGGGTTTCCTGGCTAGGAATTGATCACAAGGTGGACGGGGTTTAGAGGAGGTTCCCCATGAGGACCGAGCTAACTGTGGCGACTGCCCTTGCGGGTACCCTACTCGCCACATGTCTTATATCTGGATCGGCGCAGGCAACCTCTCTGCCGGTCCTGAAGAAGCGACGCTACCGGTATCGTGACGCTTGTCGGTAACAAGGGCGGTGGCGGCCACGGTGGTGGTCACGGTCAGTGGTACGGCGGTGGGGTGGCAAGCACCACGGTGGTGGCGGTGGTGGCAAGCATCACGGCGACGGCGGGGGCAGGCACTACGGTGGTGGGGTGGTGGCAAGCATCACGGCGACGGCGGTGGCAGGCATTACGGCTACAGAGGCGGTGGCAACCATTACGCGTACAAAGGCCGTGATCATGACGATCACGACGGTCACAGACACGATCACGACGGTCACAAACGCTACGGCCATTACGGAAAGTATCGCCATTACGGCTGGTATGGCCTGCCATACATCTCTTACGGCTATAGTAGCGGCTGCGGATGGCTGTATCGCAACGCTGTAAACACAGGCAGTTCCTACTGGTGGAACCGCTACTACGAGTGCATCGGCTACTACTGAGTGAACGGCGTAATAGCCTGAAATTGAAAGCCCCCGCTCTTGGCGGGGGTTTTTTCGATGATCGCGGCGTTCCGGGGCTACATCGAGAAGGCTTGAGCGGGCTTCGGGGCGGCGCCCTGCCGCCCTTCTGTGCAAGCGGTCAAAGTACCCGGCAAGTTATTCCTTGTAGTAGCCGACACTGCAAATCTGATCGCCGACTTTCGTGTAGAAGGTAGTCTTCTCAAGCGACTCTCAAAGCCAGGTTGTGGCCACCAGTAGGTAACCTTTTTTATCGTCCCTTCGGTGGCGTTCTGCATCATCTCTTGACCAAGCGGATAGCCCTTGTCGCCTTTGATGTCTTGCAGATGTGCACCCTTGAGGTAAGGATGCGCCGTCACAACGCCGTCCGAGGCGTTGGCGCAGCTTACATATAGGTCACGGTCCTTGAAGCCGCCCTCGCCCTTGTTGAACATATCAAGCGCCTTCAGCAATACGTAATGGAACCAGGCGCCCGGCAACAACAAA
>CAVPZK010000026.1:0-184861 GCA_963710245.1 uncultured Alphaproteobacteria bacterium
TCAAATCCTGCTGCCCCGACCATCTTTCCCCTTAGACTTCAACGCTTGTCGCCCGTCGGGTGAGCAATCGCTCACGTAAATCGGGAACGGACGATTTCCCGGAATATGCCGGAATGGGAACAGTAGTCCCAGGAAAAGTTCCGGACCCGCCATGTCCCAACATGTGCAACCGCCGCCCCACAAGGAGCGGCGGCGCAATTTCTATTCTTGCATCGACGAGTGCTGTGATCTACCGCCCGCCTGTCCCGAGCGACCGAGCGGCACGCCCGTCCATGCGCGATCAAAAGCGCCGGTCTGGGCCAGAGACCTGTCCCGGCCTTCGCCCCGGAGCGAAGGGGCGTGATGAGGTTCTTCGCGGATGGCGGTCCGCGCAACAACACCGCAGGTGCACGGCGGGAACTTCGCCCCTCATGCGAGGGGACTTCCGACCGCTCGAAGGCCCGGCGCGGGCCTGAGAGATAACGACGGCAGAACTTTCCCCGCTCGCGTGCCCCTACGGGCTTCGTAGGCTCGCGAGCGTAGACCGGGTCCGAGCCCCGGCGGGGGTCCGGCTGGCCACCGTTGCGGGCGACCGCACACAGGGCACCGTCGCTATACCGTGCTTGAAAGCGCCACCCCCATACCCGCTTCCCTTCTCTAATCAAGACGGGGGGGTCTAGCGGAAGGAGAAGCTCGCTCAGTATCCTGGGAACGGCACAATTGGCGTCTTGGGGCGTTCACTTTAAGGGCACTACCAAAGGAAGGCCCCACATGGCCCAACGTTCCCCGCCACACCGTGGCCGCGCCTTGATAGTCGAAGATGAAATACTGTTCGCGCTTAACCTGAGGCAGGGATGCACACACTCGGCTTCGACATTTGCGATTTAGCGGCGAACGGACATCAAGCCACCATGCTCGCAATGAGCAATCAGCCCGATGTTGTCCTGATGGACATCAATCTCGAAGGGGGCCGCGAAGGGATTGCCAGACTAGGCAGATGGCTGCATACGATGTACGAAGCCCCTGTTGTCTTTATTAGCGGTTACACGGACCACGACGCCGTCAAGCACATCCACAAACAGTGCCAGACGCGCCAGTATTGCCCAAGGGGTCTTATTATCACCTTCTCGCCGCCGCCGTGGCCGAGGTTACCCCTCCCCAGCACTAACTCGATGCGGTTTCAGCAGGGCTGTTGGCTGAGTGCTCTTCCACCATCGGAATCCCCTCGGATGATTCCGATACGTCCATCTGGAGCCATGCTTGCGCCAAAGACCGCAGCTCTTGCTTAAATTTAGGGTCCTTAGCGATTTCTGCCAGACGCTCACACTCCACTGCATGCCTGCGGCAATCGTCGGTTTCCGTCATCGAACCCTCCTTAACTGTTACTCCTTCCTATGGGTCAGGACGTTTCGACCGCTAATCCGACGCGAAAAACGCGTTGCCCTACAAAAAGGTTGCAGTACACGTTTTCGCACACTTTTCCAGCCTTGAACGGGCCCGGTCCGGACGTCGTCTGCGCCGACGCCCTATCGGAGGCTTAGGCGCGTTCTCCGGCTGTGGCGCAGCTTCGAGCCCGACGAAGTCGTCTGCATCTATCGCGGTGGCGGCGACGGCCGCCCGCTCGGAAATCTCCGGCGCAATCAGCAATGATGCGCTCGGCACGCTAGAAGCCCGGCTGGCCGACGACGCACCCGATCTGCACCCGGCCGCATGACCTCGTGGTGTGTACTCGTAGAACCGATGCTGACTTGGATGTGCCGCCCAACGTCCGTTATTGGGGGTAAAGCGGACATGGCGCGGACTTGTCAGTATGTCTGCTAATGACCCGAGGCAGACGTTGAGAACGCTCAACTCTCTCGTTGCTCTGCTGCTACAAACGGGGACAGTATGATGCTCTCTAAGTCCATATGGAGGAAGCCATGAACCTCACCAAGCTTTGCTTGCTGGCGGTTATCCTCGCCGCAGCCATCACTGCCGAAAATGAGGCCGTCGCCCAGACGGCGCCTGCAATCCCTCCGTCGATCACCACGCCGGACAAGGTCGAGTCGCAGCATCGGCACGTTGCGAATACAAGGACGGCGCACCGAGCAAAGAGACCGTGGCGAAGGCCTACGACTACCTCGACCTGATGCACGGCGTCGAGGCGTTCGTGAATGCCTACCAGGGCGCTTCGGTGGCGGCCATCTTCAAGGGCATGCGAGGATGCCGGCGTGCCGAACAACACGGCCCTGATCTTCTCCGAGCTGATGGATGCGAAGTCCCTGTTCCTGACGGCCAATGCGGACACCGTCTATTTCTGGGTCAATCTGGACGTCACCAAGGGGCCGATCGTCGTTGAGACACCGCCACTAGCGCTCGGCGTGGTCGACGACATGTGGTTCCAGTGGGTCACCGACTTCGGTCTGCCCGGTCCCGACCGGGGCGAGGGGGGCAAGTACCTGTTTGTGCCGCCCGATTACAAGGGCGAGTTGCCGGAAAGCGGCTACTTCGTCCAGAAGATGCGCACGACCCGCGCCACCATGCTCGGGCGGTCCTTTCTCGAGAACAACGACCCGAAGCCGGTCGTCGCGCTGATCAAGAAGACGCTCAAGATCTATCCCTACCTTCCCGGCGGATACGGCACGAGCATCGGCTCTGCGTTGGAGGGCAAGGCGACATTGGCGCGCACGCCGGATCACAAACTGGACTGGGCCTTTCTGCGACCCGAGGAGCCGGCGAAGTTCATCGAAGGCACCGGCAAGGTGATGAACACCATTCCGCCCAACGACTTCAGCTATTTCGAGATGATCAACGATCTGGTGCAGAAGGAGCCCGTCGGCGCGCTCGACCCGGAGATCATGGGGTCGCTGGCTGCAATCGGCATCGTGAAGGGCAAGCCCTTCAATCCCGATGCGCGGATGAAGAAGATCCTGACCGATGCGGCGGCCATCGGAACGGCCGCGGCCCGAACCCTCAACTGGCGTCCGCGCCCGGCCGAGGGGTTCTATTACTATCCCAACTCCGCCTGGACGAACATGCTCTGGGTCGGCGGCTACAACTTCGAAACGCCGCCGCCAGAGGTCAGCGCCGACGGCACCATCACCGTCAACCCGCCCACCGGCGCCCGCACGCTCAACTCGCGCACGGCGATGTTCTTCTACGCCACCTTCATCACCCCAGCAATGATCATGCGACTGACCGGCATCGGCTCGCAGTACCTCGGCGCGTTCGTGGACTCCAACGGCGAATACTTCGACGGCGGCAAGACCTACAAGATGACGCTTCCGCCCAACGTCCCCGCGGAGAAGTTCTGGTCCCTGACTGTCTACGACAACCAGACGCGCTCGATGCTCGACACGCCGCAGCGCTACCCGCGCGCCGGCAGCCAGAGCTATCCGACGCCCGCCGCCGAACCGAACCCCGACGGCTCCACGACGGTCTACTTCGCCCCGAAGCAGCCCGAAGGCGTCAAGCGCGGCAACTGGATCCAGACCATGCCGGGCAAGGGCTGGAGCACGATCCTGCGCCTCTACAGCCCGCTCGAGCCGTTCTTCACGAAGACGTGGCGGCCAAGCGAGATTGAGCTTGTCAACTGATGCCGAAGCAAGGCGGCAGGTAAATCGCCTGCCGCTCTAACACCAATGCGAAGGACATCCACATCCGTGAACTCAAGGGAGGCGACCGATGAAGCAAATCGGACTTCTTGCAGCAGTCGTGGTCTGCGCCACACTGGTACTGCCTCGCTGGGCCGCCGCCCAGACGGCGCCTGCAATCCCTCCGTCGATCACCACGCCGGACAAAGTCGAGACGCCGCATCGGCACGCTCGATTTCAAGGACGGCGCGCCGAGCAAGGCGACCGTCGACAAGGTCTACGACGACCTCGACTTCGCGCACGCGCAGCGCGCGTTCGCGGACACCTTGCAGGGCGTCAGCATCCACGCGATCCGCAAGGGCCTGCAGAGCGTCGGCGTCAAGGACAACGAGGCCATCATCTTCTCCGAGTTGATGGATGCCAAGTCGCTGTGGCTGACGACCAATGCCGACACGATCTACGTCGTCGGCGGGCTCGATCTCACCAAGGGCCCCATGGTGCTGGAGGTGGCACCGAAGATGCTCGGGGCCATCGACGACTACTGGTTCCGCTGGGTCATCGACGTCGGACTGCCCGGACCCGATCGCGGCGAGGGCGGAAAGTACCTGATCGTGCCGCCCGGCTACGACGGTCCGCTGCCGGAAGGCGGCTACTACATCGCCCGCGCCCGGACCAACTACGTCATGTGGTTCGCCCGGTCGTTCCTGGCGAACCACAACGATCCCAAGCCGGTGGCCGATACCATCCGGAAGTTCACCAAGATCTACCCCTACGAGGCCGGCGGCGTCGGCACACCCATCGCCGAGTTCCTGGCGGGCAAAGCCCCGTTCGGCCGGATCAGCTCCGCCGCCGCCGACCGTGTTGCACGAAGGCAGCGGCAAGGTGATGAACACCATTCCGCCCAACGACTTTAGCTATCTTCGAGATGCTCAACGAGATCGTGCAGCAGGAGCCGGCCACCTCGCTCGACCCCGAGCTGATGGGGCCAATCGCCGCCATCGGCATCGTCAAAGGCAAGCCGTTTGCGCCCGACGCGCGGATGAAGAAGATCCTTACCGAGGCGCTCGCGGTCGCCAACGCGACCTCGCGCAGCCTGTTCATGAATCCGCGCGATCCGAGCTGGTTCTACTACCCCGGCTCGGCCTGGTTGAACCCGCTGTTCGTCTCCGGCTACGAGTTCGAGACGCCGATCCCGGAGATCACGCCGGAGGGCGCCAAGCCCTTCCCACCGACGGGCTACCGGCAACTGGACGCGCGCCGCTGGTACTTCTACGGCGTCACCGCCATCACGCCAGCCATGGCCATGCGCGTGACCGGCATCGGCTCGCAGTACCTCTTCGCCATGCTCGATGCCGACAAGAACTACTTCGACGGTGCCAAGACCTACAAGGTGACGCTGCCCAAGGGCATTCCGGAAGCGAACTTCTGGTCGTTGACGCTCTACGACAACAGACACGCTCGATGCTCGACACGCCGCAGCGCTACCCGCGCGCGGGCAGCCAGAGCTATCCGTCGCCCGCCGCCGAAGCCAGCGCCGATGGCTCCACGACCGTCTACTTCGGTCCGACTCAGCCCGAAGGCGTGCACGCGGCAACTGGATTCAGACCGATCCGAAGAAAGGCTGGTTCACGATCCTTCGCCTCTACAGCCCGCTCGAGCCGTTCTTCACGAAGGAATGGCGGCCGAGCGAGATCGAGTTGGTCCGCTAGACAATTTGGTTGGAAGCCGACACGTTTCTATAAAGGGAATCATCAATGACGGCCAACACGCAGGTGGGCATGATCCGCACGGTTGCAACGCCGGTCGAAGTCGGCGTGAAACACATCCGCTGGGGCCTCGGGCTCGCTAGTTAGAACTCTCATCGTCTATCGCAACTGCCCTTCAAACAGGACTCTCTAGCGCCGCGGAGGACGCGAAAGGTCGGAATCCAGATCACTGAATTCTCGTCACCGAACGGCGTCGCTCGTCCCTCCAGAGCGCATATTGCAACCCAGGCACAGATGATAGCGTCAAGAGCGTCCTCGTAAGCCTTAACTTCTGTGCCGCTCGCATTGATCTCTAGCCTCGGCAAGGCCGCTACGACGCCTGCAACCTGCCCTTCGAGTAGCGTTACGATTTCACTCCACTGTCGATACAGAAGCACACGACGCTCGGTCGGAGTGGCGGCTGGCCAATAACTCCGGACCTTCGATGCTTTGTAGGGCAGCCGGATTGAGGCGCCGGCAAGTTCCACCAGCGCTGGGTGAGGATAGACCTCGATCAGACCGACCGGCGCTATCATATTCGTCAGCAACGGGTAGCCCGCCCGATCAAAGCTTTGCCTTAACCGATCACTCAGGCGCCCCGGCCGGAGCGCATTCGGCGTATGCGTCCCGCATTTGCGTCCTCCATAAGCCCTAGAGACTGCGCTATCGGAGACGCGACGTCCGACGATGGGTGTATGAGCTAAGGGCATATCGATAGCGACGAGGTTGACCGGGGCGTCGCAAAGGACCGAAGCGGAAGCAAGCAGTGCAGGCGCATCCGGTAGTGAGCCAGATGGGCGTTGCTCTCCTAGCAAGCGGGGTCAGCCAAGGCATGGAAGCGATGATAAGATGATGCCGCGGCGATGACACGCCAGCCACTGGAGAGCTCCGTCGCCAGTGCAACTCCGCTCGGCTGCGTCAAGCGTCCATGCGGCATCAATCCCTAGAACCGCTCGCATAATGTCCCCCTAGCCTTCTTAGTCGACACAGTGTGACCGACTCGTGGAAGTGCTTGCAAAAAGGGCGTATTGACTCAAAGTTCTTGATTTGTTCTTATGAGACATGGTGGTCAAGATGACGCTCAAAAAGACCGTTGAAAGCCTCGTGGCTGCTGTGAGCTCAACGGATGTCGCTGCAATCGAGCGCGAGTTGACGAAGCTAGAGCGACGCCGCTTGCAGCTCGCCGAGAGCCTCGATGCCGCTACGCATAATGCGATCGACGCATCAGCGGCTCGCGGTGAACTGATCATTGCGGATCGCGATCAGCAGACCCTCGATGAGACAAATGCGAAAGTGCGAGCGGCCGAGGAGCAAAGGGTTGCGTTGGACGATGCCTTGCGCGCCCTTGATCAGAAGATAGTGGCAACCACCAAGCAACTTGAGGAAACCAAGCACAAAGCCGAGCGTGACCGCGTTGGGCAGCTACTCGAGCAGGAAGCCGACAAAATTGAAGAGGCATCCGAGGCACTCGACAAGACTGCAAAGCAGTTTGCTTCAGCCTATCAGCAACTGCGCTCTGCCATGTCGCCCGCCAGTTGCTTGCGCAGCAAGAGTCACGGCTCCGAGAGGACAAAGTAGCCCGCATAGTTGCTGCTGAGGCGCTCGCCGGCGCAGTGCCAGGCCTGTTCTCCGAAGAGCGCGGTGAGGTCGGGGTCATTTCCGTCCTTCGTCGTGGCCTTTCGATAGGTAAGGGGGCAGTATTGTTTGAAGCAACTAGGGACCCAAAGCAGTGGGCGAACGCCTCTGGCGCTCGAAAACACGCGGAAGCTCTCATCACGGCGCGTTTACGTGCCAAGGCTGCTGCTATTCGCGACGGCAATGAGCCTGCGGTTCTTCCTTCTGCGCCACCAGAACCGAAACGCCGCGTCCCGAAGCCTCCCCAACGCCACATCTTGTTTTTGAAACCGGTCCGCTACACCCGCGCAGGCAATCCTGTTCTTTGCAGTGCTTGGACAGCCCGTGTTCCCGTTGCGGTTGCCGAGGCAGCAATTAGTCAAGGATTGGCACTGGACGCAGACACCGATGAAGCGCGAGAAAAGATGAAGGAGATGTCGGAGCGGCGTCGTCGCATCCCACAGCGGCTCGGCCCTGCAGTTACCATCGACGACACCATTGATCTCGGTGTGGATATCACGGAAGAGCAACTGTCCGGCGCGGCTAGCGTCAAAGCGGCGCTTTAGAAAAAGGGACCGTAGACTAGCCGGTGCAATGCGGGGCGGCGCTGCCCCGAGATCTCACTCAAATTTTTATTTTTTCAACGCGTTCCACCACCACAGATTCCTATGGCGATGACGCGGCAGCTTTGGACGATTAATGGCCTTGCGACTGAACTCGGCAGGGACAGAAGAACACTCGGTCGTGCGCTTGCGTGATGTGCCAGCCGATGGCACGACACGAAGCGGATACCAAGGCTGGTTCATCGAGACTGCGCTGCGTGCCCTCGGCGCCAAGGAAAAGGCTGGTGTTGAGAACTCACCGACGCCGCCCGGTTTTGAAGTGATCGACCGTGTGGAGAATCCGGTCGATAAGGCTCAACTGCTCCTAATCACGTATTTGATTTATCAGATTGGGCCGCTAGCGGCGGCGGCGGCCGTTATGGCTGGTGCTCCAATGAAAGCCGCTTACGCAATCCGCAATTTTATGACCGCAGCTTTGGCGATGGAGGCAGAGAAAGTATGTGCGGTGTGGGGCATTGGCCGATTTTCATTCACGGAAGAACCAGGAATTTTCAATTTAGATCTGTTGGAGGAACCTGACTGGGATCGCCTGGCGAAATTGGCCGGAGAACCAGTCGACATGCAAGCATGGAGAGCTTGGGCCCGTGAACGGGGTAAGCAGCCGCAGAACTCAAATTGATCGTTTTTAACCATGAGCTTGAATAGCGACCCTCGAGTCATCGGCAGCGGACGCAGCAAGTGACTCGCGACGCGCGGTCGCGCACTAGGGCGTGTACTCTTAAACCGACAGCCAAATGCAAACTTGGATGCGCCGCCCAACGTCCGCTATTGGGGGTAAAGCGGACATGCGCGGATTTCAGTATGTCCGCTAATGACCCAAAGCGGACATCCGTGAGGTATCTAACTGGAATTGATTTCGCGGCCAGGCACATGGCTGCGAGCGGCGTGGTGCCAGCCCTAATTTATAAACAAAGGTTGGCGTCTTTCTCGGTCAGGCCAACTCTACGCCGCATAGCAACTGCTTTGAGCAGCTGCTCAGGTGACAGGGCTCGTCTTATTAAGGAGAGGGTCTTGGCTGGGGAAATACAGCTAGCATGGGATATAAGACGTTCTCATCCAGTCCCACCAGCCCTGACTGATTTTGATAAATTTCGTCGCTATACGGCTTTCCGTCCACATCCGGTTTACCGGCACCCTGAACAATCGCTTCAAAAATCAATTGCCCGCTTACGACCCTGAAGATTCCGCCGCCTGAGCCACCTTCACCTCCGGATAAGTCAGAAAAGTATGCTAAAGGACCATCCGGGCCAGGGGGAAAAACACGGCGGATTGTCCCGATTTGGCTAACGGGTTCTCGGCCGCTCCACTGGCTGAGCATGCCATCTTGCTTCGCCGTCGCTTGAAAAACACGATCACCTTCTTGCAGCATCGCTCCTTTTTCAGGGATAGCCAAAGGCTGGCAACCTTCGACAGGATGGGCAAGTCTGACTGCGGTCAAGTCTCGCCTTTTTAATTCCGGTGTTTTGGACATAGAAGTTGCTATGGGCGGCAGTTGGGACGGATCATCAATAATGATCGCAATTTCATCATTGGGATTTTTCCAGTTATGAAAGCGACACTTATCAATCGGCAATAGCTGCCCCGTGTCCAAATCCTGAAACGCATGTTTGACCGTCACAAGGATGTTGGGCTGAAGCGCTATATTGCCGCTGCCCTGATAGATATTAATCCGCTTTCCGTCTGCCGACGGAACTCCGCAGACTACAGTGCCTGTACACGCGATCAGTTGAGTTAGATGGGACGTCGTTACGCCAAACTCCTTTCGCAGGGTATCCGCCAGCTCAGAAAGGTCGTGGCGGTTATCATATTTTTTGAGCTCTTCCTTGTTGTTCGGATCGACCATGACCCCTTCCGGCGTGATGATGCTCGCCTGCTGCAATAGCTCAGGGGAGACGGCAATGGGCTCGGCATGGGTCAGAGGAACGACGTCAATACCCGCAGATCCGACCAACGCCGCAAGGGCCAGAGTTCTTCCGATAATTTTACGAGAGCGCGTCATTGGTGTGCGTTGAGCACCGCGTCCACAAAGTCACCCCGAAACGGTGACGAGGATGCCGTCGCCTTGTACTCCGACGTGGAGGTCATCGTACCCGACATCCCTATACCAGCGAAAGAAGGGCCGGCCGTGAGGCCGGCCCCACATTGATCTCCTGGCCTTTTGAGTGATGCTAGGCTTTGCACTCTTTCATCTCGGCCATGGCCTTCTCTGCGGCCTCCTTAGAATCATACTCTCCCATCATTTTCATGCCCGGGGCCATCTCGGTCAGCACCGAGCATTTGTGGCTAGTGGTGTCGAGGCCCACGAAGTATTTCCCGCCCCCGGACTCCACCGCTAAAGCGGGTGTGGCAAATGCGCCGATCAGAACGGCTGCGACTATATACTTCCTCATTTCTGTCTCCTTGGGATGAACGAACGGCAAGCCAAATAAAAAAGCACATCCTTCGGTGACCTACCAAATCAATTGTCCGTAAACAGGGTTAACCCGCATCTCAAGTAGTTCATCCACCGACCTTCACCCTGCCAGCGATCCTTGCAGCCAGCGAGACACGCCCTCAACGTTCTGACCGAGACACGCATCTGAGAGCGAAGGCCAACGTAACGGCCGGATTCAAATGCGCTCCGCTTACCGTGCCCATGAAATAGATGATCGCCATGACCATGAGACCCGGCGGCCACGACAATCATGTCCAATGTTACTTTGCCATTACTCTGTGCTGCGACTACGTGAGCGCCAGCGGCAACAACAACGAGCAGGAATGTGCCCCAGCACTCCGAAAAGAAGCGCCGCCATTGGAAATTCAGGAACTCGTGTTCCGCCCGTTCATGAGCCTGCTGCCTAGGGTAGCCCCTTTTCTGTAATGCTTTCACAGTGGTTCTTGAATTGAAGCCCTCACGAAATGTGGGCCTCAGCAGAAGGAGAGTGGTCAATTAACTCCAAGCGCATGCTCATCCCTCATTTCGAACCCCCGTCGGTGCGCAGCGGGGTCTTGCTTAGCCGACTAATTCCATCCTCGATACGTTTGCGACTCCGGTTGGCCCCTTCACGTCGAGAACGGCATAAGCGTTTCCAGAGAGCGCGTGATAGTTGATGAAAAATGCCTCCAGCTCTCGCACGAACTTCTTGCCCAGTTGGCGGATGTGGTCGACGTCAGCAAAGCTGTGGTTTGCCTGTTCCACAGCGACCACCCGATCATTACGGAACTTCTCTTTCTTGCTGCCTTGTTCGCCTTCGATGATGCCGATCACACGACATTGCAAAAGGCATCCCGGGAACGCCGGCTCATCCATTAAAACCAAAACGTCGACCGGGTCGCCATCCTCCGCTTTTGTAGAAGGTACGAATCCGAAATCATATGGAAACGCCATCCCAACCGGCAGGACTTTCTTCAGCCGGAAGACCTTTCGGCTTTCATCAATTGCAAACTTGTTGCGACTGCCTTTCGGCGTTTCGACGATCACATGAATGGCCTCGCCGTCATCCGTGAAACAGGCGAGTTCTGAAGGATCCGCAAGAGGCATTCCGCTCTATCCGCTTGTGTATCGGGACCGGTCAGCAGATCGCTATTTCCTGGCTAACGCGCACCCTTGAGTTTGGGTCCGCTTATGGCACTGACCTGTCATTTAGCCTGACCGACCCAATGTCGGATCATGACCTAGAGCGGACATCCCGGATCCGTGCTTTAGCGTCTGCTTAGCCAGGCCGCTACGAGGCAGTTTTTCCCCCATCGACGACGATGGACTGCCCGGTGATAAAGGGCGCCTTGCAGGCCAGGAACAGGATCGTGTCGGCAATCTCCTCGGGCGTCGCGGCCCGCTTGACAGGTACGGTGTCGAGGAAGTCCGCCTTCCTCTCGCCGCCCCCGGTGAAGCGATTGAGCATCTCCGTCTCCACCGGGCCCGGCGCCACGGCGTTAACCCGCACGCCACTCGCCGCCCCTTCGAGTGCCGCAGCCTTGGTCAGACCTTCGACGGCGTGCTTGCTCGCCGTATAGACCGCAGCGCCCGGCGCGCCGACTTTGCCCAGCACGGAGGAGAGATTGACGATGCTGCCGCCACCCTGCGGCGCCATCACGCGCATCTCATGCTTCATGCCTAGAAGCGTGCCGAGCACATGGTCTCGAACACGGCGGCATAGCTCTCGGGCGTCTGCTCGGTGACCGGGCCGGGATGGCCCTCGGTGCCGGCATTGTTAACCGCCACATCGAGCCGCCCGAAGCGCTTGACGGTCTGATCTATCAGACTCCGCATCTCTTCGTCATGGCGAACATCGGCGCAAATGAACTCTGCCTCTGCGCCAAGCGAGCGAAGCTCGGCAACCAGCTCGGCGCCCGTGTCGCTGTGGCGGCCGGAGACGACGATTTGATCGCCTTCCTTGGCGAAGGCCAGGGCCGTGGCGCGGCCGATCCCGGTGAGTGCGCCGGTAATCAGGACAACGGTCATCTAGCTCTCCTCGCAAGCTTTGGGTAATGCGCATGCAGGTAATTTCATGCCGCACAAACCCGCTAGGCTACGCGTCGTTCCCGGTCGCTGGTGGCGTATTTAGGTCAGCTATTGGCACTTTGCAAACAGTGACACCGACGTTGAGCATGTCCGCTCTTGAGGGGTGAGTTCTTGAGTGACCTATTTGGGCAGCTTATCCGCCAGAATTCCAAGTTTGTAAATCTCCGGCGTTCCGACAAATAGATCACCGGCCTTGGCCTTTTCCATCAACGCCGCTGCCACCTTACCGTTGAGATGCGCCTCGCGTCCGGACTCGTCGTCAAACGTGTCGAATATCGCAAAGCGGGACGGCCCCTCTTGAATGGCGAACCATGAAATCGTGCCGGGCTCAGCGTTCACCAACGGAACCGCGGAGCGCAGGAAGTCGGCGAGTTCATTTTCCTTGCCTGGCTTCGCCTGCAGTGGAACGTACAGAGCAAACTTTGTCACACTAGCCTCCTTTGAAGCTGCTGTTCGAACCGGAGAAAACTGAACAACCCCACTGAAACCAGACCGAAAGGAGAAAGTCATGCCAAATAGCATCCGTCTACACCGGGTCTTCCCCGCCAAGCCCGAAAAGATCTATCGGGCCTTCCTCGAGCCCGACGCGGTGGCGAGTTGGCTCCCGCCATACGGGTTTGTCTGCACTGTCCACGAGTTGGAGGCCAAGGTAGGCGGCAAGCACAGAATGTCGTTCCGGAACTTCACAACAGGCAAAGGCCATTCCTTCGGTGGCAGCTATGTCGAACTCGTGCCTGGTGAACGCCTTGTCTACACCGACGCGTTCGATGACCCGAATTTACCGGGTGAAATGCGAACCACCGTGAAGCTGAAGGCCGTCTCGGTCGGCACGGAAGTGAACATCGAGCAAGAGGGTATTCCCGACGTGATCCCTCCCGAAGCCTGCTACCTGGGATGGCAGGATTCATTGCAAAAACTGGAAAAGCTCGTGGTGCCTGAAATCAACCAGTAAAATGCGGGGAACCTGCAATGAAGACTATCACTCCCAACCTACGGTTCGACGGCTATGCTGAGGAGGCCGCCGAGTTCTACACCAGTCTCTTTCCCGATAGCAGGATCGAGAGGCTCATGAGTTCGCCAGCCGATAATCCGTCGGCCGCAAAGGGCGAACTACTCGTGGTCGGGTTCACGCTCAACGGGCAGAAATTCCTCAGGATCAATGGTGGCCCTACGCGCTGACCGGCGATGGCGGCGAACCCGGCCCGTGCGGCTGGTGCAAAGACAAGTGGGGTGTTTCCTGGCAAATCACGCCCCGCGTGCTGACCGAGGCGCTAACGGCTGGCGGCGATGAAGCAAAGCACGCGTTTGATGCGATGATGTGCATGAAGAAGATCGACGTCGCCGCGATCAAGGCAGCGCGGCAGCGCGGTTGGTTAATCGAAGCCCCCGCGCTCCCAGCAATTTCAGGCTCGCCGGCTCCCTTACCTGGCAACCGCGTTATCGGTTCCTTTGCGCCAGCGCGGAGCGCCAGGTCCGGCGGCTTGGCCGAACTTGCTGCCGCTTTGGCGCGATTGCGCCGATGAAGGTCCAAGCTATCGGTGTGGAAAGCAGACATGCTCAATGCGCTGACGAATGTCCGCTTCTGGAGGGAAAGCGAACATGGACCAACCGCTGCTTAGCAAACTCGATTTATGAGTGCACGGCCTAGCACTCCCACGCAGTGGGTCCGGTCCCGCAGGTGACGGATACCAGCGCAGTGGTATGAGGCGTCAGGCGCTGGCCCTGAGAGAGACCTGCGCGACCATCATCTCAATTCTGAACCCGATAACTTGATGACCCCGTTCACCGTCACGCTGCTGGCTTACGCCGCCTTGGCTTTCTTGCTGGTGATGCTGCTGCTGTGGTGATCGTTGGCTTGTGCGCTGGACCGATGATGATCTCGCCTGGATGCTTGCGAACGAAGCGCCCGCTGCGTTGCCGACATCGGTCTGCCAGCCTTCGTTGATCACTTTTGCCCATTTCGATCTCCAATGTGCTGATCGTTCTCTAGCCAGCCTCGACGTTGCCCGTACACGGGCGAAACGCACCTTCTATTTTTTCCGTCTCTCTGAACAGGTCGAGCAAGCGCTGTTGCTTCGGCGTCATCGTCAACACGATGATCTTCGAGGTGGTGGCACGCTTCACCAGCGGGCCCGTCGGCTGCGCTGGGTTGCTGACATCTGTCTGCCAACCCTCATCTATAACCTTGCCCATGAATGTTCTCCGCGTTATCTAGTCAGCTTGGAATCGGAACCAACTCATCAACCTCTCACTGAAAGGCCGGGGCGGCATACGCCACCCCTAACTAGCTGGTGGCTTGTTGCTTGACGAACACAACCCTGATGTCCCCATGCTCGCCATCACCCGGCTTGTAGCCAACATCAAAAACGCCAACCGCAAGGCGAAGCCATTTCGCACGATCATCGAGAGGCCAGATGCTGTCGTGTTTCGGCAGCAGGTCCACTAGCCCCCGAATAAGATAATCGATCCCGTGTTCATATTCTGCAGCGTGACTTGCTTGGGGGCTAAGAACCTTCTTTGTCAAACTCTCTTCGGGTTGGACCCTTCGCATGTTCGCGAAATCAATCTTGTAATCTGGAGGGCTCGCAGTCCTCTCACGCAGAGGGCCGTTACCTTCGGGCGTTTGCTTGCGACCTACCATGTCCGAAAAATTCATGACGCTCACTCCCTCACGCTGTAAGCCAGGGGCGATATTGAAATATCAACGCTGCCTCTACACAGAGATAACAAAGTTGGGGCGAGACGAGGGCGCGTGGAGTTTTTCCGGGCGCGTCCGGAGCGGCAATTCCTGCTTGCCTTGCACCTGACGGTGCTGCTCTGAGCCGCCATGACTGACCCTGTTTTTTTCTGACCTCGCCGGGGGGTTCTGATCCGCCCCCGGGGCGGTGCCCCGGCTAGGCCTCGTCGTCGGAAGCGTTAGGCCCGCCGTCTCTCGTAAGCAGATCGAGCAATGCCTGCTCCTTCGCCAGGGTGGCCTTGCCCTTCTGGATCAGTTGCTCGATCAGCGCCTCTGCTGCGTCCTGCAATGCGTCGGCCATTTCGATCTGCATTTGCTGTCGCGTTGATGACAATCTCACCCGAATATTCACGCGCGGGAGCGGCTACTATCTCCGTCCTTCATCCTGATCATCGTATTTACTCCCCAGAGAGGACGTAGCGAAAGGCTCGACCGAGGCCGTAGAGGATGAGCGCGGGAAGCCAGAAAATCAAAACTTGGAGCAAAAACGGCAATGGCGCGAAGTCCGTGAAGAACCTCCCCACCCATACGGCAATCCAAAGGCCGGTAAGTGCCAGACAAGCCCAATAGAGAACCCACCCCAGGCGGTAAACTATTCCTCCGCCTTGTTTCGCGGGTTGTATCCCATCCACCTTGCCGATGTCGGCCCCCAGCTCGCGCCTTATCTCCAGGTTCTGTTGAAGTGCCTGTTCAAGGTCATCGCTGTCTGGGGTCATACCAGCACCCTTATCGCGCGACAGGACTCGGCCATCTTAGCACGTAGAGCTTGGTGTGTTGCGTTGACTGAAGCACCCAAGAGTGGCCTATAGGCCCATGAGTAACCGCCTCAAGCTCGCCGCGAGATCACAGCGGTCCTAAATGGTGCGGCCGTTAACATTTCTTTAAGTCTGACGCGGTGAAATGAGTGACGTCTCGATAGAGGGGTCGTCCCGTTCATGCGCACCATCGTTGCTCTCGCCGTCGTCGGCGTGTCCTTGGCGCTCGGCGGTTGCTTCCATCATCATACGCAGACAATCTACGTAGCTGACGTGCCTCCGGCCCCCGTGGTCACACCCCTCAAATAGGCACAACGCAGAGACCTACCGATCCCACCGCCCCAGCGCCACCTGCGTGGTCTGACCGCCGAGGAATATTGGTGAAAGCTGATCCGGGAGTTCTTGAAAGAGTGAGACCTGTCGATCCCTAGTGTTTCATCAGACTCTCGGTCCATTCGATCCTTCCAGCCTTTTACATGCGCCTCCTGTAGCGCCTGCAGGAGCGCCCAATAAAAGCTTCGCATGTCAGTGATTCTTTGATCGTGGTCGACGTGGTTTTGAATTAGCCCGTGAGCGATGGTGAAACTATAACACCCGAGCCGTCACAGAACGGTCAACTTGTGCCTGCGGTATTGAGCAGTCTGGTCGGCTGATTCGTGGGAGGGGGGAACCCATGAACATCGCGTGGATTTTGATGCTGCTCGTCGCGCTCGGGCTCTTTCTTGTAAATATCATGGCCGCGAAGGATTGAGCATCCGACGACTGGCTAGCGCCAAAGGGCCGCTATTGGGGGAAGCGCGACATGACGACTCTCTACGCTGTGGTGTTTATCGGAGTGTTTCCGGCGCTCTGGATTTTGGCAAGGGTGTTCGATCACATCATGCCGGACAATTCCGGTCACCACTCGCCCAGGGAAACGGACGGAGAGCGACTACTTAATCGCGAGCCACTGCTGTAGGCTCGCCTAGCACGTCTTCCAATCTCCACGGTTTGACCGAGTGAACTTCACCGCCGCACTCCGCACATCGCAGCCGTGCGGAAGGCATGCGCTACAGCAAAAAAGGGCGCTCACCGAAGCGAGCGCCCTTTGTGGCTTTATATCCGCAACGTTACTGCGGCTTCGCCGAACACGTGTAGGCTTGAGCATCCCACATGCCGCCAGCCTTCTCGCAGTCGGCCTGGTTCTTTGCCTTCGTCACATCTCCGGCGAAGGCAGGGCCAGTGAAGGCGAGTGCCAAAGCCAACACGAACGTTGAGATCAGTGTTCTCATGGACGCTACTCCTTACGGGAGTAGGGGGGTGCCAGGAGAACTCCGTTCCAACGCCTCTTGTTCCAAGCAAATTTATTTGCCCTTGCGCCGCGTATTTGGATAGGCCATCCACGCTATCTCGACCGCCTCAGTTTAGTTTGGTGGTCAACTGCGGCAGCGGGGGGAATTCGCATGAGCCACTTGTTTGCAGCAATATTGCTGTTCTCCTCACCCGGCTGTCCGCATGAGGAGCCCACGTGTATAACCCCGACTGAATATGTCGAGGTTAATCTCTCTACACGCATCCTTCCTTTAGTCACTCCGCCTGTCACCTCTGATTGCCTTCGTAGGCGTTCAATCAGGAGCTAGTCGAGCGACGCACCCCAACCACCTAATGCATCATCCTCTGCGTCCCAGCGGCTTGCCTAGCATGTCCTCCTGTCGCCAGGGTTTGACCGAGTGAACTTCACCGCCGCACTCCGCACAGCGGAGCCGCGCTGAAAGTTGCGCGACGGTAAGTCCCATCGAGATGCGAGGGAGCCATGGGCCTACCGCGACGACGACCATCACCACGGATTGTCCTCCGGTAGAAAGAAGGACCGCGAGGGGAGCGCGGGAAGGCTCGACCCTAGCCCCTGTACGTCTGGCAGGGTGTGGATGGAGAAGCCGTAACGCCCGATGATGGACCACTTCAAAGTCCACTTCGATAAGCCTGGATAGGACAACGCCAACGATCAGCGGGATAGCTGCCAAAAAGACGGCGATCCTGTGGAAGCCACGGCTGATCCGCTGCGATGACATGATCGCCCCCCGATCCCGATAATCAGGGCATCGTAACATCCGCCGGGGGCACTTATACATATGGAGGGGTCGAGGTCACCAACGGCAAGCGCCAGGGGCGAGGCTGAAGGGGTAGCCCTGTTGCAACCCCGTATGCAACCCCCGGCCGATTGAGCCGATCGTTGTTAAAGGCTAACCAACTGATTTAATTGGTTGAACTAGGCGGGATCGAACCGCCATTCTTGTGATAGGCAGTCACGGGTATGCCCCTTGGGTCCCCCAGGCACCCCGCCGGGGGTAACCGTGCATAGGATATGCCGTTGACGCCCCCGCGGGGAACAATGCGACCCATTGAAGGGGTGGCACCCGGGGGGTACCGGGGGTGGGGGTGGGGGTCCCTGTTAGAATGTGCGATAGAGTTGTTGTTCCAGGTCGGTCGGATGCGGATGTCACTCAAACATTCAGACACTGGCACTCTCGACCCCTTCCCGAGTGCTATGGGAGTCATAACTCGTCTCGCTTGCGCACGCGCGGGAGAGGAAGGCGTCGAAGTGGAGTCGCTGCTTCGGAAAGCCGGGCTCACACGCCAGCAGATCGACGAGCCTGGCACTCGCCTCAATGTTAAGAGTCAGATCAAATTTCTCGAGCTTGCAGCGACGACACTAAAAGACGAGTTGCTAGGATTTCATCTCGCTCAGTCAGTCGATCTTCGACTGATGGGTTTGCTCTATTACGTAATGGCTTCCTCTGAGACCCTAGAAGAGGCTCTGCGCAGGGGAGCGCGATATAGCTCGATCGTCAATGAAGGGATTGCCCCGAAATATCGCGAAGGCAAGGACGTAGGGCTCCAGCTCGAATATGTCGGTGTTTCGCGACATTCGGATCGCCATCAGATAGAGAGTTCGATGGTAATCCTTGTTCGCACATGTCGACAGTTGGCAAATCGTCACTTGCCGGCGGTTCGAGTGAGTTTCGCCCACAGACGCGGCGGCGATATCTCAGAGTTCACAACCTTCTTCGGTTGCGATGTAACGTTCGGCGCAGCTGCCGATGAGGTGACATTTTCTAGGTCGGTCAAACAGCTGCCCGTAGTGGGTGCGGATCCCTATCTCAATGAACTCTTGATCAAATATTGCGACGAGGCACTTGCCGCTAGGGCGACAAGGCGCAATTCATTTGCTTCGAGCGTCGAGAATGCCATTGCCCTCCTCTTGCCACACGGTAACGCGCGGGTGGGCGAAGTCGCTCGCAAGCTTGGGGTCAGCAGACGAACGCTTGCAAGGCGTCTTGCAGCTGAAGGGTTGACGTTCGCCGGCGTTTTGCAAAGCCTCAAGGCCGATATGGCCAAACGTCATTTGACGGATGACAGCTTGTCCATTTCAGAGATTGCTTGGTTATTAGGTTACCAAGACACCAGCGCCTTCACTCACGCCTTCAAGCGTTGGACAGGCAGTACGCCTAGAACTTTGCGTCAGGCCGCAATCTAGCGTCCGCTAGTGGCACTTAGCTGACATCGGTGCCGCCTTTGCATCCTCATGCTCTGCCCTCGGCGAATGCCTGCTAATGGCACTTAGCGGACATCGCGCCTCGCCGCTGTGATGTCAGTGGGCGAAACATCACAAAACGTGACCCACACTTACCACCAGCGCCAGCGCCTCGCATGACCCCGTGTGGACCGTGAAAGGGGCCCCTTGCGCGATGGGTATGGGGCACTGGCTCGCGCGCGACCCTCGTTAAGAGCTTTGACCGATCCGCTTGCTTTCCTGGCAGCCATGCTGAGGTTCCAACTGGTGCGATGGCACAAGTGTGTCGGCGGTAAGAGTAGTGTCGTCGTACCTGTCTCGCTCTTGCTTGCGGAGGCGATACCATTTGGTGCGAGATATTTTCTCAATCACCCATGGCTTGCGACGGCTAATGGAATTGGCCTCGTATTGAGTTCGGCCACTGGACATCGGCAACATAGCCCTCGACCTCGGGGAGCTGATTCTTCGCATAGGCCGCGATCAAACTTAAATCGACGCCGCCACTGCACATGGCGGCGAGGGGAACATCGCTCAACAGGTGCAGCGCGACGCTCCTTTGCAGGCGGTCGCGAAATCCGTCAACGAATTGCGCTGGCTCTTCGGACGAAGCGGCGGCAAGGCGATCGACGTCAACGGCAGTGAATAGGCTCAAAATATCGGCGGGCATGGGCTGGCTGGAGGCTTCCGTCAGGTCGATAATCGATAGCCTCCGGTGACCGAAGGCTACGCGCCCGTCTTGCCAGACGTCCTCGCCGTCTGGGCCGCGATGGGCAATGGGCGCGAGCATCAGGCCAATCGCCGATCGATCCGGCTCGCCGCCATCGTGCCGCCAGATTCCGACAATTCCGCACATATCCTGAAGATTATTGGAAGGGACGGCCTTTCATTGTGTTCCGACCCTTGCGCCAAACACAAGGACGCATTGAAAAAGCCCGGTCTTCCGCGCTTCCCGCGTGACCTGCTCGACCGCCTCCGCGCTATACGCTAGCCTGACCCCTGGGGAGTATTGAGGCGGGGGCCCATCATGCAAGAGCGTCAATTCGCCGGCGAGGCCGAGCAGCGCACATCATCTTGGTATCTGTCGCGGGGGGACCAGCAATGGGGTCCGTTAGGCGACCGCGAATTGCTCCTGCTTGCCGAACGCGGGGGCTTGCGCAAGGACGACCTGCTCTGGAAGCCCGGCTTCGAGTCGTGGAAACCGGTGCGCAGTGTCTGCGATCTCGGCGCAACGTCGAACTCCGCGCGCGCGCAACAAGAGGCAACTCAGGACGCGGACGACCTTACCAGCGACGTGACCGAGGCGGCCATTGCCGAACCGGCGGCAAACGCCATGCAAGCGCCGAAGCCAAGCTTGAAGATAAGGCTCTACGACGAGCTGAGAAAGTTCCTGGCCATCTTCGCTTACCTCTGGCTGGTGTTCTCCGTGTTCCTGCTGCACGAATGGGCCGTGTTGGCGGGCCACCAAATCAGCTTCAAGTTTTACGGCTTGGCTGTGGTGAACGCGCTGATTCTCGCCAAGATCATGCTCATTGCGGAGGCTTTTGGATTTGCCGATCGCCTCGACGACAAGCCACTGATTTATCCCATCGCCTTCAAGTCGATCGCGTTCTCCGCGCTCCTGATGCTTTCCTACATCGCCGAGGAAACTGCTGTCGGGTTGTTCCACGGCAAGAGCGCCGCCGAGAGCGTCCCGCAGATCGGCGGCGGCGGACTGGTCGGCATGCTTACCATCGGCGTCATCATGTGCATCGCCTTGGTTCCGTTCTTTGCCTTCAGGGAGATCGCGCGCACTGTCGGCGCGGCAGAGTTCCGCGCGCTGATGCTTGGTGCACCAAAGACCGAGCAGGACGATCAACTGCCGGTCGAAGCGGCCGCCGAAGCAGCCTAGCGCGAGCGCTTGCTTAGCTAATGTCCGCCCGCCACCAGGACGACGATATTCCTGGTGCGCGCGGCGCTCACGCGCGCGGCGAGATCCTGGTCGTAGGCGCCTGGCGCGATAAGGATGGTGTCGCCAGCCTTTGCGGCGTCGGCCGCACGCGAAAATGTCTTGAAGGCCGTGTTGAGGCTGCGGCCGTCATTGGCATCGCTGCCATCCTTGGAGCTCACATGCCAGATCATCGCGCGGAAGATTAGAACAACGCCGGTTGCCGCGATAGCAGCCAAACACGTCTCGGTGAGCGCCTCGCGCTCTGCTTGAATTTGCTAGGCAATTTCCCCATATGCGAAATCGGTTTGGAAGGCTCAGCGCCGCTGCGGGCTGGGCCAGTTGTCTAGAGGCGCCGTCAGGGCCTCAACGACGCAGCCGGCATGGCGCAGCCGCTTATCCCGAAAGGGCTTACGCTCGATGTCGCGCATGACACTCCTTGATGGCAGTCTCTGGTTGAGCCTCGCCGCGCGGCGCACTCCGAACGGAGCGGCCAAGCCGGGGGATGCCGGCTATCCGCCATACAATATTGAACTCTTGCACGGGAGCGAGAGCGAGCCGGAGGCTCTTCGCATCACGCTAGCCGTCGCGGGTTTCGGCGTGGACGAGCTCGAAGTCTCGATCGAGAGCGGCGCGCTGACCATCCGTGGCAGGCAGCATGAGGACGAGGCCAAGGACTATCTCCATCGCGGTATCGCGGCACGACAGTTCAAGCGAACCTTTCAGCTCGCGAGTGGCGTCGAGGTGCGCGGAGCGGAGTTGAATGACGGGCTGCTCGCCGTCGAGCTGGTTCGCCCGCGCAAGGAGAAGCGTGTGCTTAAGGTCGGAATTGCCGCTGCCGATTGAAACTTTCGCTGTGTCTCCCACGTAACTTAAGTCATCACCTCCAAGGAGGACGAGACGAGAGATGAACGAGTTCGAAAAAGAAAAAGAAGATCGCCAGGCGCGCTCTCCGATGACGCGGAGCGAGTTCGCGCAACTTGGCGACGGAGAAGTTGCCTATATCAAGCAGCTCGATCATGACGCTGCCGAGAAACTGTTCCCGGCGCTCTCCGACGCGCCGAAGGGCATCGACTTATTCGCCGTGCTCGGCGCCGACGGGACGCCGCTCGCCTTGACCGACAGCCGCACCGCGGCCATCGCCAACGCCATCGAGAACGACCTCGTGCCGGTCAGCGTGCACTGACGTTTCCCTCGCATTACCTGTCGTAGTAGGCTCCCCCCGCTTAGCTCCGCGCGAAAAGGGGGATTGGCATGCAGGCGACGCGACGTGTCGAGTTCAGCGTCGAGGGCTTCGACGCGATGGCGAAGGCAACGATCGAGCTGATCACCGAGCTGGCGCCGCGCTAGGCGGCGTGGGAGGAGGCCTCTTCCTCGGTGAGCACCGCATAAAGCGCCGCGGCATCCTTCGAGGCGCGGAGCTTATCGACGGCGCTGCCCTCGCGCAGGAGCCGCGAGATGCGGGCGAGCGCCTTGAGATGATCGGCCCCCGCCCCTTCGGGCGCGAGCAGCAGGAACACGATATCGACCCTCTCGCCGTCGACCGCGTCGAAGTCGATCGGCTCGGCAAGGCGGGCGAAGAGGCCGACGATGCGCTTAAGCCCCGCCAGCTTGCCGTGCGGAATGGCGATGCCCTGGCCGAGCCCGGTCGAGCCGAGCCGCTCACGCTGCAGCAGCACGTCGAAGATGTCGCGCTCGGGAACGCCGGTAAGGCGTGCGGCGCGCGCCGACAGCTCCTGCAGGAGCTGCTTCTTGGTCTTCGCCTTGAGCGAAGGAATCACCGAATCGGGGGAGATGAAACTGCTCAGATGCATCATGCCAACCCCTCAGACAAACGGGCGCGACAGGGCGAAAGTTTCGCCTAACGCCGCTTGCGCGCCTTCTTGGTTGCAGGATCAATCCAGCCGATATTGCCGTCGTCGCGCCGGTAGACCACGTTGATCTCCCCGTGGCTCGCGTTGCGAAACACAACAAACGGCCGGTCCGACAAATCCATCTGCATCACCGCGTCACTGACTGCCATTTCGTGCAAGGGGCTTTCGGCTTCGGCAATGATAACGGGATTGTCGTCATCGCGTTCCTCTTGCCCCTCTTGAGACGCCTGGATGATATAATCGGTCGCAGGCGTCTGTTTGCGCGGCGTCTCGCCGCCGCCATGCCGCTTCACTCTACGCTTGTAGCGCCGGACCCGCTTCTCGAGCCGCTCGCAAGCGCGATCGGCGCTGTGATAGGCATCGGCCGCGACCCCATGGGCTTCGAGGCTCATGCCTTGCCACAAGTGGATCGTGCAGTTGGTCCGAAACTCCCCGTGCTCCTTTTCGATCCGCACATGCCCAGAGGGCTCGCGCCCCATGAACTTCTCGACGGTGTGCACCACGCGTTCCTGGACGTAACTGCGTAACGCCTCACCGACGTCCAGATTCTTTCCGGTAACTTGTATCGTCATTGCCCGCGGAAGATTGTCGAATGGCCCTTTTCCACCGCGATTCCCGGGGGCACGTGCCGCTGTTGCGGGGCCGATCTTCGCCAAGGCCGACATATGTGCGCCTTGGGCCCAACCTCCGGTCGGCCTCCCACCGCGAGAGCGGAAGCTAGACCGCTCCCCTTGGGGTGTCAAACCATCTATTTCGCCAGCGACCCTTTACATGATTCTCCATGCAGGCCAAGCGCTTAAGCCCGTGCTACAGGCTCGCGCCCTGGGCGATGCGCTTCAGCCGCCGGCGTTGCACCGAAGAGGGGATTCTTAGCGCTTCGCGGTACTTCGCAACTGTGCGGCGAGCGATATCGATGCCGTCGCCTTTCAACTTTTCTACGATCTTGTCGTCCGACAGCACGTCGCTTGCGGGCTCGGCCTCGATCATGGAGCGGATGCGGTCGCGGACGGCTTCGGACGAATGCGCGTCGCCATCGCTGGTCGCCGCAATCGCCGAGGTGAAAAAATATTTAAGCTCGAACAGGCCGCGATTGGTCGCCATGTATTTGTTGGCAGTGACGCGACTCACCGTCGATTCATGCATGGAGATCGCGTCGGCCACGGTCTTGAGGTTGAGCGGCCTGAGATGCCGCACGCCGTAAGTAAGAAATCCATCCTGCTGTTTCACGATCTCCTGCGCGACCTTGAGGATGGTGCGGGCGCGCTGGTCGAGACTCTTGACCAGCCAGTTCGCCGTTTGCAGGCAGTCGACCAGATAGCTCTTGTCCTCTTTCCGCGTCGCCGATTTGCAGACCGTCGCGTAATAGGACTGGTTGACCAACACGCGCGGCAGCGTCTCGCTGTTCAGCTCGACATGAAAGCTGCCGTCGGGAAGCGCGCGCACCAATACGTCGGGCACGATGGGCTGCGAAGGCGCGGAGCCATATTTCAGTCCGGGCTTCGGATTGAGCCGCTTCACCTCCTGGATCATGTCCATGAGGTCTTCGTCGGAGACGCGCGCCGCGCGCTTCAAAGCGGCGAGGTCGTGCACCGCAAGCAGCTGCAGATTCTCGATCAGCGCCGCCATCGCCGGGTCGCACCGGTCCTGCTCCTTCAGCTGAAGCATCAGACATTCGCGCAAGTCGCGGGCGAACACGCCGCAGGGCTCGAAGCCTTGCATCACTTTGAGCGTCTCCTCGACCAGCTCGAGCGGCGCGCCGAGCTGCTCGGCAACGCTCTCCAGGTCGCCGCGCAGATAGCCCGCCTCGTCGGTCATGTCGATGAGGTGATGGCCAACCAGGCGCTGCGCCGGATCGGCGAAGGCAAGCACGAGCTGCTCGGTGAGATGATCCCTCAGCGTCCGCTCTACCGCCACATAGGCTTCGAGATTGGACTCTTCATCACTGCCGGCGCGCGAGCCTTGGCCGAGCGTGGCCCAGCCGGAGTCTTTCAGCGCGCCGGGAGAGAAGCTTTCGGCATCGGGGAACACGTCTTGCGGCTCGACGTCGAGGTCCTCGCCGCGGCTGCTATTGGCTTCAAGGTCGACCCATTCGCCGTCGTCGCCCTCGCTGGCCTCGGCCTGCTCGCCGGAGGCGCCCAACGCCTCGCCGTCGGCCTCCTCCTTGGCGGAAGCCGTTTGCGGCTCGGCGGCGGGCTCCGGCGTCGCGCCGCCGGTCTCTTCCGCATCGGCGTGCTCCAGCAGCGGGTTGCGCTCAAGCTCGGCCTCGACGAAGCTGGCAAGCTCCATATTCGACAGTTGCAACAGCTTGATCGCCTGCTGCAGCTGCGGCGTCATTACCAGGTTGTGGCTCTGACGGAGTTCGAGCTTTGTCGTGATTGCCATTGTCGAACTCACACACGGCCGTGGCGTCAGATCCTGAACTGATCGCCGAGATAGACGCGCCGCACGTCTTCGTTGTTGATAATCTCATGGGCGGTGCCGTGGGTCAGCACCATGCCGTCGTGGATGATATAGGCGCGGCTGACCAGGTCCAGCGTTTCGCGCACATTGTGATCGGTGATCAGCACGCCGATGCCACGCTGGGTCAGATGCCGCACCAGCGCACGAATGTCGTTAACGGCGATCGGATCGATGCCGGCGAACGGCTCGTCGAGCAGCATGAAGGACGGACGCGTGGCAAGCGCACGGGCAATCTCGACGCGGCGCCGCTCGCCGCCCGAGAGGCGCATGGCCGGCGAGGTTCGGAGCCGGGTGATGCGGAACTCTTCGAGCAACGCGTCGAGCTGCGCCTGGCGCTCACGCTTGTTCGGCTCGACCGTCTCCAGCACGGCGAGGATGTTCTCCTCCACCGTAAGGCCCCGGAAGATCGAGGCTTCCTGCGGCAGATAGCCGATGCCGAGGCGGGCGCGGCGATACATCGGCAATTTGGTCACGTCGCGGCCGTCGATCTTGATGGAGCCTTCGTCGGCGGGAATCAGCCCGGTGATCATGTAGAACACGGTGGTCTTGCCGGCGCCGTTCGGACCGAGCAGCCCTACCGCCTCGCCGCGCCGCAGTTCGAGACTGACGCCGCGCACGACGGTGCGCTTCTTGAAGCTCTTCACCACCTGGCGGACGGTGAGCCGGCCGGCGAGAGCCGAATCGACTTCCGCGCCCGGCACGGGCTTCACCGCATCCGCGGGGAGCGCGTCTCCTTGAGTGGCGACTGCCTGGCGGCCTGGGAAAGACAGCAATTTGCCCACTACCCCTTCCGCTCCTAGTTGAAGCGTCGCCCGGTTAACATTCGACAAAGCCCTGATGGTTTACGGGCGCATTTCCGGGATGAACGGATCTTGAGAGGTCCAGTTGTCATCCTTCTCGGCCTTTTCGCTTGCGTCCGTGTCAGGCTTCGAGCCGCTCGGCGCCTCGTGCTTGGCCGTCGCGCCGCCAGACTTCGCATCGCCCGGCTTGGCTTCGCCCGATTTGGCGTCGCCCGGCTTGGCGTCCTCCGCGCCGTCCTTCTTCGGCATGAACAGCGCGCGGATTCGGCCGCCGGCGGCGGTATTGCCCGTGTTTTCGAACCGGCTCTCGCCCGTCTTCAGATCGATGACGAGCCGGTCACCCTTTAGCACATTCTTGCCTTGCGTTAACACCACATTGCCGCCGACGGTTACCAGCTGCGTCGGCAAGTCGTAGAGGGCCCAGTCGCTAGTCGTGGTCTGGTCGTCGTCGCTGGTAATGATGACGTCGCCCTTGGCCTCGATCTTGGTGATCTGCGTGTCGCCGTCTTTCGGCTTGGTGCCGTCGGCCGCTTTGCCGGCCGCGGCGTCGCCGGTCGCGCCTTGGGCATCGGCGACCTTGGTCTCGGCGGGCGCCTGCACCTCATCCTTCTTGCCGCCGGGAGCGAGCCTGTCGCCGCCGACATAATGGACGAGCAGTTCCTTGGCGCGGAGCGTGGTGGTGCCCTGCACCGCCTTCACGCTGCCGGTGAAGACCGCGTATTTTTCCTTGTCATGCACCACGAGCAGATCGGACTCGATATCGATCGGCTGGTCTGAGTTGCCCGACAACCCACCGAACGTGTTGGTCATGGTCTGTGCGGCAAGTGGGCTCGCCGCCGCAAGCGCGAGCGCCGCCGTCAAAGTCAAAATCCCGAGGTGAAGCTTGCTGCTCATGGCGTGCCTACCGGCACGGCGCCCGTGCTCTCGGAGACGGCGCCGGTCGCTTCCGGCAGTGGTGGAACCACAGGCGCAGCTTCAGCCTCGCCCTTCGGCGGCTTCTTCTCCTGCTTGTCGTCCTTCGCTTGCTTGACCAGATGCACGCGAACCTTGCCGCGGAACGTCAGCGTGCTGTCGGCGGAGCTGAAGGTCAGCGCGTTCGCCTTGACGCTGCCGCAACTCAGCAAGAACCAGACCGGCAGATGCGATCTGAGGATCTGGTTCTTCATGTCGAGCGACGCGCGCTTGAGTTCGCCGGTGATGCCCGAGCTCGTGGCGACGCTGATCTTGTCCTTCATCACGAGCTTCTCGGTCCTGTTGTTGAACAGGCCACGCACGGCGTTCATGCGCGACCAGCCTCCGTCGGCGGTGGTGAGCTCGGCCCTCATGGCGTGGAGCTTGATCCGGTGCGGAGCCTTCATATCCTGATCGGCGTATTCGGCGCCGATGGAATATTTCCCGTTCTTCTTGTCGGCGCCCTCGAGCTTCGGATTGGTCATGCGCAGATTGCCGTCGGACACCTCGATGCCGTCGATGCTCGCGGTCATATCGCCGACGCTGACGCTCAATTTCGAGGTGATGAAATAGGAGGCAAGCACGAGCAGGGCGAAGACCGGCAACCCCTTGCGCAGGAGGGCGACCAGGCGGCTATGGCGCGCGGCCTTGCGGAAAGCGCGCGCGCGCTCGTCTTCCGTGCGGACGCGATACCGCCCGCCGCTAGCCATGACATCCGTTCCAACCGCCATCTTCCCCGCCACGTCTCAGTACAGGCGCGTCACGCCGGCCAAGGACAAGCTAGCCGCAGGACTTTGATGACATTGCGACGCCAGCTTGGGCCGGAAAGCCCCTTTTCGGCCCCTAATGGGCGAAAGGATCGATCTCGGACCATCCCCTGAGATCGAGTTCGGCCCGGGTCGGCAGAAACTCGAAGCAGGCGCGGGCAAGCCCCTCGCGCCCCTCGCGCCTCAGCATGGCGTCGAGTTTCTCCCTTAGCGCGTGCAGATGCAACACGTCGCTCGCGGCATAATTGAGTTGCTCCTGGGAGAGCTCCGCCGCCCCCCAGTCGGAGGATTGCTGTTGCTTCGACAGCTCGATGCCGAGCAGTTCCCGGCAAAGATCCTTCAGGCCGTGGCGGTCGGTGAAGGTGCGAGCGAGCTTCGAGGCCACCTTGGTGCAATAGACCGGGCGCGGCATCACCCCCAAATAATGCTTGAGCACTGCCATGTCGAAGCGGCCGAAATGGAAGATTTTGAGCACGCTCTCGTCGGCAAGCAGGCGCTTCAGCTCGGGCGCGTCGTAGCTGCCCGTGAGCTGCACCATCACCGCGCTGCCGTCGCCTTCGGAGAGCTGTACCAGGCAGAGCCGGTCGCGATAGGGGTCGAGCCCCATCGTCTCGGTATCGATGGCGACGACGCGGCCGGTAAGGCGGCCGGGGGGCAGATCGCCCTTGTAAAGTTCGATAGTCGGGGGCTGGCTCAAGCTCGAAGCGCTCCTTACGGCCGCATTCTTACCGCGAGGCGCTTAAAAAAGCGGGAATGGTGCCCAGGAGAAGACTCGAACTTCCACGCCCTTTCGGGCACTAGCACCTGAAGCTAGCGCGTCTACCAGTTCCGCCACCTGGGCTTAATGGAACCTCAAGTACGATTGGCACCCCCTAAAGTCAATCAGCCGGCGGCGCTTCACAGGGTTCGGCTCCCTCGTGTATTGCTGCGCATGCGAAGACTGAGGCGCCAGGGGACAGGGACGTGCCGATAACACTCAACAACAGGGCGTTGGTCACCATTTATGGCGGCTCGGGCTTCATCGGCCGCCACGTGGTCCGCGCCATCGCCAAGACCGGCGCGCGCATGCGCATCGCGGTCAGGCGGCCCGAGCTTGCCGGCCACCTCCAGCCGCTTGGTGGGGTAGGCCAGATCAATGCCGTGCAGGCCAATGTGCGCTTTCCCGATTCGCTGCTTGCGGCAGCCGACGGCGCCGACGCTGTCGTCAATCTCGTCGGCATTCTGTTTCCGTCAGGCAAGCAGACTTTCAAATCGGTGCAGGACGAAGGCGCGCGGCATGTCGCCGAGGCCGCACGCGCGGCCGGCGCGCGCGCGCTGGTGCATGTGTCGGCGATCGGCGCGAGGCCCGATGCACTGTCGGTCTATGCCCGCAGCAAAGCCGCCGGAGAGGCCGCGGTCAGATCGGTCTATGCGGACGCCGTCATTCTGAGGCCGTCCATCGTGTTCGGGCCCGAGGACGATTTTTTCAATCGCTTTGCCGCGCTCGCGCGCATCGCGCCGGCGCTGCCGTTGATCGGCGGCGGCAAGACCAAGCTTGAGCCCATATTCGCGGGCGACGTCGCCAAGGCTGTGGTGGCCGGGCTCACAGGCAAGGCCGATGCGCGCGCGCCATACGAGCTGGGAGGGCCCGAGGTGCTGACCCTAAAACAAGTGATGCAGCGCGTGCTCGACTACACGATGCGCAAACGCCTGCTCGTGCCGGAGCCGTTCTGGCTCGCCAAGCTGCAAGCCTTATTCTTGCAGCTGTTGCCGAAACCGCCGCTCACCGTCGACCAGGTGCGGCTACTGCAAACCGACAATGTGGTGAGCGATGCCGCCAAGCGAAGCGGGCACACGCTCGAAGGGCTCGGCATCGAACCGGTGGCGGTTGCCGCGATCGTGCCCGATTATCTCGAGCAGTTCCGCCCGCGCGGGCAGTTCTCGATCTATCGCCCGCAGCCTTGAGCCTCAGGTGTAAAGCAGCACCAGCAGGAAGCCGCCGAGCACCATGCGATAGAGCACGAAGGGCAGGAAGCTGATGCGCTTGAGCAAATTCATCAAAAACGCGATGGCGAGAAGGCCAGCGACGAAAGTGAGCGCCGCGCACAACAGCTGATCCTGCGTGATCTTCACGCCCCCCTCGAGCGCATCGCCGATCGAGAACACGATGGCGCCCGCCGTTGCTGGAATGCCGAGCAGGAAAGAGAAGCGCGCCGAGTCGGGACGGGTGAAGCCCAGGAACCGCGCCGCCGTCATCGTCACGCCGGATCGGCTCGTGCCAGGTATCAGGGCAAGCGCCTGCGCCACTCCGATGATCAGCGCCGATCCAAGCGTCATGTTCTTGATGGTGCGCTCCTGCGGGCCGACCATGTCGGCGATCAGCATCAGAATGCCGTAGAGGATCGTGTTCCAGGCGACGATGGCCACGTTGCGCTCGAGATCGGCATAGCCAAACTTCTTGAGGACGAGGCCGAAGGCAACGGCGGGGATGGTGGCAAGCACGATATAGATGGCAAGCTTCCCCTCTTCGGTGACCTTGCCCTTGAACAGCTCCAGCGCGCCGCGGGTGATGTGCCAAACGTCGCGCCAGAAATAAATCAGGATGGCAAGCAGCGTGCCGAGATGCGTCAAGACATCGGTAAGCTGGCCCTGGTCGGGCCAATGCATCAGGTTGGGGATCAGGATGAGGTGGCCCGAGGAGGAGATCGGCAGGAACTCAGTTACCCCCTGCACCAGGGCAAGCACGATGATCTGCTCTAAAGTCATGACCCCGTCGCCCGCTTGTTCGCCGCGCGTGCAGGTTCTATACGAGGCTCCAGTCTCGCGCAATTCATTTTGCACTGCCTAGCCGCCCAACGGTTCAATGGCAACTCTGCTGCATTATCCGCTCTGCGCCTTTTCCCGGTCGATCCGGCTTGCCCTCGCCGAGTGCGGGATCGAGGCCGAGTTCGCCGAGGAGCGGCCTTGGGAATGGCGCCCGGAGTTCGTGGCGCTGAACCCGGCCGGGACCCTGCCGGTATTTGTCACCGACGAGCATGGCCCGGTGGTGGGGGCCTATGCCATTTCCGAATATCTCAGCGATACCGCCGATGAGCGCGATGCAAGGCTGCTCCAGCTCTTTCCGGGCGAGCCGGCGGCGCGAGCGGAGGCGAGGCGACTCGTCGATTGGTTCCACCGCAAGTTCCATGAGGAGGTCACGTCCTATCTGGTGGACGAGAAGGTATTCAGGCGCTTTGGGCCGCAAAGCGCCTCTCCCAACATGGAGGCGATGCGGGCAGGCCACGAAAATCTGCGCTATCATCTGGCCTATATCGGCCATCTCGCCGAGACGCGGAGCTGGCTTGCGGGAGAGGCCATCAGCTTCGCCGACCTCGCCGCGGCCGCGCATCTCTCGACGCTCGATTATCTCGGCGAGGTGCCGTGGGAGGAGCATGAGGCGGCCAAGAGCTGGTATGCGTTGCTGAAGTCGCGGCCGTCGTTCAGGCCGCTGCTGCTGGATCGCGTCGCGGGCTTCACCCCGTCAGGGACCTATGCCGACCTCGATTTTTGAGGCGGCCGCCCCAAAATGAGTGGGCATGGCAGAAACCGTGAAACAGACCATCGCTGACGAGGCCAAGGCGTTCGGCTTCGACGCCGTCCGGTTCGCTTCCGCCGATGAAGTTGCGGGCGCCGGCGATGCACTCGACCAGTTTCTCGCCGAGGATCGGCAGGGCGACATGACCTGGCTCGTCGGCACAGCAGAGCGCCGCAAGACCCCGCGCGCGCTGTGGCCTGACGCGCGCAGCGTCATCCTACTCGGTTTGAACTATGGCCGCGCCGGCGATCCGCTGGCGATCCTCAAACAGAAATCGCGCGGCGCGATCTCGATCTACGCACAAGGCGCCGACTATCACGATTTGCTCAAGGCGAAGCTCAAACCGCTCGCTTTGCGCGTGCAGGCGCTCACGCAAAGCGAGGTGAAGCTGTTCGTCGATACGGCACCGGTGATGGAGAAGCCGCTCGCCGCGCGCGCGGGGCTCGGCTGGCAAGGCAAGCATACCAACCTGGTCTCGCGCGAATTCGGCTCGTGGCTGTTCATCGGCTCGATCTTCACCACAGCCGAGATCGAGCCCGACGCGCCCGAGGAGGATCATTGCGGGGCCTGCCGGCGCTGTCTCGACATTTGCCCGACGCGCGCCTTTACCGCGCCCTACCAAATCGATGCGCGTGCCTGCATCTCCTACCTCACCATCGAGCATAAGGGGAATATCGCGCCGCGCTTCCGCCAAGCGATGGGCAACCGCATCTTCGGCTGCGACGATTGCCTGGCAATCTGCCCGTGGAACAAATTCGCGCAAAGCGCGCGGGAGGCGAAGCTTGGCGTGAGAGCTGAAAGCGACAACCCGCCGCTCGCCGAGCTGCTTCTCCTCGACGACGACGCCTTCCGCGCACGCTTCCGCGGCACGCCGATCAAGCGCACCGGCCGCGATCGTTTCCTGCGCAATGTGCTGATCGCCGCCGGCAATTCCGCCGACGCGGCCCTCGTGCCTCTGGTCGAGACTCGGCTCGGCGACGCCTCGCCGCTCGTCCGCGCCATGGCGGTGTGGGCACTGTCGCGTCTGGCGCCGCAGCAATTCCGGGCATTGCGCGCCGTGCATGCCAATGATCCCGATCCTGCCGTGAGAAGCGAGTGGATGGGAGAGGCGGCGTGAGCCGGCTGTTCGCTTTCGGTCTCGGTTTCTCCGCGCAGACGCTTGCCGAGCGGCTCGCCGGCAAAGGCTGGCAGATCGCCGGAACTGCGCGCGATGTGGGCAAGATCGGTCATCTTGCCGAACGCGGTTACGAGATCGCCCAGTACTCCGGCGAGGCCGGCAACAGCGCGCTCCCCAAGGTGTTGCACGGCACCACGCATCTCCTGCATTCGATCCCGCCGGGACCGGAAGGCGATCCAGTGCTCGAGCATTACCGGGAGGAGCTTGCCAAGCTCTCATCGCTCGAATGGGTCGGCTATCTCTCCACCGTCGGGGTCTATGGTCATCAGGAGGGGCGCTGGGTCGATGAGACGACAGCACCCAGGCCCAGCAGCGCGCGCACCGAAGCGCGGGTGCAGGCCGAGCAAGCCTGGCTCGATTTCGGAAAGGAGACCGGCGTGCCGGTACAGGTGTTCCGTCTCGCCGGCATCTATGGTCCGGGCCGCAGCGTGTTCGACAAGCTGAAAGCCGGCACGGCACGGCGCATCAGGAAAGATGGGCAGGTGTTCAGCCGCATCCATGTCGAGGACATTGCCGCCGTACTCGAAGCCTCGATCGCGCGGCCGCATGCTGGCGCGATCTACAATGTCGCCGACGACGAGCCCGCGGCGCCCGATGAGGTGGTGACCTACGCAGCAAAACTGATCGGCGTCGAACCGCCGCCGGAAGTCGATTTCGCTGAGGCCGATCTCACGCCGATGGCGCGCAGCTTCTATGAAGGCAGCCGCCGCATCGGCAATGCCCGCATCAAGTCCGAGCTTGGCGTGAAGCTGCGCTATCCCACCTACCGCGAAGGCTTGGCTTCTCTCCTGCCCTGAATTTGCGCCACCAAAGCGGCGACGGTGGCTTCGAGGCGGGCCAAGTCTTGCGGGCGCGACTGGCGGTGATCGCCGTCCTTGATGAGCGTCACCTCCACATCCTCGCAGCACAACAGATCGACAAGATCGAGCGCATGGCCCCAGGGCACGTCGGGGTCGCACATGCCTTGCAGGATGCGCACCGGCAGGTCGAGATGCAGCGTGCCACCATCGCCGAGCAGATGGTTGCGGCCCTCCTCGATCAGATGCTTGGTGATCGGATAAGTATCGCCGTGGAGCGACGGCTCGTAATAGACGCCGTCGCTCTCGAGCTTGGCTCTTACCTCGGCGCTCATGCGGTGCCACATCAGCCGCTCGGTCATGTCGAAGGCCGGCGCGATCAGCACGAGGCCCGCCAGCCGGTCGAGCCTACCGGCTTCGGCGAGCTTGCGCGCAAGCAAGAGCGCGATCCAGCCGCCCATCGATGAGCCGACGAGGATGGTGCGGCGCTCGCCGATGCGGTCGAGCATGGCGGCAGCCTCTTCCAGCCAATCGCCAATCGAGGCATGCAGCAGATCGCCTTCGGACAACCCGTGACCCGAATAATCGAAGCGGAGCATGGGTAGACGCTCGGCCTCCGCCCACGCGGCGATAGCGGCCGCCTTGGTGCTCGCCATGTCGGACAGAAATCCCGAAAGCCAAAGCAGCGCCGGGCTATCCCCGCTTGCCGCAGCGGCAAAGCGATAGGCGATGCGGCGGCGCTTGCCACCGTCGCCCACTTCCAGGAATTGCGGTTCGCGAGCACCCATCCTAAGACCTTAACCCATGGCCGAACTGACCATATTGCAAGTCGTGCCGCGCCTCGACACCGGCGGCAGCGAGCAGGCGACCATCGAGATCGCCGAAGCGCTGACCCGCGCCGGGGCCAAGGCCCTCGTTGCCACCGCGGGCGGCCGCATGGCAAATGCCGTGACTCAGGCCGGCGGCGAGATCGTCACGCTGCCCGTGGCGAGCAAGAATCCGTTCACCATGCTTGCCAACGCCACCCGTCTCGAAAGCCTCATCAAGGAGCGGGATGTCGCGCTCGTGCATGCGCGCAGTCGGGCGCCGGCGTGGAGCGCCTTGCTTGCCGCGCGCCGGACCGGGCGTCCCTTCGTCACCACCTATCATGGCGCCTATGGAACGCTTGGCCCGTTGAAGGCCGCCTATAACAGCGTGATGGGCCGCGGCGACCGCATCATCGCCAATTCGCGCTACACGGCGAGGCTCATCGCCGAACGGCATCGCCTGAAAGCGGAGACAGCCATCTATCGCGGCCGCGATGAGCGTCGTCCCCCCAGGACCGGTGGCGAAGCTGAGGGAACCCTGGGGTGTTTCGCCGGACACCAAGATCGTGCTGCAAGCGGGCAACTCACGCGCTTTCGCCGGAGGAGCGGGCGGCAATCGGCGGCAGGGCGAGTGCCCGGGCGAGTGCCGAGTTTGCGCTTTCGCAGATGCAAATGAAGACGCTCGCCGTTTATGACGAGCTACTTGGCACGCATTTGGCCGAGGCGTTCGCGGATCCGCCGTCGCTAGCGGCGGTTTCCCTGGGCGGCGGATGACGGGCCGGTGGCAGGCTTAACGCGCGCGGCTTGACTTTTGAGGGCCATTTCCCATCCTGTAGCGCTCACAAGGCTTAGCGTCACGGAAGGGCGCCAGCGTCTCACAAAAAGGGGGGATGCGGCCGCTCGAAAAGAGGAGAACGAGACATCGTAAGACGGCCGACGAAGCTTGCCCCCGAAAAGGGCGGCCCTCGCATCAACGAGGGCATCGACATTCCCAACATCCAGCTCATCGACGCCACCGGCAACAATGTCGGCGTGGTTGCCACGTCCGAAGCCTTGGCGCGCGCGGTTGAAGCCGGTCTCGATCTCGTCGAGATCGCGCCCAATTCCGAGCCGCCGGTGTGCAAGATCCTGGACTACGGCAAATACAAATATCAGGCGCAGAAGAAGGCCGCCGAGGCGCGCAAGAAGCAGCGCACCGTCGAGATCAAGGAGATCAAGATGCGGCCGAATATCGACATTCACGACTATGAGGTGAAGATGCGCTCGATCCGGCGGTTCTTCGAGGAGGGCGACAAGGTGAAGGTCACGTTGCGCTTCCGAGGCCGCGAGATGGCGCATATGGAGCTCGGCACCAAGCTGCTCGAACGGGTCAAGCAAGACACCACGACCATCGCCAAGGTGGAATCGGAGCCAAGGCTCGAAGGCCGGCAGATGGTGATGGTGCTCTCCCCGCGTTAGGCGATCTGGCGGGCGGGAATAGCAGCCTTGAGAGCGCTCGTCACCATTGCGGCGGGTTCCGGGGCGCCAAACAGATAGCCTTGGCCTGCATCGCAGCCGAGCTTGAGCAGGCACTGGCGCACCTCCTCGCTCTCGATGCCCTCGGCCGTCGTCATGAGGCCCAGAGCGTGGCCGAGACTGAGCATCGCCTTGACGATACGTGCCTCCTCGGGCTTGTTCAGAATTTGCCCGACGAAGGACCGGTCGATCTTGACGATGTCGAGCTCAAGCTCGCGCAGATGATAGAGCCCGGAATAGCCGGTGCCGAAATCGTCGAGCGCGATGCGCACGCCGACATTGCGGAGCGATTGCAGCACGACCTTAGCGGCCTCGAGCTTCTGCACCACGGCACCTTCGGTGATCTCCATCACCAGCCGGTGCGGAGGAAACGCAACCTTGGTCAGCAGGCCGAGGATTCTCGTCGCGACGTTAGGGTCGGAGATTTGCCGCGGCGAGAAATTGACGGAAACCGAGAGATGCTCTGGCCAGTCCTTGGCATCGCGCATGGCGCGCTCGAGCAGCAGATCGGTCATCTTCCCGATCGTTCCGGTGTCCTCGGCGATGGGAATAAAGACATCGGACGTGAGCACGCCGCGCTGCGGATGCACCCAACGGGCAAGTACCTCGAAGCCGATGGTCTCGCCGTCCTCGAGGCGAACGATCCGCTGATAATAGGGCACGATCTGGCCTAAAGTGATTGCGCCGCCGATCTGGGATTCGAGCTCCACACGCTGACGCAATTTATCGTCCATGCTGCGATCGAAGAATCGGTAGCGGCCGCGTCCATCGGCTTTCGCCCAATACATCGCCATGTCGGCGCGGCGGAGCATGGTCTCGACCGCGCCGCCGTCGCGCACGGCCATGTTGTCCATGTCGGTATCGCCACATCCCATTGAATCGCAGGTCGCGACACCGACGCTGGCGCCGACCTGGAGCGATAGAGCGGCGAGTTGGATCGGCCGCGAAAGCTCGTGAACGATCTGGCGCGCCAGGCGCTCAGGCGCGTCACTGCCGGCTCGGTAGCGCATGGTTACACCGAACTCGTCACCGCCGAGACGCGCCACCGAGGCACCTTCGGCGATCTGCGTCAGGCGGTGCGAGACCACCTTCAGCACTTCGTCGCCCAGCCTGTGCCCATAGACGTCGTTGATCGGCTTGAAGTTATCGAGATCGAGAACAAACAGCGCGCAGGCTTCGCCGGCCGGCAAATACTCGGTCGATCTGTTGAAATCCTCGATGAAGCGGCGGCGATTGGGAAGGCCCGTCAAGACGTCGTGGCGCGCCATCTGATGCGCTTCGGCCTGCGCCTTGCGCCGCGCAACGACCTCACGGCGGAGGTCGATGGTGCGCCGAACCGAATAGATTTTGGCGGCTACCCCAAGAAATACAAAAAGGATAACGAGCCAGTCGATGGCGTCGCTTTGCGGCTCGTTGGTGAACGCCAGAAACTTGTCGAGCGAGTCGTACCAGACCGCCAGCAGATAAAGCGGCAGGCCGATCGCGCCCATGACGATCAGGTCACGCACCATGCGGCTTTGCCGCGCGTACCACTTAGTGAGACGCTTGATAGACGAAAGCGACATGCACGGGCTCCGGCAGGCAGTCGCATCCTGAATAGCCGGGCCGTCCTAAATCCGGCTTAAGCCTCGTGGTTAAGGGAGCCAGACTCTTTTCCCCTAGCCCTTGCATTTCCGCCCAAATGCACCCTATAACGCGCCACTGAAGGAGCCGCCCGGCAGGGCATGCCGTGGCGGCTCGCATGCTTTCAAACAACCTCTTCCCCTGCCCTCTGGCCATTTCAAAGGCCCATGGCTGGGGTTCAAACCAAGGAAGCCAAATGCCCAAGCTCAAGACCAAGAGCGGTGCCAAGAAGCGCTTCAAAGTCACGGCGAGCGGCAAGGTGAAATGCCAGGCCTCGCGCAAGCGTCACGGCATGATCCAGCGTCCCACCAAGTTCATCAGGACCGCGCGTGGGACCATGGTTCTGTCCGACGAAGACGCCAAGATCGTGAAGAAGAACTTCCTCCCTTATTCCCGCTAGGGGCTAAGGCGAGACCTCAACTCGAAGGAGCACCGACATGTCCCGTGTGAAACGCGGCGTTACCTCCCATGCCCGCCACCGCAAGGTGATCAAGCAGGCCAAGGGCTATTACGGCCGCCGCAAGAATACCATCCGCGTCGCCAAGCAGGCTGTCGAGAAGGCCGGCCAATACGCCTATCGCGACCGCAAGGTGAAGAAGCGCACCTTCCGCGCGCTGTGGATCCAGCGCATCAACGCCGCGGCGCGCGAGAATGGCCTCACCTATGGCCGGCTGATCGACGGGCTGAAGAAGGCCGGGATCGAGCTCGACCGCAAGGTGCTTGCCGATATCGCCGTGCATGAGCCCGCAACCTTCAAGGGCCTTGTCGAGGCTGCCTCTGCTGCGCGGGGCTAGGCCCTAGCCTCTGGAGCCTTAGCCATGAGCGCGCTGGAGCTCTACAGCCTCAAGACCGAGTTGCTTCACGCCATCGCGGAAGCCTCGGACCTCGACAAGCTGGAAGAGGTCCGCATCGCCGCGCTCGGGCGCAAGGGCCGCATCCCCGAGCTGATGCAGGCGCTCGGCTCACTACCGCCGGAGGAGCGCAAGGCCTATGGCCAGGTGGTCAACAGCCTGAAGACCTCCATCGGCGAGGCGCTCGAGGCGAGGCGCGCCGAGCTCTCCAGGACGGCCACCGTCGAGAAGCTTGCGCTCGAGCGCGCCGACGTCACGCTCCCCGTTCGGCTCGGGCCGCTCGCCGAGGGCCGCATTCATCCGGTGAGCCAGGTGACCGACGAGATCACCGAGATCTTCGCCGATATGGGATTCTCGATCGCCGAGGGTCCCGACATCGAGACCGACT
This sequence comes from uncultured Alphaproteobacteria bacterium, assembly GCA_963710245.1. GTDB lineage: Bacteria > Pseudomonadota > Alphaproteobacteria > Rhizobiales > Methyloligellaceae > Methyloceanibacter. The sequence goes on from CAVPZK010000026.1 coordinate 38,566, forward strand.
TCAACAATTTCACCGCGCTGAACATCCCGCCCGAGCACCCGGCGCGGCAGGACCACGACACGTTCTATTTCCCGGAAGCTCCTGACGGCTCGCGCGCGGTGCTGCGAACGCATACGAGCCCGGTGCAGATCAGGACCATGTTGCGCGAGAAGCCGCCGCTGCGCATCATCGCGCCGGGCCGCGTCTATCGCTGCGATTCGGACCAGACGCATACGCCGATGTTCCATCAGGTCGAGGGGCTGGTGATCGACGAGGAGACGCATCTCGGCCATCTGAAATGGGTCCTGGAGGAATTCTGCAAGGCGTTCTTCGAGGTGCCGCAAGTCAAGATGCGCTTCCGCGCCAGCCACTTTCCCTTCACCGAGCCGTCGATGGAGGTGGATATCGGCTATGCCAAGGTGGGCGACGAGATCAGGATCGGCGAAGGCGACCAGTGGCTCGAAATTTTGGGTTGCGGCATGGTGCATCCGAATGTGTTGCGCAATGTCGGCCTCGATCCGGAGCGCTATCAGGGCTTCGCCTTCGGCTTGGGAATCGACCGCATCGCCATGCTGAAATACGGCATGCCCGACTTGCGCGCCTTCTTCGCCGGCGATCTGCGCTGGCTGAAGCATTACGGCTTCCCGCCGCTCGCCATTCCCACCTTCGCCGCTGGTTTGTCCTAGGCCATGAAGTTCACGCTGGCATGGCTGAAGGAGCATCTCGACACGAAATCAAGCGTGGATGAGATTGGTGAGACGCTGACCCGCATCGGGCTCGAGGTCGAGGAGGTGTTCGACCCGAAGACTGCGTTCAAGTCCTTCCACGTGGCGGAAGTGGTGAAATGCGAGAAGCATCCCAACGCCGACAAGCTCCAAGTCTGCGAGGTCGATACCGGAACCGAGCGCTTACAGGTCGTGTGCGGCGCGCCTAACGCGCGCGCCGGCATGAAGGGCGTGTTCGCCCCGGTGGGCGCTTACGTGCCCGGCATCAATCTCACGCTGACCAAGGCCAAGATCAGGGGCGTCGAGTTGAACGGCATGCTGCTGTCAGAGAGGGAGCTTGAGCTCTCCGAGGAGCATAGCGGCATTATCGAGCTCGATCCGAAGACCAAGGTCGGCAGCTCCGCCGCCACCGCGCTCGGCCTTGACGATGCGGTGATCGAGGTCGCCATCACCCCGAACCGGCCAGATTGCCTCGGCGTGCGCGGCATCGCCCGCGATCTCGCCGCTGCCGAGCTTGGCAAGCTGAAGAAGGACACGGTCAAGCCGGTCAAAGGCAGCTTTCCCAATCCGATCCCGATCGCGCTCGAATTCGACAAGGCGACCGCCGACGCCTGCCCAGTCTTCGCCGGGCGGCTGGTGCGCGGAGTGAAGAACAGCCCCTCCCCCGACTGGCTCCAGCGCAGGCTGAAGGCTATCGGCCTTCGCCCGATCAACGCCCTGGTCGATATCACCAATTACATTGCCTACGACCGCGGCCGCCCATTGCATGTCTATGACGCCGACAAGCTCAGCGGCGCCATCCGCGCGCGGCTCGGCCGGAAGGGCGAGCAGTTCCTCGCGCTCGACGGCAAGAGCTACGAGGTGGACGCCGAAATGTGCGTGATCGCAGACGACCGCGCCGTGCTCGGGCTTGGCGGGGTGATTGGCGGCGAGGAGACCGGCGTCACGGACGCGACCACCAATGTCTTCATCGAGTTCGGCCTATTTCGATCCGAAGCGCACGGCGCGCACCGGGCGAAAGCTCGCCATCGTGTCGGACGCGCGATTTAAATTCGAGCGCGGCGTCGATCCGGATTTCGTCGTGCCGGGGCTCGAACTTGCGACAGAGATGGTCCTCGAGCTTTGCGGCGGCATGGCCAGCAAAATCACCGTGGCCGGCAAGCCGCCCAAGACCAACAAGCCGTTCAAATTCGATCTCGACTTGGTCGCGCGCCTGAGCGGGCTCGAGCTGGAGCATCGCGACATCAAGCGCCTGCTCGCCGCGCTCGGCATCTCGCTCGACGGCAAGGGCAAGCAGGTGAAGGCCGCGCCGCCGTCGTGGCGGCCTGACATCACCGGCCCCGCCGATCTGGTCGAGGAGGTGGTCAGGCTCACGGGCGTGGACAAAGTACCGGCGACGCCGATGACGCGCGAGGCCGGCGTGACCAAGCCGGTGCTCACCGAGGCGCAGCGGAGACAAAGACTGACGCGGCGCCTGCTGGCGGCACGGGGATTGGTCGAAGCGGTGACCTGGTCGTTCATCCCGCCGGAAGAGGCGAAATTGTTCGGCGGCGGGCAGGCCGAGCTCACGCTGAGCAACCCGATCTCGACGGAGCTGGCGCAGATGCGCCCCTCGCTCTTGCCGGGGCTGATCACCGCCGCGAAGCGAAATCGCGACAGGGGCTTCACCGATGGCGCCCTGTTCGAGCTTGGGCAAGCCTATCGGGGCGCTCTTCCCGAGGATCAGTTCACGAGCGTGGCCGGCGTTCGCTTCGGCCGCTCTGCGCTCATCGGCTCGGGTCGATATTGGTCCGGCGAAGCCCCTGACGCTGACGTTTTTGCCGCCAAGGCCGATGCGGTTGCCGCGCTTGCGGCGCTCGGCACCGACCAGGCGAGCCTGACGGTGACGCGCGAGGCGCCGTCATGGTTCCATCCCGGTCGCTCCGGCGTGCTCAAGCTCGGGCCAAAGACGCTACTCGGTGCGTTCGGCGAGTTCCATCCCGATCTGCTGGAGACGCTGCGCATCGATCACCCGATCGCGGGCTTCGAGCTCTATCTGGACAATGTTCCGCCGTCCAAGCGCAAAGGCGCAGGCAAAGCGCTCGATGCCTCAGACCTTCAGCCAGTCCGGCGCGACTTTGCCTTTTTGCTGGGCGGCGACATCGAAGCGGGCGACGTGCTCCGCGCCGCGCAGGGCGCCGACCGCGGGCTGATTTCGGAGGTACGGGTGTTCGACGTGTTCACCGGTCAAGGCGTGCCCGAGGGCAAGAAGTCGCTGGCGATCGAGGTGACGCTGCAGCCGCGCGACAAGACGCTGACCGATGCCGAGATCGAGGCGGTGGCGGCGAAGATCGTCGCGGCGGTGCAAAAGGCGACCGGCGGCGAGTTGCGCGGCTAATACTTCTCCCACCCGTCATGCCCGGCAATGACGGCGCTAGAACGGACCGCCGAAGGGGAAGATGCCGGCTGGACCCCGCCGCTGTTGCGGTACGCGGCGCTTGACCAAAGACGGCTTGCCGTAGAACGGCTTGTCCTCGCAGGCGGCGGCGATCTTGCTGGCAAGCTTCTTGTCGGGCTCGCCCGCCTGCTGCCAGCCCTGGCACAAATTGCCGAGCGTTCCGCCGAGTCCGGCCGCACCATCCGCGCAATAAAGGCCAGAGCCGTCGGCTTGCGGGGTGAAGCGCACGCCCTTCGCGCCCTTCTCGTCGTCGAGCCCCGCCGCGAGATGATTGAGCACATAGATGCGCTTAGTTGCCTCCGCTGCGGCTAGGGGCTCGGGCTTCTCTTGCGTATTGGTGAGCGGGATCGCCTCGATGGCCTCCGGGCGCCAGGCGCCGTCGATTCGCGCCAGATGCAGTTTCGCCATCAGCCCGTAATCGCGGCACATGCCGAAGCGCGACATTTCGGCGGTGCCGGGATGCAGGAAATTGCCGAGCCCGTAGAAGATCAGCGACTTGCCGTCGAGCTCGACGCCTTGGACCACATGCGGATGGTGGCCGAGAATGAGATCGATATTCTTCTGTTCCGCCGCGTAGGTTCGCCAGTCGGCGAGCTGGCGCTCGTCGGGCTCGACGCGACCTTCGAGCCCGTAATGGATGGAGAGGATGCGGTAGTCGGCCGGCATGGCGGTGAGCTTGTCCACGGTCGCCTCGAAGTCGGCGCGATCGCGATAGGAGGCCTGCCCAGGCTTGTTCGGCCCTGCGCGATATTGCGGCTGATCGCCGGTCATGATGCCGATCGCCGAAAAGGCGATGCGCGTGCCGTCGAGGTCGATGCAGCCGGGATGGATTGCCTCATCGAAATTGCTGCCGATGCCGGTATAGGCGATGGCCTTCTCGGCGTTGGCCACGGCGACATGGTAGAGCGTCTCCTCGACGCCTTGCGGGCCGTAGTCGTAGGAATGGTTATTGGCGAGCGAGAACAGATTGAAGCCCGCATCGATCAGCGCTTTCAGCGCGGCCGGGTGACTGCGGAAATGAAACGCGCCCTTGCCCTTCCCTTCCGGCGCGAGATCGTTGCGATCGGTGACGACGGTCTCGAGATTGATGAAGGCGAGATCGCCGTCGACCTCGCTGGAGATCCCGGCAAGCGTGTCGGAGAAGCTCGTGAGCTTCTTGCCTTTGCGCACGCCGCCCGGCTCGACCTTGGCGTCGGTCGGGTTGAAGCCAGTATCGCCGACGAGCACGATAGTGAGGCGATCGAGAGCGGAGGCATGCCGCGGAGATGGCTGAACGCCGCCGATCGAAGCCGTAAGCTCGGTGCGGTCGCAAGGGGCGGTGCGCGTGGCGGCAAAGACTAAGCCCCCGGCTGCGGGCAGAAGCGCCGCGCCCGCCGCTGCAATCCCAAGACCCTTGAGCCAGCGGCCCGCCATGGTCAGGGTACCCTCACGTCAACGCTCGCTCCGCCTCCTGGCGGACCCGTGGATTAGCATCGAACCCCAGATTGTGGTCCCGGGCAAGATGCACCATGGCCCGCTCGGTAAGCGCCGTGATGGTGAGCAGCGGATTGACGCCGATCGAGCGCGGAATCACCGAGCCGTCGCAGACGTAAAGGCCGGAATGAGTGGATTCTTGGGCCAACCCGTCGAAAACCTGGCATTTGTGGTTCACCACGCCTTCGCCCGCATTCTGCCCCATGCCGCAGCCGCCAAGCGGGTGCGCGGTGGCGGGCTTGGTGCCCATATTGGTGGCCGCAAGTGGGCTCTTGATATAGCGGGCGCCGACGGCAGCGGCCACCTTGGTGAGCGCGGCGTCGACCCTTGCATAGACCGGCCCATCGCCGACGCCGGGCCAATGCACCTGTGCGGCGCCATTGTCGAGGCTGATGCGGCCGTTCGCGTCGTCATGCGACACGACGAAGAAGGTATGCAGATGCGATAGCGGGCCCTGATACACGCCCTTGATCAGGCTTTGCGCCGCGCCGAGCAGCCTGCCGCCGGCGATGAAAAACACGGGCAGCAGCGGGGCGAGCGCCGAAGGCAGCACACCTTCCTGCAGGATCATGGAGCGATCGAGATCATGATCGTCGGGAAGCTCGATCTGACCGGCTACGGTGGCGCCCACGACGTCGCCGTCGAATTTCGAGGGGAAGCCGACGCCGATGCCGTTCACGCGTTCTCTACCGCCAAGGGCAAAGGCTATGATGTCGCCATTAGCGGAGAAGCCATCGCCGAGCCGGTCGGAGAGACCGAGCCCGCGCTCGCGCGACCTGAGCAGGATCTCGGTCGAGCCGAGCGTGCCGGCGGCGAGCACGACGGTCTTCGCATCGACGACGCTCGGCGCCGCGTCCTTTGCGTCCGACGGCGCGAAGTGGACGCGCCAGCCCCCCTCACCTTTGGCGACATGAGTGACGCTGAGCTCGGTGAAAATCTCTGCGCCGTGCGCCTTGGCGTCGGGGAGATAGGTCATGGCGACCGTGTTCTTGGCCCCCACGTTGCAGCCCGAGCAGCAATCGCCGCACAGCGTGCAGGCAGGTTGTGCCACTCCCGCGGGGTTGACGACGTCCTCGAAGCTCACCACCACGGGCGCGGCGACCGGCGGCACGCCGAACGCGGCGCTTGCCGATTGAAGCGCGCGATATTTGGTGAGTTCGGAGGCGTTGGCATAACTCGAGGGCCGAAGCATCGACGCCGCTCGCTTGAAGCCAAGCTCGAGCAGACCGTCGGCGGAGAGTTCATCAGGCCAGGCCGGGTCGGCGAAGACCCGGGCATCGGGTTTCAGCGCCACGCCCGCATTGATCAGAGAGCCGCCGCCAAGGCCGCAGCCGACCAGCACATGAATGTCGGCGCCGAGCCTGAAGTCGAACAGGCCGGTGCGCGAGCCCGAGCGCATCTTGCCGCCGTTCAATTGCAGCTCGCGCCTGAGTTCGGGCAAGCGGCTGGGGAAGGAGCCGGTCGGAAACTCCTTGCCCTTCTCGATCACGCACACAAGCTGGCCCGTGCGCGACAGCCGCGAGGCGGCGACGCCGCCGCCATAACCGGAGCCGATCACCACGACGTCGTAGGCCGGCTTGATGGCGCTCAAAGGCGAAGAGAGTGGCTGCTGCATGGCCCCTGAATAGCCCAAACGCCCAAGCCTTCCCAAGCGCTTATAGGCGCAACCCAAGCATCAATTCATTTCACGGTCGCGCGAGAGCCACTTTGCGGGCTTCCCGGGCCTTCTTATGCTCCGCGGCAAGATTCAACCTGGAGACCTCCATGATCGCGCGATGGATTGTAGCGGCGGCCGCCGCCCTCTTGCTTGCCGCACTTGCCGCCGGCTCTGGCCCCGAGCCCGGCCGGGCTGCGTCGTCAGAGACGGCGATCTTCGCCGGCGGCTGTTTCTGGTGCATGGAGGCCGCCTTTGACGAGGTCGACGGCGTCACCGAGACGGTCTCCGGTTATGCCGGCGGCACCAAGCCGAACCCGACCTATGGCGACCATGAGGGCTATCTGGAGGCGGTCAAGGTAACCTACGACCCCGGCAAGGTCACCTACGCCAAGCTGCTCGACCACTATTGGGAGAACGTCGACCCGTTCGATCCGGACGGCCAGTTCTGCGACAAGGGCCCCGCCTATCACACGCGCGATCTTCTTCGACAATGACGAGGAGAAGAAGCTGGCGGAGACGACCAAGGAGGAGATTGCCGCGCGCTTCAAGCAAAAGGTCGCGACCGAGATCAAGCCGACGACGACCTTCACGGCCGCGGAGGACTACCACCAGGATTATCACAACCAAAATCCGGTGAGCTACAAATACTACAAATGGGGCTGCGGCCGCGCGCAGCGGCTCGCCGAGATCTGGGGCAAGCCGCATTCGTGATGCGCATGCATCCGCACGCGACGATGCCCCGTAACTGAGCCAGCATGAAGCAGCGCGAAGTCATCTATCGGCATTCGGGCACGGTGCGCATCACCCACTGGGTCAACGCGCTCGTGCTGCTCGTGCTACTGATGAGCGGCTTGCAGATCTTCAACGCCCATCCCGCGCTCTATATCGGCGCGAAGTCCGACTTCAGCGATCCGATCATGGCCATGGGCCCCGTGCAAGAGGGGGACAGCGTCAAGGGCGTCACAACGCTGTTCGGCTGGCAATTCGACACCACCGGCGTGTTCGGACTCGCGGGTGATGAGAACTCTGGCTATCAGGACCGCGGCTTTCCTTGGTCGGTGACGCTGCCTGGCCATCGCGATCTCTCCATGGGGCGGCGTTGGCACTTCTTCTTCGCCTGGCTGTTCCTGTTCAATGGTCTGGCTTATCTGCTGTGGAGCCTCGGCAGCGGGCATCTCCGCCGCGATCTTGCGCCCACCGGTAATGAGCTTAAGCATATCGGCGCCTCCATCGCCGAGCATGCGCGGCTCAGATTCCCCAAAGGCGATGAGGCCAAGCGCTACAACGTTTTGCAAAAGCTGAGCTATCTCTTCATCGCGCTGATCCTTCTGCCGCTGATGCTAGTGACCGGTCTTGCCATGTCGCCCGGGATGGACGCCGCCCTCCCCCTCCTGCTCGATGTACTTGGCGGCAGGCAGACGGCGCGGACCATCCATTTCATCTCTGCGAGCTTCATCGTGATCTTCGTCGTGGTGCATCTCCTCATGGTGCTGATCTCGGGCGTCTGGAACAATCTCCGCTCGATGGTCACAGGCCGCTACGTGATCGAACCCGCCGAGGAAAAGCCATGAACGACAAGCGGGGTCTCGACCGGCGCGGCTTCCTCGGGCGCGGACTTGCCGCGGCGGGCACCATGCTGCTCGGCGGCTGCGACAATCTCTCGGACCAGCCCTGGGTCAGGCGCATTCTCGATTCGGCGGAGACGCTGACCCGTGTCACCCAGCGCGCGATCCTCTCGCCGCAAGCGCTGGCACGCGAATATAGCGAGGCTGAGATCTCGCGCGATTTCAAGGCCAACGGCTCGACCAATCCGGATGACCCAGCCTACAAGGTCCACGTGGCGAATGGATTCGCCGACTGGAAGCTGATCGTGGGCGGCCTGGTCGAACAGAAGCTCGAATTGTCGCTTGCCGATCTCCGCGCCATGCCATCGCGCACGCAGATCACCCGGCACGACTGCGTCGAGGGCTGGAGCTGCATCGGCAAATGGAAGGGTGTACCGCTCAGCGCTCTGCTCGAGACAGCGAAGCTCAAGCCTGACGCGCGCTACATCGTGTTCTATTGCGCCGACGATCTCGGCGGGACCGGCACCGAGGACGGCAAATATTACCAGTCGATTGCGCTCGTCGATGCGTTCCACGCGCAAACCATCCTCGCCTACGAGATGAACGACCAGACGTTACCGGTTCCCCACGGAGCCCCGTTAAGGCTCCGGGTCGAGCGCCAGCTCGGCTACAAGATGGCAAAATATGTGATGAGGATCGAAGCGGTGGACGAGATCGCAGCAATCCGCGGCGGCCGCGGCGGCTTTTGGGAAGATCTCGGCTACGAGTGGTACGCCGGGATCTGACCCGGCAAAAAGAAGGGACCCGCGGAAGGCCCGCGGGTCCCGGAAACGCCTTGAATCGTCAAGTAGTCGGCTGGCCTGCCTTCTTCATAGCCTTGTATTCCGCCTTGCAGGCCTTCCTATATGCCTTCCGCGCCTTACGATCGGTGGGGTATTGCGCCTTCGCGGCCTTGTGGCAGCCGCTCTTGCCGGCTTGGGCCGGAGCCGTGGCCATAGTCGCAGTAGCACCAGCCAGAATCGTGGCCGCGGCCGCAGCCAAAAACACTTTCTTAAGCATAAGCTTACTCCCGTTGGTTGCAACACAACGTTACGCGGGCCGATAAAGCCCCAGCTTTGGCGGCTTCGTCAACTCCGAACTTCCGCCGTTCGCCTATTTGATGAAACGCCTTTGCTATTCGATTGATCCGTCAAATGTTAACGCGGGGACGCTCATTTGACCCCCTGAGAGGGGTCCCCCCTGCCGGCAGAACATAAGAAAGGGGCCAAAAGCGGCCCCCTTCTTCGACAGTTGACGACGGCAAGCTGAGATCTTTAGGCCTTCTGCGTGGCCTTCCAAGCGGCCTTGCAGGACTTCTTGAAGTCGTGGCGGGCCTTCCGATCGCTCGGGAATTGCGCCTTGGCGGCGGCCTTGCAGGTCATCGCCTCAGCGGCGGCCGGCGCGACCTGGAATGGGAGCGCGGTGGCGGCAACAAAAGCGGTGGCGACAACGGCAAACATGATTTTCTTCAGCATCGGGATGCCTCCGTGGGTTTGTGGTTCTCCAGAAGCCGCACTTTCTAGAACCCAACCGCTACCACAATAGGGCGCTTCGTCTCACCTTTTCGCCGCATTTGCTGAACGCCTGCTTGACCCTTTGGGGCTTCCCCCCTTACCAAGCCGCGCATGAGTCTATTCGAGACGACGCCTCTCTCACGCATCCGCAACTTCTCCATCATCGCCCATATCGACCACGGCAAGTCGACGCTGGCAGACCGCCTGATCCAGCTCTGCGGCGGGCTTACGGCGCGGGAGATGAAGGAGCAGGTGCTCGATTCCATGGATATCGAGCGGGAACGCGGCATCACCATCAAGGCGCAGACCGTGCGCCTCGACTATCGCGCCAAGGACGGGCAGCTCTACGAGCTGAACCTGATCGACACGCCGGGCCATGTGGATTTCGCCTATGAGGTGAACCGTTCGCTGGCCGCCTGCGAAGGGTCGCTGCTCGTGGTCGACGCCACGCAAGGCGTCGAGGCGCAGACGCTCGCCAATGTCTATCAGGCGCTCGACAACAATCACGAGGTGGTGCCGGTCCTGAACAAGATCGACCTGCCGGCGGCAGAGCCCGACCGGGTGCGCCAGCAGATCGAGGACGTGATCGGGCTCGACGCGCATGATGCACTGGAAATCTCCGCCAAGACCGGCAAGGGCGTGGAGGAGGTGCTTGAGGCGATCGTGCACCGCCTCCCCTCCCCCAAGGGCGACGCCAAGGCGCCACTCAAGGCGCTGCTCGTCGACAGCTGGTACGATGCCTATCTCGGCGTCGTCGTACTGGTGCGCATCTTCGACGGCATGCTGACCAAGGGCCAGCGCATCAGGCTGATGGCGACCGGCGGAGCGTATCAGATCGATCGCGTCGGTATCTTCCGCCCCAAGCAGGAAATGCGCGACAGGCTCGGGCCGGGAGAGATCGGCTTCTTCACCGCCTCGATCCGCCAGGTGGCCGATACCCGGGTCGGCGATACCGTCACCGAGGAAAAGCACCCGGCGGAAACTCCCCTGCCCGGCTTCAAGCCGGCGCAGCCGGTGGTGTTCTGCGGCCTGTTCCCGGTCGATGCATCCGAGTTCGAGAATTTGCGCGAGGCGGTCGGCAAGCTCCGGCTGAACGATGCGAGCTTCACCTATGAGATGGAGACCTCAGCCGCGCTCGGCTTCGGCTTCCGCTGCGGCTTCCTCGGGCTGTTGCATCTCGAGATCATCCGCGAGCGGCTCGAGCGCGAGTTCAATATCGACCTGATCGCCACCGCGCCGAGCGTCATCTACCGCGTGCATCTCACCGACGGCAGCGTGAAGGAGCTGCACAATCCGGCCGACATGCCCGAGCCGCAGAAGATCGCCAAGATCGAGGAGCCGTGGATCGAGGCGACCATCCTGGTGCCCGACGAGCATCTGGGCTCGGTGTTGAAGCTCTGCGAGGACCGGCGCGGTCGGCAGCAGAACCTGACCTATGCCGGCTCGCGCGCCATGCTCGTCTACGAGTTGCCGCTGAACGAGGTGGTGTTCGATTTCTACGACCGCCTCAAGTCGATCTCGCGCGGCTATGCCTCGTTCGACTACCACATCATCGGCTACGAGGAAGGCGACTTGGTGAAGATGGCGCTGCTCGTCAATGACGAGCCGGTGGATGCGCTGTCGGTGATCGTCTATCGCGGCCGCGCCGAGATGCGGGGCCGCGCCATGGTCGAGAAGCTCAAGGACCTGATTCCACGGCATCTGTTCAAGATCCCGATCCAGGCGGCGATCGGCGGCAAGGTAATCGCGCGCGAGACCATCAGCGCCATGCGCAAGGACGTCACCGCCAAATGCTATGGCGGCGACATCACCCGCAAACGCAAACTGCTCGACAAGCAGAAGGCGGGAAAAAAGAAGATGCGCAGCTTCGGCCGCGTCGATATCCCGCAGGAGGCGTTCATCGCCGCGCTGAAAATGGACGCGGATTAGTGGCGTGGAAGCGGCTCACGGCCGATAAGTGTGGGCAAGGGGGTGCGGCGAAAGGCGCGTACGATGGACCCGGGAGGGTTCGCCCGCGTTCTCGATCCTCAGTCCTGTCTTCGACGAGGGGGAGATTTCCCATGCGCATCCTTCTGATCTTGTCGCTGATCGCCCTGGGCGCCGCGTTCGACCCGGCTCTGGCGGCACCCGCCACAATCGCGGGATCGTGGAGCGGCTCGGGTACCATCAGCCATCGCGGCAACGCCGATGCTGTCCGGTGCCGGGCGAGATTCACCAAGGTTGGCGGGGCCTCCTTCGAGGTCTCATCGCAGTGCACGACTGACACCGGCCGCTACGATGTGTCGGGACGTGTGAACGCTTCGGGCGGCAATCGCTACTCCGGTTGGGTCGAAACTAATGGAGAACGTGGCAGCGTCGTTATCATCAAAAGCGGCAATCGCCTCTCCGTCACCGTCACGAGCCGGAGGGGATCGGGCAGGCTGAGCCTATCGAAAAATTAGACGCGCCACGGTCCAATCGCTGCACCGAATGGGGAACCTTGGGCGGCCGATGACGTTGAGCATTAGCCTCGCACGCTGTCGGGAGAGCGCAGGTTGTCTGCGCATGATTTACATCAATCGATACAGCTTATATTCTGTATCTATTAAGTTTTCGTCGGCTGCTGCATAGTTTGCGGCAGCCTTATTCTTGACTGATTCGAGTTACTTTGGGTCAGATTCGCGGCAGGAAGGTGTTATTGTTGTGCCGCTGCATACGACTACTTGACTGTAGTCAAATTATCACGTTCCATCTTTCGCAACAGGAATAGCAGCACGGCCGGGGGAACTGTCGCGCTAGGCTTAAGTAGCCACCCCGCACTCCCGGAAATCACTCGTAGTTGCTGCGACCTGTGCCGCCCCGCTCTCGCGCGCTCGAGCGGGGCCGGCCTGCGTGGATGAGGCGCGCTTAAAATGAGGGAACTGGTCATGCGTATTGCCCTCGCAGTGGGACTTCTGCCTGATCGCGTGCGCCGCCGTGGCGGCACCTCGCGCCAAGGACATCGCCAAGCCGGATAGCGTTACCACCCCTCAGACGCGCGAAACTATCCGCGCACGCATGAACGAGAACGTGGTGACGATCATGGCCGGCAGCGCCAGCGGTACCGATCTCGCCATCGTGCAAGACATCGCCGACGTGCTCGATGACGGCAATGCGCTGCGCGTCCTGCCCATGGTGGGCAAGGGACCAGAGCAGAACATCAAGGACGTGCTGTTCCTGCGCGGCGTCGACATGGGGATCACGCAGGCCAATATCCTCAAGCATTATGCCAAGACCGGCGAGCTCGGCGCCAACTTCATCGACCAGGTCGCCTATATCGCCAAGCTCTTCAACGAGGAGATGCACATCTTGGTGCGTTCCGACGTGAACGACATTCATGAGCTGCAAGGGAAGGCGGTGAATTTCGGCGCGGATGGAAGCGGCACCGAGATCACCGGCCGCCTCGTCTTCGAAGCGCTCGGCATCGAAGCCAGAGAGATGCATCTCAGCGACGCCGACGCGATCCAAAAGCTAAAATCGGGTGAGATCGCCGCGTCGATCGTGGTGACGGGCAAGCCCGCCCCGGCGCTCGCCAACATCAAAGATACGCGCGGGCTCAAGCTGCTGGCGGTGCCTTACGCCAAGGAGCTCGAGGACAGCTATTATCCGGCGACGCTCACCCATGACGATTATCCGGAGCTGGTGCCGCAAGGGGGACGCGTCGACACCGTCTCGGTTTGCGCCGTGCTCGTCTCTTTCAACTGGCCGCGCGATTCCGTGCGCTACGACAAGATCGCCAAATTCGTAAACCGCTTTTTCTCGAACTTCGATGCGTTCCTGAACGCTCCGCGTCATCCGAAATGGCGCGAGGTGAATTTCGCCGCGACGCTCGAAGGCTGGAATCGCTCACCGCTCGCGCAAAGCTGGATCGACCGCGCCAAGTCCTCGACCAATACCGCCGAGCGCAATCATTTCGATGCCTTCCTCGCCCAGGCGAACGGCCCGCGCGAGACGCCGATCTCGGACGCGGAACGCGCCGATCTGTTCCGCGCCTTCATCGAATGGAACAAGGGGCGTCAGAGCCAAAGCCAGAACCAGAACTAACGGATCGCATCCGTCCCCCGACTCTCTGTTTGTGATGCGTAGGAGGGTTTCATGCTCAGTCAGTCCGACATCATCGTCAGGTCCGGAAGCCTGACCGAGCGGCTGGCGGCCGCGGCGCCGCAGCCGCAACCGGAGCCGACCCCAACCACCATGGCCGAGCGCTTCGCTCCCGAGGCGCAAACGAACGGGGGCGGGGCCGACGGCCCTGGCCGCCCGCCCGCCGATCCCCCGGTGATGCCGGGGATCGTCCCGCCGCGCGCCCGCGCGGGATCCTCCAACCGCGGTCTCCTGTTCGCCTCGATGCTCGTCTCGCTGGTGCCGACCGCGATCATCCTCGCGCTGATGTGGCAGGGCGCGATCAGAATGCCGGGGTCCGACCGGACGCCGATCGTTTTCGATCACGAGCAATTCATCGACAGCCAGCAGGCTTCGGTCGCCGTTGCGCCGGCGCTACAGATCGAGCCCCAGGCCGAACAGCCGAAGGCCGATATCGCTCTGACCGCGCCTGGCCGGATCGTGGCCAAGACCGGCGACGAGCTCGCCTTCGACATCACCATCAATTCAGCCGACGCACTGCCGGCACGGAGCGTCATCGCCATCCGCGCGATGCCCGAGGGCGCCTCCTTCTCGCAAGGTCGGCCCTATGGCGCCTCAGAATGGAATTTGACGCCGGACGAGATCGGCGATCTCAGGCTCAAGCTGCCGAACACGGCGACCGGCTCGTCCGATCTCCGCGTCGAGTTGATGGCGGCGGACGGCACGATCCTCGCATCCGCCTCGACTCGGGTCGACATCGCTCCTGACCCCAAGTCCGCTCTGATCCTCCGCGCCGACGAGAGCAGCCGCGTCGAAGACCTCATCGCTCACGGCCAGAAGATGATCGATGTCGGCTATTTCGCCGGGGCACGGGCTTATTTCCGGCGCGCCGCCGAAGCGGGTAGCGGCGAGGCGGCGCTGATGCTCGCGGCCACCTACGACCAGGAATATATCGACAAGATCGGCGCGCACGGGATCAAGGCCGATCCCAACGAAGCGCGCATCTGGTACGAGCGCGCCAAACAGCTCGGGGTCGAGGGCGCCGAGGCGAAGCTTGCCGCACTCAAGAGCGCATGGGCCGATCATGGCGCGGTGCCGGTACAAACGCCGCCGCAACCCTCCGCCGCCGCCGCCAAACCTTCCGTACAGGAGGAACCGGCTGACCTCGCAGAGGCGGAGCCGAGCGAGGGCAGCGACGTTGCGGTTTCGGGCATCGGCGTCGTGCCGGCGCCAATACCTCCCGCCGGCAAGGACGAGTGGGTCGCGCTGGTGGGCTACGCCAATGTGCGGGTGGCGCCGTCGTCTAACGCGGAAAGCATCAAAGTCGCCGAAAAGGGCACCAAATTCCGCGCGACCGGCCGCATAGGCAATTGGGTGCAAGTCACCGATCCCACCACGGCAGAGGTCGGCTGGGTCTACTCGCGCTATGTCGAGGCGACGCCCGGACAATAGGCGAGACTTTGTCCCCTGGCCACCCACGCTTGAATTGCAATTCGTGTATGCCCGGCACTTCGGCCGGGCATGACGAGCCTCTGGAGCTAGCTCGAGCGCACCATCCAGGCGAGATAAGCTAGCGCCACGCCCTCGACGATCAGTTGGATGCCGAGCAGCACGCCGAGCACCCATTCCGATGCCACCGGCATATTGGCCCACAGATAGGCGCCAAGCAGAATGCCGATGACGCCGCTGAGTAGTACCCATAGCCAGCCGGTGAAGGGCCTGATATTCATCGCGAAGATCACCTTCGAGATGCCCTCGACGAAGAAGTAGACGATCAGCAGCACCGTCATGATCAGCAATCCGGCGTCCGGATTGCGCAGCAACAATATGCCGATCAGGATGGCGAGCACCGCCGAGACGAGCTGTAGCCAGAAATGCGGCACGTCCTTGGCCCCGATCAGGCCGATGCCTTGCAACACGCCGCTGATGATGAGGATCCAGCCGAGCAAAAAGATCAGGGCTACGGAAGCGACATAGGGCCAGATCAGAGCCACCACGCCGGCGACCACCAGCAACACTCCTTCGAGCAGGTACCAGGTCGAATAACGCTTGATCGTCTCGCGCATGGCCTCGCGCATGGCGGCCGACGCTTGTGCCATTGTCATCGCCATTTGAGTTTCCTCCAGAGCGGTTCGAATCAGTCTGCTTACGCGGCCAAGATACCCCAATGCGGACCGCGAAGCCTTCGCTCATGCGCTGTTTACCGCCGCCTCATGCTAGAGGTGATTTGGGGGAAAGCGGCATGAGCCAAGACGAGGCGAGGAAATCGGCCATCGCCAAGGCCGGGCGGCGCCTGCTGCCGTTTCTTTGCCTCTGCTACGCGGTCAATTTCCTCGACCGGGTCAATGTCGGCTTCGCCGCGCTCGACATGAACCAGGATCTCGGCTTCTCGCCATCGGTGTTCGGCGCCGGCGCCGGCATCTTCTTCGCCGGCTATATCCTGTTCGAGATTCCAAGCAATCTGGCGATGCAGAGATTTGGCGCGCAGCGGAGCCAAGCCATGAATGTCGTGCTGCTCGGCGACTCGATCTTCGACAACAAGGCCTATGTCGGCGACGGGCCTGACGTGATCAAGCAGCTCAGCAAGGCGCTGCCCGCGGGCGCAACCGCCACCCTCGCCGCGCGGGACGGCTCGACCACCAACGACATTGCGGGCCAGCTCGCCGCCATGCCGAAAGACGCGACCCACCTCGTCGTCTCGGTCGGCGGCAATAACGCGCTGCAAGAGAAGGGGCTGATCGAGGAGAAGGCGCGCTCGGTCGCCGAAGTTCTCGACAAGCTCGCCAAGATCAAGGCCGCGTTCCGCAAGAGCTACGCTGCGATGCTCGACGGCGTGCTGGCGCGGAGGCTGCCGACGGCCGTCTGCACCATCTACGAGGCGCACTATCCGGACCCCACCACGCGGGCAATCGCGGCGGCCGGCTTGAGCGTGTTCAACGACGTGATCTCGCGCGAGGCGTTCTCGCGCGCTCTGCCGGTGATCGATCTCAGGTTGATCATCAACGACGACGCCGACTACGCCAACGACATCGAGCCTTCGGTGCAAGGCGGCGCGAAGATCGCCAAGATCATCGCCACGCTCGTCGCCACGGCAGACTTCAAGCAACAGCGCTCTGTGATTTACGCTTAGGCTCGCGCTTAGGCTTGTCGGGCGCGACGTTTGGCTGAGGCGCGGCGGCGGGTGCAGACGCTGTTGCGGGCTGCGCAACGCCTGCCGCCTGCGCGGCCGGCTCGGCTGTTCCGGCAAGCTTGCTCTTCAGCTCGCCCCTGGCGGCCTTCATGCAAAGCTGCACGGCCTCGGCGAGCGAGGTCGCGTAGGCGTCGGCCTCGGTGTTCTCGAGCAGCGATTTGACCGAGAGCTGGTCGCCCTCCTCGGCCCAGAAGCAGACCATGATCAACGTGCCTTGCGGCAGGGTGCGCCGCAAGCGCCGCACCAGATAGCGGATCAGCGCGGGGCCATTGCCGAGGCCGAGATAGGACAGGCAAACGAGCTTCGCCTCGGTCCCAGTGAGCGTACTGATATGCGCTGCCGAGACCGCCTCGGGCCCGTATTCCTTCACGCCGAGGCCGCGCTTCCTCAAGACGCCGGCCAACATGTCGGCGGCGGCGGCATCGAGCGCGTTACGCCCGCCGATCGAGAGGATCGGTGCGTCGACCACCCAACCCGGCGCAAGCTCGTTGCGCTCGACCACGGGCAGCTTGCCGTGCTCGTCCACGCCGTTCTCGGCGGCGGCGAGCGTGGCAAGACCGCTCGCTTCCTCCTTGTCTTTGCCGTTCTTCTCCTTGCCGTTCTTCTCGGGCGCCGGGCGAAGCTTGGCGAACCAGCGGCGCGGCTCGAAATCGGCGAGGTTGTCCATCATTTCCTTGACCGTGTTGGCGATCTTCACCTCCTGATCGCCATCGATCGCGCCGCGCTCGTAATCGCGCTCGGCGAGCTTGAGGCCGGTCAGCGCGACCTGATCGAGATAGGTCTCCAGACTCTGGTCCTTGAGGCAAAACTCCGCCTGGTAGGTGGCCTCGGCAGCGTCGCCGGTGAGCGCGCGTTGATAGAAGCTCTGTGCCGGCGTGAGCGCAGGCTCATCGCCGAGCAGAACGTCGAGGAACTCGAGCCCTTCGACGTGGCGACCGAGCACGGCGAGGCAAACCGTCATCGGCATGGCGAGTAGCAGACCGAGCGGGCCCCATAGCCAGGTCCAGAACACGGTCGAGGCGATGACCGCGATCGGCGTCACGCCGGTGCCGTGGCCGAATACGAGCGGCTCGACCACCTGCCCCATGGTCATCTCGCCGACGACGAACAGCAGGAGCACCTCGATGAAGGTGGTCCAGCCGGGATCGATGGCCGCGGCGATCAGCAAGGGGAGCGCGGCGGCGAGATAGGCGCCGACATAAGGCACGAAGCGCATCAACCCGGCGAGGATGCCCCAGGCGATAGGGCTCGGCACGCCGATCAGCCATAGTGCCGCGGCGATCAGCGCGCCATAAGTCGAGTTCAGCAGCACCTGGCTCAGGAAATAGCGGCTGAGCCGGGTAGCCGCGTCGCTCATAGTCGAGGTTGCGCGCTGGAGATCGGCGCCGCCGAACAGCCTGATCAGCCGGTCGCGCAGATCCTCGCGCTGTAGCAGGATGAACACGACGAACAGCAGCACGATGCCAGCGGTGGCAAGCGGCGGCAGCAGCGTGCCGACGATGGTCTGATACAGGCCCCAGCCGGATGGCTCGGCTCCTTGATCTCGACCGGGATCGGCTTATCGCCTGGCTTCAACGCCGGAGTGCCAACGCCCGGCGCGGGCGGCGCCGCGGCGGAGGGCCGGCTGAGCTGCTGTTGCAGGTCGGTCAGCACGTCGCCGGCTTTCTTCAGCACCTGCGAATTTTTTAGTGCTGTCGCGCAGCGACTCGATCTTCTGCGACAGCGTGGTGCTGTAGTTCGGGAGGTCGGCGGCGAGCTTGGTCGCCTCGCGCGACATCAACCAGCCGAGCGCGAAGATGAAGCCGAAGCCGATGGCCACGACGATGCCGACCGCCAGCACGCGCGGCACCTTGATGCGGCGGAGCAGAAGCAGCGGCGGGGTGAGCACGAAGCTCAGCAGAATCGCGAGGGCCAATGGCAGCAGCACCTCGCGCGCGACATAGAGCCCGGCGATGACGATGGCGCCGATCAGCAGGCCTTGCAGCGTTGCGGTGCGGGAATCGGAGGGGGTGGTGAGCAGGGGGAAGGGCGAGCGGGGCGGCATCTAGGTCCTCCGGGCAGCGGCCTCTCCGGCATAGCAAGACGCCCGATTCGCCGATAGGGGGTGCCGGCCCCAACACTCAGCCGCTGGGCTGAGCCACGCGATAACAAGTCGGCAGAGTTTAAGTTCCGAAGCGGACAAGCGAAAGGCCCCGAGGGGTTCCCCGGGGCCTTCCAATGAGCCGAAGCGTCGAACCGTTGGCTACTGCCCGGCGCAAGCGGCCTGCTTCCTGAGTGTCTTAGTTGGCTGCCGTGTCGAGTTTCTTGGCTTCGCCGGAAACGTTGGTATAGGGCTGCCTGCTGGCTTCCATCTCAATGGTAGCGACCTCGCCCTTGGCGGCGTCGAGCGCCTGTTTCAGATCGACCACGCGGATCGACTGATCCTCACGCGTGCGGAAGTACCAGCGGAGATTTTGAGATCGGCGACGCTGGTCCATTCGGTGATCTCGGCGGTTGGCTCGCCAACGGCCGAATTCATCACCGAGCCCTTGGGGATGTCGAACTGGTTCAGGATATGGAATGCGGCGAACACCGCGTCTTCGGCTGTCTGGTTGGGAACCACCGCCTTGCTGTAGACGACGGCGCGCACGAAGCGCGAGGGCGGGGTGAAATCGCCGGGAAGGCCGAGCAGGCCGGTGCCCGCGCCGAACGCCGGAACGGTGACGCCGCCGACCTTGGTCTGGTCGATGTCATTCACCGAGAGGTTGACGTAGTTCGACAGATTGGTCATGTGCCAGTCATAGGTCGGCGCATTGGTCATCACGCCGAGCGGCGCGTCATGCACTTTCAACGTGCCGTCGACCGGCTCGACCACCAGCGACTTGCCGGATTTGTCTTGCAGGAAGAAATGCGCGCCGGCGACCGCGCCTTGCGGGCTGCCGAGGCCGGGAGCGGGCGTCGGCACGATGACGATGGTCTTCACTGCCTCGCGCACTTCGTCCACCGTGGCGAAATTGGCGAGCGCCCAGACGCCGAATTCCTGCGGCGCGATCGCGCGGCTCTTATTCTCGTCGGTGACGTCGGTGTATTTGGCGTAATTCGGGAAATAGAACAGGCCAACCGAGAGACCCTGGTCGTTGATGCCGTCGAGGATCACGGGAAGGTTGAGCGCGTTGGCGCCGACAAAGGCGTAGCGGCTCTTATAGATGAGGCCCTTGCCGCCGCCGGGCAGCGTGCCGCTCATCTCCTTGCCGGCGGGGACGACGATCACCTTGGACTGCATGGGGAAGCCGAACCGAGCGTGCGGCCGCGAATGGCGGCGCCGTCGCCGGCTTTGAGGCTGATGCCGGTGCAGGCGAAGCTCGGCGTGGTGGCGAAGGTGAAGGCGGCGATCAGCGCCGCGACAGAGACCTTGCGGATGAGCATGGGTGTTCCTCCGGGATGTTGCCCGGAGTGTCGCGGCAAACTCTGAAGGCCGCATTAAGCATGGATTAGATTTTGCCGCCCGTGCTTAAGCACGCGTCGCCGCGTTCAGCGCAATTTCTGCAGTCGGCGCACGATACTGCCGAAGCTGCGGGATCGCGAGCGCCTAGGCCGGCGCCATCGTCGGGCGGCGGCAGCGAGTCGCCACCGCGCGTCGCGAATTTGGGTTCCGTTGTTGTCGCCGGTGTTAGCGCAGCCGTCTTGGTGAATGCGGGGCTTGAGAATAAATGGCGCAGGTTTCGCGAGCGAGCGCTTATAGGCCGGAAACGTTGAACAAGGAGCCAATGAAATAGGTCGCGGCCGCAGCGGCGCTGCCGATCAAGAACATGCGCAAGCCACCGAGGAAGGCGCTCTTGCCCGAGAAAAGGCTGAGCACGGCGCCGACCACGAACAAGGCTGCTCCAGAGATCGCCGCGGCGATGGCGACGGCGGGGGTCAAGCCAAGCAGAAACGGAATGATGGGAAGGCTCGCGCCGACCGAGAAGGCAAGGAAGGACGAGATGGCGGCGCCGGTCGGCGAGCCGAGATCGTCGGGATTGAGCCCAAGCTCCTCGCGGGCGAGCGTGTCGAGCGCCTTCTCGGGATTGGCGATCAGCTTCTTGGCGACGTCTCGCGCCTCCTTGATGGGAATGCCGCGCGCCGCATAGATCAGGGCAAGCTCCTCCGCTTCCTCCGCCGGGTAGCGTTCGAGCTCGTCCTTCTCTTGCGAGATTTGATGCTCGAACATCTCTTTCTGCGACAGCATGGAGATGAACTCGCCAGCCGCCATCGAGAAGGCGCCGGCGAGAAGCCCGGCCACGCCCGTGAGGATGAGGACCGAGGAGTCAGCCTCGGCGCCGGCGACGCCCATGACCAGGCAGGTATTGGAAACCAACCCGTCATTGACGCCGAATACGCCCGCCCTGAGTGTGCCGCCGCCATAGGATTTGTGGCGGCGACCGACCTCCTCGGCTGAGGTCGGCCAAGGGTGACCGTCCTGCTCCTCGATCTTGCCGCGATAGACCGAGACGCCGCGCACTTTCGACGCCGACAAGACGTGACGCACCGCGCGCGGACCGAAAATGTCGATCAGGCCAACGGTCAGCCGCGACCTGAGCGACGGCTCGAAGGCGGGTACCGGCTTGAGCTGCTTGGCAAGAATACCGGCTTGCGTCTCCGCCGCTTCAGCCATCTCGCGGAACAGAGCCGCCTTGGCCGGATCACGTTCGGCGCCCGCCACCGCACTCGACAGATAGGCAGCGGTCTTCTCCGACCGCCAGCGTTCGAGAGTATCTTCCATCCAGCGGTCCAGCTTCCGCTTAGATCGAGCGCAATCGTGTCAGATCAAGTTCACCTTGCCGGTGGCAATGTCGTAGACGCCGCCGGAAATTGCGATCTTCTTGGCGGCAAGAGCGTCGGCGAGGATCGGCGTATCTTCGATCAGCCGCTTCACGTTGAGGCGCACATTTTCCTCGATCGTCGTGGCGACGAGATCGCTCGGATGCTTGCCGTGGGCGGCAATCACTGCGGGCTCGATCGATTTGATTAGCTCCGGCAGATGGCCTGGCAGCTCGGCGCGCTCCGTCACCACTTTGACCGCGGCCGAAACGGCGCCGCAATTGGTGTGGCCGAGCACCATGAGCAGCGGCGCGCCGAGGAAGTTGACCGCATATTCGAAGCTCGCAAGACCATCGGGATTGACGAAATTGCCGGCGACGCGCACCACAAAGACATCGCCGGGCGCCTGGTCGAACAGCAGCTCGGGCGACACGCGGCTGTCGGAGCAGCTCAGCACCGACACGATGGGATATTGCGCGCCCGCTCGCTCGGCGCGGCCGATGGAGTAGTCCTTGCAGATCGAGTCCCCGGCGACGTAGCGGGCATTGCCCTGCATCAGACGATCCAGCGCTTCAGCCGGCGGGATCGCGTTGGGGGCAGGCGTGGTCAATTTCGGCTGATCGGCGCGGGCGCGGCCGAGTGGCAGCGTGCTCGCGGCAAGGAGCGCCGCGGCTCCCGTCAGCAAATTCCGTCGCGACAAGAAACTCCTGCTTAGGCTGGCAGAGCTCGCACATTGGGGTCCTCCTCCCTTGATCCCCCCACCCTGAGAGGCAAGCCGAACGGCGGTCAAGCCCGGATCGGCGCTTTGGTGAGGGAGTGGAAAACGCAGGCGCCGCAATCGACGGCAGCGCGTCCTAGGCGCGGCTCTGTTTCGGCTTGGAGAGGATTAACCGGTAGCAATCGAGGTTGCGGTGGAGGAACTCGTAGCTCGCCCCCCAGAGATAGAGCCGGAACTTGCGAAACTCGAAGTCGCCGAAGGTCCGCGTGATGTAGTCCCGGCTGGCGTCGAGGTTCCGCGCCCATTGCCGGAAGGTGAGGAAATAGCTCCAGCGATCGTTGTGGATCACCTCCACCTCGAAATCCGTCTTCCACATTTTGTTAAGGAAGTCGTCAAGCACCAGGAAGGAATGATTGCCCGGATATATGTGGCGCACCATGAAGGTCGACAGCTCGTATTTCTTGCTCCAGGCGCTGCCGTCGAGGAAGACGCGACCGCCGGGCTTGAGCAGCGCGGAGAACTTCTTCAGCACGCGCTCGTAGTCGGGTAGGTGCTCGATCACCCCCATGATGACGATGGCGTCGAACTTCTCCTTGGGGTCGTATTCGTAGAAATCGGTAAGCTCGATGTCGAAATTGTCGCCGAAATTGGCGAGCTTGCCGCGGAGATAGGTCTGCGAGACCTCCGAGTTGGTGATGCCGGTGAAACGCGCGCCGGCTTGCAGCGCATGTCCGGCGAAGGCGCCCCAGCCAGGGCCGATCTCCAGCACGCGCGTGCCCTTGCCGATGCGGCATTGCGCGAGCGCCCAGTCGAATTTCCGCTGCAGCGCCTTTGACAGCGGCTCGTCGTCATTTTCGTACACGCCCTGGCTATAGGCGGGAAAGATCGGGTCGAGGAAGCTCAGGAACAGTTTCGGGTCGGCGTTATAGTGCGAGGAGATGGCCCGCTTGTTGGTATAGACCTGACCGAACAGCAGCGGCTCGATGAAGCGCCAGGCCGCGACCAGCGGGTGCCGGTCGTCGAGAGAGGTTCTGAGCTCAAAGGGTTTCAACATGTCGCCTTCGAGGTCGATGTCGCCTTGCAGATAGGCCTCGGCGATATTCCCCTCGTCGAGCGAGCGCAGCGCCCGCAAGGCGCGCTCGTTGCGCAAACCCACTTCGAACTCGGGTTTGCCCTCGCCGAGCGTCCGTTTCTCGCCGTCGGGCAACTCGATGGTAAATGGCGTCGCGATCTTGCCCACACGATTGAGCAAAGCTTCGAGCGTCGCTGCGGCTGTCGTCATTCTTCAATCCCCCGGCTTAAGTCAAATCACCCGCGGGGGCCAACCCACGGGCCGATACGCGTTCGGGCACGATTTTAACGCCGGATGACAGTGAAATGAAATGGTGAGCTGAGCGTGACCTGCCGGCGGCGGTTGCCGAAGGGCCAAGGGATGAGGCTATATCCGCCCCATCGGCGATCAGCACGGGGGATTTGCATGCCAAAGATCGATGCCTGCCTCAAGCGCGCGGCCCAGGCCGCGCTTGCCCTTTGCCTTGGTTTTGTCCTGAGTTCCGGCCTCGGGCGGGAGGCGCGCGCGCTTTATGACGTGAAGCCCGGCGAGGCTTCGGGCAGGGCGGGATCGATCATCAGGGTCTGGGCCGCTCGAAGGCGGAGGCCCCGGCGGCGGCGATGCCTTCCGCATCCTGTACCGCTCGCCGGCCTCCCGGCAGCCGATCGCCGTCTCGGGCGCGATCTTCATTGCCGCAGGGCTGCCGGACTGATCGACGACCTTATACTGATCGGCGTGAGCGAGCCGGCAGCGCGCTGCGTCGATTTGGTGTGCGCGGGACTTGGCCCGTCTGCCGTGCGCATGGTCGAAGCTCGAGAACCTCCCGGTGACGACGATCATCGAACCAGATGCGGTGCCGGCGTTCGAAAAGACGGCACGCGCCTGCATCGAATTGCTCGCCGAGTTCGAGGCCATCAACAAGGACGGGCAGCCCTTGCAGACCATGCAGTTTCTCAAGGCCGCCGTCTGAGACGGAGCCATGGAAAGGGATCATGTTGCGCAACACTCCAGGCCAGGCGCCGGCGGGCGCGCCGGTGTTCCTCGCGCAGGGCACCGCCGACACGACAGTCAGACCCGAGATCACCAAGCAATTCGGCGACCATCTCTGCAGCCAAGGCACGCGCGTGAGCTTCGTCGAGCTTCCCGGCGTCACGCATACCTTCGCCGCCAAGGACAGCGTGCAGGCCGCGCTGCGCTGGATGGGCGACCGGTTCAGGGGCGCGCCGGCGCCATCAAGTTGCGCGCGCTAGAACACGAGCTGGCCGGCGGAAATCGCCAAAAATCAGAATGATGATGAAGATGATGAGGAAGATGAAGAACAGGATCTTGGCGAGCTGGCCTGCGCCGCGGGCAAGGCCCGTATAGCCGAACGCGCCGGCGAGCAGCGAGATCAACAGGCAGATCAGCGCCCATTTGAGAACGTCATCCTTCAAGCGGGCGGCTTCGACCGCCCTTCCCCCGCCGCGATGCTACAGAAGATCGCGCAAGCGGCAAGGGGTGACGTCGCCTCAATAGCCAATCTTGATCACGGTGTTCCCGGCGCCATGCTGCCGCACCAGTGAATAGAGCGCGGCGGCGTTAGCGGGATGCAGCCTGATGCAGCCATGCGAGGCGGGGCGCCCGAGATATTTCGTCTCGTAGGAACCGTGGATCGCATAGCCGCGCAGGAAGAAGATCGAGTAGGGCATCGGCGAGCCGCTGTAGATCGTCGAGCGGTGATAGCGCACGAGCGCGGTCGGCGTGAACGTGCCGGTCGGCGTGCGGTAGCCAGCCCGCGCGGTGGAAACCGGCCATCGGTAGCGCGGGGAGCCGTCCACATAGACGTCCATGCGCTGCGTGGACAGGTTGATCTTGGCGACGATCTGGGCCTGCGCAATAGCAGGAAATGCAAGCACCAGGCCGAGCAAGCTGGCGAACAGGATCGAATGACGCATTGGGTCTCCCTCGGGATGCGGGCCTCCCCCTGATGGCGGCTCGCTGGTCTAAAATTGACGGCGGGAAGGAGATGCCTCCCGACTAAGTCCATTGTTTGAGCCTAGAGCCTAGCGCGTGAATGCAAGCTGAACGCGGTTCGCCTTTGTGGCGGCAATCCACAATTCCCTTGAGCCCCACGAAGGGTTCGGGCCTCGTTCCAATTGCCGCCATCATTTGTGGTAGGGTCAGCGCCTAGAGGGGTTTAGGGGAACGGGTCAAGCGCCGATGCGAAGGCTGATCTTGGGCCTCACGCTGATGCTTTTTTGTGGCGCGGCTGCGGCGCAAGGCTTGGGCGCGCAGCAAACCGCCGCGACGCCCGCCCCTCCGAAGCCCGTCGCCAAGCCTACCGCCAAGAAACCCCCGGCCAAGAAATCGCCCATCGCGCGAGAATTGTTCGGCGCCGCGCCCAGCCCCGCCCCGCTCGCGGCCCGCTCGATCGGCGGCTATGCCAAAGGCTGCCTCGCCGGGGGCGTGTCGCTGCCGATCAACGGGCCGGACTGGCAGGTGATGCGGCTCTCACGCAACCGCAATTGGGGCAATCCACGCCTGCTCGATTATCTCGAGCGGCTGGCGAGCGATGCGCGCGCGCTCGACGGCTGGCCCGGGCTCCTGGTGGGCGACATGTCGCAGCCGCGCGGCGGGCCCATGCTGACCGGCCATACCAGCCACCAGATCGGGCTCGACGCTGACATCTGGCTCACGCCGATGCCCGACCACATCATGACGCCGCAAGAGCGGGAGGACATGACCGCGGTCTCCATGCTGAAGGACCCGTTCAGCGTCGATCCCAATATCTTCACGCTGGCGCAAGCGAAGCTCATCCGGCGCGCCGCCTCCTATCCGCAGGTCGCGCGCATCTTCGTGCATCCCGCCATCAAGAAGGCGCTCTGCCAGATGGCTCCCCAGGTCGGCAAGGACACCTCATGGCTGGGCAAGGTGAGGCCATGGTGGAACCACCACTACCATTTCCATATTCGGCTCACCTGCCCGCCCGGTTCGGAAGGCTGCGAGAATCAGAAGCCGCCCACAGGGGACAATGGCTGCGGCCAGGAGCTGACCAATTGGTACGCCATGCTGAAAAAGTCGGCGATCGAGATGGCCAAGCCGCCTGTCCCGGGCGCCAAGCCCTGGGTGGGCAAGCCGCCGCTCACCATGGCGCAGCTACCGAAGGAATGCGGCACGGTGCTGACCTCGGGCGGCTTCGAGCCGCCGGTGCCGGCGGAAGGCGGTGCATCGGTTACCCCGCCCGCCGTGCTCGCCGCCATGGCCACCAAGGATGCCGGCCCCCCCGTACCCATCCTCACCGCGGCTCAGCTCGAGGCGCTGACCGGCGGCGCGGACCCCGGGGGCATGCCCTTGCCGGACCGCAATCCCTTGCGTTGAGGCTTCACGCAAGCGCTTCTATCGGGCAGTATCCCCAACCATGCAGGAGCGACAGCATGAGCCGATGTCTGCCCAGCGGAACGTCTATGGCGAGCCGCTGAAGAGCTGTTCCGACCGCCCGCTGACAGGATTCTTCCGCACCGGCTGCTGTCACACCGGACCCGAGGACGTTGGGCAGCATACGGTCTGCATCGAGGTGACGGCGGAGTTCCTCGCCTTCTCCAAGTCGCGCGGCAACGATCTCTCCACGCCGCAGCCCGATTTCGACTTCCCCGGCCTCAAGCCCGGCGATCGCTGGTGCCTCTGCGCGGCGCGTTGGCGCGAGGCGCTCGAAGCGGGCAGCGCGCCGCGCGTCATTCTTGCGGCGACGCATGAGGACACGCTCGAGGTCGTCGAACTGAAAGACCTGAAACGCTACGCCATCGATCTCGCCTAGGTTCATTTTGCGGCCCTATCCCTCCCCTTGATAGGGAGGGGCCGGGTGCGGTGAATCCTGACTGTCGAGTCTCAACCCCCCACCCGGCGCGCAATGCGCGCATACCTCCCCGCGAGGGGGAGGTATGGTTTCTTTGCTTGACTGATGGCAGCATGGTCGCATGGCAAAGAAGAAGCAGCCCGAGAGCAAGAAACCCGAGACTCCCGCGCAGGCCCGCGCGCGGAAAAAGCGGCAAATCTTCGCCGAAGGACATAAGCGGAAATTCCTCGTCGTGGTCGACGAGACGCCCGAATGCGAGAGCGCGCTCGCCTTTGCCGCAAGCCGGGCGCTGCGCACGCAAGGCCAACTCGCGCTGCTCTACGTCATCGAGCCCGATGTCGATTTCCAGTGGCTCGGCGTCGAGGACGTCGCGCGCGAGGAAGGACACAACAAGGCCAAGGCCGTGTTCCGCCTGTTCGGGCGGAAGTTGAAAGCCATGGGCTTCGAGGATCTGGTCCCGGAGGAGATCGTGCGCGAAGGCATGAAGGCCGAGGAGATCACCAAGCTGATCGAGGACGACGAGGATATCGGCGTGCTCGTGCTCGGCGCCTCGAAGGACCCTTCGGGTCCGGGCCCGCTCGTCACCACGCTGGCCGTCGGCCGGTTAGCCGGCACCTTCCCGGTGCCGATCACCGTCGTACCCGGCCATCTCTCCATCGAGGAGATTTTGGCGCTCGCTTGAGCGACAGCGGTGCTCGTCAAGCCCGCGCAAATTTCGAACCATCGAGGTCAATGATGATCCGCGACTACGCCGACCACGCTGCCAATGAGCGGACTTTCTTGCCTGGCTTCGCACCGGCATTGCCGTCGTTGCGTTTGGATTCTTGATCGAGAAGTTCGATCTGTTCGCTCTCACGATGGAAGGCGCTACCCCCTCGACGCGGCGGGGCGTTAGCATCTCGAAAAATTTTCGGGGCCGTTTGGTTTCGGCGCCGGGCACGCGTTCATTGTCGTCGGCATTCTCGTCATACTGGGCGCGACCATCCGCTTCGTGCGCACGGGGCGACTGCTGGATGACCAAGCGATGCACTCGCCTGGTATCCTCCCTGACCTGGCCTTTGGGGTGACGCGCTCTCGTTGGCCTCAGCATCTACTGATCGCTTGACAGAAAGACCGGACGCGGCGGAGCGGTTAACCCTGCCCGCCCGTCGTGGTATAGGCCGTAGCGCCCCGTTAGCCTTGACTTTGGGCCTCGCGAGGCCAAGTATGGTCTAGAATTGTTCTAAGCTGCGTGTGACCTTTGTCAGGCTCGCGCGTTAGGCGCGGAAGAGGCACAAGATGTTCATCCAGACCGAAGCGACCCCCAATCCAGCCACCCTGAAATTCATTCCAGGGAAGCCGGTGCTTGACCAGGGCACCGTGGAATTTCTCGATCCCAACGAGAGCAAAGCCTCGCCGCTCGCGGCCCGGCTGTTCGAGATCGACGGCGTCAAGGGCGTGTTCTTCGGCACCGACTTCATCAGCGTGACCAAGGGAGAGGGTCAGTGGGAGCATTTGAAGCCCGCCATTCTCGGCGCCATAATGGAGCACTACCTCTCCGGTGAGGCCGTAACCGAGGGCGAGCAGACGGGCTCGGAAAGCTCCGCCGGGGGCGAGTTTTACGCGCCCGAGGACGAGGAGACGGTCAAGACCATCAAGGAGCTGTTGGAGACGCGCGTGCGTCCTGCCGTGGCGCAGGACGGCGGCGACATCACCTTCCAGGGCTATCGCGAGGGCGTGGTCTACTTGCATATGCGCGGCGCCTGCTCTGGCTGCCCAAGCTCGACGGCGACGCTCCGTCACGGCATCGAGAATCTGCTCAGGCACTTCATCCCCGAGGTGCAAGAGGTCCGGCCGGTTTGAGGGGGGCTCTCCCCGATTCCTGTCTCGACCAGCTGTTTCGCGAGGCGCGCACCCATAATGCCTGGCAGGAGCGCGACGTCCCCGACGATCTGCTGCATCAGGTCGTCGCTCTCTTGAAGCTCGGCCCGACTTCCGCCAATTGCAGCCCTGCCCGCTTCATCTTCGTCAAATCGCGCGAGGCGAAGGAGCGGCTCAAGCCGCACCTTTCCGAAGGCAATCGGGACAAGACGATGAAGGCGCCGGTCTGCACCATTATCGGCTACGATCTCGACTTCTATCTGCATCTGCCCAAGCTGTTCCCCCACACCGACGCCAAGAGCTGGTTCGAGGGGAACGCAACGAAGATCGCCGAGACCGCGTTCCGCAACGGCACGCTGCAAGGCGCCTATCTGATCATGGCGGCGCGGGCGCTTGGCCTAGACTGCGGGCCGATGTCGGGCTTCGACAATGCTGGCGTCGATCGCGAGTTCTTCGCCGGCACCAATGTGAAATCGAACTTCCTCTGCAATCTCGCTTACGGCGATCCCAAGGGACTCTTCCCGCGCTCGCCGCGCTTCAGCTTCGACGAGATGGCGCAGATCGTCTAAGACACTGCGATGAAGATCCTCGCGCTCGACACCAGCATGGGCGCCTGTTCCGCGGCAATCCTCACGATCGATGGGATGGCGCGCACGCTTGTCCTGCGCGAGACCTTGATGGCGCGCGGGCATGCCGAAGCGCTGATGCCGATGGTGGCCGAGGTGATGCAAGAGAGCGGCACGGCTTTCGCCGATCTCGATCTGATTGCGGCGACGCTAGGGCCCGGAAGCTTCACCGGTGTTCGCATCGCCATTGCCGCCGCGCGCGGACTTGCGCTCGTGACTCACGCCAAACTGTTCGGCACCGATAGCCTTTCAGTGATGGCGAGGAGCGCGCTTGCGAGCGGCGACGTTGGGGCGGCGCCATTTGCGGTCGCGGTCGATGCCAGGCGCGGCATGCTCTATCTCGGGCTTTATGACGACGCCGCGCGCAAGCTTGAAGGGCCGCTGCTGATCGCGCCCGCCGAGGCGCTCGCTTTGCTTCCGCCAAATCTTCGCGTCGCGGCGGGAAGCGGCGCGGCTTTGCTGGTCGAAGCCGGCACGCGGCAGGGACGTGTCATCGAACCACGTCTACCGGAGCTACAGCCGAGCGCAGGCGCGCTCGCCGAGATCGCCTCTGCGAGCGGCGAGACGTTGCTGGCGCTGCGGCCACTTTATCTGCGGCCGCCGGATGCAAGGCCGCAGGCGCAAGCGATCTCGAGGCGCTGATGTCGGTCGAGATCCTGGTCAATCGCGCTGTGCCGTTCGACGCGTCGCTGCTGGCGGCGCTGCATGCGAACTGCTTCGCGAAGGCGTGGGACGCGGCGGAGATGGCGCAGTTCATCGCTGCTCCTGACACGATTTGCCTGATCGCGTCTGCAGTCGATGCAACGGGAGGCGCGCCCGCGGGCTTTCTCATTGCGCGCAAGGCCGCTGACGAGGCTGAACTGCTCACGCTCTGCGTCTTACCGGCCTATCGGGGCCTCGGACTTGCCCGAGCCCTCATGCGCGAGGCGATGGACGCGCTTCGCAGCAGCGGCGCCACGCAGCTATTCCTTGAGGTCGAGGACGGCAACCAGGCCGCCTTGCGCCTCTATGGCTCGCTAGGCGCGGTGAGGGTGGGCCAGAGAAAGGGCTATTATGAGCACGGCGCTGACGCCGCGATCTTCAGCCTTGCCCTTTCAAGCGGCCCCGATGATGATGGCGCGGCCCTAGCGAGACGGCAGGCATAACGACCCATGCCCAAGACTGCCATAGCGGAAACCAGGCTAGAGCGTCTCTGCGCCGAGAAGGGCATGCGCATGACGGGCCAGCGGCGAACCATCGCCAAGGTGCTGTCTGAAGCGGAAGATCACCCCGACGTCGAGGAGGTTTATCGGCGCGCCAGCGCGCGCGACCCGCGCATCTCGCTCTCGACCGTCTACCGCACCGTGCGTCTGTTCGAGGGCGCCGGCATTCTCGAGCGGCATGAGTTCGGCGACGGCCGCGCGCGTTATGAGCCGGCCGGGCTTGGCCATCACGACCATCTGATAAACATGAAGACCGGCGAAGTCATCGAGTTCTCGAACGAGCAGATCGAGCGCCTGCAAGAGGGCGTGGCGCGCGAGCTCGGGTTCCGGCTGATCGGGCATCGGCTCGAGCTGTTCGGCGTGCCGCTCAAGAACGCCAAATAGCCAAGAAAGCAGCGTGGCGGGGCCGACTTTTTGGCCGGACTCCGCTGAATTTGACTCTGGCCGCCGCCAGAGCCAACGTTAAGGAGTTGTTTACCGACATAAAGGGGATGGCGTGATGTTGAAGCACGTTGTTTTAGCTGGCTTTATCGCGGTGCTCGGCGGGGCGGCGCAAGCCGAACAGGCGCAGCGTTGGGTGACACAGGACGGGAACGTGCTGCCGGCCGCAACGCGTGAGGTTTGCACGACGTCAAATTGGGGCTTTGGGGAAATTCGAACCGAATGCCGGACCGAGGCGCTGCCTCTCGCGCAAGCCAATCCAGCGCTGAAGGGGGTCTGCACCACATATTACGGGCGCCGGATCTGCTACTGATCGCGAGATCGAGGCGGCCGCAACGGACATGAGAAGTTTGCGCGCGTTCCTGGTGCTCAGCGCCTTCTTCGCCTTGACCTTTCCGTTGATGCCGCTCCAGCTGCTGTTTCTCAAGGCGGGCTCGCGTTATGCCCGCAGCTTCCCGCATTGGTATCATCGGCAAGTGTGCAAGCTCATCGGCATCCGCCTCAATGTCGAGGGAGAGATCGCCGAACAGCAGGGCGTGCTGATCATCGCCAACCATGTGTCTTGGCTCGATATCGCCGTGCTCTCGGCCGTGGCGCCGGTGTCGTTCGTGGCGAAACAAGAGGTGGCGTCCTGGCCCTTTGTCAGCTGGCTCGCCAAACTTCAGCGCTCGGTGTTCGTCGACCGCAACCGGCGGAACGAGGTCGGCGACAAGGCGAACGAAATTCTGGAGCGGCTCGCCGGCGGCGATCATATCGTGCTGTTCGCCGAAGGAACCTCGAGCGACGGCAATAGCGTGGTGCCGTTCAAGACGGCACTGTTCGCGGCGGCCAAGCCTGCCGGAGGCGCGAAGATGGGCGCCAAGGTCTCGGCGCAGACCCTCGCGCTCACTTATCCCAAGATCTATGGGCTGCCGCTTTGCCGGCGCGGACGCCACGTGATCGCCTGGTATGGCGACATGGACATGGCGAGCCACGCCTGGCGGCTGCTCGGGCTCGGTCCGATCGATGCGCATATCCGCATCGGGCCGCCGGTGCCCCTCGATGCGTTCCCCGATCGCAAGGCGCTCGCCCGCTATGCCGAGCACAAAGTGCGCAAGGACGTGGTCGAATTGTTGCGCGGACCGTCCGCGGCGTGAGACGTGGGCAACGGTGTTGCCGTTGCCCACGTAACCTTGACCGAAACTACATCGCGCGGCGCAGCCGGATCGTGTCGAGCACGGTCGCCGGCGCGAAGTTGCCGTTCGGCAGTTGGCGGATGAGCCCAGCCTTCACCACGTTGAGCAGCGTGGCGTGCACGCCACGGTCAGCGGTGTCGGCGTCGGCAAAATAGCCCTCTTGCAGCGAGAGCCGTCGGAGATCGTCACGCGACATGGCGCCGACCTCGTTCAGCTTGCGCACCAAGAAGTCGGCGAGCGGCAGCTCGGGTTGAATTGACGACGGAGCTGGCGGCCGATGCGAGACATGCTGTGCCGGCGCGGGCTGATGGGCGACATGTTGCGGCGCCTGGTGGCTCACATGGTGCTGCGCGGGCTCGCGGACCGGCGCCTTCGGCGCGGCGGGCGCAGTCGCCAGCCGGCGGAGCTCGACCTCGATCAGGCGGTTCACCGCATCGAGCTCGGCCTTGAGGTCCTCGAGCCTCGCATCATGCTCGGCCTTGAGCTGCTCGATGAGCTTGTCGAATTGAGCCTCGTGGGCATTGATCTGCTCTTCAAGCAGGCCGGCCCGGTCTTGCAAATCCCCGCGGATGTCACGCATTGCTTGCCCCTCGTTAGATAAAGATGATCGGACAACCGAGCGGGCGCTGGCAGTTTCACGCAAGACCAAATGAGAACTGCCGGCCGCCGAGCTCGGCATGAGAACAAGGGCCCGGCAAATTGCCTCGGCCGGACCCTGGACCCGCATATTAACCACAGGCGCGAGCCCCTGTCTCGGCTTTGCCGTTTGCGGCAGAAACGCACAGCATAATCGGGCGCTGGCGCTCGATTTGGCGGTCCCTCGACTTGCGCCGCGCCGGTCTTGCGCCAAGACGAGGCCAAGACCCCAATTGAACAAAAAAATCGAATTCGGCGCCCGAGGAGACGTCATCTTGGCGAAATGGAGCGCGCCCAGGCACCCGCGTCAGCGCTTTGCTCGCTTGGCGGGAATTTTTGGCTTCGCCATCTCCGGCAGAAAGGCCGCGAGCAGGCCAATCGCCGGTAGGAAGGCGCACACATGGTAGACGAAGCCGATCGAGGTCTGATCGGCGAGCCAGCCGAGAAAAGCCGCGCCGATGCCGGCAACGCCGAAGGCGAGGCCGAAGAAAAGTCCCGCCACCATGCCGACGCGGCCAGGGATCAGGCTCTGTGCATAGACGATGATGGCGGGGTGGGCGGAAGCCAGGATCAACCCGATGATCACGCTGAGGATCGCCGTGCCCAACAGGCCGACATAGGGAAGCGCCAGCGTGAAGGGCAGCACGCCCAAGATCGACCACCAGATCACGCGCCGCGTGCCGATGCGGTCGCCGATCGGACCGCCGATCACGGTCCCGGCGGCCACGGAGAACAGAAACAGAAACAGGTAAAGCTGGGCGCTCTGCACCGACAGCCCGAACGTATGGATCAAGTAGAACGTGTAGAAGCTTGTGATGCTGACGAGGTAGAAGTCCTTGGAGAAGGTGAGCGCCATTAGGATGGCGACGGACTTCCTCACCTTGCCGTGCGTAAGCTCATGGATCGCTTCGCTCTCGCTCGGACGCACCTTGCTGTTGTTGAATTTCAGCGTCTTGCCATACCAAGAGCCGATGCCGGCAAGCATGACCATGCCGATCAGCGCCACGATTGAGAACCAGGCGACGCTTCCCTGCCCATAGGGCAGCACGACGAAGGCCGCTAGCAGCGGACCGAGCGCCGTGCCGAAATTACCGCCGACCTGGAACACCGATTGGGCGAGGCCGTGCTGGCCGCCGGACGCAAGGCGGGCCACGCGCGAGGATTCGGGATGAAACACCGAAGATCCCATGCCGATCAGGCCGACGGCGACCAACACCAAACCATAGGTCGAAGCAAAAGCGGCGATGATTAGGCCCAGCAGCGAACAGCCCATGCCGAGCACGAGCGAATAGGGGGTGGGGTAACGGTCGGTGACGTAGCCAACCAATGGCTGGAGCAGCGATGCGGTAAAGGTGAAGGTGAAGGTGATGAGACCGATTTGGCGGAAGTCGAGCCCGAGGCTCTGCTTGATCATGGGATAGAGCGCCACGATCAAGGACTGGATCACATCGTTCAGCATGTGACAGACGCTGATGGCGGCGAGCACCGCGACAGCAGTCCCTTGCGCGGCCGACGCGGCCGAAGTGCTCCTTGTGTCGATCGCCATGTGCAGGCCTAAGGGCTTGAAAGCTCGGGCGGGGAGAATTGCGCCAAACCCCGCCCTTACCGCAAGCGTTCATTTCCACAGGAGCGGCCGATAGCCGCGCTCGCGGCCTGCGGCTATGGATAAGCCCTCGCGCTTGAGGCAATGGCAGAACGGTTCGATGCAGCCCCTGATGATCCTGAAGTTCTTGATCCTCTTGGCCATGGCCAACGGAACGCCCATTCTCGCTAAGGCGCTGCTTGGCGACCGTCTTGCTCGCCCGCTCGATGGCGGCGCGGTCTTTGTCGATGGCCGGCCGCTGTTTGGGCTCACCAAGACCATCCGCGGGATTCTCGTCTCACTCGTCGCCACGCCGCTTGCCGCATGGCTCATCGGACTTTCGTGGCACCTTGGCTTGTGGTCGCGGCGTTGGCTGTCGCCGGCGACCTTCTCTCGAGCTTCGTGAAGCGGAGGATGGGGCTTACCTCGAGCAGTATGGCGGTTGGGCGCGATCAGATCCCTGAGTCGCTCCTGCCGCTACTCGGCGCCCGGCTCTTCGTGTCTTTGAGCCTGCTCGATGTGCTTGTCGGGATGGCGATCTTCTTTACAGGCGAGCTCATACTCTCGCGCATCCTGTCTCAATTTGCGCGACCGCGATTTCTAGGGCATCGGCCTTTAGCATGATGCAGCAACCTGATCAGAATACATGATTGGAGTTCGGAGAGACCGCCGCGAGGCGGTCTTTCCATTTGTATAGTTCGCTGATGTCGTCTCTTGGCACTTAGCGGACATGCCAGCTCATCCGCCGAATGTCTGCTATCGGGGGTAAAGCGGACGTGACGCGGACTTGTCAGTATGTCCGTTTCTGACCCAAAGCAGAAATTAGTGGGGCCTAGCCATGCGCATAAGTCACCAATGCGAACGCAAGAGCGATCACGATGCGGTAGATACCAAAAGGAATGAAGGTGCGTGTTCGGACAAATGCTAGCAGGAATTTGATGCTGAGCAGCGCGACAATGAACGAAGCAATGAGACCCGCGGCGAGTACGCCAAACTGCTCGGGTGCGAAAGAAGAAGCATTCCGAAACAGGTCATAGCCGGTGGCGGCAAGCATTGTCGGTACGGCGAGAAGGAACGAAAACTCCACTATCGTGGTGCGGCTAAGTCCCAGAAATAGTCCGCCGAGGATGGTGGCTCCGGCCCTGGATACCCCTGGCACCATGGAGAGGCTTTGAAACACCCCGATCAAAAATGCTTTTGCATAGGAGATCGAGGAAACATCTGCGACGGCGTCGTCTCCTTCACGGTGCAGCAGCTCAAATACGATAAGTGCCACGCCGCCTAACCCAAGCGCCCACAGCACCACAACATCGCTGTCGAAGAGGTAGGTCTTCACAATTCGATAAAGGGCGAGACCGATTAGACCGGTCGGAAGAAATGCCACAAGCACTCTGCTAACCACAGCTAGTTCCAGGAACCGCCTCCAATAGAGAACAATCACAGAGGCAATCGCACCGAGCTGTATCGCAATTTCGAAGCTCTTTTGGAAATCGGTCTGGGAGAGACCCAGCAGTCGGCTAGCCAGGATCAGATGCCCTGTCGAGGAAATCGGCAGGAATTCGGTAATTCCCTCCACGATCCCGAGTATGATGGCCTGCATCAGGGTCATTGGGCATCTCGTAGGGTGGGAGGTAACTAGCGCATCTGTTGTGCGCTTCGCGGCGGCATTCTTTTTAGTGGATTCACTCCGTATTAGGCGATGCCCACGTGTTTCAAGCAATGGTCGACCTCCGCAATGTCCGCTATTGGCAGGAAACGGACATGCTCAATGCGCTGACGAATGTCCGCTTCTGGAGGCAAAGCGGATATTAACCAGCCGCTGAGACGGACGTAAGCGTCAACCTCGGTGGAGGTCCGCGTTGTGCCAGGAGCGGACATACAGTTTGACCCAACCACGCGCCAGGAAAGCGTCAGGTGCTCGTCGAGATGCTGCTGGCGCCGACCTACTCTTTTTTGACCGATTTCAGCCAATACAAAACCCGATTTCAGCCATACAAATTAAGCGTGGGGCGGGGGCCTTATTGTACTGCGAGGGAGTAAGCGTCATGGACAATCTTTCGGATATGCTCGTCGGCAAGCAACGACCCGAGGGTAACGGCCCCACGGGTACCAAAATTGATTTCATGAACATGCGAAAGGTTCAATCCGTCGATGGTTTGACCGAGAAGATTGTCGCAAATCCGCCTTCCGAAAAGGAGCGCGGGATCGATCGTCTTATCAAGGGGCTTGTGGACCTGCTGCCGAAACCGGACGGCATCTGGCGCGTAGAGGATCGCGTGAAATGGCTCCGGCTTGCAGCCGATATTTTTGATCTCGGCTACAAGGCGAATGATGGCCAGTCGGTGGAGATCAGTATCGTGGCCCTCAAACAAGCACCAGCCAATCCGCCCACGAGTTAGTGACAGCGTATGGACCTAGAAGTAGCGCGAAAGGCCCTGTCGAAACGGAGCGCGTTCTCTCCGAAACACGTCGCGTTTTTCGTCGTAGCGGGTCTGTGCCTTGTCGCCGGCATTCTCCTGCGCTCAGGTCAATACTTTGCCCAACCGGAAGTGGAACTAAAAGCGCCAGTTGCGGTTGCACCGCCCGTCGCCGCCACGCCTGCCGTGGAAGCGACTGAGTCCATTCCAGAGCCACCTCCACCCCCGCAGGACGCTGCGATCGCGCCCACCGAAAATGTGGAACCGACCGGCGAAGCAGTCGAAGCACTTGAGCAGGCTGATGAGGCGGTTGAGCACGCTGAGCAGCCCGAGCCACCTGGCTCAGGCATGATCCTGGTTTCGAGGCAACCCATCGAAGTGCTGGCAAGTCCGTCCTCCTCTGCACCTGCCCTCTATGGCTTTCCGGCTGGTCGGCCGTTCCGTGTGATAGGCCGCGATGGAGGCTTCGTCCATATCCAGGACATGAAGAGCAGTGCGAGCGGCTGGATTGATGAGGCCGCCGTCACGCCGCCGCCGAGCGCCCCGGCCGTCTCGGCTCCGTCTCAGCCGAAGCCTTCAGCAGTTAGCCGAAAGCCTTCAAACCCATCGGCCGGTCCGAAGCCAAAAGCGACCAAGAACGACAGTGGGGTCACTGCCGACTCCGAAGCAACTCAACCGGATCGCAGGCGCCCCGGCTTATTTGGTCGAGGAGGTGTCTTCGGCGGCATCTTCCGCAACAGTAACTAGCCTCGGACACTCCGGACGCGAACCAAGAGTTCGTCTACTTCGGATCAGAAGCAGACCTGAGTTTAGTGACCAAGGATCTGCTTCCCTCAACAAGCGGATGAAAAGGCGCTAGTAGAAGCCACCGCGGCCTCATCCAAATTGAGTTGGTTTCTGCCCTTGCGATGGCTGCATCTATGCTTGGCCATTCCAGGCAAAAGGGAGCACACTGAGACGTGGGGCATCGAGGGACTGTGTAAGTGGAACCCAAAGGCTCGAAGTCTTCCTGCCAAAGTTGCTGATTGCACCAGTCTCAATGGCCGAGTTGGGCCGAGTTATCAGTGGCGGCGGCGGGCCCACTCCGTTGGGCACCAATCCAGGTGGGAAATATATCTCTCGTGGTGGTGCGATGTCCGGCACGAACCCAGGTGGGAAGTACGTCTTCCGTGGCGGAAGTGCGAAATTCCATACCAATCCTGGCGGCAAGTATCGCTGGTATGGCAACTCGCCGTAGGCAGCCACAACTGACGTTGCGGACCTGCGGGAGCCGTTGCGCGTTTATGCGGTCGAATTCGGCTAGATATTTCACCGAACTCCAGTTCCGAGGCAAGCTCTCGCTCTCTCGCTTATGTCCGCGAGACGCGGGCCGATGCCGACACCGCCAAGGTTCTGACAATGGATAGGCTCGCCGTGTTGCGAGCAACATAGCGAAGCTGCCAACGCTGCTACGCAAGCAGTGAGCGTTGCACGCTTCGGCGGGAAGCCTCACACCCCGAGGGATGAACGAAGCAACCGCTCGCAGGCGGCCTGGACCTTTCCCCTTACACTGAATTGTGACTTTCCTGTCATATTCCGGATAGCATCGAACACCTCCAGACCTGCAAGCCCCGGCTGAACTGGACGCAGTCGGGGCTTTCCCATTTCAAAGAGTCATGTTGGCATTGATTGTGACAGAGCGGCGTCATAGTCATGTTTTTCGGCGTCTTACAGTCTTAAAAGTGTCCTTTCATGCCAAAAGGCAAGAAAGCCAAAATCGGCATCTACCATCCGCCAAAATCGGGAATGCCATACTTGGTCGTGACTGTCTCACCGGAAGGCATTACTGCCGCCGCGTGCGATTCAAAGTATGAGGCGGAAAATCCTCGCGTCAAAAAAGACGCTGAAGGTTTCTGTGCGGGACGCGACAACCCCAAAGCGCCGAAACAAAATCATAGGCCCAGTCTGAGGGGCAGAGACTGCTTATGTCAGCAGCAGCGCCAGCAGATAGAACGCGACCGGCCAAGCCCTCGCTTATGTCTATGCCCGCGAGACGAAAGCCGATGCTGACACGGCGAAGGTGCTGGCGATGGACGAGGGCGCCATGGACGGTTGGGGAGAGGTTGACAACGGCTGTGCCAAAAAGGCCAGCGGTGAGAGCGCCCGCAACTTGCGGCGAGGACAATCCCGGCGGCAATCAGCGCATACTCGATTGCTGTCGAAGCAAACTCATCGGTGATGAAGCGTTTGATCAAATTCATCATAAGCGTCGGGTCCGGTCGGTCACCAACGCTACGCCGAACGCTAATAAGTTGAAGTGGGTTCTGTTTTTTTTAACATTAAGCCAGCAACGTCCGTTGGAGTTAAGCCCTCTGCGCCGTAGGTGCAGAACAGTGGCTAGGCCAGACTAGGTGATAGGCCGTCCTGCTGTTGTGCGTAGGCGGTCATAGGTAGATCCTACTACCATCACTGAGCGCTCGCCCCGGCCCCCCGTCGCGGGCGCTCTTTTTTGGGTGAAGCAGAAACCGCCCTCCGAAAGAAAAGAAGCGGAGACGCGGAAAAGGAGGACGACGAAGCGCGCAGCGTTGCGAGCAACATTGCGAGATGCCGATGCTGCTCAAGCCCAAGGACGCACAGCTACATTACGCCGAGGAAGCCCAAGGCAACTCCTCCCACTATGATGACGATTGGAACCACCATGTTCCACCAGCTAGGCTCTGGCACACTGGCGCGTTCAGGTCTCCGGTCCAGTTGGTTCGCGTCAGACATCAGCCAGTCTCCCGCTTCTTGCGCCACACCTAGGTTCAGCCGTGCTTGACCCGCAGGAGCACGAACTCATGGGGCAGGAAGACCATTCAAGACTTATAGTGCGGCCTTCCAAATGCCGCTGATCCATTTTCGCGGCTCAAGCACGCCATGGTATGATACATGGGTATAATTGATTGCGTTCAGAAAATACCATCATAATCAGTTAGTTATCGGAGAAACTGGCGGAGGGGAAGACCGTGATCGTACCGAGTACCCAAGGGACGTGATCGAAATGGCCCTGGCGCATGCCATCAAGGATAAGAGCGAGGCGGCCTATCGGCGCGGGGATGCTCTCGAAAAACGCCGTAAACTGATGGCCGACTGGGCTAGATATTGCGTGGCGCAAGGCTGCACAACATAGTGCGTCCTGACGTCGAACTGGGCTGGCTCGCCGTCGCGGGTCTGATCGGCTTTTTGGGTAACGAGGCCGTGGCGGTGTTTCGCATCCGCGTTGGCCGCGAAATCAACAGCGCGGCGCTAATCGCCGACGGCTATCATGCACGGACCGACGGACTCAC
The DNA here is from genome assembly GCA_963710245.1 of uncultured Alphaproteobacteria bacterium. GTDB lineage: Bacteria > Pseudomonadota > Alphaproteobacteria > Rhizobiales > Methyloligellaceae > Methyloceanibacter. The sequence continues at coordinate 78,867 of CAVPZK010000026.1, forward strand.
TAGCCTGGCGGTCGTGTTCGGCGCGTTTGGCGTCTGGATGGGATTTACTCTTGCCGACCCCATCATCGGCCTCATCATCACTGCCGTGATCTTCGGGATCGTTTGGCAGTCTGGCAAAGCCGTACTGACTAGGATGCTCGATGGCGTCGAGCCTTCCACAACGGGCGAGCTTCGCCATGCCGCTGAGCATGCCAAAGGCGTGGTGAGCGTGGACCAGGTTCGTGCGCGCTGGCTCGGTCATCGCCTCTACGGAGAGATGACGTTGGCCATTGATTCGTCGCTGTCGCTAGCCAACGCCCGCAAGGTGGTCGACGATGTCAAGCAAGACGCGCGCGAGCATCTGCCTGCTTTGGAGAGCCTGCATGTGGAAGTGGCACCCGCTTCACGTCGCAAGCGATCTGAGCACCATCCAGAGCCCCACCACCAGCACCATGACTGAGCCGCCCACTTCAAGCAGTGTGCCCGCGCGATGCCGCCAACTCTGGGTCCGCGCGAGCAGTCCCATGAAGCGGTCGCGCGCGAATGCGGCAGCAAACGCAATTCCGCCGATGGTGGCGATCATGCCGAGAGTCATTGCCGCCGTCACTGCCAGTCCGGCAGTGAGCATCCCTCGCGCAATTGCATAACTCATGATGAACGTCGTCAGCGGGCACGGGATCATTCCGGTGACCAGAGCGAGTGTCTTGCCGTCTTTGCTGTGCACGTGGTGGTCACTTCGCAACGAGCGCCAGAGCAGGAAAATGCCGATAATCGCGATGAGAACGCCGCTTGCCGTCTCGAATTGCGGTGTGCGCCCGCCATATGCCAATGACTTGCTGATAACGGCAAAGCCCGCAAGAACGAGGATCAAAGCGAGCGCCACATGGGTCAGTGCGAGAATTGCGCCATTCAAAATGCCCTCGCCGAGCTTGGCGGGTTGTCCGAGGTGATAAGACACAAGCACCGTCTTGCCGTGTCCCGGCATCAACGCGTGGACTGCGCCGAACAATAGGGCAGCGGCCATCGCGACGAGGATGGCTTGGGTGTCGCCATGCGCCACGTTACCGAGGCCGCTCGCCATGCCGCTGTACAGCCAACGCTAAATCGCGACTATGTTCTCCATTTACAGATTGGACCTACCCCCTCCAATCCAAAGGTGATAGCAGGCTCATCTTCCCTCAAGACAGCCGCTGCTACCGGCTGCGGGGCCGCCGAGAAGCGTCCCCTGATAAGGATATTCAACTCCTCACGACGGCGATCTTCGCAAACTGCTGCCGACTCCCTGGCAGGAGCAGTTCGCAATCGCGCTCAAGGGCGCCTTCCCCGCCTTGTCGAGGATGCGGAAGGAGGGGCTCATCAAGGGCTGGGGCGTCGGCGTGAACACGCCCGAGCCCATCCTTCGCGTCATGCAGGAGTCCGATCCGGACGTGTGTCTGCTCGCCTCGCAATATTCGCTGATCGACCATGCGAACGCGCTCAACAACGTCTTTCCCGTGGCGCGTCAGCGCAATGTGAAGTTCGTGATCGGTTCGTCGCTAAACGCCGGCTTCATCTCCGGCAGCCCGCGCTACAACTATGGCAAGACCTCCTGGGACATTTCCCGCCAGTACATCGAGAAGCGAGAGAGGCTGCGCGCTGTGGCGGCGCAGTTCGGCGCCGATCTGCGAACCGCTGCGCTTCAGTTCTCTGCGGCGCCGGACGTCGCCGCGGCGTTGATCTTTGGCGCGCATACCGAGGCGCAAGTCCTTGCCGATGTGAGCTCTATGCAGGCGACGATTCCGCCGGAGTTTTGGGCTGAGCTGAAGCGGCAGAACCTTATCGAGCAGAACGCGCCCACGCCTACGGCGGCCTGATCGGTCAGCGGTAAACCGGATTTTTTTCACAACCCGATGATTGGCGGCCCAAAGCCGTCGGAGTCAGTTCAGGGTCATTTGCGACGTGAGCCGGTCACGCGCTGATGTCCGAAGAGGGGTCGGAAGCGGACATTGCACCGCGCCGCTTCAATGTCGCTGAAGTGCCAATAGCGGACATCACGACCGCACATCTGTTGGAACTCAAATCCGTCACCTCCAAGCCGAGCGAGATACGTGATTCCCCGCTCCCGGCGGCTCGGGCTTCAGATAGAGCAACCGTGCGCGATGTTTTGCCCATAAGCCGGTTGAGCCAGCCGTCAACCGAAAGTGGCCCAGGCCCACCAAAGCACAGCGCAAGAAGGCTAGCTAGATAGAGCAGGTCAGTTTCATATCCAGGCTGGCCGAAGTGAGCCCCAGCGGCGTCAAACGATGATTGAACTAAATCCGTTTGGCAGGTGCACCGTGATGATCGCGACGAACAGGACGATCATCATGGGAAGCGTTGCCAAAGGAATCAGAGCTCCTACAAGGATCATAAGGCCGCCAAGGAGTTCAACAATGATGGTCAGCCAGCCCAGCAAAAAGGAAGCAGGCAATCCCATCGCGTGAAGTAAACCGATGAAGTGTTCGGGCCCACGCGCTAACTTCGCATAGCCGTGTTGGATGAAACCGAATCCAACGATAAGCCGGAGCGGGATTGCGTACCACGATGCGGGTACGGGGAGCGGCGAAGTTGATAGGCGCAAAAGGTTCATCATGGAGCGTCTGACGCTTGAAGTCCACGCGCCGGGTCTGCTGCACCACACACTGGAGCAGGGAATACAATGCCGATAAGAAGCTCACTCAGTGGCGAAGGAGAAGCTCACAATCGTGAGGCGGCTTGAGCACTAAAACTCGGGCTGGCTTGCTCACGGGCAGCCGAAGACCAGCGTGCTGCAGCTTCTAGCCAGTGGGAGCGCTGATCAACATCCTCGGCGATGACTGCCTTGCGACAGCAATCCACGGCCCGATTGCGATAGCATTCTGAATTGCTGGACGACATGCCCGCATAACCCAAAGAGGGTGACAAACGGTCAGACAGTTGTTCGCCTACTCGGTTGAGCGTGTTTTCGATGAGATCATAGGACATGATGGATCCTCGCTTTCAGTTTGTTTCTGACGGCTTTGGCGTGACCCGCCAGGGTTCTGGAAGGCGGAATTTCGCGGCTGCTCTGGCGGCATCGCAATCACATCAGGTGGGTAGCGCGCCGGGCCATTGCTTGAGCAATATTGCGGCCCTTATCTAGCGATTGCGCGGATGGAGCTTGAACCGTCCCGGGGGCGAATTTGTCGCATCGGGGGCCGGTCCTTCTTCTCCCAAAGGGCTGATGCCTCAAGGCAACAGGCTTGATTAATCGACCGGCAACAATGGTGTCCCGAATGTCCGCTATGGGTCATCAGCGGACATACGCTAAGTCCGCGCCGCCACGTCCTCATCGTAGGGAGCCCGGACTGTTGAGCGCGGCGTTCGGGTCGTAGGTGGCCGATCCAGGATTTCCAGGCAGCGCGCCGTAATTGGGCTGATTGGTGATCTGCCGATTGAGCGGCCCGATCGCGCCGGAATTCACCGGTGGAGTGCCGAACTCGGCGGGGCCGGAGAGCGTGCCTGGATTGACCGGAAGCGGCACCGAGCTGCTCTCAGTCGGCGGCGTGACGATTTCGACAGGTGGCGCGGACATGTGGTTTGCGTCGCCGCGATCTCTCGGGGCGCCCTGGGCAATGCCTGCGTTAAGAAGCAGTGCAGCCGAAGCGAGGACGAGCAGGGACGATTTCATGGGGCTAACCTTCAGCTTGATAATTTCGTTGCATATCTCCTAGGAGCGCCCTGGGAGACGGGATGAAACAGCGGTGGCCACCATATGCAGCTTACCGCTCAGTCAAGGCGTCTTAAGCGCTAGTCGCAAACCCAGACGCGACGCCGGTGCTGAGTGCTCCAGCAGTCGGAGTTGTAATAGTCGTAATCACCGTAATCGCCGCCAAAGAACGGGGTGACGAACCTGCCGTGGTCGCCATGGAAATTCCGGGCGAATCCACCGCCGTTGAAATCCCCAGCGCCGCGACCGCCGTGGAAATCGCCACCAGCGAAGTGGCCGCCGTCACCGAAATGACCGCCACCGCCGCCAAAATGACCGCCGCCCATGCCGACGTAGCCGCCGCCACCGCCGCCCATACTAAGGCCGCCACCGCCGCCATGGCCGCCACCGCCGCCACCGCCGCCACCTCCGCCGCCTTTGGCGAGGGCGTCATGGGATATTGAGACGCCGCCGATAGCGAGAACCGCCATGACGGTCGCAACCTTGTACAAGACTGACTTTCTCATGATGATTGCCTTTCTTAAGATGGATATGCGCAAGGCTTTGGACCGGGCGCATAAGCGCCAGTCGGCGCAGATCAGGCATCTAGGAGGCGAACACGCGAACGACTTGCTCGATCCTGCTGCCATTGGCTCGAATTTGCGGGGACAGGCAAACTAAGAGGCGATCCGACGCACTCGCACCAACCGCTACCTCCGGCGATGCCTGCGGCGGTTGGGCGAACGGCTTGGTCATGCCTTGGGCCTCCGGCCAAGACAGCAAAGCGGACAGTGACCAACCGCTGCTTAGCAATCTCGATTTATGAGTACACGGCCCAGCAACTACCCCGGCCCCTTTTTGATCGCGGCTACGTCGGCATGGGCACCTGAACGTAGAATTTTTCGTATTTGCGATGTGACTGCTTTGAGATGGGACCCTTGCTGCTGAAGGTTGAGGCTGTGCGAGTAAGGTTTCTTAGCTACTCCGAGGAAGAGGTGCGTCAACGTCCCTTTTCTCTACCCTCGGGGGGATTCTAGGGTCCCTATCTCTATTGGGCTGGCAGAAATTCGCACTACGTCCGCGCCCATCTCCGCTTTATAAGCTGCCGAGTGAGACGATCGAAGTCCTACTTTTTTTCTTCATCCTCGCTTATCTGATTGTGCCCGAGCGTCGCATCGGCGAGCTTAGACCGACGAGGCGAAAGGCAAAACTTGAACGAGATGGCACACGCACGCCTTCCTCTGCCCGACCCTAAAATTCCGCACGGCCCCTATCGTCCCTTCACTTGCGATCCCGGTTGGAGCGAGGCGTGGTGGTGGCTCGCGCTCCCGGGGCTGGTGCTCACGGGGCTGATCGCCACGTCCCAGCTTGCACCGAACTTCTACGATACCTGGGTCATCCCTGAGGGCTACGGGGTGCTCGAAGTCGCGCAATTCGCCATCATGTTGGTCGCGCTCGCGCTCGCCGTCCGGCTGCTCTTCAGCCCTTTCGTGCGGCGGCGCCCCTTCGTGCTGACCGTCACCATCATCGCCGCTCTGAGCTCGCTCTATATCGCCGGTGAGGAGATGAGCTGGGGCCAGCATTTCTTCCATTGGAACACGCCGGAATATTGGGCGCTGGTGAATCGCCAGCAGGAGACCAACCTGCACAACACCTATGCCGTGTTCGAGAAATACCCGCGCGCGATCCTCGAGCTGGGCGTCGTGATCGGCGGCATTCTCATTCCGATCGCCGAGGCCTTCGATCGGCGGCTGCGCGCCAATCGCTTATCGCTGTTCCTACCGCCCAACGCGCTGCTGCCCGTCTCTCTCATCGTCATCGGCGTCAAGCTCGCGGACATGCTGCTCCAAAAAGGCTATGTCGGCGAACCGCTGCACAGGCCGAGCGAGACGATTGAGCTCTATCTCTATTTCTTCATCCTGGCTTATCTCATCGTCTATCGACGCCGCATCGACGAGCTCGAAGCGGCTGAGGGCGCAAAATCGCTCAAATAACGGACGTGTTCCGCATGCCACAGCCACAGCCTATGGAGGCTGATTTGGGCCCTTTTTGCCGCGAGGCCAGTTGATGCAGGGGCGTCAACGTCTCTCCCTGCCCCGAGGTCAGGACTTCCCTCTATTTCGAACCGTCATGCTTGTCGGCCACGTGGACATTGGCTACCGTAATCGCTCGCTAGAAATGTGGGTAAGACGGTGGGTTTGCAGGCGAGCTACCGCTAACCGCTAGGGTTTCGAACCCGACTATAGTTCTGCGTGGCGGATAAACTGTCCGCCTCAAGAGAGCTAATCCGAGGAAGAGGTGCGTCAACGTCCCTTCGCTCATCCCCTCGGGGGTCTGTAACCACCCCTAAGCCACCCCGCTGCCGAGAAGGCTGAGCGCTAATCCAGTCGGCTCTAAGCGTATCCGATGGCCTCTGAATGCCAGCACATCATGGAAAATACGTTGCTTATTACCGCGTGAGTACCGACAGGCAGGGCAAGAGTGGTCTGGGCCTTGAGGCACAGAAGGCAGCGGTTGCCGATCGGCTCAACGGTGGGCGTTGGCAGCTCGTGGCAGAGTTCGTCGAGGTTGAGAGCGGTAAACGCGCCTCACGGCCTCAGCTCGATGCCGCGATAGCAGCATGCAAGAAGCACAAGGCGAAGCTGATCGTTGCCAAGCTCGACCGTCTATCCCGTAACGTAGCGTTCCTGTTGAAGCTGATCGACGCTGGCGTGGAGGTTCTGTTTGCCGATCTCCCTGAGCTTAACGGCGCGATGGGTAAGTTCGTGCTGATCACAATGGCGAACGTGGCTGAACTTGAGGCAGGCCTAATCTCTGAGCGCACTAAGGCAGCGCTGAAGGCAGCCAAGGCCCGGGGCGTAAGGCTGGGGCGTCATGGGGCTGAAGTCCTTGCCCCCAAATACCATGAGGAAGCCATTCAGAGAGCAAAGCAATTGGCGCCTATCATCCGTGAGCTTCGCGGCTATTCGCTCAGTCGAATTGCGGCAGAACTAAATAAACGGAAAGTAACAACACCTCGCGGAGGTCGGTGGGATCACTCATCAGTGCGGAGGGTTAGCTAATTGACTCCCCAAATACTTCATTCTCCCCCTTTAACTCCCCCCTTTCCCCAGCTATTCCAGTGGGTTAGCTACAGCTAATCCCTTGATGCCACAAGGCTTTTCGATTTTACTCCCCCTAATGCCTTGACATTACAGGGGTTTTGCAGCTGACTCCCCTCCCGCTTTATCCATCTAACTCAATGGGTTGGCTAACTGCTTCCCCCTTGCAAACCGCCTGATACCAAGGCCAATTCGAGCCTACTCCGCTGCATACCCGTTAATACCAATGGCAGCCGCTGACCACTCGAATCCAGTTCTATTTCCAGCCAATCCTTCAAAATAAACCCTGCTAGTCCCTTGATGCACAAGGATTTACAGAGCTAACTCCCCCGCTAGTCCCCGGTTTACCCGTGCTACTACAAGGACTTACCGAACATACTCGTGTGCAAACCCACTTTTACCAGGAGCCGCCCCCCATGGTTGACCTACATCGCCCTTACAACCGCCGCAGGGGTGTGAGCCCCGGTATGCTGTCACGCCAACCGTAACGCAAATCCGATATCTCCTACGAAAGCCTTTGTTATCAATGACTTGTGGCGGAGGGGAAGGGATTCGAACCCTTGAGACGGTTACCCGCCTACACACTTTCCAGGCGTGCGCCTTCGACCACTCGGCCACCCCTCCTTTGCAAAGTGCCGCACTATAGCCAAGCGACCCGCCCGTTCAAGCAAGCAGGCGAAGCGATGACGCCGGTTTCACGCGATCCTGAAGCAGCCGCGATTTGAACATTGGCCGGCAATGGCTTATGTAGGGGAGACAGCATCAATCCGTGATGGAGCTCCATGCTCATCCTGTTGCGCATTTTTGGCGTCTGGCTCTTGTTGCTTGCCATGGTCGCCGCCGTCGTCGACGCCACCAAAAGTTTGGCGGGCGGCGGGGCCTGGGTGGTGACGCCGATGGGCGAGCAATGGCAGGCGCTCAACGCCGACAGCCTGGCGGCGACGAAGACTTGGGTTGAAACCAGCATCGGGCCGTTCATGTGGGACCCGGTGATGACCACCATCCTGCATGCGCCAACCTGGGTGGTGTTCGGCATTCTCGGCGTCCTGCTCTATTGGCTCGGGCAGAAGCGGAAACCCGTCGAAGTGTTCATCAATTAGCGGGAGCTTAGGGGACGTTCGGTTCGGGGGAGCCATTCCTAACGGAGACCTCCATGTTCACTCTGAAGCGCAAGCCCCTGTCCATGCCCTCAGTCCACCAGGCGCTGCCCGGCCGGCCGCAAGCCATGCCAACGGCGAAGACCCATTTCGTGAACGGCGCAGCGCTCAAAGGCCCTTACCCGCAAGGCGCCCAGATGGCGCTGTTCGGACTCGGCTGCTTCTGGGGCGCCGAGCGGAAGTTCTGGCAGCTGCCGGGTGTCATCGTCACGGCGGTCGGCTATGCCGGAGGAACTCACGCCGAACCCAACCTATGAGGAGGTGTGCTCCGGCATGACCGGGCATAACGAGGCGGTATTCGTCGTCTTTGACCCAAAGCAAGTGAGCTACGAGGAGCTGCTGAAACTCTTCTGGGAGAGCCACAACCCGACGCAAGGTATGCGTCAGGGCAACGACGTCGGCACGCAATATCGCTCGGGCATCTATTACTACTCTGAGGCGCAGAAGAAGGCCGCGGAGGCATCGAAAGCTGCCTATGGGCGCGCGCTCGCCGCACAGGGGCTGGGCTCCGTCACCACCGAGATTCTGCCGGCGACCGAGTTCTATTTCGCCGAGGACTATCACCAGCAATATCTCGCCAAGAATCCGCACGGCTATTGCGGGCTCGGCGGCACCGGCGTCACCTGCCAAATCGGCACGGGCGTCGAAGCTTGACGCCTAGCTGCGGATGAAGCCGACAATGTCCTTGGTCTTGGCAAGAATCGGGTCGGCGATGCCGTGAGCGCGACCCGCGCCGTCGGCGAGGATGCGGTCGATCTCGACGGGATCGGCCATCAGGCGCCGCATCTCCTCGCCGATCGGGGTTAGCCGCGCCGAAGCAAGCTCCGCCAAAGCCTCCTTGAACTTCGAGAAGGACGCGTTGCCGAATTCAGCGAGCACCTGCTCCTTGCCGGTCTCGGCCAGGCCCGCATAGATGCCGACGAGATTGTCGGCCTCGGGCCGGGCCTCCAATCCCTTCAGCTCCGAGGGCAGCGGCTCCGGGTCGGTCTTGGCCTTTCTGATTTTCTTGGCGATCGCGTCGGCATCGTCGGTGAGGTTGATGCGCGTCATGTCCGATTCATCTGACTTCGACATCTTCTTGGTGCCGTCGCGCAAATTCATCACCCGCGTCGCGGGGCCGGTTATCAGCGGTTCGGGCAGCGGAAAGAAGCCGCCAGGATAGCCCTCGCGGGCGATCGTGCCGGCAAAGTCGTTGTTGAATTTCTGCGCGATGTCGCGGGCAAGCTCGAGATGCTGCTTCTGGTCCTCGCCGACCGGCACATGGGTCGCGTGATACAGCAGAATGTCGGCGGCCATCAGGTTCGGATAGACGTAGAGCCCGGCTGACGCCTTCTCGCGGTCCTTGCCGGCCTTCTCCTTGAACTGGGTCATGCGGTTGAGCCAGCCGAGGCGCGCCACGCAATTGAAGATCCAGGCGAGCTCCGCGTGGCCCGAGACCTGGCTCTGATTGAAGACGATATGCTTCTGCGGATCGATGCCGGAAGCGATGAAGGCCGCCGTCACCTCGCGGGTGTTTTTGGTCAGCTCGTCGGGGTCCTGGAACACGGTGATGGCGTGCAGATCGACCACGCAATAGAGGCACTCATGCTCGGCCTGGAGCGCCACGAATTTGGTGATGGCGCCGAGATAATTGCCGAGATGCAGATTGCCCGTCGGCTGCACGCCCGAGAAGACGCGGGTCTTGGTCTTGGTCTTTTGCATGCTTCCGCCCTTTACGAAGGGCGGGTTATGGCGCGGGTGACGCGCCAGCGCAAGCTCTGCCCGCGCGGGTTCAGCGGCAGGCGGCTTCCATCTCGCGGATCTGCTCGGCGATGGCGACAGTGCGCTGGGCCATGGAGAAATGCAGCCGCTCGACCATGCGGCCCTCGACCACGATGACGCCCTTCTTCTCGTTCTCCGGGTGACCGAAGGCATCGATCACCTTGCGCGACCACTCGACCTCCTCGCGCGTCGGCGAGAAGATATCGTTGCAGGGCCAGACCTGGTCGGGGTGGATCAGCGTCTTGCCGTCCATGCCGAGGGTGCGACCGCGCTCGCATTCCTCGCGCAAGCCAAGCTCGTCCCTAAAGTCGTTATAGACGCCGTCGATGATGTCGAGGCGGTAGGCGCGCGCCGCAACCAGCGTCATGGCAAGCCAGGGCACGACGGCGAAGCGGTCATGCAGCGCGCGGGCGCGCGATTCCTTGATCAGGTCGTTGGTGCCCATGACCAGGCAGCAGAGCCGGTTCTCGGCATAGACGGCGGTGGCGGCGATGGTGCGCGCATTGAGGATGGCCATGGGCGTCTCCATCATCGCCCATAGCCTGATCTTCTCCGAGGCGTGGACGCCTTGCAGGATGTTAGCGGTGCTGATGATGTCGCCGGGATGCACGACCTTCGGCACGAGGATGGCGTCCGGCTCGGCCGCGCAGGCCGCAAGTAAATCCTCGATGCCCCAAGGCGTCTCGAGCGCGTTGACCCTGATGACGATCTCGCGGCCGCCATAGCCGCCGCTCTTGACAGCCGCGCAGACCTGCTCGCGGGCGAGCCGTTTCGCGTCGGGCGCCACCGCATCCTCGAGATCGAAGATGAACGCATCGGCGGGGATGGTCTTGGCCTTCTCCAGGGCCCGCGCATTGGACCCCGGCATATAGAGCACGCTACGGCGCGGTCGGCCTTGCATGATGCTTGCCCTCGCATTTGCTGCACTGCAACATAAACGAAGGAAAGCGGTTCGCCAAATGTCAGGTGGCCTGGTCCTCGATCAGATCGCGGAAATTGGCAGCGCCGAACAGGTGCGCGGCGCCGAGATAAGTCAGGAGGCCAAGCCCAACCAAGGCGCCGATCGCCAAAACTTGGACCAACAGACCATTCGCCGGGTCGAACCAGCGATCGAGCAGTCTCACCAGCGCAAACACGACGGCACCCATCAGGGCGCTTGCGGCGGCGATGCCCCAGACGCGACGGCGAAAGATCGGATCGAAGCTGAAGCCCTCGCGGCGCCGATGCGTGGAGAAGAGAAGGCCAACGCTGATCCAGCCCGAGAGCGCGGTGGCTATGGCGATGCCGGTGGCGCCGATCATCGTGAACAGCATGATGCTCAACACCACATTGGCCGCCATGGCGATGCCGGCAAAGACCATCGGCGTCTTGGTGTCCTCGCGGGCGAAGAAGCTCGGCTGAAGCACCTTGATCAGCACATAGGCGGGAAGGCCGAGCGCGAGAGCGGCGAGCATCGAAGCGGTGGCGTGGGTATCGATGGCGGTGAAAGCGCCGCGCTGGAACAGCACGCGCACGATCGGCTCGGCCGCCAGGTAGAGCGCGATGGAAGCGGGCATGGTCAAGAGCAGAGCGAATTCGAACGCGCGATTCTCGCTAGCAAGCACGGCCGCATGATCGCCGGATCTGAGCTTGTGGCTGAGCGAGGGCAACAGCACGACGCCGATGGCGACGCCGATCACGCCTAACGGGAGTTGGAACAGGCGGTCGGCATAATAGAGCCAGGACACGACGCGATCCTGAAGCGTGGCGATGATGGTCGAGATCACGCCGGTAATCTGCGCGATGCCGCCGGCGATCACGCCCGGCGTGGCAAGCGCCGCCAGGCGGCGCATCTCGGGCGTGAGGCGCGGCCGCCGCCAGGGCACACTCATGCCAATCTTGGCAGCGGCAGCAACCACGACCAGGACCTGCAACGCGCCCGAGAGGGTTATGCCCCAAGCCAGCGCGATCGCCGCGGTGCTTTGCTCGGTGCCGCCGGAGGCGATGAATGCAAGCAGCACGGTAATCAGCACGACGTTCAGCAGCGTCGGCGTCAAGGCGGCGATGGCGAAGCGGCCATAGGCATTGAGCACGCCGGTATAGAGCGCGACCAGCGACACGAAGGGGAGATAAGGCAGCGCGATGCGGGCGAGCAGCACGGCGAGCGCGAATTTCTCGGGGTCGCCGCTGAAGCCCGGCGCCAGCAACAGCATCAGCCACGGCATGGCGATCTCGGCGAGGACGGTGAAGGCGACGAGCAGGACCAGGAGGCCGGCAAGCGCCTGACCAGCAAAGGCCCGGGCCGCCTCAGCGCCCTCGGCATGCAGGCGCTTGGCGAAGAGCGGAATGAAAGCCGCGTCGAAAGCGCCCTCGGCGAACAGCCGGCGAAACATATTGGGCACGCGGAAGGCGACGAAGTAAGCGTCGGCCGCAGCGGATGTGCCGAGCACTGCGGCGATCAGCACGTCGCGCGCGAAGCCGAGCACGCGGCTCAGGATCGTCATCGAGCCTACGGTGGCGAAGCCGCGATAAAACCGCATCAGGCCGGCAGCAATGCGGGCTCGGGCCGCGCGGCAAGCGCCTTGAGCAGTCGCTCGCGAATGGACGACTCGCGGCTCTTGCTGGTGATCTTCTTGCCGGTGAGATCGGTCACGTAGAAGACGTCGACGGCCTTCTCGCCGAAGGTCGCGATATGCGCCGAGGCGATGTCGAGATTGAGATCGGAGATCTCACGCGTCACGTCATAGAGCAAGCCGGGGCGGTCCAGCCCGTTGATCTCGATGACGGTCAGCGCATCGGACAGCGTGTTGTCGATCGCCACTTGCGGTTCGACGGTGAAGGCCGAGAGCTTGGGCTTCGGCTTGCGCTTGGTGGAGACCACTTCAGTGAGGCGCACCTCGCCCTTGAGCAGGCGCTCGATGGTGACGGCGATCTTGCGCGCGCGCCGCTCCTCGTCCTCGGCATGATCGAACTCGCGTTCGAGGTGGATGGTATCGAGCGCCATGCCGTCGCGGGTGGTCGAGATTTGGGCATCGACGATATTGGCGCCAGCGCCGGTGCAGGCGCCGGCGACCATGGCGAGCAGCCGCGGGTGGTTCGGCGCCAGCAGCGTGATCTCGGTCACGCCGCGGAAGGCGTCGGTGGCGATATGCGTCACGATCGGCCGATTTTGCGCCTCGGCGTCGCGGATCAGCTTGGCGTGCTCGGCAACCACGGCGAGATCGGTCCTGAGCCAGTAAGACGGGTAGTGGCGATCGATGAAGTGCTCGAGGTCGTGCTTCGGCCAGCCGGCGAGGCGCTCCCTGAGCTCGTCCTGGGCGCGAGCCACGCGCTCGCTGCGGCTGAGCGCGGTATGGCCGCCGCCAAGCAGGGGCTCGGTCTCGAAATAGAGCGTGCGCAGGAGCTGGCCCTTCCATCCGGTCCACACCCCTGGTCCTACCGCGCGGATGTCGGCGACCGTGAGCAGCAGCAACAGCTTGAGCCGCTCACGGCTCTGCACCAGCGCCGCGAAATCGCGCAGCGTCTTCGGATCGTTGAGGTCGCGGCTCTGCGCGAACAGGCTCATGGAGAGGTGATGCTCGACCAGCCAGGCGGCCGTCTCGGTCTCCGATGCGTTGAGCCCAAGCCGCGGCCCGAGCTCGCGCGCAATGCGGGCGCCGGCGATCGAATGATCCTCGTCGCGGCCCTTGGCGATGTCGTGCAGCAGCGCCGCGACATAGAGCGCACGGCGGCTGTCGATGGTGCGCACGACCTCGCTCGACACAGGGTGCTCCATGGCGAACTTGCCGCGCTCGATGCCCGACAGAAAGCCGATGGTGCGGATCAAGTGCTCGTCCACCGTGAAGTGGTGATACATGTTGAACTGCATCATCGACACGACGCGGCCGAAATCCGGGATGAAGCGGCCGAGCACGCCGGCCTCGTTCATCTTGCGCAACACGGCTTCGGGATCGCGTGAGTCCGTCAGCAGCTTCATGAACAGGCGGTTCGCGGTCTGATTGGCGCGGAGATTGTCGTCGATCAGGCGGAAGTTCGAGCGCACCTGGCGCAGCACCTCCGGCGAGAACGAAGCCTGATGCTCGTCGGCCAGCGAGAACAGGCGGATGAAATTCACCGGATCCTTGGCGAAGGCATCCTTGCTGACGGCATAGATGCGGCCATTCTCGATGCGGAAGTCGGAGGTGCGACGGAGCTTGGCGCGGCGACGCCAACTGAACGGCGCAAGCAGTGCGTCGAGCGTGGGCAAGCCCTTCAGCTGCTTCAGCTCGAGCGCCGAGCAGACGATACCGGTCAGATCGCCGACTTCCTTGGCGACGAGGAAATAATGCTTCATGAAGCGCTCGACCGCGCTCAAGCCGGCATGGCCCTTATAGCCGAGCCGCTCTGCCATTAGCTGCTGCACGTCGAAGCCAAGCCGTTCCTCGGCCCTGCCTGTCAGGAAATGCAGCTCGCAACGCACCGTCCAGAGGAAGCTCTCGCAGCGGCGGAAGCTCCGATATTCGTGGCGGTTGAAGACGCCGGCCTCGACGAACTCAGCCTCGGCTTTGTCGGGATAGAGATGCTTGGCGAGCCAATGCAGCGTGTGCAGGTCGCGTAAGCCGCCTTTGCCGTCCTTGACGTTGGGCTCGACCAGATAGCGCGACGCACCGGAGCGGGCATGGCGGACATTCTGCTCGGCGAGCTTCGCCTCGACGAAGGGGCGCGGATTGCCTTCCAGCACCTCCTTGCGGAAGCGATGCTGGAAATCGGCGAACAGCGGCGCGTCGCCCAGGATCAACCGCGCATCGAGCAGCGCGGTGCGGATGGTCATGTCGGAATGGCTGAGGCGCACGCATTGATCGATATTGCGCGTGGCGTGGCCGACCTTGAAGCCGAGATCCCAGAGCAGATAGAGCATGTATTCGGCGACGCTCTCGCCCCAGGCGGTCTGCTTGTAGGGAAGCAAGAACAACAGGTCGATGTCGGAGCCCGGCGCGAGCAGCCCGCGCCCATAGCCGCCTTGCGCGACGACGGCCATGCGCTCCGCGGCTGTCGGGTTCTCGACGCGATAGACGTGGTTGGTGGTGAAATCGTAAGCGAGCTTGATCAGCGCGTCCTGGAAAGCCGACAAGCCGGCGGCGCAGGCACGCCCGTCGCCATCCTCTTCGAGCTGGCGTCTGGCCGCGGCGTAAGCGTCGTCGACCAGCTGGCGCATGCGGCCGACCAAGGCCATGCGCAACTTCGAATCCTGCCCGGAATGGGTGCGGGCAAGCTCGGAGGCCTCGTGCCGCAGCACGTCGAGGTCGAAATAAGGCGCTGGTTTCGGTGCGGGCTGGTCCATGGCGAAGTCGGCAGAGTCTAGCACATGGGGGATTTATGCCTCGCTAGCAAGCAAAGCCTTGAGGCGGTAGAGGGCTTCGAGAGCTTCCTTCGGCGTCAGGGTGTCCGGGCTCAGCGCGGCAAGGGCCTGCTCGATTGCAGGGGCCCGGTCGGGCCTGCCCTCGGCCGCGCCCTTGGCAGCCCTGAACAGCGGCAGATCCGAGGCGAGATCGGCGGGTTTCGGCCGCCCATCTGCCTTTTCCAGCGCGCTCAACACCTCGTTGGCGCGAGAGAGCACCGGCGCGGGCAGTCCGGCGAGCTTCGCCACATGGATGCCGTAGGAGCGGTCGGCGGCGCCCATGATCACGCGGTAGAGGAACACGATCTCGTCGCGCCACTCCTTCACCTCGACGGTGGCGTTGGCGGCATGATCGAGCTTCTCGGCGAGCGCGGTCAGCTCATGATAGTGGGTGGCGAACAGCACGCGCGAGCGGTTCACCGCGTGCAGATATTCGAGCGCGGCCCAGGCGATCGACAGCCCGTCGAAGGTCGCCGTGCCGCGGCCGATCTCGTCGAGCACGACGAAAGACCGTTCAGTCGCCTGATTGAGGATCGAGGCGGTCTCGACCATTTCCACCATGAAGGTGGAACGGCCGCGGGCGAGATCGTCGGCGGCGCCGACGCGGCTGAACAGGCGATCGACCACACCGATATGGGCGCTTCGCGCCGGGACGAAACAGCCTGATTGGGCGAGGACCACGATCAGTGCGTTCTGCCGCAGGAAGGTCGACTTGCCCGCCATATTGGGGCCCGTCACCACGAGGACGCGCATGGTGTCGCCGAGGCTACAGTCGTTGCCGACAAAGCTCGCCCCCTCGCTCCGCCGCAAATTCTGCTCGACCATGGGATGGCGGCCTTCCTCGACGGCAAAGACGAGGCTGCCGTCGATCTTGGGCCGGACATAGTTCTCAGCGACAGCAAGCTCGGCGAGACCGGTGTAATGGTCGAGCTCGGCAAGCGCGGCGCTCGCCGCCGCAAGCGCGCTCTCCTCGGCAAGCACGGCTTGGGTCAACCGCGCGAAGATATCGAGCTCGATGGCAAGCGCCCGGTCGGCGGCCTGGGTGATGCGTGCCTCGAGCTCGGCGAGCTCCGGCGTCGAGAAGCGCACCACATTGGCGAGCGTCTGGCGGTGGATGAACAGCTCGACATGCGGCGGCTTGCTCAGCACGCCGCCATGCAGCGCCGTGACCTCGACGAAATAGCCGAGCACGTTGTTGTGGCGGACTTTCAGCGATTTGATGCCGGTCGCCTCGGCATAAGTCGCCTGCAACCCGGCGATGACCTGGCGGCTGCCGTCGCGCAGTCGCCGGTGCTCGTCCAGATCGGCGTCGGCGCCGTCCCTGATGAAGCCACCGTCGCGCGCGTTGAGGGGAAGCGTCTCAGCGAGCGCTGCCGCGAGGGACTCCTCGATCTCCGCAGGCGCGGTTTCGAGGCGATCCCTGATAGCGGCGAGCTGTTGCGGCAGGCCGAGGGCACCAGCGCCACGCACCAGGCTTGCGCCAAGGGCGTGGGCCGCGCGGATGGCCGCACCAACCGCGCCGAGATCGCGCGGACCGCCGCGCCCAAGCGCCAGACGCGCCAGCGCGCGGGCAAGATCGGGAGCTTGCTTCAGCTCCTCGCGCAGGCCCTGCCGCAGCCAAGGCTCGTCGGCGAGATAGGCGACTGCATCGAGCCGCGCATTCACCGCAGCCGGATCGGTCAGCGGACTGCCGAGACGGCTGGCAAGCTCGCGCGCGCCGGCCGCGGTGACCGTGCGGTCGATGGCGGCAAGCAGGCTGCCGGCGCGCGAGCCTTGGTTCGAGCGCATCAGCTCGAGATTGGCGCGCGTGGCCGCGTCGATGATGAGCAGGCTGCCTGCGCTTTCTTTCCGCGGCGGCCGGAGCAGCGGCGCTTTGCCGACCTGGGTGATCTCGACATAAGTCAGGAGCCCCGCGAGCGCCGCAAGCTCTGCCCGCGTGAATTCGCCAAACGCATCGAGCGCGGCTACGCCGAGCCTCTCCCTCAACGCTCGCTCGCCCCTCACCGAGTTGAAATGGGCACGCGGGCATGGCGTGAGCGCAGCACCGGCCTCCTCGATCAGGCGGCGCAACGCGGCATCGCCGGCGAAATCGTCGCCGGCGAGCACCTCGCCGGGTTTGAGGCGCGCAAGCTCGCCGGCGAGATCGCCGGCGACAACCGATGAAGCGATCAATTCGCCGGTCGAGATGTCGAGCGAGGCGAGTGCGTAGCCCGGCTCGCTGCCCTCCTTGGCTGGGGCGCGGAACAACGCGGTGAGGAAGTTGTGCGCGCGCGCATCGAGTAGCGTCTCCTCGGTGAGCGTGCCCGGGGTGACGAGGCGCACCACGTCGCGGCGGACCACCGCCTTGGGCCCGCGCTTTTTGGCTTCTGCCGGATCCTCGATCTGCTCGCAGACCGCCACCCGGTGCCCTCCCGCAATTAACCGCTGGAGGTAGTCGTCGGCGGCATGCACCGGCACGCCGCACATGGGGATGTCCTCGCCCAAATGCTTGCCGCGCTTGGTCAGCGCGATGCCAAGCGTACGCGAGGCGATCTCGGCGTCCTCGAAGAACAGCTCGTAGAAATCGCCCATGCGATAGAACAGGAGGCAGTCGGCGTTGGCCGCCTTGATCTCCAGATATTGGGCGATCATGGGCGTGGCGAGAGACGCCTCCTCCTTGCGAGAGGCGTTCGGCGTGGTTGCCCCCAGCACGGAGCCGCCCGCGGCCCTCATTCCCGTCTCGGCCATGGGCAAGGCGTAGCTTCTCGCCGCTGGCGGCACAAGGGCATGGCCGGAAAGGCCTGGGGAAAGGACTTTTCCGCAAGCACAGCCTCCTCTAGGGTGCCGGGCAATTTCCACCAGGAGTGCTCGCCATCGTCCGCCCCTCCAAACGCGCGCCCGACGCGCTTCGCCCGATCAGCTTCGAGCGCGCCGTGTCGCGCCACGCCGAAGGATCTTGCCTGGTTCGCTTCGGCGACACGCATGTGCTGTGCACGGCGACCGCGGGCGAGCCGGTGCCGCCATGGCTCAAGGGCCAGGGGCGCGGCTGGGTCACGGCGGAATACGGCATGCTGCCGCGCGCGACGAGCGAGCGCACGCGGCGCGAGGCGTCAGCCGGCAAGCAGTCCGGCCGCACGCAGGAGATCCAACGCCTGATCGGCCGCTCGCTTCGCGCCGTCACGGACCTCACCGCGCTCGGCGAGAAGCAGATCGTGGTCGATTGCGACGTGCTTCAGGCCGATGGCGGCACGCGCACTGCCTCGATCACCGGCGCCTGGGTCGCGCTGCATGACGCGGTCGCCTGGATGCAGGCCCGCAACATGATCAAGGCGAAAGTCCTGCGCGATCATGTCGCCGCCGTGTCTTGCGGGCTCTATGGCGGCGAGGCGGTGCTCGATCTCGATTATGCCGAGGATTCGGAAGCCGACGCCGATGCGAATTTCGTGATGACTGGGTCGGGCGGCATCGTCGAGGTGCAGGGTACGGCCGAGACCGAGCCGTTCAGCCAGGAGCAGTTCGATAAGCTCATGGTGCTTGCCCGGCAGGGCATTGCCGAGTTGGTCGCGTTGCAGAAGCTCACCGTCGCCTGAGCATGACGGGAAAGCTCAAGCGCGGCGACAAAATCGTCATCGCGACGCATAACGAAGGCAAGGTGAGAGAGCTTGGCGAGTTGTTCGCGCCGCGCGGCATTGACTGCATCTCGGCGGGCAGCCTCGGTCTGCCCGAGCCCGAGGAGACCGGCGACAGCTTCGCCGCTAACGCCAAGCTCAAGGCCGAAGCGGCAGCAATTGCCTCGGGTATGCCGGCCGTTGCCGACAATTCAGGCCTCGAAGTCGCCGCGCTCGGCGGCGCGCCGGGCATTCATTCGGCGCGCTGGGGTGGCCCACAGAAGGATTTCGGTCTCGCCATGCAACGCGTACAGCGGGAGCTTGAAGCGAGCGGCACCAACGACCGCCGCGCCAACTTCACCTGTGCTCTGGCGCTTGCCGCGCCGGGCCACTCGACCCGAACCTTCGAAGGCAAGGTATTCGGCACGCTGGTCTGGCCGCCGCGCGGGGGCCGCGGTTTTGGTTATGATCCGATCTTCGTGCCGGCCGGCTATAGTGAAACCTTCGGCGAGATGGAGCCGGCCAAGAAGAATGCGCTGTCGCACCGCATGCGCGCCTTCGAAAGGCTGATCGTCGGCCTATGACGCAAGCGAACGACCCCTTCGGCGTCTATGTGCATTGGCCGTTCTGCCGCGCCAAATGCCCGTATTGCGACTTCAATTCGCATGTCAGGCATGGCGGCATCGACGAGGCGCGCTTTCTCTCCGCCTATCTGAGCGAACTTGAATATTTTGCCTTGCTGACACCGGGGCGGAGCGTCACCAGCATCTTCTTCGGCGGCGGCACGCCATCCTTGATGCTGCCGCAGACCGTTGCCGCAATTCTCGAGGCCATCGCGCGACATTGGATTGTGCAGAGCGATGCCGAGATCACCCTCGAGGCCAATCCGACTAGCGTCGAGGCCGAGAATTTCGCTGGCTATCGGTCGGCCGGCGTCAACCGGCTGTCACTGGGCGTCCAGGCGCTCGACGATCGAAGCCTCAAATCGCTCGGCCGACAGCACACGGCCGAGGAAGCGCTGGCCGCGCTTGCGCTCGCCAAGCAGCATTTCGCGCGCGTGTCGTTCGATCTGATCTATGCGCGGGAAGGACAGACGGCGATCGAGTGGGAAGCGGAGCTGAGACGCGCGCTGGATCATGCCGCCGACCACCTCTCGCTCTATCAGCTCACCATTGAGGAGGGCACGCCGTTCGCCGCGCGGCATGCCACCGGCTCGCTGCGCATCCCTGACGGCGATCAGGCCAGCGAACTTTATTGCCTCACCCAGGCGCTTTGCGAGGCGGCGGGGCTGCCGGCCTATGAGGTCTCCAATCATGCGCGGCCGGGGTCAGAGTCGCGGCACAATCTGCTCTATTGGCGCGGGCACGATTATGCGGGGGTGGGTCCCGGCGCGCATAGCCGGATTACGACAGGCGGAACGAAGCGCGCGATGTCGGCGATCAAGTCTCCCGAAGCCTGGCTCACACAAGTCGAAGCTTCAGGCCGCGGCTTTGACAGCGTGGAGACCCTGAGCGCCGCGGACTCCGCCGACGAATATCTGCTCATGGGTCTGCGGCTCAGCGAAGGCATCGATCTCGCCCGGCTCGCCGCCATCGGCGGGAGCAGTCTCGACGACGCGCGCATAAGGGCGCTGGAGGCCGAGGGCTTGCTGGCGCGTCGGGACACGAGGCTTGCCGCAACGCCCAAAGGGCGGCTCGTACTGAACCGTTTGATCCTCGAGCTTGCCGCCTAACCGCCTAATAAGACGAGGCGGTGGCGAAGGAGCTTGGCGCGGGGTCGATCACTTGCGGGCCGCCTTCGCGCACTTCGAGGATGGCAAGGCCACGCTCGCACGTGCCGTCGGACAGAAGCCGGAACAGGCCGTCGACGCCGGAGAACCCGGTCGGCCGTGTAAGCTGCGTGGGCGTGTAGCGCTGACCTGGCGGATTGGCCGACAGCGACACGGCAAGGCTGATCGCATCATAGGCGAGGCTCGCGATGCGCGGCGGCGCGGCGCCGTAGGTCTTGGAATAGCGCTGCACGAAATTGCTCCAGCCCTTTGGGTCTGGCGCGGGGTACCAGCCGCCAAGCAACGCTCGGTCGCTGCCGATATTGGGATAGTCCCACTGCCCGGTGCCGATGAACTGCACGCGTCCGCTGGAGAGGTCCTCCGAGGCCAGCAGCGGCGCAAGCTCGGGCAGCTCGTCGCGCCCCGCGGGCAAGAACAGCGCATCGACGCCCTGACCGGATTTGACGGCGTTGGCGACCTGCCGCACCGGACCGAGCATGGCCGTCGAGTCGTTCGGCGGGAAGGTGGCGCGCACCGAAGCCTGCCCACCGCCCGACGAGACGGCCCGCGCGAAGGCCGTCTCGGCAATGCGACCATAGGCCGACTGCGGAATAAGCTCGGCGAAATTGCGCTTTCCCCGCGACATGGCGAAAGAGACGATGCGTGGCACCTCGCGGCCCGCCAGGAAACTCAAGAGATAGACGCCGTTGCCGGCGACCTTCTCGTCGCTGGAGAAGGCGATCATCGGCACGCCGCCTTGGCGGGCGACCGGAGCCGCGCCCGACACCTCGGCGGCGAAGAGAGGTCCGATGATCAGCTCGGCGCCGTCCCGCAGCGCGCTCTCGGCCGCAAGCCGCGCGCCGTCGGGCGAGCCTTTGGTGTCCTTGGGGATCAGCGTCACGCTCGGATTGTCGAAATCGAACAGCGCAAGCTCGGCCGCCTGCTTGAGCGCCTTGGCCACCGCGGGGGTCGAGCCTGAGGAGGTGATGGGGAGCAGCACCGCAACCTTCACATTGCCCGTCGATCCGGTGATGGCGGGCGCGCCGGGGCCGAACCCGCCGCCGCCGGGGGCCCCGCACGCGGCAAGCAACATCGCCACGGCAAGGCTCGTGAGGGCGAGCTTCACCGCCCCCAAACGACGATCGATGCTGATTGGCAGAAGCATGGCCCCTTCGCTCCAAGGTCTTGCGCTCTACCGGCGCGTGCCTTGGTCCTTGGCCACAGTCGTAATGGCCAACCCATCACTCAAGTCTTAAGCCGCTTTGCCCCGCAGGCAAAGCTTGCCCGCAATCATGGCCCAAACGTGATGGACGGAGGCCGATGATATCCCGTAACGTTTTTGCTCCCTGCGGGCCTTAACGTTGTGGCGTCCGTGCAACATCAGCAAGACAAGCCGCGAATCGAGGAAGCGCCCGGCCTGACCGTGGCCCGCGCGGGCGAAGTGCTTGCCGATTTGATCGCGCGGCCGCTGGCGCCCGGCCTCTATCTCGTGGCCACGCCGATCGGCAATCTCGCCGACATCTCGCTTCGCGCGCTCGCGGTGCTCGCTCGCGCCGATCTGATCGCCGCCGAAGACACGCGCCACTCGAAGAAGCTGCTCTCGCATTTCGGCTTGCGCGGCGAGCTCACGCCTTATCACGAGCACAACGCCGAACGTGAACGCCCGCGCCTGCTCGCGCGACTGCGCGCCGGGCAGTCGGTGGCGCTGATCTCCGACGCCGGCACCCCGCTGATTTCAGATCCCGGCTACAAACTGGTGCGCGAGGCGCTCGATGCAGGGATCATGGTCACGAGCATTCCCGGTCCTTCGGCCGCGCTCGCCGCTCTGACCAGCGTCGGACTGCCGACCGACACGTTCCTGTTCGCGGGCTTCCTGCCGCCGAAATCGGGACCACGCCGTTCGCGGCTCGAAGAGCTGAAATCCGCACCTGCGACGCTGCTCTTCTTCGAGACGGGCCCGCGCCTCGCCAAGAGCCTCGCCGACATGGCCGACGTGCTCGGTGCGCGCGAGGCGGCGATCGCCAAGGAGCTGACCAAGCTGCATGAGAGCGTAACGCGCGGGCGGCTTGAGGAGCTTGCGAGCGAATTTTCGGATGCAGAGTCATTGAAAGGCGAGTTCGTGGTGGTCGTGGCGCCGCCGGCGGGCGGCGCCACGGAACCCGGTGACGAGATGATCGCCGAGCAACTCGAGAAGGCGCTCAAGCTCGAGAGCTTCCGCGATGCCGTCCGCTCGGTCGCCGAGGTGCTGAATGTCGGCCGCGCCCGCGTCTACGAGATCGGGCTGAAGCTCAAGCGCCACTGAAATGCGCGAAAGAAGAGTCAGGGCCTATCGTAGCGGTCTCTTCGCCGAGACGGTCACGGCACTCTTGCTCCGTCTCAAGGGCCAGCGCATCATGGCGCGGCGCTACAAGACCCCGGTCGGCGAGATCGACCTGGTGGCGCTCAAGGGCGCGGTTCGCCTTCATCGAGGTGAAGCGACGCAAGACCAAGGAGGACGCCGCCTGGACGCTGCCGGCCAAGCAGCGGCGGCGCATCATCAGGGCCGCGCAATACTGGCTCTCCGGGCATCCGGATTATGCGGGCCATGACATCGCCTTCGACGTGGTGCTGGCCGCGCCTTGGGCCTGGCCGCGCTATATCGAGAACGCTTTTTCCGTGGCATAAGGGCACGCCATGGCCCTCAAAGTCGCCTTCCAGATGGACCCGATCGAGCGCATCGATATCAGGGGCGATTCCACCTTCGCGCTGCTGCTCGAAGCGCAGTGGCGCGGGCATGACGTATTCTATTACACGCCCAACAATCTCTCGCTCCGCGATGGCAAGCTGGTCGCCGAGGGCCACAGCCTCACCGTCGAGGACAAGCCTGGCGCGCATTACCGGCTCGCGCATCCGCGCAGCGTCGACCTCGCCGAGTACGACGTGGTGCATCTCCGCCAGGACCCGCCGTTCGACATGGCCTATATCACCACGACGCATCTCTTGGAGCGGCTCCAGCCCAGGACCATCGTGGTCAACGATCCGGCTGCCGTCCGCAACGCTCCCGAGAAGGTATTCGTGCTCGATTTTCTCGACCTGATGCCCCCTACCCTCGTCACCCGCTCGGCCGCGCAGATCCGCGCCTTCCGCGACAAGCACAAGGACATCGTGGTGAAGCCGCTCTATGGCAATGGCGGCGCGGCGATCTTTCGCGTGGCCCCGGGCGACACCAATCTGAATTCGCTGATCGAGCTGATGGGCATAACGTTCCGCGAGCCGATCATGGTGCAGCGTTATCTCCCCGAGGTGCGCGGGGGCGACAAGCGCATAATCCTCGTCGATGGCGAGATTGCGGGGGCCATCAACCGCGTGCCGGCGTCCGACGAGACGCGCTCGAATCTGCATGTCGGCGGGACAGCGCAACCGACCACCCTGACCAAGCGCGACAAGGAGATCTGCGCGCGGCTCGGGCCCGAGCTGAAGAAGCGCGGTCTGATCTTCACCGGCATCGACGTGATCGGCGATTACCTCACCGAGATCAACGTCACCTCCCCGACCGGCATCAGGCAGATCGCCGCGTTCGGCGGACCCGACGTCGCTGCCATGATCTGGGACGTGGTCGAGAAGAAGGTGAAGGCCGAGCGGCACAAGGGGCGTGCGCGGGTGAAGCGCCGATCCCAAAGGGCTTGGCGCGCTGTTCGATGCCCATACCGACGCCGAGTTCAAGACGCGCGATATCGAGCCGACCATGGCGACTTCATGAACGACGTGCGCCAGCATGTGCAAGCGCGAGGCGCCGGCGCCCCAGCCGAGCGCCACCCAATAGAACCACCACACCTTCGGCGTCACGGTGAGATTGACGAAGAAGAGCAGGAGCACGACCGCCAGATAGGCGAAGAGGTGCACGGTGAAGCTGCGCGCCTTGCGATCGATAAAGATGCGCTCGCGCCGGTGCGTCTTGCGCAACAGCAACGCCAGCGCATGCGTCGCCACCGCGATGCCCCAGCCCATCAGCACCCAGGGGAACCAGAGCGTGCCCGGGGTGAGCCAGAGGTTCACCGCCGCGCAGATGAGTATAACGGCGACGTAAGCCACGAGGTGGCCGAGGAAGATGCGCATCGATAAATCCTTGAATATGTCTGTGCGCATGCCTGTCCTCGCGCCGTCGGACCCACTCCAATTTAGTTCTGCGACAGCTTCGCGTTTGACCGAGAACTGTTCCCCTTCGCCCAGGGATAGCTTGACGAATGTTCACTGATTGTTCTTGCCCGGCGCTTGCCCTTTGGCTAGAGTGATGGGGGCTTAGACGGGGTTCAGGGATGTTCGCGCGGGTCACGACGGTCGCTTTCGAAGGCATCGAAGCGCGCGCAGTCGATGTGCAAATCCAGATCGGGCCCGGGCTCCCCGGCTTCACCATTGTCGGGCTCCCGGATAAGGCCGTGGCCGAAAGCCGCGAGCGGGTGCGCGGCGCGCTGAATGCCATCGGGCTGGCGCTGCCGCCCAAGCGCATTACCGTCAATCTCGCTCCCGCCGACCTCCCCAAGGAAGGCAGCCATTACGGACCTCCCCAACGCGCTCTGAGGCTGGCGACGGGCGCCATCGCCGCGACGCGATCGAAGGCTTTTCCGTGCGCCGCATTATGCTGACGGTCGATCGCGACGGTGGCGGCTTTGGTCGGCGGCGATCGGGGCCAACGCGCTCGACAAGGCGGCTGCTCCGCGCATCATGGCGTGCTGGTCCTCGACGAACTGCCAGAGTTCCAGCTCGCAAGTACTGGATGCGCTGCGCGCAGCCGCTGGAGACGGGTCGACGCACGAGTAATCGCACCGCCGCATGCGATGAGCGCATCCGCCTCGTTCTTCCCCGCATGCCGCATCCAGCTCGAATGCTCGGGGCGATGCTCGAGGAGATCGCAGCGCCCGACCGCGCCGGGCTGACGCTCTTGCGCGAATCGGCCGACGCGCTCTCACTCAGCGCGCGCGGCGATCACCGCACGCTGCGCGTCGCACGCACGCTCGCCGATCTCGACGGCGAGGAGGCGGTCGCGCGCATCCATATCGCCGAAGCCTTGAGCTATCGCGGCGAGACGTTGCGCCGGGCGCAGGTCGCGGCCTGATTCGGCGGTTTACTAAGCCGCTGAATATAATAAGTTTTCTGCCATAGGCGTCTGCCGTCTGCGGCAGGCTCAAGGCTTTCTCAAACATTCTCTGGTTGAACTACGCCGCAAGGGAAGCCGCCGGCAACGACCGGCGTAAAGCGAGCGCGTCAGGTGGAGTTGAAGCAGCCAGAGGAGAGCGCCAAGGGGCGCGCCACGCCTGAAGATGCGGCGGGGCGCAAGCTTGGTGTCAGCGCCAAGCTCGCTCGCGCTTCGCGCGATCTCCGCGATAACAGGCTGACCGGCATCGGGCTGCGGCCCGCGCTCGGATTTCTCGCCGTCGCTCTCATACTGATCTCCTTTTTCGCTCATGGGGACGGCATCGCGCTCCTACCGCTGCTGGTCGGCGTCGCCATCATGGCGGCGCTGATCTCGGCCCGGCCGGAAAAAGCCGGTAATGAGCGCCTCGCGACTTTGGCCAAGCGTCTCGATCAGAGCCTGGAGTCCCTGAAGGATCTGCAATGGGAAGTGCGCGAGCGCGAAGCGCGCTATCGCGACCTGCTCGATCACCAAGGCGACGTGATCCTCCGCCGCGATCGGGATCGCCGGCTCACCTTCGTCAATGACGCCTTTTGCCGGACCTTCGGTCTGACCCGCGAGACGGCGCTCGGCCAGACGTTCAAGCTTCCCTTGG
Organism: uncultured Alphaproteobacteria bacterium; assembly: GCA_963710245.1. Taxonomy (GTDB): domain Bacteria; phylum Pseudomonadota; class Alphaproteobacteria; order Rhizobiales; family Methyloligellaceae; genus Methyloceanibacter. The sequence goes on from CAVPZK010000026.1 coordinate 105,026, forward strand.
TGAGCGGGGAAGCGGAGGCGCCGCTGCCGGCAGGCGCGGAGCGGCAAAGCCGCGTCGTCGAGCTTGCGACCGAAATCGGTCCTCGCTGGTTCGTCTGGGAGGATTTTGCCGCCACCGATGCGCAAGGCCGACCCAGCGAGATCCAAAGCGTCGGTCGCGACATCACCGAGCAGCGCGCCGCGGAGCTTCAGCTGCAAGACGCGCGCGACCAGGCGATGGAAGCAAGCAAGGCCAAATCGCGCTTCCTCGCCTCGATGAGCCACGAGATCAGGACGCCGATGAACGGCATTCTCGGCATGACCGGGCTTTTGCTCGACACCGAGTTGTCCGCCGAGCAGCGCACCTATGCCCGCGCCATCTCGACCTCGGCCAACACGCTGCTTTCGCTCATCGATGAGGTGCTCGATTTCTCCAAGATCGAGGCCGGCAAGATCGAGCTCAGGCCGGCGCCGTTCGAGATTGCCGACGCCGCGCAAGGGGTGATCGAGCTCTTGGCGCCGCGCGCCCGCGACAAGGGTCTGGAGATCGGCTGGCTCGCGCTCCCCGACCTGCCGCAGACGGTGATCGGCGACGAGATCCGCGTTCGCCAGATCCTGATGAACCTCATGGGCAACGCCATCAAGTTCACCGAGCGAGGCGGAGTGGCGCTCACGCTTCAGCCGCTCCCCGGCGGGGCGCACGATGGGAAATCCGAGATCATGCTGCGCTTTGCCGTGCGCGACACCGGGCCCGGCGTGCCGCCCGATGCGATCAAGCGCATCTTCGCCGAGTTCGAGCAGGCCGAGAACGGACCGGCAAGACGGCACAGCGGCACCGGCCTCGGTCTCGCCATCTCCAAGCGCCTCGTCGATGAGATGGGCGGCCGCATCGGCGTCATAAGCGTGCCGGGGGCGGGCGCCACCTTCACCGTGGATTTGCCGTTCGCAGTCCCGGCGCGGGTCGCGAGCCTTGGCGCGTCTTGGCCAAAGCCCGGGGACGGCGAGAAGGTGCTGCTCGTGCTCGAAGGCGACATGGAAGCGAGCCTGGTCTGCGATCAATTGGTCGCCACGGGAGCTTCGGTCGCCCGCGTGCCGCTGAAGGATGCCGAGCGCATCGCCACGGAAGCCGCGTCCACCGGCGTTCCCTTCACCGCGCTACTCACGGATCGGGCTGGCGTCGCGGCGGGGGCAGGGCGCCTCATCGGTCTGCTCCGCAAAGCACCCGGCATCGGCCGGCAGCAACGTACCGCTGTGATCATCGATCCTTCCGAGCGTGGCGACATCCCTTCCTTCCGCGCCGAGAACTTCAACTTCTATCTGGTTCGGCCGGTGCGGCCCCTCTCGCTGCTCAACCAGCTATTCGGCGATCTCGACGAGACGCAAGCCAAGGCCATTGACGCCACAACGTCAGCCCGGCGGCGGACCCGTGCTTCGCGCACGGCGGCGAAAGGCTTGTCCATTCTCCTTGCCGAGGATAACGACATCAACGCACTGCTTGTCTGCACGGTGCTGGAGAAATCCGGCGCGCGCGTCGTACGCGTGCGGAACGGCGCCGAGGCCATCGCCAAGGCCGGCGCCGCGCTTGGCGAAGCGAACGGTCGTGGCTTCGACCTCATCTTCATGGATATCCATATGCCGGACATGGACGGGATTGAGGCGGCGCGCCGCATCAGGGCGCTCTACCCGGACGATGCCGCCCCGGCGCATGGGCGTCCGCCGATCGTGGCGCTCACGGCCAATGCCTTCGCGGAGGACCGCGCCGCCTATCTCGAGGCCGGTCTCGACGATTATCTGGCAAAGCCGTTCGAGAAGGCGGATCTCGCGGTGTTGCTTGCCCGCTGGAAGCATCCGGCTGTGGCCGAAAAGCAATCCGGCGTCGGCGCCGCGTAAAAGCGAGAGAAAAGCGCCCGTAAGTTGTGCGCTTTCCCCAGACTGTCACATAGAGTTCGACTGTGTGACAAACAGCCAGCAAGCGCGGTCTTACGGGCTTTTTTCTCGAACAAAGGGTGAAATTGGCACCCGATTGGCACCCGAGGGCTTAACCGTGCATGCGCACCCCAGGGCGCTTGCCGCTGGTGAACGCGACACCCTGCAACTGACTCCAATGTCCGGCGGCTCTCTGCTAAACGCACTTATCGTGAGCCGCATCCAGGAGAGTAGTCAGGATGGAACAGTTCAATATGACCATGCGGAAATACCTCAAGGAGGTAGGCGTGACCTCGCAACAGGCCATCGAGCGTGTGGTGCGTGAGGAGAATCTGGCCGGAAAAGGAAAACTCAAAGTCAAAATGGTCCTGACCGGTGAGGGCACCGGCCTCAGGCATGAGGTTGACGGCGAGATCGACCTGGCCGACGCTCAGTAATGTCCCTGAGAAACGGCTTCCTCGGACTAGCCGCCGCAGGGCGATCTCGGGATGGAGAATAGCATGACCGGATCGCTACCCAATAAGGAACTTGACCGCGCGGCACTGGCCGCCGGTCATTTTGAGATTGCAGAGCAAGACGGCCTTCCCTTCGACCTTCACCGACTGAACAAGGAGCTATTGGAGAACGGGCTGGAGCCCTTCACAGCCATGTCGGAAGTTCTCCAGGCCGTGAAGGAATGGCAAACATTCCAAGCACAAGCCACCCCCCGAGCGTGAGCTAGCAGGCCAGGGACATCGAGGAGAAGACCATGACCGACATTCCACAAGAAGCCCTGGATGCCCTCATGGAGATAGAGGCCGAAGCCGTCGCCAAGAAACTCGGCCTCTCACTTGTCCAAGCGCGGGACGTGGTGAAAGAACTGTGGGACGAAGGCGAGCTTGAGGTCCGTCCCGTTGGCGACGACAAATATATCTTGTGCCAGCGCGGCGGTACAACTTGGATGGAGCGCGTGCCTTAGATACGTTAGCCGGAGATGCGAACTTGAGGGGCGTCGGCTTATAACAAGTCGGCGCCCTTCATTTATTCAACTCGCTATTGCCAGTGCGAAAGCGCACACTACCAGTAGAGCCGAGCCCCCCATACAAGGCGGCCGGGTTCAATCTCAGCTTTCAATAAAGGCAATCAGGCGTCCGTCACCTTCCCCAGCTAACGGGGGTGGAAGGAGATCACATGCGTACTCACTCCATCGTGCCTACGGCCTGCCCCACATGCGGCAAGCAGACCTCCCTTACTGCCGTCGAACCCCATCCCACTCAGCCCGAAATCGAGTTGCTCACATTTCGTTGTGAGGACTGTGGGCCGGTCAGAACCGCTTCCCGTCCAAGAGAGGGATTGCCCCGCGCGGCATAGTGCTTGAGCCCGGAGATGCGAACCTGGGTGGGGCGTCGCGGCTTCAAGGTCGTGGATGCTAACCAGCAATCTCTCGCCTACGTCTACTCGCGCGAGACGCAGAGCGACGCGCAAATAGCGAACGTGCTGACTGAGGATGAAGCGCGGCGCATCGCCAGCAACATCGCCAAGCTACCGGCGTTGCTGCCACGCAAGTAGGCTTCGTAACGCTGCGCTCAAGAACGACAGGCTGGTGTCAATTTCTTTTTCGCTAGCCTTAGAGACGCTGCGATGTCGGTGGCAGGCATTGCCCACTTAGGCTTATCCCCCAAACGCGACAACAAGCGATACCAGTCAGCTTTGTGCGCAAACGCGGTTCTTTGTGCCGGTGGCAATGTATGGTCAGCCGCAGCCGAGTCGTAGTTTTTGGCAATCAAACGGTATTGCTCTGGCGTGAAAACCATCACGCCATAGTGAGGCTTTCGGATTAACGCGCCGCTAAACCAAGGGGGCGGCAAAGCCCCGGCGAGCAGTATGCGCTAGGCCATTAGGTAGGAGAGAAAGCGGCGCATCGGGCCTCACGTAAGTGCATTTTGCGCGCGGGACCTTTCGAGCCATTCAGAAGTTTTGCAAGAGAGCATTTCCTGAGTTCAAGTAGAGAGTTGAAATGAGCAATAGATCTCAAGCGGCACAACGATTGATGGACGGCCACCATTCAACTTTGCATGCGTTTTTCCTCGCAGCCAAAGAGAGCGGATACACCGAATTTAGACTGCAATTGGTGACGGGCTCAAAGGGTAGGGTTGAACTTTGTATCAGCCCGCGAGAGCACTCCGAAATGAGTGCCAAATTCGAGGTGAGGGGCAACATGGTTCGTGCAGAGTCCTCAGCGAGGCGAGCGTCGTCCCTGCAGATGAGACGGATGTTGGCATAAACTATGGAGGCACCCGTTCAGGGGAGGAACCCGTTTGGGTTTCCGGCTCCGCACGCTCCTCACCTCCACGCCGTCTAGCTACGATAACGGACCGAGACCCAGGGAAGATGGATTGGACCCCCTGGTCTTTGTGACTTCAACCGAGGGACCCAATGGGGGAAGCACAACGCGAGCGAAGTGCTACTTAGGCCGCCCCAATAACTTCGTCGAACAACGCGAGTACCGCAGCATGGCCCCCTCGTGTCGTTGGCGTAAATGAGCGTGGCGGCCAGGCGAACATCACCAAGCTGCCAACTTTGCGGCAAGCAACAACTTGAGAGGATGCCCGTATCGGGTGCGGGCAACCTCAGTATCCTCTGGCAGCGTGCTATACCTCAGCTCAAACACTATTCGCGTAATGGTTAGCAGCCACCACGCCGCAAGAACAAGAACGCTGACTAGCCGACCAGCCGCGTGATGCATGGCGTTTTATGCCATGCACCCGCGTACTTAATCACCGGCTTTTTCCTAACGCTTACTGCCGTCGTCGTTGGCGCCGTGGTGCGTTTCAGACACGCGTGACATAACTTTCCTACGTCACGGAACGAAAGGCTCTTGGCTGAAGTTGCCCGCCCAGCCATCCCAGGGTCCTGTTTCACTGACACCCCTAAGATGGTTAGGCCCGGTGGTGTCCTACAAGACCAATCCGGGCACACCGGGCCGCTTTTTTTCAGCCCCGTAGCAATAAGCGAAGCAAGAGCCCGGATTTAGTTAAGTCGGGCTTTTTGTTTATGCGTATGCGGCTAGCCGCGCTTAGAGCCGTCCTTGTCGGTATAGGTGTTATCCGCCTTGGTGCGTTTCAGACACGCGCGACATTACTTTCCGTCGCCACGGAACGATAGCTCTTGGCTCAGGTTGTCGGCGCAGCCATCTCGACTGTTTCGAGATGGTTAGGCCCGGTGACGCACACGGCTCTCCGGGCGCGGCATGTCACCGGGCCGCTTTCAATCAAGGCCCTCGTAGCAAGGTATCGGCCAGAGCCCGGATACCGTCAGTCGGGCTCTTTTTCTTGCGCAAAACGCTAGCCGTGCTTGCTGCCCTCGGGGGAAATCCTGGCGTCACAGTTTAGCGGAATTGGTTTGCTAACCGGCCAGTGTTGTGGCCGAATCGGGATTGCCCGCGGGTTGGGGTTGCATTAGTCGCCCGCGGTGTCCCGGGGGCCGCTCCCGCCCAAAGCCATTGGGCCGATCATGCCGATGAAGCCAATTGCCGGACGCTTTGCAGGCAGATTTCGCGGTGCCGCCATGTTTCCAGGATTGATGTTCAAGCCGGGCCAGGGCGGCGGACTGCCCTTCATAGGCCGGCGCCGGTTCGCCGTGGGCGGCTTCGGCAAGCGCTTCCAGCCCGCCAAGATCTATGGCCAGCTCGGTTCTCTCGAGGTGCGGCTTGCCCGCAAGAAGAGCGAAATCAGGCGCGCGCAGCGGCTCCGCTACAAAGTGTTCTACGAGGAGATGTCGGCCACGCCCGGCGCGCTCGCCATACTCTCGCGGCGCGACGAGGATGAGTTCGACCCGATCTTCGACCATCTTCTCGTGATCGACCGCGGCGACGCCAATGATGGGCGACGCTGGCGGCGCTCGAAGGTGGTCGGCACCTATCGCGTGCTGCGCCAGGACGTGGCCGATCTCTACGATGGCTTCTACACGCAAGGCGAATACGACATCGCGCCTCTACTCCGGGCTAAGCCCGATTGCAAATTCATAGAGCTTGGCCGCTCTTGCGTGCTCAAGCCCTATCGCAACAAGCGCACGCTCGAGCTGCTCTGGCAGGGCGTGTGGACCTATGTCCGCGAGCATGGCGCCGACGCGATGATCGGCTGCGCGAGCTTCGAGGGAACCGATCCCTCGGTCCATGCCGAGGCGCTCAGCTTTCTCCACCACAATGCGCTCGCGCCCGAGGGTTGGCGCGTCAAGGCGCATGAGCATCTCCGCGTCGACATGAACATGATGCCGCGGGAGACGATCAACACGCGCGCCGCGCTCAAGGCGCTGCCGCCCCTGATCAAGGGCTATTTGCGGGTCGGCGCCTATGTTGGCGATGGCGCGGTGATCGATCACCAATTCGGCACGACTGACGTGTTCATCATCATGCCGGTCGAGGCGATCAAGTCGCGCTACTTCGTGCATTTCGGCGCTCCCGACGAGTTCGCCGCCCCGCTCCAGCCCGAGTTCGCGCCGCTAAACTAACCATCACTCGACCGCTTGCGGTTTGACGTGGCTGGGGGGCGCTCCTAAATTCGCTCCATCATGCGTCATACCGACCCCAATGAGGCGCGGGCTGCGGCCGAGGCAGCTATCGGCCTGCGGCAACTCAACGAACGCTCGCGCGAGATCTTCAAGCGCATCGTCGAGAGCTATCTCGCCACCGGCGAGCCGGTCGGCTCGCGCAATTTAAGCCGCGCCCTGCCGATGACCCTGTCCCCCGCATCTGTGCGCAACGTCATGTCCGACCTCGAAAACCTCGGCCTGATCTACGCGCCGCACACCAGTGCGGGGAGGCTTCCCACGCAGACGGGCTTGCGCCTGTTCATCGACGGCTTGCTCGAGGTCGGCGACATCAGCGGCGAAGAACGCAGTCAAATCGAGAGTCGCTTCGCCGGGGCCGGGCGGCGCCGCGCCATCGAGGATCTGCTCGGCGAGGCCGGCGAGATGCTGTCGGGACTGTCGCGCTGCGCCGGCGTGGTGCTGGTTGAGAAGCAGAGCAAGCGGCTGAAGCAGGTCGAGTTCGTCAATCTCGGGCCCGGCCGCGCGCTCGCGGTGCTGGTCGGCGAGGACGGCGATGTCGAGAACCGCATCATCACCCTGCCCGAAGGCCTGCCGCTCGCCTCGCTGCAAGAGGCCTCGAACTACGTCAATGCCCGGATCGGCGGGCTCACCCTCGCCGAGGCGCGCTCGCGCATCGAACGGGAGATCGACGACCGCCGCGCGCAGCTCGACGCGCTGACCGCGCGCATCGTCACCGAGGGCCTCGCCACCTGGTCCGGCGACGGCGACGACCGCAAGAGCCTGATCGTTTGCGGCCGCGCGCATCTCCTCGAGGACGTGCGCGCCATGGAGGATCTCGAGCGGGTGCGCCTCCTGTTCGAGGATCTCGATACCAAGACCGACCTGATTCAGCTGCTCGGCCTAGCCGAACGCGCCGACGGGGTGCGTATCTTCATCGGCTCGGAGAACAAGCTGTTCTCGCTGTCGGGCTCGGCCTTGATCGTCTCGCCGTTCGAGGACAGCGAGCAGAAAATCGTTGGTGTGCTTGGGGTGATCGGCCCGACGCGCCTCAATTACGCGCGTATCATTCCCATGGTCGACTACACGGCACGGCTGCTTGGGCGGCTCGTCCCTTGATTTTTCCCGGTTTACGGTCGATATCCCCGGTTACTTCCCACCTGCAACGCTTCGCCGAGGCTGCACATGCCCGACGACAAGACCGATCCCGCTGAGCCGACCGAGGATCAGGCAAAACCTGCCGATGCTCTCAAGGCCGAGGCACAGACCGACGGCGACCCAGGCCGCAAGCTTGGCGCCGATCTCGACGCACTTCTGGTCGAGAATGCCGAGATGCGCGACCGGCTGCTTCGCACCCTCGCCGACATGGAGAATTTGCGGCGGCGCACGGAACGGGAGAAGGCCGACACGGCGCGCTACGCCATCACCAATTTCGCCCGCGACGTGCTGACGGTCGGCGACAATCTCAAGCGCACGGTGGATCACGTCCCGGCCGAGGCCGCGGCGCAGGATCCCGCACTGAAAACCTTCCTCGAAGGCGTCGAGTTGACCGAGCGCGAACTCTTGAACGTGCTGGAGCGCCACGGCGTCACGCGCATCGAGCCGCTAGGGCAGCGCTTCGACCCGAACTGCCATCAGGCGATGTACGAGGTGCAGAACGCCGACGTGCCGGAAGGCACGGTGGTCGACGTGATGCAGTCGGGCTATGCCATCGGCGACCGCTGTCTCAGGCCGGCGCTGGTTGCGGTGGCCAAAGGCGGGGCAAAACAACCCAAGCCACAGGCGCAAGGCGACGGCGATGGAGCCGCGGCGCGGAAAGCCGCCAACGACGATTTCCCCAACGGCGGCAGGCCGGGCGACTGACGTGCTTTCGCTGCGCTCAACTCGGCTCCGTCACGCGGCGGAGCGTGAGATTGAACCTGCCGCCTTCGGGGAGAAGGTCTGACGTGCCGCTCAAGATGCGGTCGATGCCGTGATAAGCGAGCCTGTCGTCGCCGCCCAGGACCACCACATCGCCTGACCTGAGCTCGAACATTTGCGTCGGGTCTTTGCGCGACTTGCCGCCGACGCGGAAGATCGCCGGTATCGCCTAGCGAGACCGAAAGCACCGGGGCCGCGAAATCCTCCTCGTCCTTGTCTTGATGCAGACCCATCTTGGCGGCTGCCGGCATAATAATTGACGAGGCAGGCCTCTGGCGGCGCGGCGTATCGAGCGACCGCATCCCACAGATCAAGCAGCACTGGCGGGATCGGCGGCCAGGGCTGGCCGGTCTCCGGGTGGGTCGCCTGGTAGCGATAGCCCCGCTCCTTGTCGGTGACCCAGCCGAGCGGGCCACAATTCGTCATGCGCACCGACATCGGCTTGCCTGAGCGCGGCATGGTGGGCGTGAACAGCGGCGCTTGCGCAATGATCGCGCGGAGTTCCGGCAAAAGCGCGGCTTGCCGGCGCCATCGAGCGATTGCGGAAAATAATTCATGCCACCTTTGTTCCACCTCAAGGCTGCCTTACGTTCTGCGCATATAGCGAGAGCGGCGGCGAATGAGGAGGATCAGCCCGGTGGCGGCAAAGGCGCAGAAAGCCAATCCCGACGGTTATGTGCATTCCCGTGACCCGAACGAGTATCAGCGCCTGCGCGATCAGGCGCTGATGTGGCAGCGGGCGACCGAGGAGGTGCTCGACCGTGTCGGGCTCAAGCCCGGCATGAGCTGCCTCGACGTTGGCTCAGGCCCGGGCGCGGTGATGCGGCTGATGGCCGACCGCGTCGGACCGCAGGGCCGCGTCACCGGCATCGAGATCGACGGCAAGCTTGCTGCCCAAGCGCTCGCCGATCTCCGCGCGCAAGGCGGCGCCCAGTTCAACCTGATCGAAGCCGACGTCCTCAGCCCTCGACACCGTGCCCGGCGCGCCGTTCGATATCACCTACTGCCGCCTGCTTCCTCATGCATATGCAGGACCCGGTGGCGGCGCTGGAGAAGATGTCGTTCTGGACCAAGCCGGGCGGTGTGGTGGTGGCGCAGGAGTTCGATTTCGGCGCCATCGCCATGGAGCCGATCTGCCCCGCTATGGCCGAGTTCAATCGACTATTCGAAGGCGTGTTCAGGGGGCACGGCCGAAACTTGCGGGCAGGGCGGCAATTGCCGGCGCAGTTCGAGGCGGCGGGCCTTGGGCTTCCCGACGGCACTTTGGCGGAGGCCAAATACCTGCCGCTCAAGGACATCGCGCCAATGTTGATCGGCGTTTACCAAGGTCTGTTCGCTTCGGCCGCCGAATTGGGCATCGCCGACCCGATCCGCGCCGAGCAATTCAAAACCGACATGGCGGACGCAGCCGCGGATGGGCGCTATTACTGCCTGACCCCTATTCTCATCGCCGCCTGGAAGCGCGTCGCGTGATAGAACCGTCACCGATGCGGCTGTTATACCCGCTTCTCCTTGCGGGCCATAGGGTTGCCTCCTATATAACCGCGGAACCCCGCCGGATGAGTCGGCGGGTGCGCCGAATGTGGGGACCGACGTCACGCCTCGCGCTGCATTGCCGGGTGCCGATCATGGGCCCGGGACGGTCTGCCAGAAAGAGAGGTCTGTAATGGCGAAAGTGATCGGTATCGATCTCGGCACTACCAATTCCTGCGTCGCCGTGATGGAGGGGAAGAATCCCAAGGTCATCGAAAATGCCGAAGGCATGCGCACGACGCCCTCGATGGTCGCCTTCACCGATGACGGCGAGGTCATCGTAGGACTTCCCGCCAAACGACAAGCCGTCACCAATCCCGAGAATACGTTCTTCGCCATCAAGCGCCTGATCGGCCGGCGCTAGGACGACCCGATGGTCGAAAAGGACAAGAAGCTCGTCCCCTACAAGCTCGTCAAAGCCTCTAACGGCGACGCCTGGGTCGAATCCCACGGCAAGCAATATTCGCCCTCGCAGATTTCCGGCCTTCATCCTGCAAAAGATGAAGGAGACCGCCGAAGCCTATCTCGGCCAGAAGGTCGAGCAGGCGGTCATCACCGTCCCCGCTTATTTCAACGACGCGCAACGCCAAGCCACCAAGGACGCCGGCAAGATCGCCGGCCTGGAAGTGTTGCGCATCATCAACGAGCCGACCGCGGCCGCTCTAGCCTATGGGCTTGAGAAGAAGGAAGGCAAGACCATCGCCGTCTATGACCTTGGCGGCGGCACGTTCGACATCTCGATCCTCGAGATCGGCGACGGCGTGTTCGAGGTGAAGTCGACCAACGGCGATACCTTCCTCGGCGGCGAGGACTTCGACATGCGCATCGTCGATTACCTCGCCAACGAATTCAAGAAAGAGAGCGGCATCGATCTGCGCGGCGACAAGCTCGCGCTGCAGCGCCTGAAAGAGGCGGCCGAGAAGGCGAAGATCGAGCTCTCCTCGACGACGCAGACCGAGATCAACCTGCCCTTCATCACGGCCGACAAGTCAGGCCCGAAGCATCTCACCATGAAGCTCACCCGGGCCAAGCTCGAGAGCCTGGTGGACGATCTGATCCAGAAGACCATTGGCCCCTGCGCGAACGCGCTGAAAGACGCGGGCTTGAAGGCCGCCGAGATCGAGGAAGTCGTCCTGGTCGGCGGCATGACGCGCATGCCGAAAGTGGTCGAGACGGTGAAGACCTTCTTCGGCCGCGAGCCGCATAAGGGCGTGAACCCCGACGAGGTGGTGGCCATCGGCGCCGCGATTCAGGCGGGCGTGCTGCAAGGCGACGTCAAGGACGTGCTCTTGCTCGACGTGACCCCGCTCTCGCTCGGCATCGAGACGTTGGGCGGCGTGTTCACACGTCTGATCGACCGCAATACCACGATCCCGACCAAGAAGAGCCAGGTGTTCTCGACCGCCGAGGACAATCAGAACGCCGTCACCATCCGCGTCTTCCAAGGGCGAGCGCGAGATGGCGGCCGACAACAAGCTGCTTGGCCAATTCGATCTCGTCGGCATTCCGCCGGCCCCGCGCGGCGTGCCGCAGATCGAGGTGACCTTCGATATCGACGCCAACGGCATCGTCAATGTCTCGGCGTCCGACAAAGCCACCGGCAAGGAGCAGTCGATCCGAATCCAGGCATCGGGCGGGCTCACCGAGGCGGACATCAACCGCATGGTGAAAGAGGCAGAAAGCCACGCCGAGGAAGACAAGAAGCGGCGCGAGCTGGTCGAGGTGAAGAACCAGGCCGAGGCTCTGGTGCATTCGACGGAACGCATGCTGAAGGACTACGGCGACAAGGTCCCTGCCGGCGACAAGGCGCTGGTAGAGACCGCCGTCAACGATCTGAAGACCGCGCTCCAGGGCGAGGACAGGGACGCGATCAAGCAGAAGACCGACGCGCTTGCCCAGGCCTCGATGAAACTTGGCGAGGCGATGTATCAGGCGAGCCAGGGTCAGGCCGGCGCGGCAGGCGCTGGGCCTTCCGCCGAGGCGGGTCCTGACGACAAGGTGGTCGATGTCGACTTCGAAGAGGTCAAGGACGACGACAGCAAGAAGTCGGCCTAGACCGAGTGCATGGCATTGGCGCCGGGTGAAGAGCCCGGCGCCGGCCCAACAGAAGAGGCTTAAGCGCCGCCAAGCGACGGCGGTGTAAAGGGCCGAAGGGGCGATGGCAAAACGGTGCTACTACGAGGTACTTGGTGTAAATCGCGGCTCTCGTGACAGCGAGATCAAGGCCGCGTTTCGTCGTCTCGCCAAAGAATGTCATCCCGACAGCTGCAACGGCGATCCCCACGCCGAGATGCGTTTCAAGGAACTCAACGAAGCTTACGAGGCGCTGAAAGACCCGCAGCGCCGCGCCGCCTATGACCGCTTCGGCCATGCCGCTTTCGAGCCGGGCATGGGCGGCGGCCCGGGCGGCCACGGCTTCGGCGCCGATTTCTCGGCCTCGATGTCGGCGATGTTCGACGATCTGTTCGGAGAGTTCATGGGCCAACGCCGCCCGCGCCAACGCTCGGCGCGCGAGCGGGGCTCGGATCTTCGCTACAACATGGAAATCACGCTGTCGGAAGCCTATCAGGGCAAGACGGCGCAGATCCGCGTGCCGACCAGCGTGGTGTGCGAAAGCTGCTCAGGCAGCGGCGCCAAGGCCGGCACGTCGCCCACCTCGTGCCGCACCTGCGGCGGCATCGGCAAAGTGCGGGCAAGCCAGGGCTTCTTCACCATCGAGCGCACCTGTCCCGCTTGCCAGGGACGCGGCGAGACCATCGAGACGCCGTGCCCGTCCTGCAACGGGGCGGGCCGCGTCACACGCGAGCGGACGCTCTCGGTGACGATCCCGATCGGCGTCGAGGACGGCACCCGCATCAGGCTCGCCGGCGAGGGCGAAGCGGGGTTGCGCGGCGGACCGCCAGGCGACCTCTACATCTTCCTCTCGATCAAGCCGCACGAGTTCTTCCAGCGCGACGGCGCCGATCTGTTCTGCCGCGTGCCGATTGTCATGACCACCGCCGCGCTCGGCGGCCAGATCGAGGTGCCGACCATCGACGGCGGCAGGACGCGGGTGAAAATCCCGGAAGGCACCGAGAGTGGCAAGCAATTCAGACTCAAGGCCAAGGGCATGCCGGTGCTGCGCTCCAAGCAGCAGGGCGACCTTTACATCCAGGTCGAAGTCGAGACGCCGAAGAATCTCTCGCGCAAGCAGCGCGAGCTGCTCAAGGCCTTCGAGGACGCCTCGAACCCGAGCACGAGCCCGGCATCGACCGGCTTCTTCGCCCGCGTCAAGGAATTCTTCGAAGGCATCGGCGAGTAGCTTCTACCCTTACGCATGGTGTTTGCCGTAGAGTGGCGCACGCCTTACGCGCGCCTTCTCGTTAACGCGCGCCCATCGAGCGAGAGTGCTATGCCAACCGAGCCAGCTTTGCGCGACCCGCCCAAGAGGAGCGCAAGGGAGACTCCCGTGGTCCGCTCCCGCGACATGGCGACCGCCGCCAAGATGACGGCGGCCGTCGTTGGCGTGCTCGCTCTCGCCGTCGGGCTTTGGTATGCGCGTACGGCGATCTTGCTGGCTTTCGCCGGAATCCTGCTTGCCATCGTGCTCTTTGGCGCGAGCCGAGCGCTGGCCGAACTCACCAAGCTGCCGCGGCTGCTCATGCTCGCCGCGATGGTGGTCGGGCTCTACGCCCTGATCCAATTCCTCGAGAGTTATCTGCTGACCCCGTTGATCCAGGCGCGCGCGGTGTCGATGCCGCCGGCCGTGGTGATCCTGAGCCAGCTCGTACTCGGGGCGATCTTCGGACTGTTGGGCCTGGCGCTTGCCACACCGCTCGTCGCCGCGGCGACCGTTCCCTTGCGCTTTCTGTTCGGGATCGGCGGCAAGGACAAGCCATGAGCCAGCTAGCCATAAGGAAACAGAATGCGTCTCTTGTTCTTCGCCGGCAGCACGCGGGAAGGCTCGTTCAACAAGAAGCTCGCCGCGCTCGCCCGCCACATCGCCGAGGCCAACGGCATCGAGGCGGTGCAGGTCGACCTCAAGGACTATCCGATGCCGCTCTATAACGGCGACCTCGAAGCCAAGGAAGGCCCGCCCGAGAAGGCACGCGCCTTCAAGGCGCTGCTCAGCGAATATCAGGGCGTGTTCATCGCCAGCCCCGAATACAATTCCTCGATCACGCCGCTCTTGAAGAACACGCTCGACTGGGTGACGCGAGTAAGGGCCAAGGGCGAGACCGGGCTCGAGGTGTTCAAATCGCGAGTGTTCGCCATCTCCGGCGCCTCGCCCGGCTATTACGGGGCGATGCGGAGCCTGTTGCATCTCCGGCAGATCCTCGAAGTGGGCATCGGCGCGACGGTCATCCCGCAACAGATCGCGGTGCCGCGCGCGATGGACGCGTTCGAGGCCGACGGCAGTCTCAAGGATGCCGCGCAACAGAAACTCTGCACCGACGTGGTCGAGGCGCTCGCCGTCGCCGCCAAGAGATTTGTCGTGCCATGACGCTTCCTCGCGACAGACTCATGGTGGCGCTCGACGTGCCGACCGTCGATGAGGCCAAGGCGCTGATCGAGACGCTCGGCGACAGCGTCGGTGTCTACAAGATCGGGCTCGAGCTCCTGTTCTCCGGCGGGTTCGCGCTGGCTCAGGAGCTGGCGCGCCGAGAATGCCCCGTGTTCGTCGATGCCAAGCTGCTCGACATCGAAGCGACGGTGGAGCGCGCGACGGCGGCGATCGCTCGCATGGGGATCGCGTTTCTCACCGTGCACGCGCTCGACAAGAAGACGCTTGCCGCCGCCGTGCGCGGGCGGGGCGACAGCCCGCTCAAGCTGCTCGGCGTCACCGTGCTCACCAATCTCGCGGCCGCAGATCTGATCGAGCAGGGCTGCGACCACCCGCTGACCGAGCTTGTGCTGCATCGGGCCAAGCTCGGCAAGGAGGCCGGCTTCGACGGTGCCATCGCCTCAGGCCATGAAGCGGCAAAAATCCGCAGCGCAGCAGGACCCGATTTTCTCATCGTCACGCCGGGGGTCAGACCGCGAGGGGCCGACACACAGGATCAGGCACGCGCGGTGACGCCGCGAAGCGCGATCGAAGCCGGTGCCGACTATCTCGTGGTGGGCAGGCCGATCACCCGCGCAGCCGATCCGCGCGCTGCCGCCGAGGCCATCGTCGCTGAGATCGAGGCGGCGCTAGCGGGCTAGATCGCGAGGCGCGTCTCGATCAGGCGCGCAAGCGTTTCAGCATCGCCCTCGACCACGACTTGCTTCATCCGCGACTTGCCGCCTTGCGCCACCGTCACCGAAGACGGCGGCAGCTTCAGCCAACGCGCGATCAGCCGCTCGAGCGCATCGTTGGCGCGGCCGTCTTCGGGCAGTGCGCGGACGCGCGCCTTCAGCACCGCCTCGCCGCCGAACGCCTCGACGCCAACGATCTCATCGCGCCCCGATTTCGGCGTGAGCCGCACCGGCAGCATGATTCCGGCAGCGACACGGCGAAGCTCGAGCTTGGCGCTCGCCTCGCTCAAAGAGTGGGCTGAGGCGCCACGGCCGGCAAGATCCAGCCGAGCAGCACCACATCACGGATGAAGAGCAGGAACAGGATCAGAATCACCGGCGAGATATCGATGCCGCCGAGATTGGGGATGATGCTCCTGATCGGGCGAAGCGCGGGCTCGGTCAGCCGGTACAGCGTCTCGGCCACCGAGTAGACGAAGCGATTGGAGGTGTTCACCACGTTGAAGGCGATCAACCAGCTCAGGATCGCGCTGGCGATGACCACCCAGATATAGAGGTCGATGACGAGAACGAGAAATCCGATCAAGGGCACCATCAAAGACCTCCTGGGCTAAGCCGGGGACATGTAACGGAGAGGCGGCGAGAAGGGCAAGCATTCCCTCCCGGTGCAAGGGGAGGGCCGGGATGGGGGTCGGAGAGAGCGCCGATTTGGGCGCTCGCTTGACAGGCCTGAGGGCCGATCCCTAAATGCCCCCGAACTATGGGGCCGTAGCTCAGTTGGGAGAGCGCAGCAATCGCACTGCTGAGGTCGTCGGTTCGATCCCGTCCGGCTCCACCATAAACCCGACAACGAGGGGATAGGCGCGCGCGGCCGAATGACGCCGCGCGCCGCAACGCCGCGTCAGGGCGCGGAGGCGAGCTAGTCGGTCGACTTGCCCAAGCTGCCCTTATTCGCTTCGAGGACCTTCACGAGGATGTCCAATTCCTCGTTGCTCGCCAAGCGAGCGGAAACCTCAAGCGCGCCGGGCACCAGCGAAACGCGATAGCCGGTCGCCGTCGCTCCGGTCGCGGTTCCCGCCGCGCTTTCCTTTGTCATTGTCGTGTCACTCATAGCCTTTGCCCTTCGCGAAGCCATCCTCAAGAAGGTGGGCGAGTATGGTTAACAAAGAGTTTGCGGGGACGCTTGGGCTCGATCGAGCCCAGGCGGAGGGGCTCTGGACCACACAGCAAATAGGGTTATCAGGCCGCGAGGCTTGGGCCGTCGCCGGACGCCGGCTCAACCGGCACCCTCCCTTTGGCCGGCTTCGGCGCGCTCGCCTCGCGCGGCATTTGCAGATTGCCTTGCGCGTCCCGCACCCTGAACAGCCATCCCATAAACGGCACGAGGGCGAAGTCTGGCGTGAAGCGCTGCGCCAACACGCTCAGGCGGTTGAACCAACCGGTGACGATGATCTTCTTGCCGCGCTTGAATTTGCGGTAGCCGATGCGCGCGACATCCTCTGGCGCCATCACTGGAAAGAGCTGCACATAGCGCGAATGCTCGGCGCCCGCCTTGGCGTGCATCGCCGTCGTGGTCGCGCCGGGCGCAAGCGCCGAGACGCGCACGCCCGTGCCCATGGTCTCGTAGGCGAGGGCGCGCGTAAAGGAGAGGACGAAGGCCTTGGCGGCGGCGTAGGTCGCTTGATAGGGGATTGGCATGAAGCCTTCGACCGAGGCGACGTTGAGCACGCCGCCCTTCTGCCGCGCGATCATGCCCGGCAGGAAGCGGCGCGTCAGATCAACCACCGCCTGCACGTCGAGATCGACGATTTGCCTGAGCTTCGCGGGATCGGCGTCCTGGAAGAAGCCCGCGGTCATCAGCGCGGCGTTGTTGACGAGGATGTCGGCGTAAAGGCCGAAGCGCCGCAGCGCGTTTTCCACATCGGCACAGCTCTCTGGGCTGCCGAGGTCGCAGGCAAACACCTTGACGCCGACGCCATGAGCCTCGGTCAGCGATCGCGCCGTCGCCGCGAGCTTCGTCTCATCGCGGGCGACCAGGACGAGCGTATGCCCATCGCGGGCAAACTCTTCCGCCAAGGCCCTGCCGATGCCTTGCGTCGCTCCGGTAATGACGACGGCAGGAGCGAGCGGCTCCATCCTTTTGCCGGTATCCTTCATCTTCGACCTAGACCGTTACAAAAGGGCCCGGAAAGGGCCCGGTTGGTGGGCAAAGGGTCTGGGAAGTCCAGGCACCCACAAGCTAGAATAGCCAACGCGCTACTTGGGCGCGAGTGCCATCGTCGCTCCGGAAAGCCTTGCCAATGGCCCCTTGCTCTCGTTTGCGTCCGTTTCTGCTGCTGCCGCTCATCCTGCTATGGCAACAAGGCGTCGCAAAGGCTGCGCCAAGCCTTGCCGAGGCCGTTAAGCAGGCCGACGCAAAATATCTCCAGGCGCCCGATGTCGACGGCAAAGACGATACGCCCAAGATCGAGGCGGGCAGCGGCGAGGCCGATGAGGACGAGGACGAGGGCGATCCGGTTCCTCAGGAGATCTCGCAAGGCACGCTGAAGGCGGTTCTCGGCTACACCGAAGAGAAGAGCGAGGACGGCGACACCATGCGCGCGCCGGTCGTTGTCGTGTTCGCCGACGGCAAGGAGATCGCCAAGCTTGAAGGCGACGCGGGCTTCGGCACTCCGCCGGTGAGCGTGCAGATCGCCGAGATCGATCCCGCCAATTCCCAGCCTGAAGTGGTCGTGTCGTTCTATACCGGAGGAGCGCATTGCTGCTCCGACACCAGCGTGATCACCAGCAACAAGGACGGTACGGCGTGGCAGACCGTCGATATCGGCGAGTTCGACGGCGGACCGATGCTGGCCACCGATCCCAACGGCGATGGCCGTTACGAGTTCAGGACGCGCGACAACTCGTTTCTTTACGCCTTCGCCTGTTACGCCTGCTCGGAGGCGCCGCTCGAACTGCTGACAGTCGAAAATGGCGTCGTCAAAACCATCACCACCGACGCAAGCTTCAAGCCGGTGCATGCAGCTTATCTCAAGACCATGATCGAGAATGTACCCAGCGAGGATGTGAACGGATTCCTGGCCGGATATGTCGGCGAGAAGATCCTGCTCGGCGAGGGCAAGCAGGCGTGGAAGCTGATGCTCGACTACTACGACCAGGCTTCGGACTGGGGGCTTGAGACCTGCGACCAGCCGCTCAACGATGACGGCGAATGCCCCGGCCAGGAGATCAAGCTGAGCTTCCCCGATGCGCTCGAACGCATGCTTAAGGAAAATGGCTATAATGTAGAGAAGTGAGCCCGAAACGGCCGGGATCCCTGGCGGAACCCGGAAGGATCGGGCTCGGTTGATCTGACCCGGGCCTAAGCCAAAAAGCCCCGGCCAGCCGCGTTTTTTCTCGAGGAGTATGCGTTATGGCATCCCGCGCCTTCTGGACCGGTCACTTACGGCTTTCGCTGGTCAACATCCCGGTCAAGCTCTACCCGGCGACCAGTTCGGAGCGGCGGATCGAGCTGCACCAGATCCACGAGCCCTCGGGCAAGCGCATCCGCTATCAGAAGGTCGCTCCCGGCGTCGGGCCGGTCGAGAACGAGGAGATCACCAAGGGCTACGAATACGAGAAGGGCAAATATGTCCTGATCGATCCCAAGGAGATCGACGAGCTCAAGCTTGCGAGCAAGCAGACCATCGAGCTCGCCCGTTTCGTCGACGAGGATGCCATCGACCCGCGCTATTACGAGACGCCCTATTATCTGCTTCCCGACGGCGACATCGCCGACGAGGGCTATGTCATCCTGCAAAAGGCGCTGAAGGACACCGGCAAGATCGGCGTTGGCCAGTTCATCCTGCGCGGCCACGGCAACATCGTCGCCATCAAGCCATTCGGCAAGGGACTGCTGCTGGAAGTGCTGCGCCACGCCAACGAAGTTCGCGCGGCCGAGCCGATCTTCAAGGAAATCCCCGAGGTGAAGGTCGACAAGGAAGCGCTCGACCTTGCCAAGGAGCTGATCAAGCGCAAAGCCGGCAAGTTCGATCCCGAGCAGTTCAAGGACGAATATAACGAAGCGGTGTGGGAGCTGATCAACGCCAAGATCGAGCATCGCGCACCCGAGATCGTCGAGGCGGCGCCCGGCGGCGCCAAAGTGATCAACATCATGGACGCGCTGAAGAAGAGCGTGCAGCAGGGGAAGGGCGGCGCGGCCGCCAAGACCGCCGCCAAGCGTGGCGCGGCCTCAGCCAAGTCGGGCAACGGCAAGAAGGCGGCCAAGGGCGCAGCCAGACGGAAGTCCGCTTAAGCCATGGCGCGGGCCGGAAGCCGGGACCTGCTTGCCGAGTACAAGGCGAAGCGCGACTTCGCCAAGACGCCGGAGCCTGGACCTAAGCGTGCCAAGGCCAAGGGCAACAGCTTCGTCATTCAGAAGCATGCCGCGCGCCGCACCCATTTCGATTTCAGGCTCGAGCATGACGGGGTGCTGAAGAGCTGGGCCGTCACGCGCGGTCCTAGCCTCGACCCCGCGCAGAAGCGCCTCGCGGTGATGACCGAGGACCATCCGCTCGAATATGGCGGCTTCGAGGGCGTCATCCCCAAGGGCGAATATGGCGGCGGCCCGGTGATGATCTGGGACGAAGGCACTTGGGAGCCGATCGGCGACCCCGACGAGGGTCTCGCCAAGGGCGACCTCAAATTCCGCCTGCACGGCCACCGGCTGAACGGCGATTACGTGCTGGTGCGCATGAAGCCGCGCAAAGAGGATCGCGGCCGGCAGAACTGGCTGCTCATCAAGAAGCGCGACGACTATGCCGGCGAGGGCAACGAGCCGACCGAAGAGTTCGACACCAGCGTGAAAACCGGCCGCACCATGGACCAGATCCTGAACGGCGTCGATTCGGCCGTGTGGACCTCCAACAAGGCTCAAAAAAAAACTCCGGCAGCGAGGCCCAAGCGCGCCGCGGCAACGGCAAAGCCCAAGCGAAAAAAGTCGCCCGCGCGCTGATTCCGCCATTCGTCGCGCCTGAGCTCGCCACGCTCGACACCGAGGTGCCGACCGGGCGCAACTGGCTGCATGAAGTCAAATATGACGGCTACCGCATCATCGCGCGCAAGGCCGGCGATGATATCACCCTGTTCAGCCGGAGCGGGCTCGACTGGACGGTGCGCTTTCCGGCGATCGCCCAGGCGCTGCTCACGCTTCCCACTGACATTGCGCTGATCGATGGCGAGGTCGCCTTCGTGCTGCCCTCGGGCATTACCGACTTCAAATCGCTGCAAGAGCATATCGACACGCCGAACCCCGCCATCCGCTATTTCGTGTTCGATCTGCTCAACCTCGACGGCAAGGATTGGCGCAAGAAGCCGTTGAAGGAACGTCGCGCGCAGCTCGCCAAATTGCTGGCGGCGAAGGGCGTATCGGACTTTCTCATCTATGCCGACTACGTGGAGGGCTCGGGGCCCGAGTTCTACGCGCAAGCCTGCGCGATGGGGCTCGAAGGCATCGTCTCGAAGCGGGCCGACCGGCCCTACATCTCGGGCCGCGGCAAGGACTGGCTCAAGATCAAATGCTCGCGCGGCGAGGAATTCGTCATCGGCGGCTATAGCCATTCCGACGTGAAAGGCAAGCCGTTCTCCTCGCTTCTGCTCGGCACGTTCGAGGACGGCAAGCTCTCCTATTCCGGCAAGGTCGGCACCGGCTTCGACGCGGCGCGACTTCGACAGGCTCGGCGCGGAAATTCAAGCCGCTCGAGCGCTCAAGCTCGCCCTTCGAGGAGGTGCCGCGCGAGGAGCGCAAAGGTGCGGTGTGGCTGGAGCCTAAGCTTGTGGCGCAGGTCGCCTTTACCGAGCGGACGCGCGACGGTCGGTTGCGGCATCCGAGCTTCAAGGGCTTGCGCGAGGACAAGCCGGCGCGCGACGTGCATCGTGAAGAAAGAGACGGCGAGGAGGCCGGCATGGCCAAGACCAGGCGTTGCCAGCAGCAAGACCGGTGGCGACGCCACCTTCGAGGGGATCACGCTCACCAATCCCGGCAAGGTCTATTATCCGGATATCGGCCTCACCAAGCTCGATGTCGCCCGCTATTACGAGACGGTCGCTCCCTACATGCTGCCTTACGTCGTGCGACGGCCGATCAGCCTGGTGCGCTGCCCGGAGGGCATCGACAAGGAACATTTCTTCCAGCGCCACGCCATGAAGGGCATGAGCAAGGCGATCAAGGAAGTCCCGATTGCGGGCGGCGAGAGCAAGAAGAAATATCTCTATATCGACGACGCGACGGGGCTGTTCGGGCTGGTGCAGATCGGCACGCTCGAGATCCACGATTGGGGCGTTTCGCTCGATCACATCAACGAGCCTGACCGGCTGGTGTTCGATCTCGATCCCGACGAAGGGCTTCCGCTCCCCACGCTCAAGGCCGCAGCGGTCGAGGTGCGAGAGTTTCTCGACGACCTCGGCTTCAAGAGCTTCCTCAAATCGACCGGCGGCAAGGGCTTCCATCTCGTCGCGCCGATCGCGCCGAAGCTCGGCTGGGCGGAGGTCAAGTCGTTCGCCAAGGCGATCGCCGACGCGTTGGTGAGCGCCCGGCCCGACCGCTACACGGCGAACCCGCTGAAGCGCACGCGCGAAGGCAAGATCTTCGTCGATTATCTCCGCAATCAGCGCGGCGGCTCGGCCATCGTCAATTATTCGACGCGCGCCAAGCCGGGTGCGCCGGTCGCCTGCCCGCTCCGCTGGGACGAGCTGAAGGGGCTAAAGGCCGCTTCGCCTTACACCGCCAAAACGCTGCCGGCGCGGCTCAGATCGCTGAAAGGCGACCCCTGGGAAGGATTTTTTTCTACCCGCCAGTCGATCACGGCAAAGGCGCGCAAAGCGCTCGGGCTCGGTTAGGGCTTCCCCTCTCTTGCCCCCTGCAAGCAGGGCGGCGAATATGCGCCTTGCGGGGGCAAAAGGAGCACGCCCTATGACGCGATGGACGCCAGACCCGACCTTCTATCCCTCGCCGCGGCTCGCGGCTAAGGCGCCGGCAGAAACGCTCGCTTATGTGGCAGCCTTTGCGCCGAAGCGCGACGTGCCTGATTCCATCGCCGTGGTCGATGTCGACCCCGCCTCGCCCACCTATTCGAAGATCGTCGGCGGCATCGACATGCCGAAGACCGGCGATGAGCTGCACCATTACGGCTGGAACGCATGCAGCTCGTGCCTCTGCCCCAACGCGCCGCATCCGCATACCGAGCGGCGCTATCTCGTGGTGCCGGGCTTGCGCTCCTCGCGCATCTACATCATCGACACCAAGCCCGACCCGAAGAACCCGATGATCGTGCGGGTGATCGAGCCGGAAGAGGTGATCGAGGCGACCGGCTATAGCCGCCCGCATACAGTCCATTGCGGGCCCGACGGCATCTATGTCTCGGCGCTCGGAGACGCGAAAGGCGACACGCCGGGCGGCGTGTTCCTCATGGATCCGGAGACCTTCGACGTGCTGGGGCGCTGGGAGGTCGAGCGCGGCCCGCAGCGTCTCGCCTACGATTTCTGGTGGCACCTCGGCTACGACACCGCCGTGACCAGCGAATGGGGCGCGCCGAACAACATCGAGAACGGGCTGGTGCCGGAAATTCTCCTCGGCGCGCAATACGGACGGCGGCTGCATTTCTGGGACCTGCAAAAGCGCAAGCATCTCCAGGAGATCGATTTCGGTCCCGATTATCAGCTCGTGTTCGAGCTCAGGCCGGCGCATGACCCGACCAAGGCCTATGGCTTCGTCAATTGCGTGATCAGCCTGAAGGACCTCTCGGCCTCGATCTGGACCTGGTATCGCGACGGCGACAGATGGGCGGTGAAGAAGATCATCGAGATTCCCGCCGAGCCCGCCGATCCCGATCTGCTGCCGCCGGTGCTGAAAGGCTTCAAGGCGGTGCCGCCGCTGGTGACCGATATCGATCTCTCGATGGACGACCGCTTCCTCTATGTCGCTTGCTGGGGTACGGGCGATCTCCGCCAATATGACGTCAGCGACCCGTTCAATCCGAAGCTCACCGGCAAGGTGCGGATCGGCGGCATCGTCTCGCGCGCTGGCCATCCCGCCGCCAAGGGCCCGCTTAAGCGGCGGCCCGCAGATGGTAGAGATCAGCCGCGATGGAAAGCGCGTCTATTTCACCAACTCGCTCTACGGCGCGGTCGATCCGCAATTCTATCCCGACGGCATCGACGGCTGGATGGTCAAGCTCGACGCGGCCGAAGGCGGCGGCATCGCGTTCGATCCGCGCTTCTTCGTGAGCTGGCCGAAGAGCCATCGTCCGCATCAAGTCCGCCTGCAAGGCGGCGATTGCTCATCCGATTCCTACTGCTACCCGTAGGCTCGCATGAGTGCGGGCGAACTGTCGCCTTGGCTGGTCTTGATCGCGCTCGGCGCATTTCACGGGCTCAACCCGGCCATGGGCTGGCTGTTCGCCGTGGCGCTCGGCCTCTATCGGCAAAGCCGGAAAGTCGTGCTGGCCTCGCTCATCCCGATCGCACTCGGACATGCGGCGGCGATCGCCGTTGTCGTCTACGCGGTGATGGCGCTCGGCATGGCGATCGATGCGAAGGCCTTCCGCATCCTGTCTGGCGTGTTGCTGATCGCCTGGGGCGTCTATCACCTGCTCTACGGGCATCGGCACCGCTTGCGTATCGGGCTTCGCACGGGACTGCTCGGCCTGTTCGCCTGGTCGTTCGTCATGGCGACCGCGCATGGCGCCGGCATGATGCTGATCCCCGTTTTGATGCCGCTCGAGCAGGCTGGAGAGCATGCCCATCACATGCCGGCAACGAGCTCGCTCTGGATCGCCTCGCTTGCCGTGCTGGTGCACAGCCTCGCCATGCTGATCACGACCGGCGTTGTCGCTCTGATCGTCTACGAGTGGGCGGGGCTCGACTTCTTGCGGCGCGGCTGGATCAATCTCGATCTTATCTGGACCGCGGCGCTGATCGGCATGGGTTTGTGGCTAGTGCTGAGCTGATATGCGGCTTATTGCCGGGGCCTGACCGATTGCGTAGGCTTCGCCCGGAAATGAGAGAGGATCCCGGGGTGGCAACCGTCTCGCGGAGCATGCGGCTTGGCCTCCTTGGCGCTTAGACAGCTTCGATGTCGGTGCAACTCACTTATGTGGACGGAAGCCAGTCGGCGCTCAGGACATTCAACGCGCCGAAATAGCGGCGGCTGTTCCATTTTCGTGTTGAGCACCCTATATCGGACCTTCCACACAACAACCGAAAGGAGGTGATCCAGTGTCTCAAGGTCATAAACCGCGGTCGCGGACAGCCGGAGTCTGGATGCTCACCTCTGGTGAGGCCTAGGCGCCGCCGCTAGCGACGCAAATGTGCTTGCGGTCCTTGGCGGGACCGCGGTCGGACTGGGAAGGGCTGCCCCGAGGGGCGGCCCTTCTTCTTATCGGCATCCGCGCGGCGGCCCAAGTGTTAATCCGCATTGAAAGATTGTTCAGACCCTTGGCCGCATTTTAGCGGCCATGGGGGTGAGGGTTGCGTATCTCGTAGCCGGCATCGCGGTTGCCGCATGCCTAGGCGCCTTGGTGGGGTGTGGGGGCGGAGGGACCTTCAACGAAGGCCGTCGCGCGCCTTGGCGCGCCCAGGCCGAGAATGCCTGCCTTACCGGCGGCGCGGTGCAGGCTTCGGCCTATGTCCGCCCGATGGAGGAGATCGATGGCCCAGGGGTCTGCGGGCTCGAGCGGCCGCTTCGGGTCTCAGGCCTGCGTGGAGGGAATGTCGGGGTTTCGCCGCCCGCCACGATCGGCTGCCCGCTGACCGCGGCGCTCGATCGCTGGATCGCGGCTTCAGTGCAGCCGGCGGCGCGCCGCTATTTCGGCAGCCGCGTGGTGGAGATCACGCAGATCGCCTCTTATGGCTGTCGCGGCCGCAACGGCAACAATTACGGCAACATCTCCGAGCACGCGTTCGGCAACGCTTTGGATATGGCCGCCTTCCGCTTGGCGAACGGCCAGAACATCGTCGTAGTCAAGGCTTGGTGGCGGGGGACGCAGCGCGAACGGGCTTTCCTGCAAGAGGTGTTCGCCGGTGCCTGCTCGGAATTCTATACCGTGCTCGGACCAGGCAGCGACCGCTACCACTACAACCACATCCACGTGGATCTCCTGGTCTCCAATGCCAGGAACGGCCGGCATTACTGCCAGCCCTCGCCCGGCCGCATACCGGTGGCAGAGGCGCCGGCCGATCCAAAGTCGACCGCCTCGATCAAGCCGATCCCCTTCACCGGCCCAGCGAATAACTGACCGAAAAGCTGCACACTGTGGCCGGATCGCCACGTCCAAGCCCCGCAAGACCAAGTATGATTGGCTGAGTTGGGGGGACCGCACCAGGAGAGCCGTAACAGGGCACTGACCGCAGCCATGGGGGGCGCGATGGCAGCCGAATCATTGGTGCAAATGCTTGAAGAGATCGCCGTCGGCCTCAAAGCCGGCGACGAGGAGATCTATGGCTGGCTGCGCCAACAGCTGAAAGAATGCGGTGCCAGCGAGATTTCCGTCGAGCTTGCCATGGGCGTGATCTCGAGGCTGTTGCCGGAAGAGGCGCAAGGCAATCTCGAAGCGGCGCAACAATATGCGCGGCGCTGGGCGCACTAGAGTTTACGACCTCTGCGCTCTCTCGGACGACGCGAGCGCTGTCTCCAGCCTTTGCCACTCCGCTTCGCCGCCGGGAAGTCCGAAGCGCAGCCATGACGGATGTTCGGCGAAGCGCCGCACCATGATGCCGGCCTCTCCCAGCGACTGAAACACCCGGTCCGCCTCCTTGCTCCGCACCAGGCGGAACAGCGAGGTGCCGCCGATCACCTCGAGCCCCGCTTTGACGAGACAGGCATCGAGCCTCAGCGCTGCATCGGCGAGCTTGGAGCGCGTCCGTTCCTTCCACTCAGCGTCGGCGAGCGCCGCCGCGCCGATGGCAAGCGCAGCGCTCGAGACAGGCCATGGCCCGAGCGCCGTTCCGATGCGCGCAGCGATTTCCGGTGCGGCCAGGGCAAAGCTCAGTCTGAGACCGGGCAGACCATAAAATTTGCCGAATGAGCGCAGCACGACGATGTTGCCCTCCTCGACATGATCGCCAAGGCTTGCGCCTTCAGGCCCGACCTCCATGAAGGCCTCGTCGACCAGCAGCAGTCCGCCGCGTCGCCGCAAGCGATCGGCGAGAGCGAGCAGCGCATCCTTGGCAACAAGCCGTCCATCGGGATTGTTGGGATTGACGACGATGGCGATGCGCGCTTCGGCGAGCTGCGCTACCTCGGCAACTTCCACGACATTGTGGCCCGCAAGCTCCGCCACGCGTCCATGCTCGGCATAGGTCGGCGCCAGCACCGAGGCGCGGCCGCGCGCCAAGAGGAACGCCGTTTGCGCAGCCAAGATCTGCGAGCCCGGCCCTGCCACCACATGCGCAGGAGACGGCGCGCCGTAGCTTCTCGCGGCGGTCGCGACGAGAGCGGCGAGAGCGGAAGGCTGCGGGAGCCTGGCGAACAGGTCGCGCCGGAGCTGCGCGAATGGATAGGGATGGGGATTGATCCCGGCCGACAGATCGAGGAAAGGTTCTGGCGCGCCGGGAAACAGCTTGCGGGCGGCGGCGACATCGCCTCCATGGGTGAGCGCATTAGGATCGAGGGGAGGCGTCGTGGCCGCACCGCTTACGTTACTGGCTTTGTTGATCGAGCTCATGGTCGGTTATCCGGACCGGCTGATGCAATCGATCGGCCATCCCGTCACCTGGATGGGCCGGGTGATCGCCTGGCTCGACAAGCATCTGAACCGTGAAAGTGCCGGCGCGGAGACGCGCCGCAGGGCAGGGGCCGCGGCATTGCTGGTCCTATTCACCGTCGTCGGCGTGGTGGCCTTCGTCATCGAACAGGCCCTGCTGCTCCTGCCTTTTGGCCTGGTCCTCGTGGCCATCCTCGCCAGCACGCTGCTCGCGCAGCGCAGCCTGTTCATGCATGTCGCCAGCGTGGCCGATGCGTTGGAGGAGGGAGGTCTGGACGCGGGCCGCATGGCGGTGGCGCAGATCGTCGGACGCGATACGGCAGAGCTCGACGAGGCGGGCGTCGCGCGGGCGGCGATCGAGAGTTTGGCCGAGAATTTCTCGGACGGCGTGGTGGCGCCGACGATCTTCATGGTCATCGCGGGTCTTCCAGGTGCGGCACTTTACAAGGCGATCAACACGGCCGACAGCATGATCGGGCATCGCACCGAACGCCACCAGGATTTCGGCAAGACGGCAGCCCAGCTCGACGATATCGTCAATCTCCCCGCCTCCAGGCTCTCGGCGCTGCTGATTGTCGCCGCAGCCGCCATGAGCAAAAATGCATCGGCCATCGGGGCTTGGGCCGCGACCTGGCGTGACGGCCCGAAACACATCTCGCCCAATGCCGGCTATCCGGAGGCGGCCATGGCCGGAGCGCTTGGGCTGGCGCTCGGAGGCCCGCGCTTCTATGACGGGGCCGAGGTGGATGGCGCTTTCATGGGCGACGGGCGGCGCAAGGCGGGCGTAGCCGATATCCGCGCGGCACTCGATCTCTACGCCCGGGCCGATGGGCTGCTGATCGCCATCGTCGCCGTTCTCGCCGCGCTTATCGCGCTAGGCTGAGCAGCCGGTCGATGTCGATATGCGCCGCGAGATGCGCGGCGAGCGTGTCGAGCGTGTCGTCGACGAGCGCATCGTAGGCGATGGCCGTGCCGCCAGGTGCAAAACGGGCGAGCCAGGCCGCGCGCTGGCGATCGTCGGCAAACAGCCCGTGGATGTAGGTGCCGATCACGCGGCCTGAGGCCGACATCGCGCCTTCGGCGTTCCCATCGGCGAGCCGCGCGAAGGGGCGCGCGCAATCGGGGCCCGCGGTCAGCCCCATATGCATCTCGTAGCCGGTGAACGGCGTGCCGTCGGACGAGGTGCCCTCGATCTTCTCGAGCCGCTTTTCGTTCGCGAGCGTGGTCTCGATATCGAGCAATCCGAGCCCGGCAGCGGTTCCGGGCGTCCCCTCGATCCCCTCGGGGTCATGCACCGCGCGGCCGAGCATCTGATAGCCGCCGCAAAGACCAAGCACCACGCCGCCGCGGCGGAGATGCGCGACGATGTCGACATCGAAGCCCGCTTGGCGCAGCGCGGCGAGATCGGCGATGGTTGCCTTGGAGCCCGGCAGGAGGATGAGATCGGCATCGCCGGGAAGCGCCTTGCCCGGTCGCACCCGCACGAGATCGACGGACGGCTCGGCGTCGAGCGGGTCGAGATCGTCGAAATTGGCGATATGCGGCAGCAGCGGGACCGCGATCTTGATGCGCGCTCCCGTTTTGACTGGCCGCGTTCCGTCCAGCGCCAGCGCATCCTCTGCCGGCAGCAGCCGCGCCTCGGGGAAGAAGGGAATGAGCCCGAGCGGCTCCCAGCCTGTTGCCGCGGCGATGACCGCCATGCCGTTGGCGAACAGCGCCGGGTCGCCGCGGAACTTGTTGACCAGGAACGCCTTGATCAGCGCCGCGTCGTCAGCGTCGATCACCGCCTTGGTGCCGACCAGGCTGGCGATCACCCCGCCCCGGTCGATGTCGCCGATCAGCACCACGGGCACATCCGCCGCGCGGGCGAAGCCCATATTGGCAATGTCGTTGGCGCGAAGATTGATCTCGGACGCGCTGCCCGCCCCCTCGACCAGGACGATGTCGGCTTCGCCCTTCAGTCGCGCGAAGCTGTCCAGCACGAACCGCATCAGCTCGGGCTTGATCTGCTGATAGTCGGCTGCGGTGGCACGTCCATAGACCTTGCCCTGCACGACGAGCTGGGCGCCCACCTCGCTTTGCGGCTTGAGCAGCACCGGGTTCATATGCACGGTCGGCGCGACGCGCGCCGCGCGCGCTTGCAACGCCTGGGCGCGGCCGATCTCGCCGCCGTCCTCCGTCACGGCTGCATTGTTTGACATGTTCTGCGGCTTGAACGGCAGTACCTTCAGCCCGCGCGTAACGAGGGCGCGGGCGAGCCCGGCGACGATCAGCGATTTGCCGACATCGGAGCCCGTGCCTTGGAACATGAGCGCGCGGGCGGCCATGCGATCAGAACTCGATGCCTTCTTGCGCCTTCACGCCAGCGGCGAAATGGTGCTTCACCAGCGTCATCTCGGTGACGAGGTCGGCCGCTTCGATCAGCTCCGGCTTAGCGTTCCGCCCGGTGACGACCACATGCAGATTGGGCCTGCGCGATTTCAATGTCGCGATCACCCGATCGAGCGGCAGATAGTCGTAGCGGAGCGCGATGTTCAACTCATCGAGAATGACGAGATCAAAGCTCGGATCGGCCATCAACTCTTGAGCCTTCCCCCAGGCGCGCTCGGCGGCAGCAATATCGCGGGACAGATCCTGTGTCTCCCAGGTGAAGCCCTCGCCCATCGTGTGCCAGGAGATCTGATCGCCGAATTGGGCGAGCGCGTCGCGCTCAGCCGTATGCCAGGCGCCCTTGATGAACTGCACCACGCCGATGCGCTTGCCACGGCCGAGCATGCGCAGCGCGAGCCCGAACGCCGCCGTGGACTTGCCCTTGCCGGTACCGGTATGGACGATCAGCAGACCCTTCTCGACGGTCTTGCCCGCCACCTCCTCGTCCTGCCGCGCCTTGCGGTTCGCCATCTTGGCCCGATGGCGCTCGGCTTTTTTCTCGTCGATCGGCTCGGTCATGGGCTTTTCACTGCGACGGGCAGGCCCGCGACCATCATGACCACGCGTGTCGCCTGCTCTGCCAGCCTTTGGTTGAGGTTGCCTTGCAGGTCGCGGAACCGGCGGGCGAGCGCGTTGTCAGGCACGATGCCGAGGCCAACCTCGTTGGAGACGAGCACCGTCGGTCCAACTCTTGCTGCCAGCGCCTCTTGCAGTCTCGCCGTTTGCGCTTCGATGTCGAACGTTCCTTCCATCAGATTCGAGAGCCAAAGCGTCAAGCAGTCGACCAGAACGGCCGAGCCGGCGGGCGCGGCTTGAAGCGCATCAGCGAGATCGTGCGGCGCCTCGACGGTCCGCCAGCCGGCGTCTCGTCTTGCCTTGTGAGCCGATATGCGCTGGGCCATCTCGTCGTCCCTCGCCTCGGCGGTCGCCACGTAGATCCACGGCTTCGGATAGGTGGCGATCAGCCACTCGGCGTAGCGGCTCTTGCCTGAACGCGCGCCGCCGAGCACGAGCGTCAACAGCCCCTGCCCGGCGGCGTCACGATTTGCCATGGCTCAGCTGGCGTGGACGAAACGTCCCCGGAACAGCCCGGCCAAGCCGCCGAGCAGCACCCAGAACAGCAGCGTGGTGAGCACCACGGCGACGACGAAGCTTTGATGCAGACCCTCGGGGATCGGCAACTCGTAGCTTGCCGGCTGCGGCGCGCCGATCAGATGCGGCGCCACCAGCAGCGCGATCGCCGCAAGGACCGCGACGAGCGAGCGCTGATAGACCAAGATGCCGAGAGCCGTCGCGGTGCAAAGCGCGGTCGCGACCCACCAGAGCTGGCGCGGGCCAAGCTCTGCCGCCGGCATGGCGGGGAGTTCGGGCGGAAGACCAAGCCCCGGCGCCAGCGTGAAGACGGCGAAACCGGCCAGACCCCAGAACACGCCCTGGCGCCAGTCCCTTATGCCGCCGAACAACTCGCTCACCGCGACCAGCAGAAGCGCAAAGCCGATTCCGGTGACGATATTGGCGAGGACCGAGAAGGCCGTGCGCTCGAAGCCGTCGGCGGGCGCCCAGCCGCCCTCTTCATGCTCATGCGCAGCGGCGGCAGCGCCGTGATCATGGGCGGTCGGCGCGCTCTGCTCCTCGTAGACCTCAGCCTTGAGGATCAGCGGCACGGTGGAGAGCTGCTGCGCGATAGTCATGCCCAGACCGGCGATGGCGCCGGCTAGCGCGGCAACAACAACGATGTTGCGGAAATAATCCATGTCGTGCCCTCCCTAGTGGCAAGGAAAGGCCATCGAATGGCGATAGTCGTGAGCGGCGTTGTGCACCGCCTCGATGTGGGAGAAGCCCACGCCGCCGACGATGAAAATGCCGAGGAGAGCCGCGGCAAAGATCGGAATGGCGCGGGATAGTGTCAGGGCCGCGACGGCGCTGTCACCGGCTGGTTTGGTCGCTTCAGTCTGCATCTTATCCCCCATGCGCCCTCCACCCGAGGGCGCGGCTAAGGTTGATGCCGGCGGCAGGTCTCCTGGCTTGCGGGTCAATGCCTCCCTTCGGCCTTCCCGGAGCGAACGGCTCCAGTGGCAGGTGGAAGGGCGCTCGCCGCTTACAGTTGCGGGGGCAGCCGCGGAATTGGGTGTTAGGCCCTCACCGCGTTCCCTTTTGCGTCCCGCCTCATGCGGGAACCGTCGACGGCAGGACTATAGCCGTCTGCCCGCGCTTCGCAAGGGAGGCGGTTGACGACACATTGACAAAGGCGGCTCTGCCCGCCTTAAGTGCCTCTCATATCGACGGTCTCTCGGATGAGAGGAACAGGGAACGCGGTAAGGGCGCATGCCCCAAATCCGCGGCTGCCCCCGCAACTGTAAGCGGCGAGCCCGAGCCAAACAGCCACTGGGAAGGATCCCGGGAAGGCGGCAAGGCTGAGACCCGCGAGCCAGGAGACCTACCGTCGATGCTGGTCGCTCGCCGGGCGGGGTGCCTCGGAGCGGTTGGTTCGCTGGCGTCGTCCGGGTTCGGGCGTCCGCCGTCATGCACCCTTGAAGTCGCGACGCAAGCGTTCAGGAGCGACGGTAAGGGTGACTCTCAGCGACATCGGAAGCGGACGAAGAGCGCGACGTCGAGGCGGCGAACTCGATGACGATCTATGTCTGCATGACCTGCCGCCGCGCGGGCGATCCCGAGGACGGCATGCGCCCCGGCCTGCTGCTTGCGCGCGAGACGGCGCGCGCGGCCGAAGGCAGCGGCGTCACGGTGCGCCAGGTTAAGTGTCTTGCGAATTGCAACCGGGCTTGCAGCGCGGCCATCAGGCGCGACGGCGCCTGGACTTACGTGTTCGGCGGGCTCGATGAGGCGCGCGATGCCGAAGCGCTGATCGAAGGCGCCAGGCTGTTCGCACGCGCCAGCGACGGTCTCATGCCGTGGCGCGGGCGCCCCGAAATTCTCAAGCGCGGGCTGATCGCGCGCGTGCCGCCCATCGATTTCGTTGAGGAGGAGACTGAATGAGCAATTCGCTTGCCCGCGTCCCCTGTACCATCGTCACCGGCTTTCTCGGCTCGGGCAAGACGACGCTGATTCGCCATGTGCTCGCCAACGCCAACGGGCGGAGGCTCGCGGTGATCGTGAACGAGTTCGGTGATGTCGGCATCGACGGCGATATCCTCAAAGGCTGCGGCGATGCCGCCTGCCCCGAAGAGAACATCGTCGAGCTCGCCAATGGCTGCCTCTGCTGCACGGTGGCGGACGAGTTCGTGCCGGCGCTCGACCAGATCCTCGCGCGCAAGCCGGCCGTCGAGCACATCGTCATCGAAACGTCAGGGCTGGCTCTGCCGAAGCCTCTGGTGCAGGCGTTCCATTGGCCGGCGATCAAGAGCCGCGTCACGGTCGACGGCGTGATTGCTGTGGTCGACGGTGCGGCACTTGCCGACGGCCAGGTGAGTGCCGACCTCCAAGCGCTTTCCCGCCAGCGTCAGGCCGACACAGCGCTCGACCATGACGATCCCATCGAGGAGGTGTTCGAGGACCAGATCGCCTGCGCTGACCTCGTGGTGCTGAACAAGCGCGACCTGCTCGACGCGGCCGGCATCGACAAGGCGCTTGCCGCGATCCAGGGTGCGCTGCCGCGCGCGGTGCGCATCGTCACCGTGGCCGAGGGCAAGGTCGATCCCGCGGCGCTGCTCGGGCTTGGCGTCGGCACCGAGGACGACATCGAGAACCGCAAGACGCATCATGACGACGAGCTCGATCACGACCACGACGACTTCGACAGCTTCGTCGTGGCGCTGCCCGAGATCGGCGATCCCGCTCGCATGGCCGGACGCATCGCGGGCGTCGCCGAGGCGCATAACGTCTTGCGCATGAAGGGTTTTCTGGCTGTTTCGGGCAAGCCCATGCGCCTTTTGGTGCAGGCGGTGGGCCCGCGCGTCAGTCACTATTACGACCGGCACTGGGGCGCATCTGAGACGCGGGCTGGCAACCTCGTGGTGATCGGATTGAAGGGCCTCGATCGCGAGGCGGTGACCAAGGCGCTGCTCGGCTAGACCATGCATTTGCTCCAGACCACATCGGCGAGCCTCGACGACGGCGTCGAACCGCTCGATCTCGGCCAGACGCCGGGCGATATCGTGGTCTTGTCGTTCGCCGACAGCGACCTCGCCGGTCTCGCTGCCGCTTACGCGGCGGAGCGCGATGGCTTGCCGAGCGTTCGCCTCGCGCATCTCCGCGATCTGCGCCATCCGATGTCGATCGACCTTTGGATCGACAAGGTGGCGCGCCACGCCAAAGTGATCGTGGTGAGGTTGCTCGGCGGGTCTCGATTGGTGGCGCTATGGCGTCGAGGCGCTCTCGGCCGTCGCGCATGAGCGGAACATCGCGCTCGCGGTGTTGCCCGGAGAGGACCGCGACGACCCGCGCCTCGAGGCGGCTTCGGCCTTGCCTCCGGACGAACTTGCGGCGCTGCTCGCGTTCTTCCGCGAAGGTGGGCGCGAGAATCTGCAAGGGCTGCTGCGCCGCCTAGCCGCCCACGCGGGATTTGCGCTCGACATGCCGAAGCCGCAACCCGTGCCGCGCTGCGCGGGCTATCTGCCGGGCAGAGGCGCGGTGAGCCTCGATGCGCTTGCGTCGGCGCTCGCGCCTGGGCAACCCGTCGTGCCGATCCTGTTCTACCGCTCTGCGTTGCTCGCGGCCGACACGGCGCCGATCGACGCGCTATGCGAGGCACTTGCCGCGCGCGGGCTTGCTGCAGCGCCGATCGTGATTCCGAGCCTGAAAGATCCTGAAGCCAGCAGCTTCGTGCGCGGCGCGCTCATGCGACTCGATCCGGCGGTGATCGTCACCACCACGGCGTTCGCCGCCGGCGGCGAGGGCGAGGCTTCGGCGCTCGATGGCGTTGATGCGCCGGTGCTGCAAGTGGTGATCGCCACGACGCGGCGAGCGGCCTGGCAGGAGAGCCCACGCGGGCTTGGGCCTGCCGATCTCGCCATGCATGTCGTGCTGCCAGAGCTCGACGGGCGCATTCTGTCTGGCGCCATCGCCTTCAAGGATGCGCTGCCGAGCGACGACGCGCTCGCCTTCACTGCCTTCGCCAGCCGGCCCGAGCCGGACCGCGTCGCTATCGTGGCTGATCGCATTGCCGCATTGGCGGGGCTCCAGCGCAAACCGCGTTCGGAGCGCAGGATCGCCGTGCTGATGCCGGACTATCCCGGCGCTGCCGGCCGCACCGCTTACGCTGTCGGCCTCGACGTGCCGGCCAGCCTCGTCGCTCTGCTCGCCGACCTCGCCGAGGCTGGCTATCAAGTGACTGGCGCTCCGCTAAGCTCGCCGGAGCTGCTCGCGGCGGTGGAGGCCGCCGAGCCTGGTCTTTCGCTGCACGATTATCGGCGCCTGCTAGGTGGACTTCCCGCCGAGGTCGCGTCCCGCGTCGAAGCGGCGTGGGGCGAGCCCGAGGCCGATCCCGATGTCAGCGGCGGCGCCTTTCGCTTCCGTACCGCGCAATTCGGCAATCTGGTGGTGGCATTGCCACCCGATCGCGGGCGCGCATCAGACCGGCGCGCCGCCTATCACGATCCGACGTTGCCGCCGCGCCATGAGCTGCTCGCTTTCGGTCTATGGTTGCGTCACGTTGCCAAGGCCGATGCCATTGTGCATATGGGCGCACACGGCACACTGGAATGGCTCCCCGGCAAGGCGGTGGCTCTGACCGCCTCATGTTTCCCGGAGACGGTCGTCGGCCCTCTGCCCGTGTTCTATCCGTTTCTCGTCAGCAATCCGGGAGAAGCCGCGCAGGCCAAGCGTCGCATCGCTGCCGTGACCATCGGTCATCTGCCGCCGCCGCTCGTGAACACCGAGCTCGACGGCCCCGCGCAGGAGCTTGAGCGCCTGGTCGATGAATATGCCATCGCCGACGGGCTGGATCGCCGCCGCCGCGAGCGCCTGGCGCGGCTCATCGTCGACACCGCGCAACGTACAGGCCTTGCGCGCGAGGCCGGCGTGGCGGCCGAGCTCAATCCGGACGAGGCGCTGCGCAAGATCGATGCCTGGCTTTGCGACCTGAAAGACCTCGCCATCAAGGATGGGCTGCATGTCTACGGCCGTCCCCCGGCCAGCGACGATCCCCTTTGGCAAGCAAGCGCGGAGGCCGAGCGCGTGGCGATTATCGCGTCGCTCGACGGCAAACGCGTGAAGGCCGGCCCGGCCGGCGCGCCGCAGCGCGGCCGCCGCGACGTGCTGCCCACGGGCCGCAATCTCTTCACCGCCGATCCGCGCATGCTGCCGACGCAGACCGCCATGGAGCTCGGGCGGCTCGCGGCCGACGATGTGATCCGCCTCTATCTCCAGACCCATGGCGAGATGCCGCGCTCGCTCGTGATCGATCTCTGGGGCAGCGCCACGCTGAGGACCGGCGGCGAGGAAATCGCCCAAGGCCTCGCGCTGATGGGCTGCCGTCCCATCTGGGACCGGGCAAGCGCGCGGGTCACTGGCATCGAGGTACTGCCGCCGGCCGCGATGGGACGCCCGCGCGTCGACGTCACGTGGCGCATCTCCGGCCTGTTCCGCGACCTGTTCCCGGCGCAGATCGCACTGATCGATGCGGCGGTCAGGCTGGTCGCCGAGCGCGACGAGGAGGACGACGAGAATCCGCTTGCCGCTTCAGCGCGCGCCTCTCGCGGCAATGGCGGCGCAATGCTTGCCCGTATCTTCGGCACCGCGCCCGGAGCTTATGGCGCGGGCGTGGAGGAACTGCTCGGCAAGGACAGCGACCGCGAGACGCTCGGTGCCGCCTATCTCGCTGCGACCTCGCATCTCTATGGCGGCGCCGAGGGAGAGGGTACGGCACTCCCCGGCGGCTTCGCGGCCCGGGTCGCCACGGCCGATCTTCTCCTGCATGGAAGCGACGATCCTTCGCGCGATCTGCTCGAAGGCGCCGAGGACGTGGCGCATATCGGCGGCTTCGCCGCGGCTGCCGCCTCGCTCGGACGCGAGGCCGATCTGGTGATGCTCGACACGACCGATCCCAATCGCCCACGCGCACGCACCCTCAATGCGGCGCTGGCCAGGATCGTGCGCGGCCGCGCCGTCAATCCGCGCTTCATCGAAGGCCAGATGCGGCACGGCGCGCGTGGCGCGGCGGAGCTGGCCGAGACCGTCGACCGGCTGGTCGATTTCGCCGAGACGACCGGCGCCGTCTCAAGCGCGCTGTTCGATCTCGTGCATGACGCCTATCTCGCCGACCCGCAGCGTGCGCGAATTTCTGATGAGGGAGAACCCTGAAGCCGCGCGCGTCATCGCCGAACGGCTCGAGACCGCGCGGCGCAAAGGACTATGGCATCCGCGCCGCAACGACCTCGGCGAGGGCTTGACCGGCATCCAAGCGGAGGCGGCGCTATGAGCAAGGCCTTCGCCCGCGGCGCCTGCCCCGGCTTGTCAGCCCCCATGCAGCACGGGCGACGGACTGCTCGCGCGACTGGTTGCGGCGGGTCCGATTCCGCTCGATGCGTTCATCGGGCTTTGCGAGGCGGCGCGCGCGCACGGCAACGGCATCATGGAGATCAGCGCGCGCGGCAGCATTCAGATTCGCGGGCTCAGTTCCGTCTCGGCCCCGCTGTTTGCCGAGGCGGTCGAGACCCTTGGTATCGATCTTTGCGAGAGCGTGCCGGTGCTCTCCGATCCATTGCCAGACGATCCTACCGCTCTGATCGATTCTCAGGCGATCGCCGCGGCGCTTCGCCAAGCCATCGCCGACGCCGCTCTTGCGCTCGCGCCGAAAGTCTCCGTGGTGATTGACGGCGGCGGGCGCATCGGTCTCGACGCGCTTCCCGCCGATATTCGGTTGCAGGCCGCCGAGACGAGCGAAGGTCCAAGATTTCATGTGGCGCTCGCCGGCGACGCATCGACAGCGACGGAAGTCGGCGTCATCACGCCGCAAGACGCGGTCGATGCCGTGCTGGCTTTGCTTTCGACCATCGCCGCCACAGGAATAGAGGCGCGTGCCGCCGATCTGCTGCCGCCGCGTGGCGCTGCATCGCTGCCCGCGACGCCACAGCCTCGCGCTGAGGCGATCGGGCTGCATTTGCTCAAAGACGGCGCGTGCGCTCTCGGCGTTGGCCTCGCCTTCGGCCACGCCGAGGCCGGCGCCCTGAAGCAGCTTGCCGAAATCGCCATGGCGCAAGGCGCGCGCTGGGCGCGGCCGGCGCCGGACCGCACTCTGCTGCTCGGGCCTCTCAGCGAGGCGCATGCGATTGCCACGGTACGCGAGGCACACAGGCTCGGCTTCGTTACCGAGGCCACCGACCCGCGCCGCCGCATCGTCGCCTGTCCAGGCGCGCCGGCTTGCGCGAGCGGTCTGATCGCGGCGCGCTCGCTTGCGGCCGAGATCGCGCGTGACGTGCCGTTTGCCGGCCAGGGTCTCGCCGTGCACGTCTCGGGCTGCGCCAAAGGCTGCGCGCATCCAACGCCCGCGCCGCTCACCATCGTCGGCACTGAGCAAGGCTGCGGTCATCATCGCCAACGACACGGCGCGCGCGACGCCGTCCACCTATCTCGACCCAAACGAGCTCGCGGCGGCGCTGGGCGGCACGCCGAGTAAGATGCGCGAGGCCGTCAATGCTTAAGGACCTCGATTATCTTCGCGACGGCGCCGCCATCTATGAGCGCTCCTTCGCCATCATCCGCGCTGAGGCCGATCTGTCGCGCTTCGGCGCGGAAGAAGCCGAGGTCGCCGTGCGCATGATCCATGCTTGCGGCCAGGTCACCGCAGCCGAGCGCATCGAATTCGCGCCGGGACTGGTCGCTGCCGCGCGCGGCGCGCTCCTCCGCGGCGCGCCGATCCTGTGCGATGCCGAGATGGTGGCGCATGGCGTCACCCGCGCCCGGCTCCCGGCCAAGAACGCGGTGGTGTGCACGCTGCGCGATCCTGCCGTGCCCGAGTTTGCCGCCAAGCTCGGCACCACGCGGTCGGCCGCCGCGCTCGAGCTGTGGCGCGACCGGCTTGAGGGCGCGGTGGTCGCCATCGGTAACGCGCCGACCGCTTTGTTTCGCCTGTTGGAGATGCTGGAAGCAGGTGCGCCAAGGCCTGCCGCCATTCTCGGCATTCCCGTGGGCTTCGTCGGTGCTGCCGAATCCAAGGAGGCGCTTGCCGCCAACTCCTTCGGCGTGCCTTACCTCATCGTGCGCGGGCGGATGGGCGGCAGCGCCATGACCGCGGCCGCGGTCAATGCTTTGGCAAGGGAAGGTCTATGAGCGCACGTCTCCTCGGCATCGGCGTCGGCCCCGGCGATCCTGGGCTGGTCACGTTGAACGCGATCGCGGCGCTGCAAGCGGCCGACATCGTCGCGCATTTCGCCAAGGTCGGGAATGCGAGCAACGCGCGGACCATCGCCGCCTCGCATCTCAAGGACGGCGTCGAGGAACTGCCGCTGCTCTATCCGGTGACGACGGAGATCCCAAAGCAAGATGTCGCCTATCGCGAGGCGCTGCGCGGCTTCTATGACGGCGCAGCTAAGACACTCGCCGCGCATCTTGACCAAGGCAAAGTGGTCGCCGTGATCGCCGAGGGCGATCCTCTGTTCTACGGCTCGTACATGCATTTGCATGTGCGGCTCAGCCCCCGCTATCCCACCGAAATCATCGCCGGCGTCACCGGCATGTCCGGCTGCTGGTCCGCGATCGGTACGCCCATCGCGCAAGGCGACGACGTGTTCACCGTGCTGCCCGGAACACTGCCCGAATATGAGCTGGAGCGGCGGCTGGCCGATACCGACGCTGCCGTGGTGATGAAGATCGGTCGGCATCTCGCCAAGGTGCGCCGCGCGCTTGACCGCGCTGGCCGGCTCGACCGCGCCATCTATGTCGAGCGCGGCACGATGGCCAATGCCTCGGTCATGCCGCTCATCGACAAGCTCGATACGTTCGCGCCCTATTTCGCCATGGTGCTGGTGCCCGGCTGGGAGGGGCGGCCGTGAGCGGGCGGCTTGCGGTGATCGGGCTCGGCCCGGGCGATGCGCGCTATCTCACGCAAGAGGCGCGCGACGCTCTGCAGGCGGCGCGAGGCGCTTTACGGTTATGCGCCTTATCTCGATCGCGTCCCGGTGCGCGAAGGCCAGGCGCGGCATGCCTCAGACAATCGCGAGGAGGGCGCGCGCGCCGAGGCCGCGCTGCGCCATGCCGCCGGCTGGCGCCAATGTCGCCATCGTCTCGGGCGGCGATCCCGGCGTGTTCGCCATGGCGGCTTCGGTGTTGGAGGCGGTCGAGACCGGGCCTGAGGCCTGGCGCGCGCTCGACATCGCCATCGTGCCGGGCATCACCGCCATGCTGGCGGTCGCGGCCCGCGCCGGCGCGCCGCTCGGCCACGATTTCTGCGCGCTGTCGCTGTCAGACAATCTCAAGCCGTGGGAGCTGATCGAGCAGCGCCTGGAGGCGGCCGCATCGGCAGGCTTCGTCATCGCGCTATATAATCCGGTGTCTCGCGCGCGGCCCTGGCAGCTTGGCAAGGCGTTCGCGCTGCTGTCCCGGCGTTTGCCGGGTGCAACACCGGTGATTTTCGGACGCGCGGTAGGGCGCCCAGACGAGAGCGTGACGGTGACCTCGCTTGCCGCCGCTGCCGATGCTCCAGCCGACATGGCGACGCTGATCATCGTCGGCTCGCGCGAGACGCGGCTAATCGCGCGCGAGGGGCGAAGCCCGCTGGTCTATACGCCGCGGGCCGTCGAAGGCGCGATGGCATGATCGAGCCACGCGAGAACCTCATCGACGGTCCCGACCGACGCGACCTCCGGCAGAGCCGGGCGCTTCAGCAAGATCACCGGAATGCGCAGCGCCCGCGCCGCTGCGATCTTGCCGTAGGTCGCGTTGCCGCCGCTGTTCTTGGCGACGATAGTCTCGATGCGATGGGTCTCAAGCAGGGCGCGGTCCGCTTGCTCGGTGAAGGGACCGCGCGCGGTGACGTAGCTCGCATGCGGAACGTCGAGCGGCGGGTCGACGGGATCGACGCTGCGCACGAGATAGAAATGCTGCGGCGCTGCCACGAAGGGCGCGAGCTCCTTGCGGCCAAGCGCCAGGAACACGCGCTTTGGCGCTTCGCCAAGCGCCTTTACGGCACCCTCGATCGTGGCAACCTCGATCCAATCGTCGCCGGCTTCCTTCCTCCAGGGCGGACGCCTCAGCGCCAGCAACGGCACGCGGGTCATCTCGGCGGCGAGTGCGGCATTGGCGGAAATGACGGCCGCGTAAGGATGCGTCGCGTCGATCAGCGCCTCGATCCGTTCGTCGCGAAGAAACGCGGCGAGCCCGTCCACGCCGCCGAAACCGCCGCTCCTGACCGGCACGGCCTGCGGCAACGGTTCGGCCGTGCGGCCGGCCAGCGACAGCGTTACGGCGAGATCGTGTCTGCCCGCCAATTTTTCCGCGAGCGCCCTTGCTTCGGCCGTGCCGCCAAGGACAAGGATGTTCCTGATGCGCGCTGAGCCGGTCATGCCCGAACCTGCCTCATTGAGGCGCTGGCTGTCCATTGTCGGCATCGGCGAGGATGGGGTCGACGGCTTGAGCGCGGTCGCACGCGGCCTCGTCTCAGGCGCCGATATCGTGTTCGGCGGTGC
Source organism: uncultured Alphaproteobacteria bacterium (assembly GCA_963710245.1). Classification (GTDB taxonomy): domain Bacteria; phylum Pseudomonadota; class Alphaproteobacteria; order Rhizobiales; family Methyloligellaceae; genus Methyloceanibacter. Next base: position 145,874 of record CAVPZK010000026.1, read on the forward strand.
GCGGCACCTCGCGCTGGCCGCCCCGCTCATTCGCGGCGAGCCGAGGCCTTGGCCCAGTCCCTTCTCGCGCGGGGTTGCAGAGGTGCTTGCCGCGCGCGGGCGGAAGGTCTGCGTGCTCGCCTCGGGCGATCCCTACTTCTATGGCGTGGGCTCGGTGCTGGCGAACCACGTGTCGCCTGATGAGACACTGGTCGTGCCGGCGCCGTCGTCTTTCAGTCTGGCGGCCGCACGGCTCGGCTGGGCGCTGCCCGACATTGCGCTTGTCTCGCTGCATGGTCGCGCGCTCGATCGCGTCAGACCGCATCTGCATCAAGGCGCGCGCGTGCTGGCGCTCACCTCCGACAGCGAGGGCCCCGAGGCGCTGGCGCGACTGTTGGCCGAGACGGGGTTCGGCGAGTCGCGCCTCATCGTGCTCGAAGCGCTCGGCGGCGCCAAGGAGCGCATCCGCAACACGGTCGCCACTAGCTTCGATCTTGACGACATCGCCGAGCTGAATGTCGTCGGCGTCGAGGTCGTGGCCGCGCCAAGCGCGCGCATGATTGCTTATGCGCCTGGCCTTGCCGACGATCTGTTCGAGCATGACGGGCAAATCACCAAGCGCGAGATCCGCGCGGTGACGCTCTCCTCTCTCGCGCCGCTCAGAGGCGAATTGCTATGGGATATCGGCGCAGGCTCGGGTTCCATCGCCATCGAATGGATGCTGGCGCACCCCTCGCTGCGTGCCGTCGCATTAGAGGTGCGCGCCGACCGCGCCGAGCGTATCAGGCGCAACGCCGCTTGCTTCGGCGTTCCGGAGCTCGAAGTGGTCGAGGGCCACGCGCCCGAGGCGCTCGTGGGTCTCGCGTCGCCCGACGCGGTCTTTGTCGGCGGCGGCGCCAGCGAGCCGGGCGTGCTCGACGCGGCGATTGCGGCGCTCAAGCCCGGCGGACGGCTCGTCGCCAATGCCGTGACGCTGGAGACCGAGGCTCTGCTGATCGCGCGGCAGGCCACGCTCGGCGGCACTCTCACGCGCATCGCCATCTCGCGCGCCGACAGCGTGGGCGGCAAGACCGGGTGGCGACCGGCTATGCCGGTGACGCAATGGGTCTGGGTGAAGCCATGATCGTTGCAGGCATCGGCTGCCGCAAGGGCATATCGGCCGAGGAGATCGGCACGGCACTCGACACGGCGCTGGAACGCGCCGGCCGGCCTCTGGCGCGCATCGAGCTTCTGGCGACGGCCGAACGCAAGCGCGAGGAAGAGGGCATCGCGGCGGCGGCGGCGGCGCGGGGGCTCAGGCTGGTCTTCGTTGACCAGGCCGATCTCGAAATCGCATCCGCGCGCGGCGCGACATGGTCGAGGCGCGTGCTCGCGCTTGCCGGGGTGCCGTCGGTCGCCGAAGCCGCGGCGCTTGCCGCCTGCGGGCCCAAGGCGCGGCTCATTCTCCCGCGTATCGTGGTGGGGCCTGTCACTTGCGCGCTCGCCAGCGACGAGGCAACGCCATGACCGTGCATTTCATCGGCGCCGGCCCTGGCGCCGCCGACCTCATCACGCTGCGCGGACGCGACCTGATCGCGCGCTGCCCGGTCTGTCTCTATGCGGGCTCGATCGTGCCCGCAGCGCTGCTCGCCTATTGCCCAAAGGGCGCGCGCATCGTCGATACCGCGCCGCTGTCGCTCGACGAGATCGAGGCCGAGTTCGTGGCGGCACATGCGGCGGGAAAAGACGTGGCGCGTCTGCAATCGGGCGACCTCTCGATCTATAGCGCGCTCGCCGAGCAGCTGCGCAGGCTCGAACGGCGCGGCATTCCCTATACGCTGACGCCGGGTGTGCCGGCCTTTGCCGCCGCCGCCGCCGCGATTGGGTGCGAGCTGACCGTGCCTGAGGTCGCGCAGAGCGTAGTGCTGACGCGTGTCTCGGGCCGCGCGTCGCGCATGCCCGAAGGCGAGACGCTTGCTGCGTTTGCGGCGACGGGAGCGACGCTCGCCATCCATCTCGCCATCCAGGCTCTCGACAAGGTGGTGGAGACGCTCACGCCGATCTATGGCGGAGATTGTCCGGCGGCGGTGGTGGCAGATGCCAGCCGGCCCGGCGAAAGGACCGTGCGCGGCACGCTCGCCGATATCGCCGCCAAGGTCGCGGCTGAGCCGATCGAGCGGACGGCATTGATCCTGGTCGGCCGCGCTCTGGGCGCCGAGGATTTCCGCGACAGCGCGCTGTACGACGCCGATTACCGTCGCCGCTTCAGGGGAGGCGCCGCGTGAGCGGGCGCAAACGGGGCATGGCCGACGAGCCTGCCGTCCCGGTCGAACACTGCAATCTCGATCTCGACCGGCTCGCCGGCGACCGTCTTGCCGGCAAGGACGGAGGCTGCCGTGTCCCATCCGGCGCGCGCGACTTCGTACCCAAGCGCGATGCCGTCAGCTTCGGCATGCGAGAAGGCTTCCGCCGCAGTGTTGGCAGCAAGGATGCGCGCGCTAAGCGCGGTCGAGCCGCCGGCCTTGGCGGCAAATTGCGCGAGCACGCCGAGATCGACCGAGCCCCGCCGCGAATGCAGGTCGAGCAGGCCTTGGGCGAGCTTGGTCATCTTGCCGACGCCGCCGGCGATGGTGACGCGCGGCACGGGATGCGTGCGCAGATATTTCAGCATGCCGCCGACGAAATCGCCCATGTCGATCAGAGCGGTCTCCGGCAGGTCGTGCAGTTTCTTGATTGCGGCCTCGGATGCCGAGCCGGTCGCACCGGCAATTTGCGTGAGGCCCGCGGCGCGAGCGACATCGATGCCGCTATGGATCGAATGGATCCAAGCCGAGCAGGAATAGGGCACGACGATGCCGGTGGTGCCGAGGATCGACAATCCGCCGACGATGCCGAGCCGTCCGTTGAGGGTCTTGGCCGCGAGCGCTTCGCCGCCCGGAATGGCGATCTCGATCTCGACATCGCCGGCATCGCCGTGGGCCGCCGCAATCTCCGCGACGGCCTCGCGCAGCATCTTGCGCGGCACGGGATTGATGGCGGGCTCGCCGGGTGGAATGGGAAGGCCGGGCCGCGTGACCATGCCGACGCCTTCGCCGGCACGAAAGCTCACGCCGCTTCCGGGCGCGGCGCGCCGAACGGTAGCAAGGATCAACGCGCCGTGGGTGACGTCGGGGTCGTCGCCGGCGTCCTTGACCACGCCTGCCGTCGCCGAGCCATGGCCCATCGATGTGGTGGCGAGCGCGAAAGCCGGATGCTGGCCCCGCGGCAAGGTCACCTCGACCGGATCGGGAAACTCCCCGGTCAGAAGCGCCTGATAGGCCGCCTTGGCGGCCGCGGTGGCGCAGGCTCCGGTGGTCCAGCCATAGCGGAGCGGGCGGTCTTCAGATGCCATGCCCCTCGCTATAGTGCGGACGAGGAGCCGCGTCACGGCCTGAGGCAAGCCGCATGACCGCGCCAGGCCTGATCATTGCCGCGCCTCGCTCAGGCGCCGGCAAAACCACTGTGACGCTGGCGCTGCTTGCGGCGCTCAGGCGGCGCGGAATCGTCGTGCAGGCCGCCAAGGTCGGGCCCGACTATATCGACCCGAGCTTCCACGCGGCGGCAACCGCGCGGCCAAGCTTCAATCTCGACAGCTGGGCCATGCCGCCATCGCTGATCGATGCGCTGGTCGCAGAGAATGCCGCGCATGCCGATCTTCTCGTCATCGAAGGCGCCATGGGCCTGTTCGACGGCGTTCCCGCCGCGCCGCTCAGGACCGGAGCGTCTGCCGATCTTGCCGCGCGCCTCGGCCTGCCGGTGCTGCTCGTCATCGACGTCGCCGGGCAATCGCAATCGGCGGCGGCTTTGGTGCGCGGCTTCGCTTCGCACGATCGTGACGTGCGGATCGGCGGGGTGGTGCTGAACCGCGTCGGCAGCGAGCGGCATGTGCGGCTCGTGGCGGAGGCGATTGCCGCGCTCGACATTCCGGTTCTCGGCGCGATCCCGCGCGACGCTTCGCTCGCGCTACCCGAACGCCATCTCGGCCTGGTGCAGGCTACCGAGCATGCCAACCTCGCCGCGCGGCTCGAACATCTCGCCGACATGGCCGAGCACCACCTCGATATCGATGCGATCAAACAGCTCGCGGTGCCGCCGCATCGCTCGGCTGCACGGCTAGAGGCGCCGGTCCCACCGCCGGGCAGGCGCATCGCGCTCGCGCAGGACGAGGCCTTCAGCTTCGTCTACCCGCACATCCTCGACGGCTGGAAGCGCGCGGGCGCCGAGATGGTTTCGTTCTCGCCGCTCGCCGACGCGGCCCCGCCAGAGGACTGCGACAGTTGTTGGCTTCCCGGCGGCTATCCAGAGCTCCACGCCGGACGGCTTGCCGCCGCCGACCGGTTCCGGGCCGGGCTTGCGCATTTCGCCACGACGCGCCCAGTGCACGGGGAGTGCGGCGGCTACATGGTGCTTGGCGAAAGTCTCGAAGACGCCGACGGCGTCAGCCACCGCATGACGGGACTGCTCGGCCATGCCACGAGCTTCGCAAGGCCTAGACTGCATCTCGGCTATCGCCAGGCGCGGCTGCTGTCAGACAGCCCGCTGGGAAGGGCGGGCACTCTGCTGCGCGGGCACGAATTCCACTATGCCGCCTTGGTCTCGCCCGGTCAGGACGCAGCCGTTGGCCGAGCTTGCCGACAGCCAGGGCGAAAGGCTTGGGCCGTCGGGCGGACGGCGGGGGCTGGCCACCGGCACCTTCTTCCACGCCATCGCCAAACCCACATGATGGAGACTTAAGCGTCTTTCTCCGACACATGGGCTTGCGCGAAGGTCGCCATGCCGGTGTGGCAGGCGAGAGCGGCGCGGAGCACGAGGACGGCGACCGCCCCGCCCGAGCCTTCGCCAAGCCGCATGCCGAGATCGAGCAGCGGACGCAAGGCAAGCTCCTCAAGCAAGAGGCGATGCCCCAACTCGGCCGACATGTGACCGGCGAGCGCATGGTCGAGTGCGCCCTCGCGGAGCTTGGCCAAGGGCGCCACGGCGGCAGTGCAGACAAAGCCGTCGAGCAGTGTCGGGATGCGCCGATGCCGCGCCGCAAGGGCAGCGCCGAGGATGGCGGCAAGCTCGCGTCCGCCCAGCGCCGCAGCGATGCGCAGCGGATCGTCGAGAATCGCATGGTGCCGGCCGAGCGCGGCATCGATCACCGTTTGCTTGCGCTTAAGGCCGGACTCGTCGACGCCGGTGCCGTGGCCGGCAAAGCGTGCGCCACCGCCGCCGAACAAAGCCGCCGCGATCGCCGAGGCCGAAGTGGTGTTGCCGATGCCCATCTCGCCCAGCACCACGAGGTCGGCATCGGGTGAAAGCGCTTCGTAACCCGCCGACACGGCGTCCGAGAAACTCGCGCCTCGTCCATGGCGGGCTCAGCGGTGAAGTCCGCCGTGGGATGCTCGAGGTCGAGCGCGATCACGCGGAGCTCGGCACCCGAAAGCTGCGCGAGCTGGTTGATGGCGGCTCCGCCCGCCGCAAAGTTTGCCACCATCTGCGCGGTGACCTCGGCCGGATAGGCCGAGACGCCTTGCGCGGTGACGCCATGATTGCCGGCAAATACCAGGATCTCGACATTGCCAAGCCGCGGCGGGCTGCGTCCCTGCCACAGCGCGAGCCACGCCACCGCCTCTTCGAGGCGGCCTAGGCTCTTCGCCGGCTTGGTGAGCTTGGCTTCGCGGGCGGCCACCTTTGCGGCCGCTTCCTGATGCCCGCCGGGCAGATCGAGACAGGCCGAACGCAATTCGTCCAAGGAAGCGAAACGCGTCATTTCGGGGTAGACTCTATCGGGTCGGGGCTTGAGAGGAGCGATGCGAATGGCGGGGGGCGCCTCGGCCAAGGGCCTTATCACGGACTTCACCACCAGCCTAGCCTTCTGCACCCGGCTGCCGCTGGTCCATTCCGCGTTCGCCGAAGGGGCAGACATTGCGCGCGCGAGCTGGGCCTTTCCGCTGGTCGGCGCGGGCGTCGGCCTGCTCGGCGGTCTCGTGTGCTGGCTCGCGGCGAGCTTGGGGTTGCACCCCTTCCTCTCCGGTGTGCTTGCGCTCGGGACGACGATGTTCGCCACCGGCTGCCTGCACGAGGACGGACTCGCCGACACGGCTGACGGTTTGGGCGGCGGCAAGTCGGCCGCGCACAGGCTCGACATCATGCGCGACAGCCATATCGGCGTTTATGGCGCCTCGGCTCTCACGCTTTCGCTCATGCTACGCGCCGGAGCAATCGCCAGCCTCGCCGGGCCTGGCCTGATGGCGTCAGCCTTGTTCGCCGCGCATGCCGGCAGCCGCGCCGCGCTGCCGGCGTTGATGCGGATCGTGCCGCCGGCCCGCTCCGATGGACTCTCGGCGCAAGCCGGAAGGCCGCCCTTGAACAGCGCGGTCATCGCCGCGCTGCTCGGTATCGTCGCGCTAATCATCGGCCTCGGATTTTCCGGCGCGCTGATCGCAGCCGCGCTGGTGGCGACCGCGAGCTTCATCATCGGCCGGCTCTGCATCAAGCAGATTGGCGGACAGACCGGCGACGTGCTCGGCGCGGTCGAGCAGGTCAGCGAGATCCTGATTCTGCTCGTCGCGGCCGCGTGGTTGACGTGAGCTATTTCTGCACGGTCGAGGTGATGGAGGCAATCACCTCGGAGGCCATCTTGAATTCCTTGTCGCGGTTGGTGATGCCGTGACGCCGCGCGATCCAGGCGAAATCCGTATAAGCGACCCACACGTCGCCCTTGGCATCCTGGTAGACCAGGAGCCGCACCGGCCAGTCGAGGCCGGAATCGGGGTCCGAGGTAAGGAACAAAGTCCCGAGCGGCGGGTTGCCGAACACGAGCAGCGTCGAGGGCAGCAGCGTCACGCCGGCATCGGCGGCGAGCTTCGCTTGGTCGATCTCGTCGAAGAACATGATGCCCTTGTCGGCAATGTCCTTTTTAATGCGCTTGATCGTCTCGGGCATGGAATAGGCGCTCTTGAACTTGACGATGCCGTCATCCTCGGTGGCTTGCGCCGCCCCGAAGGGCGACAACGCAAGCGCCGCCGCAACGAGCAGAGCAGAGCAAATGAGACGTAGGACCATGGACTTTCTCCTCCTGGCGGCCGGTCACGGGCCGAGCTTGGTGAGGAGGAGCATGGCGAAATGGCCGGCAGAGCTGAAATGCCGCTTTGCTTTGAATTCCATGCCGGAAGGCTATGGTTGGCGGCACCAAAGCCGCCCTCGGCGCTGCCTCTGGCGCTTGGCGATCATGCCGCCGTGAGCCAGGAGATCAGCGGCGCCGTCGTCAGCAGGTCGCGCGCCGCCCGGCAGCGCGCAGCCTGTGATGCTACGCGGTGCCGCGCCGCTAGGCGACTACGCCTAGGCGCCGGAGGTTGGCGTCAAGGAGACAACAGATGCGTCACCTCCTCGTTAGACTTGCGGCCGCGCTTTCGTCGCCGGTCTCGTCTTCGGACTAAACCCGGCTTCCGCCGCGCCGCTCCCCAAACTCGATGGCCTCGTCAGCCAGACCAACGCGGTCGAGGACGTCGGCTATCGCTATCACCGTGGCTGGCGCCCTTACCGCTACGGCTATTGGGGATATCGCCGTCCCTACTACGGCTACGGATATTACTACCGCCCCTACTACTACCGGCCGTATTACCGGCCTTACTGGCGTTATTGGTGGTAGCAGCCAGCCGCTCAATCCGAGGATCGGCGGGAACGCCGCCGGTCCTCGATTCCGTTCGAAAAATCGGCACAAGAGAGTAACGACGCGGCTGCCCGATATGGCAGAGTGCGCGCGTGACAGCACCGATCGAGTCCAATTCGACCCGCGCGCTCGAGCTTGCGCGCCAAGGCCTCTCGCGTCCCGGCGCTCCATCCGCTTTGCCTGAGCGCCTGCTCGTGGTCGACGCCGAGCGCCAGATCGCCACCTGGTTCGAAGGCGGTGAGGCCATCGCGGCGTGGCCCGTCTCGACCGCGCGGGCAGGCATCGGCGGCGAGGCAGGCTCATACCGAACGCCGCCGGGCTGGCACCGCATCCATAAACGGATCGGCGCCGACGCGGCGCCCGGCACGGTCTTCGTCTCACGCGAGCCGACCGGCGAGACGTGGCGCGGAGACACGCGCGACGACGATCTGATCCTCACCCGCATCCTCACCCTTGATGGCCTCGAAGACGGCGTCAATCGGGGAGATGGGCGCGATTCGTTGCAACGCTATATCTATCTGCACGGCACCAATCACGAAGGCCTGCTCGGACGGCCCGTCTCGCATGGTTGCGTGCGGCTTTCGAACGACCATGTGTGCCAACTCTTCGCGCAGCTGCGCGAGGGCGATCTCGTGTTCGTCGCGGCTCCGGAAGTGCGGCCGATGCCCGATCCCAAGGGCAAGGGCCGCTTTCACTATGCGGGGCTCGGCGGGGCCGGCATGAGCGCGCTGGCTCAGTTCCAGGTGATGACCGGCGGCACAGCCAGCGGCAGCGACCGCGCATTCGACCGCGGCGAGCGTGAAGGCTTGCGCGAGCAGCTCGAGCGCCTCGGCATCGCGGTCGTTCCGCAGGACGGCAGCGGCTTGCACGAGGATTGCGCGGCGCTGATCGTCTCGACGGCGGTCGAGGAGCAGGTTCCCGACGTCGCCGCGGCGCGCGCGCAAGGCATCCCCATCATCCATCGCTCCGAGTTGCTCGCGCATTTCGTTGGAGAGCATCGCTCCATCGCCGTGACCGGCACGAGCGGCAAGTCGACCGTCGGCGCGATGCTCTTCGCGATCTTGAGCGGCGCCGGGCGCGACCCGTCCGTCATCACCGGAGCAGACTTGCCCGAACTCCAGGAGCAAGGGCTTCCCGGCAACGCGTTTGCCGGACGCTCGGACCTGCTCGTGGTTGAAGCCGACGAAAGCGACGGCTCGCTCGTGCGCTATGCGCCGTCCATCGGCGTGATCCTTAATCTCCAGCGCGACCACAAGGAGATGACCGAGGTCGCGGCGATGTTCGCCACGCTGCGCGCACGCGCACGCGATGGCTTGGTCGTGGGCGATGCCGAGAATCTCGATCCGTTTGCCGGCGGCGCGCTGCGTTTCGGCTTCAGCGCTCGCGCCGACATTCGCGGCGAGGACGTCGAGCTCGGTCCGGCATCGAGCCGGTTCCGCGTCAACGATGTCGTGTTCACGCTGCCGGTCCCCGGAGCGCATAACGTCGCCAACGCGCTCGCTGCAATCGGCGCCGCGAGCATCCTGGACGTTGCCCTCGACGAGATGGTGAGCCCGCTGGCAAGCTTCAGAGGTATCGGCCGGCGCTTCCAGACAGTCGGCAAGGTCCGCGGCGTCGAGGTAATCGACGATTTCGCGCACAACGCCGAGAAGATCGCGGCGGCGATCAAGACGGCGAAGCTCCGCGCCAATCGCGTGCTCGCCATCTATCAGCCGCACGGCTATGGGCCAACGCGCTTCCTGCGCAAGGATTTCGTCGCGACCTTCGCCCGCGAGCTCGACGCCCACGACAGGCTGTGGATGCTCGAAGTGTTCTACGCCGGCGGCACCGCCACGCGCGACTTCTCCGCAGCCGATATCGTGGCCGAGATCGGCGCGCGCGATGTGAGCGCCGAGTTTGCGCCTTCGCGGGAGTGGCTCATCAACCGTATCGCGCAAGAAGCGAGGCCCGGCGACCTGGTGCTGGTGATGGGCGCCCGCGACCCGTCGCTGAGCGCGCTGGCGCGCTCGATCCTAGGCGCCGTCGACAAGGCTGCTGCGCCGGCGCCGGCGAAATAATCTCGCTCTAAGTTAGTTGCCGAACATGCCGGAGAGTGGGAAGCCGCCGGCGTTCCACGCGCTCCGCTTGCCTTGATTCGCCGCGGCGCTGGTTGACAGCGCGTCAGATTTGCCGAACAGCGCGTAAGCCATCTTCTTGTCCAGCCCATAGACGTCGGCGAAGGTCTGCAGCTTGCCTTGTGCGTCGATCACTGCGGTGAAATAGGTGAGATGCACCGGCACGGGCTTGCTCAGCGACACGCCGCTGTTCTTGCCTTTGGCGAGCATGTCCTTCACCTGCTGCGGCGACCAGCCCTTGTCCTCGCCCAGCAGAAGTGCTGCGAGCCGGTCAGGCTGGCGCACCCTGATGCAGCCATGGCTGAGCGTACGCTCGGTTTCGCTGAACAGTTCGGGCTGGATGGTGTCGTGCATGTAGATGGCGTGCCGGTTGGGAAAATTGAACTTGAGCACGCCGAGGACGTTGTCGGGCCCGGGCTCCTGGGTAAACGTATACTGCCGAATATTGGCGCGACTCCAATCCACCGTCGCGGCATTGACCGGCTTGCCCTGGTAGCTGACCGATAGCTTGTTGCTGGTCAGGATGGAAATGTCGCGCGTGCCGTCAGCGCTGCCCTGGCGCAAGCGGGGAGCAAGGTCTTCGAACTTGATGGTGTCGGGCACGGTCCAATCCGGATTGAACTCAATGGAGCGCATGTTCGCCGAGAACAGCGGGGTCGCATATTTCGGCTGCCCGACAATGACCTTCTCGACATAGATGGACTTGCCGCCCTTCATCACCCGGGTGACGAAAGAGGGCACGTTGTTCCAAACGTAGTAGCTGCCGAGATCGGCGGGCATCCAGCGCCACCGCTCCATGTTGACGATCAGCCGCTGAATGGCGGGATCGGCCATCGGCTTGCGTCCGCGCGCCTTGGCGTTGGCGACATACTTGATCAGCAGTTTGCGCAAGCTCTCGAACTGAGCGTGCTTCGGATGCAGCGAGGTGAGATAAGCAGCCGGCGCAGGCGAGGCGGCGATCTCGGTCAAGACGGTCTTGGGATTGCTCAGCTCGGGCTTCTGGTCGAACAGGTTGCTGATCTTACCGGGCGAGACGCGTCCGCCCTTGGCGTAGCGGGCATATTTCAAGACCGCGAGCGCGAGCTTGATCTCGTCGACGGCTTGCGCCTCGGTGGTCGCCGGCAGATCGGACGCCGCCGGCAGGTCGAAGGCATCGGCCGGCAGACCCCAATTACCGGCGTTCTGGATCTCGGCGATCAGCGCCTGCGCCCGCGCGGTAAAGCCCATCGGCGTGATCCACAACGGAGCGCCGCTTCGCTCGGCGTAGAAGGCTTCGAGCGCGGCGAGATCGTCGGAGGCCGCGCCTTTGCGCAGCGTGGGGTCCTTCAGCTTCAACCCGATCTCGGCCACGATCGGATCTGGGGCCGACGCCGGTCCCTGAGCCGCCGCGGGCGCGGGCGCGCTTTCGGATGGCGCGGCAGGCGGCGCGGAGGCAGACTCAGGCTGTTTGGGCTCGTTCTCTGAAGGAGCGGGCGCGGCGGCTTCCGCAGGCTTGGGTTCCTCTTGCTTAGGCGCGGTCGCGGCGTCTTCAGGCTCGGCCTCGCTCGGCTCGGTCTCGGTGCTATCGGCCGGGTCGGGAAGGTCTTCGCTCGCAGGCGCCACGGCAGGGGTTGCCGGCGAATCGTCCTCGGTGGGCGACGCCGGAGGACGGATGGAGATGTCCTCGCCCGCGGGCGAAGTGGCCGGCCCTTGAGCCTCTTGACCGGCCTCGCTGGGCGAAGTTGCCGGTTCGACGGCGCTCGGCGAGGTGCTGGCAACGATTTCGGCCGGGGGAACCTCGGCACGCGCGTGCAGAGCCAAGCCAATGCCCGCGAGCACGGCAGCCGCCAGGAAAACCCGGGCCGCCGCGCCAAAGGTCGCGACCAAGCCTCGTTCGCCCATATCGAAAAAATCCCTCGTAGCCTCCTAAAGTTAGTCCGACCGCGCGGCCCCGACCACCCTCAATTCGGCCCCTTGCGTCATTCTGTTGCGGAGCGTTGCCGAGAAGCCTCCGTATGCATGTTTGCGTGGCAGGTTGCCGCGGATAGACTTCCCCCTCGGCTTGGTTATGATCGCGGCCGCACGGGCTTCAAAAAAGGTCAATTCCCGCATGTTCCCGGTCGGCGACGACAATACGCAGCGGCGCACGACCCCGGTCGTCACCTTCGCGCTGATCGGCCTCAACATCCTGGTCTTTCTCGCCGAGCTTTCCGGCGGCGACCAATTCATCACCGAATGGGCCTTCATCCCGGAGCGATTCTCCGAGCATCCCGCCGCCAATATCACGACCGTGTTCTCGGCGATGTTCATGCATGGCGGCTGGCTGCATCTCTTCGGCAACATGCTGTTTCTCTGGATCTTCGGCGACAATGTCGAGGACCGCCTGGGCCATCTCAAGTTCCTCGTCTTCTATCTGCTGGCCGGCATCGCCGCGACGCTCTCGCAATATGCCATCGCTCCCGAATCGGGCGTGCCCAATGTCGGCGCATCAGGCGCGATCGCCGGCGTGCTCGGCGCCTATATCCTCATGTTCCCGCAAGCGCGGGTGAACGTGCTGCTCGGGCGGCAGATCGTCGCCATGCCGGCCTTCGCCGTGCTCGGCATGTGGATCGTGCTGCAGCTCGTGAGCGGGGTGGGCACCATCGCCTATACCGACGAGAGCGCGGGCGGCATCGCTTACATGGCGCATATCGGCGGTTTCGGTGCTGGCCTGTTGATGGCGTTCCTGCTGCGCGGTTCGGACAATTCCGGCACGACGGCCTGACCGGCGCCCCTCACATGCCGAGAAAATCGCGCTTGCCGATCTCGACGCCGAAACTCCTGATGATGTCGTAGGCGGTCGCGGCGTGGAAATAGAAGTTCGGCAGCACGAAATGCACGAGATAGGCTTCGCCCTTGAAGTGGACGTTTTGCCCGCCGAGCGTAAACGTGACGTCGCGGGTCTCTGAGCCATCGAGGTCCTTCGGGGTAAAGCCTTCGACGAATTTCAGCGTCTTGGCGATGCGCGCCTTGAGCTCGGCGAAGGTCTTCTCGTCGTCGGGATATTTGGGCACCTCCTTGCCTGCCAGCCGCGCGGGAGCGCTCTTGGCGAAATCGGAGGTAAGCTGAATTTGCCGCGTCAACGGAAACATGTCGGGCGCAATCCGCCACGTCAGCAGCACATCGGGGTCGATCTTGCGCTCGGTGACGTAGCGTTCCGCCTTGCCGAGGATGGCGGTGAGGTTGTTCAGCGTTTTGATGAAGCCCGGAATCGAGGCCTGATACATTCCAAACGACATGATGGGAGCACCTTCATAGGACGGTAAGAGAAGCGCGCGACTGTAGCAGCGGGCCGCCGCCGAACCTCATCACGTTCCGGCGACCTAGCGACGCGGAATTGGCCCGTCCATGCAGTGGAGCGAGCGCATGCAACCAGCCCTGAAAGCATCTTCCGCAGGCGTGAGCCGCCGCCGTCTGGTGACGGGCGCGCTCGGCGCGGTTGCACTGCCGCTGGTCAAGCCAGCACGGGCGAGGAACGTCCAGCAGACCGCGACAGAAGCCGACGAGCGCTTCATGCGCATCGCACTGGAGGAGGCAGCGCTCGGCGACGACCCCTATTTCTTCGGCGCGGTGATCGTGCGCGACGGCGAGGTGCTGGCGCGCGGGCGCAATCTGTGGAACCAGCAGCAGGATCCGACCGCGCATGGCGAGATGGTGGCTATCAGGCGTTTCCTCGCCGAGCACGGCATGGAGAAGCTCAAAGGAACCACGCTCTACAGTTCGGGCGAATCTTGCCCGATGTGCATGGGCGCGATCATCTGGTGCGGCATCGCGCGCGTGGTCTACGGTGCCTCGATCGCGCAGCTCGCCACCAAAATGGGACAGATCACGATCACCGACGCGGAGATCGCCGACAAGACGCCGTTCGCCGACATCGCGCTCACCGGTGGCGTGCTCGCCGAGGAATCGCTGAAGCTGTTCAAATAGCGGTTGGAGGATATTGCGAATGGATGAAAAGACGATCGACCGCGACGCCATGGGGCGCTTGGCGAAAGCGTTGGTTTTCGTCTGCGGCGCAGATCACCCGACGACGATTGCTTTACAGGCCGCCGCGGAGAGCGGTTCCGAGCGGGACATCAAGAACGCTCGCGCGCTGTTTCTGAGATTGAAACAAGGAGAACGCCGGGCGGCATTGGCGATGCTTGGCGATTGATCGCCGCAGGAATGGTGCCGCTGGAGAGATTTGAACTCCCGACCTTGGCTTTACGAAAGCCCTGCTCTACCCCTGAGCTACAGCGGCGGCTCGAAGCCCGCGCCCCGTGACTTAAGGCCAATGGCTGGGCGATGCAAGATTGGCCTCGCCAGCGCGCGGGATCGGCGTTTTAGCGGATTTGCGCCGCGCGCAAGCGCTCCAAAGAGGTCGGGCTCTCGTCGGTCTCGGTCTGCGCCACGCCGGGATCGTCGGGCGGGCGCTCCGGCACGAAGATCGCAGGCTTCAGTCTCTGCTCGGCCGCGGAACGCGGCGCCTCCTGCGCGGGGCGTTTCATCGGCGGCACTTCTACAGTGAGGGGCCTCTCCTTCTTGGGGCTGACATCGACGACTTCGGCAACCTCCCGCTTCTCGATCCGAGCCGGCTCGGCGCGCGGCGGGGCAAACGGCGCCAACACCTGCGCGGATGCCGTCACCGGCTCTGGCCGCTCCTCGATGATCAGCGTGTCGTCGCCGCGCCCGATGGCGTCGACCGGCGCCTTCCACTCGAAGGCATCGACGGCGCCGGTGACCGGCGAGACCGGCAGCCAGCGGTCGGAGATGTAGCCGTCGGCGATCCAGGCGCGGTCGCGCGGCGCACGCAGCGCGCGGGCGAGCCATTCGCGCTCGCGTCCCTTGTCGCCGAGTTCGCCAGACTCGATGCGCGCCATCAGCATGCAGATGCGCGCCGACGGCCGGTCTTCGAGATAGGGCGCAAGCGCGTCGCGCGCCTCCTGCCACTCATGCGCCTCGATCGCCGCCGCAGCGATGGCGATCTGGCCTTCGATATCCCCCGGCGTGAGGCTCGCCAGATGCTTGACCCGCTTCACCCGCTCGCGCGGAGGCTCGCCCGGCTTGGCGAAGGCGTAGACGAGAGCGAGGTCCGGATGCGGCGACAGCTTCCAGGTTCGCGCGATGAGACGCGACGCCTGCCGGCTTTCCCCCTTGGAGGCGAGGATGCGCCCGGCGATCTCGCCGGCCGGCACGAGCGAGGGCGCAAGCCGCAGCGCCTCGTTCGCCAAGTTGAGCGCCTTGTCGGGATTGGTGGCTTCCAGTTCGCGGGCCTCCGCCGTCAGCAGCACGGCGCGGCGGCGGAGCGATACATTCTGATCGACATGGCCGTTCTGCCGCGCAATGGCGAGCGTATCGAGTGCGCCCTCATAGTCTCCCGCGCGCGCCTGCATATCGAACAGCGCGTTGACGCCCCAGGCCAAGCGCGGATCGCGCTTCACCGCCTGCTCGGCGAGAGCGCGCGCCGCCTCGGTATCGTTGCTGCGTGCCGCCTCGAGGAAGAGGCCGCGAACCCCGAGCAGCTGCGTCTCGGGACGTTCGAGCATGGATTCGAAGGCGCGCCTTGCCGCTTCCCGATCGCCCCTGAGCTGAGCCGTTTGCGCCCTGAGCAAAGCCGTCAACGGCTCGCGCGGCAGGTTGCGGCCGGCGATGCCGGCATAGCGTTGCGCCAGCGTGCGGTCGCCGACGCCGATGGCGAGCAGCCCGCGCGACAGCGCGTCGTAGCCCTGCTGCCGGCGCCGCTCGCGCACATAGGCCGCGACCGCAGCGGGCCGCGTGAACAGATAACGCAACACCGCCCAGGCGAGGATCAGCAGCACGAC
Organism: uncultured Alphaproteobacteria bacterium; assembly: GCA_963710245.1. GTDB lineage: Bacteria > Pseudomonadota > Alphaproteobacteria > Rhizobiales > Methyloligellaceae > Methyloceanibacter. The sequence goes on from CAVPZK010000026.1 coordinate 161,458, forward strand.
CACGGCGGCAATCGCCAGCGCGCCGACAAAGGCGGATGTCTCGATCTGATAACCGAGCCATTCGACCGTCACGCTGCCCGGGCGGTCGGCGAACCAGGCAAGCCCGGCCGCCGCGGCGATGACACAGAGTGTGAAAATGAGGATGCGGGTCATCGGGATTATGGTCGCGGGGCTTGAGCGTTGCTGCCCACGGAGACGAGCAGGGCGCTTTCGAGCTGAATGAGCGTCTCATCGGCGCTGAGGCGGGCATGCGCCTGACCGAGCCAGGCAGAGAAGGCCTCGCGCGGCGCGCCGTCGAGAGTCTCGACTTCCTTCACGGCCGCGGCCAGGTCGCCTTTATCCAGCGCAGCCTTGGCTCTTGCCAACGCAGCGCCCGGACCCTCGCCAGTCGTGGGCTCGTCGATGCGTTTGATCGTCACCAGAGACTGCGCGCTCGCCATCAGCGTGTCGACAATCGAGCCGGTAGAGGCCGGCGCGGTCGCGACCAGCGCACCCTCCTTGGCGAGCGCGAACGAGCGCGCAAGCTCCGGCACGGTGGGGATGCCCTTTTCGGCATAGGCCGGCAGAACGCCGAGATCGCCGACCGACGGCGCGAGCGCGGTGATCGTGTCGAGCTCGGCGGCGTAAGGCCGTCCGTCGCTGACCGCGGCCCGCAGATTGGCGAAGGCGATCGCGGCCGCCGCCGCCTTCGCTCCGGCGTTCTCCTTGCCCACCGCGGCGACCAGCTCTGGAAGCGCCGCCTCGAGCTTGGCAAGGCGCTCGGTGAGCGCAGCTAGATCGCCACCGGCCACGGAGCCTTCGCCAGTCCCAAGCCCGGCCTCGGCGAGTGCACCGATCTTGGCCTTGAGCTCGGCGATCTCGCTCTGCATCTGCTGCAAGGCGGAGGCGTTGCCGGCCTCGGCCTTGGCCAGCGCCTCGGCGATCTTGCTGTCGAGCCGCTGCTCGGCCTCGGCGATCTGTTGGGCAATGGCCGCTGCCGAGGCGACCGAGCCGCCTTCGCTCGCCGACTGGGAAATCGCCTTGAGCGAGGTTTCGAGTTGCGCGACGCGGTCGGAAAGATCGGCAAGCTTAGGCGAGGTTTCCTTGGCTCCGGTCTCCAGCGCTTCGACCTGGGACTTGAGTTGCGCCAACGCTTCGGCATCGCCAGACGATGGCTTGGCGGATTCGAGCTTCGTGATGCGCGCTTCGAGGCCAGCAATGTCCGGCTGTGTCACGTTCCCTGTGCCGCCAAGACCGCCCCAGGCCAGGGCGAGACCGATAACGCCGATGAGACCGCCGAGCACGCCGGCGGCAAGATGGGTGACGAAGCTTTTCAGCTCGGGAATGCTGGCTTGAGCGGGAGGCAGCGCCTTCGCCTCCGCCGGATCGGCCGCGTCGCCGGCTAGGTGATCTTCGCTCGCCTTCGCCTCAGGTTCGGCGCGCGCCTCGCTCTCATAAGCGGAGCCTTCCGTAATTTCTGTCGCGGTGCCTTCGATGGTCTGGGCCGGGCGCTTGCTTGCGCCGCCTGGGCCCTGATCCTGATCGCCGAAAGGGTCTGCCATACGCCTTAACCTTTACGCCCTTGAGCAGATTCGCGCGTCACGAGGATGCCGCCTCGGAGTCCAGGAGCGCAAGGACATCTTCCTCGCGCGGCCGCGCCGCCACGCGCACCGCAAATCCAAACGGGGTCAACGACTCTGCTACCGCTTCGGAGAGGCAATAGCAAACGACACTGCTTGCTTGCGTTACCGCATCCTGGCGGAGGACTAGATCGGCGAAGATGCCGGCGGTGCGTGGCGACATGAGGATTGCTCCGTCGAGCTTGCCCTCCTTGAGCAGGCTCAAGGCTTCGGCCGGGAGCTTGGCGGCCGGGACTGCCCGATAGAGCACCGGCTGGCGCACAACGAAACCTTCTCTCGCCAGCGCCGCTTTCAAGTCGAAGGCGAGCGTCTCGCCGGCAAGATGCACGAGCGGGCCCTGCTCGGGTTGCAACTCCTCCGAGACCAAATTGGCAAGCGCCGCGCCCGTTCCAGGCCCTGCAGTGACATCGGCAAAGCCCAGCCCTTGCGCCGCGCGCGCGGTGGCCTCGCCGACGGCAAACAAAGGAAGGGTGAGCGCCTCGGCAAGCTCACGATGCGCTGCGAGCGCACGCAACGCATTGCGGCTCGTCACCAGCAAAGCTTGCGCGCCCTCGAGCTGCAAGGGCACATCGGCAACGGGCTGGATAGCGAGCAGCGGCGCAAGCACGGCCGCATGGCCGCGCGCGCCAAGCTTGTCCGCCTGACGGCTTGCGTCGGGTTCAGGCCGCGTGACGAGAATCCGCATCAGGCGAGGCTTGCCAGAAATTCTGGTCCCGCGCGCGCGAGCAATTCCTCGCCGGCGTCGGTGCCGATACGGCTTGAATTCGCAGCCGCGCCGTCGAGTCCGATCTCGTGCCATTCGCTGCCATCTGGCGCGAGAATAAGCCCACGAAACCGCAGCATATCCGCTTCGATCTCGGCGAGGCCGGCGATCGGCGTCTTGCAGGAGCCATCGAGGCGAGCGAGGAAAGCGCGCTCGCACATGACCGCCGTCGCCGATGTCTGGTCGTTGAGCGCAGCAAGCAGCTCCAAGGTTTTGGCGTCATCGCTGCGGCAGGTCACGCCGATGGCGCCTTGCGCCACTGCCGGCAGCATCTCATCCGTCGGGAGAATTGACGTGGCATGGGAGGCGAGGCCAAGCCGTTCGAGGCCGGCGAGGGCGAGCAGAGTGGCGTCGGCCTGACCATCGGCAAGTTTTTTGAGCCGTGTCTCGACATTGCCCCGGAAGTCGATCACGCGCAGGTCTGGACGCAGCCGCTTGATCTGCGCGCCGCGCCGCAAGGACGAGGTGCCGACCACAGAGCCGGGCGGAAGCTCAGCGAGGGAAGGGGCCTTAGGGCTGATAAAGGCGTCGCGCACATCGGCGCGCGGCAGGATAGCGGCGATGCAAATCCCTGCGGGGAGATCGGTCTCCAGATCCTTCATCGAGTGCACGGCCATATCTACGTCGCCGCGCAGCAGCGCCTCATCGATCTCCTTGGTGAACAGGCCCTTGCCGCCGAAGTCGCGCAGCGGCTGGTCCTTGAGGCGGTCGCCTGAGGTGGTGATCACGCTCAAGCCCACATCGCCTTCACCAAGGCCATGCGCCTTGAGGAGCTGTGCCCACACATGCCGCGCCTGCCAAAGCGCCAGCGGGCTACCTCTCGTGCCGATCAGGAGCGGGCGGGGGGACAAGCGGAACTCCTTGAATTGCCTCGTCTTAAGGCGTCAGTTTGGGCCGCATTAATGGCCCGTTTCGGCTCCCCCTTCAATCGCTCGGCAAACACTCTATACAAAGCCCCATGGCTGGCGACGGCAAACACGCTTCCCTGACCGTGCTTGGGATCGAGACAAGCTGCGACGAGACCGCGGCGGCGCTGGTGCGGCGGAACGAAGACGGCAGCGGCGAGATCCTCGGGAGCGTCGTGCGCTCGCAGCTCGACCTGCATGCGGCCTATGGCGGCGTGGTGCCGGAGATCGCCGCACGCGCCCATGTCGAGCTGCTCGATCCCGCGATCGGCCAGGCGATGGCCGAGGCCAAGCTCGATTTCGATGCAATCGATGCAGTGGCCGCGACGTCGGGCCCGGGGCTGGTCGGCGGCTTGATCGTCGGCGTGACCATGGGCAAGGCCATCGCGCTTGGACTGGGCGTCCCCTTTATCGCCGTCAATCATCTGGAAGCGCATGCGCTCACCGCCGGGCTGACGCACCGGCTTGCGTTTCCGTATCTGCTGCTGCTCGTCTCGGGCGGGCATACCCAGCTCCTCGTGGTCAAGGACATTGGGGACTATGAGCGGCTCGGCACGACCCTTGACGATGCGCTAGGCGAAGCCTTCGACAAGGCGGCCAAGCTGCTGGGCTTGAGTTATCCGGGCGGGCCCGAGGTCGAGCGCATGGCCGCGCGCGGCAAGCCGGCCGTCAAGCTGCCGCGGCCGATGCTTGGCCGGAGCGAGCCGCATTTCTCCCTGGCCGGCCTCAAAACGGCGCTCAGGCACGAGGCTCTAGCCCGCGCCCCCTTGAGCGAGCAGGACGTGGCCGATCTCTGCGCCAGCTTCCAGGAGGCGGTCGCCGATATCGTCGCCGACAGAGTCGCGCGCGCCTTCGCGCTTTACGAGCAGCACGCCGGGAAAGGGGCGCAACGCGTGCTCGTGATCGCGGGCGGGGTCGCCGCCAATCAACGGCTGAAGGCGGCGCTCGAGGCAGTCGCCCGCAAGCACATCTTCCGCTTGGTCGTGCCGCCGCCGGCGCTCTGCACCGACAATGCCGCGATGATCGCCTGGGCCGGTGCCATGCGGCTCTCGCGCGGCCTCACCGACGATCTTGCCGCCCCGGTGCGCGCGCGCTGGCCGCTCGACCCCGACGCGCCGCCAGCGCTCGGGGCCGGAGTGAAGGCGTGACGGGCTGATTTCGCTCTCCAGGCAAAATCTGGCATATCAGGGGCCGCGAGGTCGTTGGCATGGCGCTTCAATCGGTCGGCATCGTGGGCGCGGGCGCGTGGGGGACGGCGCTTGCCGTCACCTCGCGGCGAGCCGGCCGCGACGTGCTGATCTGGGCTTACGAGCCTGAGACGCTGGCCGGCATCAACCAGAACCACCGCAACGAGACCTACCTCCCCGGCGTCAAGCTCGACCGCGCGATCGAGGCCACTGCGCGGCTGAACGAGGTCGCCAATTGCGATCTCCTGCTGATGGCCACGCCCGCCCAGCATGTACGCAAGATCGCCGGCGAGATCGCTCCTTATCTCAAGCCCGAACAGCCGCTCGTGCTCTGCTCCAAGGGCATCGAGCAGACGACCGGCAAGCTGATCTCGGAAGTCGTCGAGGAGGTGGTGCCGAGGCCGCAAATCGCGGTGCTGTCGGGGCCGAGCTTTGCGGCGGAAGTCGCGCGCGGGTTGCCCGCCGCGGTCACGCTCGCCACGGGAGAAGAGACGCAGGGCCACGCGCTCGCTTACGCTCTCAGCCATCCGCCGTTCCGCTGCTATTGGAGCGACGACGTGATCGGCGCGGAGATCGGCGGCGCGGTGAAAAATGTCTATGCCATCGCCGCCGGCATCGTCGCCGGCAAGAAATTCGGCGCGAGCGCGCATGCGGCGCTGGTCACGCGCAGCTTTGCCGAGATGGTTCGCTTCGCCGCGACGCTCGGCGCACGGCGCGAGACGCTGATGGGACTATCGGGCCTCGGCGACCTGGTGCTCACCTGCGGCAGCCCGCAATCGCGCAACATGTCGCTGGGCATCGAGCTCGGCAAGGGCAAGAGCCTGGAAGAGGTGCTCGGCAAGCGGATCGCCGTCACCGAGGGCGTCTATACCGCGAGCGCGCTGGTCGAAATGGCGGCCGCACGCGGCATCGACATGCCGATCGCGCAAGCCGTGCATGCGGTGATCTCCGGGCTTGCGACCGTCGATGAGGCCATCGAGGCGCTGCTCTCCCGCCCGCTCAGGGCCGAGGCGTGAGCCCCCATGGACAGCCAGAAAGCCGCGCAATAGCCTGATCTCAGAGGACCTCCATGCTTTATGCCCTGATCTGCACCGACAAGCCCGGCAGCCTGCCAATGCGCAAGGCGAACCGCCCCGATCATCTCGCTTATCTCGAAAGTCTCGGCGAGACGCTGATCTTTGCCGGCCCCTTCACCGAGCCGGACGGGCAGACCATGAACGGCAGCCTGATCGTGGTCGAGGCCGTTTCGCTCGACGCCGCGCGCAAGATTGGCGCGGGCGATCCCTTCGCCAAGGCGGGCGTGTTCGCATCCGTCGATATCCGCCCCTGGCTCTGGACCATCAACAATCCCGACGAGGAGGAGTGAGCCCGAAGCCGCTCGATCCACCATGGCCTATTGGCTACTGAAATCGGAGCCTCACGCCTGGTCCTGGGACCAGCAGAAGGCTGAGGGCCGCAAGGGCGCGGAGTGGGACGGCGTGCGCAACTTCCAGGCGCGCAACAATATGCGCGCGATGAAAAAGGGCGATCTCGGCTTCTTTTACCATTCCGGCGAGGACAAAGCCGTGGTCGGCATCGTCAAGGTGGTCAAGGAAGCGCACCCGGACTCGACTGACGCGACGGGCCAATGGGAATGCGTCGACGTGGCGGCGGTCGCCGATCTGCCAAAGCCGGTCACGCTCGCCGAGATCAAGGCCAATCCGAAGCTCAAGGACATGGTGCTGGCGCGCGTCTCGCGTTTGTCCGTCCAGCCCGTTTCGTCACAAGAATGGAGTATCATCTGCAAGCTCGGCGGACTCGCCAAGCCGCCGCAGGCCTAAACGCACAAAAGGGGGAGCGATATGCAGATCAACTATCTCGCCGTAGTGGTGGCCGCGGTCGCGGGCTTCCTTCTCGGCTGGGGCTGGTACACCGTGTTCGGCAAGGCGTGGATGGCTGGCCTCGGCAAGAAGAAGGAGGACTGCGACAAGGCCATGCCGATCGCTCCGATGGTCATCGCCGGCGTCGCCTGTCTGGTCATGGCCTATATGCTTGCCGGGCTGATGGGCCATCTCGCCAATGTCACGATCAGAGGCGGCATCATCAGCGCGTTCTTCGTCTGGATCGGCTTCGTGCTGACCACGGTCGCCACCAACCACGCCTTCGAGGGCATCAAGCCCGTGGTGACGGCGATCGACGCCGGCCATTGGCTCGCCGTGCTTATCCTCATGGGAGCGATCATTGGCGCCTTCGGCGTCTAGAATCGAGTGCGCCGGGAGGGCTGCCCATCGTAGTATCGAAATAACAAGGTGGCGCCGGATAACGGCGCTTGCGTAAGGGAGGAGCGGACAGATGTCCGAGCATAAGCAGTTCAAAGTCGAGAGCGTGAAGGTCCCGAAAAAGTGGAAAGAACGCGCCTATATCGACAAGGACGAGTACCAGAAGCTCTACAAAAAGAGCGTTGAGAACCCCGATAAGTTCTGGGGCAAGGCGGGCAAGCGGCTCGACTGGATCAAGCCCTATACGCGCGTCAAGAACGCCTCGTTCGCTTATCCCGACGTCTCGATCAAATGGTTCGAGGACGGCACGCTCAACGTCTCGGCCAATTGCATCGACCGGCATCTGAAGAAGCGCGGCAAGCAGACGGCCATCATCTTCGAGCCCGACGACCCCTCGCAAGAGGCGAAGCACATCACCTATCGCGAGCTGCACAAGGCGGTCTGCCGCCTTGCCAATGTGCTGAAGGCGAACGGGGTCAAGCGCGGCGACCGGGTGACGATCTATCTGCCGATGATCCCGGAAGCGGCTTACGCCATGCTCGCCTGCGCGCGGATCGGCGCCATCCACTCGGTCGTGTTCGGCGGCTTCTCACCGGACTCGCTGGCGGGGCGCATCGAGGATTGCAAATCGCGCTTCCTGATCACTGCCGACGAAGGCTTACGCGGGGGGCGCAAGGTTCCGCTGAAAGCCAACGCCGATGTGGCGCTGAAAAAGGTCGGCGGCGTCGACAAGGTTCTCGTCGTCAAGCACACCGGCGGGCAGGTGCCGTGGACGCCGGGCCGCGACCTCTGGCTTGAGCAGGAACTCGCCAAGGTCGACGACGATTGTCCGCCCGAGGAGATGAGCGCCGAGGACCCGCTGTTCATCCTCTACACCTCGGGCTCGACCGGACAGCCCAAGGGCGTGCTGCACACATCGGGCGGCTATCTCGTGTTCGCCGCGATGACGCATCAATATGTGTTCGATTATCACGACGGCGACATCTATTGGTGCACCGCGGATGTCGGCTGGGTGACGGGCCACTCCTACATCGTCTACGGTCCGCTCGCGAACGGTGCGACGACGCTGATCTTCGAGGGCGTGCCGAGCTACCCCGACGCCTCGCGCTTCTGGCAAGTCGTCGACAAGCATAAGGTCGATATCTTCTACACCGCCCCGACGGCGATCAGGGCGTTGATGGGGCTCGGCGACGACTACGTGAAGAGCAGCAAGCGGAAATCGCTCAAGTTGCTCGGCACGGTGGGCGAGCCGATCAATCCCGAAGCGTGGGAGTGGTACTATCACGTGGTCGGCGAGGAGCGCTGCCCGATCGTCGATACCTGGTGGCAGACCGAAACCGGCGGCATTCTCATCACGCCGCTTCCCGGCGCGACCAAGCTCAAGCCCGGCTCGGCGACGCTACCCTTCTTTGGCGTGCAGCCCGCCGTGGTCGACAATGAGGGCAACCTTCTCGAAGGCGAGGCGACCGGCAATCTCGTCATTCTCGATGCCTGGCCGGGAATGATGCGCACCGTCTACGGCGACCATAAGCGCTTCGTCGACACCTACTTCTCCACCTACAAGGGGAAGTATTTCACCGGCGACGGCTGCCGGCGCGACGAGGACGGCTATTACTGGATCACCGGCCGCGTCGACGACGTGATCAACGTCGCCGGACATCGCATGGGCACGGCGGAGGTCGAATCCGCGCTGGTCGCCCATCCCAAAGTGTCGGAAGCCGCGGTGGTCGGCTATCCGCATGACGTCAAGGGCCAGGGCATCTATTGCTACGTGACCTTGATGGCGGACCAGACTTGGTCCGACGAGCTCAAGACCGAGCTGCGCGATTGGGTGCGCAAGGAGATCGGGCCGATCGCCTCGCCCGATCTCATTCAGTTCGCGCCCGGCCTACCCAAGACGCGCTCGGGTAAGATCATGCGCCGCATCTTGCGCAAAATCGCCGAGGACGATTTCGGCAATCTCGGCGACACCTCGACGCTTGCCGATCCCTCCGTCGTGACCGATCTCATCGAGCACCGACAAAACCGCAGACCAGCTTGAGAAAGAACGGCCATGCTCAAGAAAGCTCTCATCGGTTTCGGCATTGTCTTCGCCATTCTGATCGCCATCGTCGTCGCCCTCGGATTCTTGACGCCTGACGAGAAATCGGTCAGCGAGACCGTGTCGATGACGGTCGGCAGCCGCACCGTCACCGTCGGCGGCCATTACAAGAACATGACGCAAGAGTTGCTGGCCGACGGCATGAAGATCACCGTCGATGGCCACCAGATCACGGTCGGCACCGATCAGCTCGAGGTCGACGGCAAGACGCAGGTGCTCGAGCCCAACCAAGACGTGGAAATCACGGTCGACGAGAAAGGCGCCGTCTCGGTGAAGGTGGTGAGCTCAGGCGGCGGTGCCGCCAACGCTCCGCAATAGCGCCGCGTCGCCGCCGCTGAGCGTGCGGGTGATCTGGGTGAGCAGCGCCGACCAGGCGTCCTTGGTCTCGCGCGTGAAGCGCTTTTCCAGCGACTGCTCGAGCGTCCACAACAGCGCTTTGGTCATCATGCGGTAGTGGCGGATCTTGATGCCGAACTGGCGATGGCGGATGCCGAGCAGCTTGAGCGTCGGCGCCAGCCCGTCCTCGTAGTTGAGCGAGATGATGGCGAGCTTGAGCGCCGCCATGAATTTGCGCCCTTGCGTCTCGGGCGTTCCGTCGAAGCGATCGCGGAAGGCCGGGTCGAGCCGGTAGAGCTTCATGAAGAACAGCTGACCCACCAGGTCGAAGGCGGGCTCGAGCTTGAGGACGCTCTCGCGGATTAGGCGCTTCTGTTGTGCGGTGAGCGCGATCGCGGCCGGCGCGCGATGATTCGAGGACTTGGCGACAGGGGCTTGAACGGCGGCTGACATGGCGAAGCGACTCCCGAGGATGCACTTCGGCGAGCATGCGGGGCAGCCATTGAGGAAGCGTTAAGGTAACCAAGGAGGAACCATTGCCCGCCGGGCGAGAAAACCCCGCCGAAACCCGTGCTCTGCCCATCTCTTGTCGCCCGCCCAAGGGTCTCCATATTTACGCTCGAGGAAGCCGGCTCGATTTGAGTTCAGGCCTCTTCCTGGAGGTCGGATGAGTTATTTGCGCACTGCCATTCTCCTTGCGGCGCTGACGGCGCTGTTCATGGGGATCGGGTTCCTGATCGGCGGCCAGTCCGGCATGGTGATCGCGCTGCTGGTCGCGGCGGCGATGAACCTGTTCGCCTATTGGAACTCCGACAAGATGGTGCTGTCGATGTACGGCGCGCGCGAGGTCGACGCGCGCTCGGCGCCTGAACTCTACGCGCTGGTCAGCCGGCTCGCGTCAGCCGCAGGGCTGCCGATGCCGCGCGTCTACATCATGGAGAATCCGCAGCCGAACGCGTTCGCGACCGGCCGCAATCCGCAGAACGCTGCGGTCGCGGTCACCACCGGCCTGCTCAACACCGTGAACCAGGAGGAGCTTGCGGGCGTGCTGGCGCACGAACTTGGTCACGTCAAGAACCACGACACGCTGCTGATGACCATTACCGCGACGATCGCCGGCGCGATCTCCATGCTCGCCAATTTCGCGTTCATGTTCGGCGGCCGCAGCAACGACAACAACAATATCGGCTTCATCGGCTCGCTGGCGCTGCTTATTCTCGGGCCGCTGGCCGCAGGTTTGGTGCAGATGGCGATCAGCCGCACGCGCGAATACGAGGCTGACCGCGAGGGCGCCGAGATCAGCCGCAAGCCGCTGTCGCTCGCTTCGGCGTTGCAGAAGATCGCCGGCGTCGCGCAGCGTATCCCCAATATGCCGGCCGAGCGCAATCCGGCCTCGGCGCATCTCTTCATCGTCAACCCGCTGTCGGGCGCGCGCATGGACAATCTGTTCTCGACCCACCCCAATGTCGAAAACCGCGTGGCGGCGTTGCAAGAGATCGCCCGCGAGATGGGCGAGAGCGGTCCGTCGGTGGGCGCGTCTGAAGACTCGGCAGGGCCGTGGTCGGCGCCGCAAAGCCGGGTTGCGGGACGCGGGCCTTGGGGCTAGGCCTTAAGGCGTCTTTGGCTCAACACCCAACACCATGATCACCTCGGACAAGGAAGCCCACGCGCGGGAGCGCGAACGCGACGCGCAGGTCGGCCTGCCGGCGCGGCGCGCGGCGGCCGAGCTGCTGAGCGCGGTGCTGCAAAAGAAGCAGGCGCTCGACGACATCCTGGGCCGCTCCCTCGAAAAGGGCGCGATGTTCAACCTGACGGCCCGCGACAGGGCGCTGACCCGCGCCATCGTGGCGACGAGCCTCAGGCGAAAAGGTCAGCTCGACCACGCGCTCGGCGCGTTTCTCGAGCGTGGGCTGCCCGAGCGATCCGGCATGCTCTATCCGATCCTGCTGTCGGCCGCGGCGCAGCTCGTGTTTCTCAAGACGCCCCCGCACGCGGCGATCGACCTTGCCGTCACGCTCGCCCAATACGATCCCCAGGCGAAGCGCTACGACAAGCTGGTCAATGCCGTGCTGCGCAAGGTGGCGAGCGAGGGCGATGCCATCGCGGCGAGCCTCGATGCGGCGCGGGTCAACACGCCGGATGGCTGTGGTCGCGTTGGGCCGCCAATTGGGGCGAGACGCGCGCACATGAGATCGCCGCCGCGCATCTTGTCGAGCCGCCGCTCGATCTCACGGTGAAGAGCGAACCTGAGCTGTGGGCCGAGCGCCTGTCGGGCCGGGTATTGCCTACAGGAAGCGTGCGTCTCCTGCCCAAGGGCCGCATCGAGGCCCTCCCCGGCTTCGACGAAGGCGCATGGTGGGTGCAGGACGTCGCCGCATCGCTGCCGGCGCGGCTCGTTGGCGACGTTGCCGGCAAGCGCTTGGCCGATCTTTGCGCGGCGCCGGGAGGCAAGACGGCACAATTGGTGCTTGCCGGCAGCCTCGGTGGTCGCTGTCGACAGCTCGAAGACGAGGCTCGGGCTGCTTGCCGAGAATCTGGCGCGGCTTGGCTTGCAGGCCGAACTCGTGCTGGCCGACGCCGCCAGCTGGCAGCCCGGCGAAAAGTTCGACGCGGTGCTGCTCGACGCCCCCTGCTCGTCGACCGGCACCATCCGCCGGCACCCCGACATCCCCTATACCAAGTCGCAAAAAGACGTGGTGGCGCTCGCCGCCCTCCAGTCAAAGCTGCTCGACAATGCCGCCAAGCTCCTCAAACCGGGCGGCAAGCTCGTCTATTCGACCTGCTCGCTCGAGCCGGAGGAAGGCGAGGCGCAAGTCGCCTCCCTGCTGGTGCGAAACGAGGCTTTGCGGCTCGATCCCATCGGTCAGGCCGAGCTTTTTGGCCAAGATGCGTGGATCGAGCCTTCCGGCTGTCTCAGGACCTTTCCCTATGAACTGAGGCTGGATTCTCCCGAATGGAGCGGAATGGACGGCTTTTTTGCAACACGACTCGTCCGCTCCGACCAAGCGTGACGTATCGGGCTTGATCGGAACCCTCCGCCGCCCGACAATGCGCCCCTCAGGATGCACGGGGAGGCCTGGCGTCTAGCGACGCCCGGCGGCAGCTTGGAGATAAGCAGAATGGCGGCTGATTCTCAGCCCTTCGAGCGCGGCGCACGCGGACCTTCCGCGCGCCTCAGCGGCCCGGGCGCGTTTCGCCGCTTCATGCTCGCGGGCATGGCGAGCATCGCCTATCCGGGAACCCGCGCCGAGCAGCTTCTGCTCGCGCCGCAAGAGCTCAGGACCGCGGACCCGAGCTTCGCCACCGAGCTCTATAACGGACATTTCGGCCTCGCCGGCCGGCTCGCCGAAGTCGAGATCGAGTCGCCGTTCGAGATCACGCCGCCGTCGGATGGCTGGGCGCGCGAGCTTTACGGATTTGGCTGGCTCAGGCATCTCCGCGCGGCCGGCAGCGAGCTGTCGCGCGAGCAGGCAAAAGCGCTGGTGCAGGATTTCATCGCGCTCAAGCGCTCGCATCATGGCCTTGCCTGGCAGCCGGAGATCGTCGGCCGCAGGGTCATCTCCTGGCTCTCCAATTCGGTGCTCATTCTCGACTCAGGCGAGCCCGAAGCCTACGCGAACTTCCTCAGGGCCCTCACCTCGCAGCTTCGCTATCTCTCGGCCAGCTATCGCGACGCGCCGGACGGCGTGCCGCGTCTGGTCGCGCTGATGGCGCTGATCTATGCCGGGCTGTGCATCGCCGAGCAGCAGGCGGTGGTGGATCGCTATTCCCGCCCGTTCGGCAAGGAGCTCGACCGGCAGATCCTCTCCGACGGCGGTCATATCTCGCGCAACCCCGAAGCGCTGGTCGAGCTGCTGCTCGACCTCCTGCCGCTCCGGCAATGCTTCGTGGCGCGCGACCGCGCACCGCCGAAGGAGCTGACTGACGCGATCGACCGCATCATGCCGATGCTCCGCTTCTTCCGCACCGGTGACGGCACGCTTGCCCGCTTCAACGGCGCGGGGCCGACGCCGACCGACGCGCTCGCCACGGTGCTCGCCTATGACGATGTCGAAGGCGCGCCGGTCCGCTCGGCGACCAACTCGGGCTATGTGCGGCTCGAATGCGGGCCGACGCTGCTCATCTGCGACATTGGCCCGGCGCCCGCACTCTCGCTCAGCAGCAGCGCGCATGCGGGCTTCCTCGCCTTCGAGTTGAGCTCCGGCAATTGTCCGATAATCGTCAATTGCGGCACGCCCTCGATCGACCACGCCGACTGGATTCCGTTTGCCCGCTCGACGCCGGCGCATTCGACGCTGAGCTTCGAGGGAACGTCCTCCGCCGAGTTCACCGCGACCGGCGCCAATGGCAGCCAGATCGCGGCGGACTCACCCTTGAGCGGCCCGCTCAATGCGCAAGCGTCGCTTGCCGATCAGGGCGACAATCTCAGGATCAAGGGCTCGCATGACGGCTACAAGACCGATTTTGGCGTCAGCCACGCGCGGCAATTCCTCGCTCGCGCCGAACGGGCTGTTGATCTCGAGCGAGGACAAGTTGTCGGCGCCCGGCGGCCTGCAGAGCCCGGAGGGGCTGATCGCCGGCGAATACGCGATCCGCTTCCATCTGCATCCGACCGTGCGCGCGGAGCTCGGCTCCGACGGGCAAAGCGCCCTGCTCAAGCTGCGCAACGGCGAGACCTGGAAGATCAGCTCCAACGCACCCGAAACCAAGATCGAGGAGAGCTTCTTCCTCGCCGACGCGCGCGGGCCGCAACCGACCTCGCAGGTCGTGCTCGGTGGCATGATGGGCGAGGCGAGCGAGGTCCGGATCGTGTGGAACATCGAACGCCTGACCGAAGGCGGCGGCGGCGGACAACTGGTCGATCCCAACGAAGCCCCGCCTGCCGCAGCCTGACCGCATGACGACTCGCAAGATTGCCCGCGCGCTGCTTTCCGTCAGCGACAAGACCGGCCTTGCCGACTTTGCGCGCGCCTTACGCAGGCACGGCGTCGACATAGTCTCGACTGGCGGCACCGCCAAGCTACTGCGCGACGCCGGGATCGAGGTGATCGACGTCGCCGAGATCACCGGCCTGCCCGAAATGATGGATGGGCGGGTCAAGACGCTGCATCCGAAGATCCATGGCGGGCTGCTCGCCGTGCGCGAGAACGAGGCGCATCTCAAAGCGCTCGCCGATCACGCGATCCACCCCATCGACCTGCTCGCCGCCAATCTCTACCCGTTCGACGCAGACGGTCGCTGGCGGCGCGGATTTCGACACCTGCATCGAGACGATCGATATCGGCGGACCGGCCATGATCCGCGCCGGGGCAAAGAACCACGACGGCGTCACGGTCGTGGTCGACCCGGCCGACTACGCGCTCGTGATCGAGGAGATGGACAAGCATGGCGGCGCGACGACGAGCGCCTTGCGCAAGGCCCTCGCCGCGCGCGCTTTTGCGCGGACCGCGGCCTATGACGCGGCAATCTCGGCGTGGTTTGCCAACCAGCTCGGCGAGACGACGCCAAAGGCGCAGGCGATCGTCGGCCAGCTCGCCAAGGCGCTCCGCTATGGCGAGAACCCGCATCAATCGGCTGCGTTCTACCGCACCGGAGAGAAGCGCTTCGGCGTCGCCACGGCCGTGCAGGTGCAAGGCAAGGAGCTCTCCTACAACAACCTCAACGATACCGACGCGGCTTACGAGTTGGTTGCCGAGTTCGATCCCAAGGCAAGCGCCGCCGTCGCCATCATCAAGCATGCCAATCCATGCGGCGTCGCCATCGCCGCGTCTCTTGCCGAGGCATACCGCAAGGCGCTCGCCTGCGATTCCGTCAGCGCGTTCGGCGGCATCGTCGCGCTCAACCGCACGCTCGACGCGGAGGCCGCGCGCGAGATCGTCAAGATCTTCACCGAAGTGATCATCGCGCCGGACGCGAGCGAGGAGGCAAAAGCCATTATCGCCGAGAAGAAGAACCTCCGCCTCCTGCTCGCCGGGGGGCTGCCGGACGCGAAGGCGGAAGGACTCGATTTCCGCTCGCTTGCCGGGGGTTTCCTCGTGCAGTCGCGCGACAATGGCGTTGCGGGCGAGTTCAAGGTCGTGACCAAGCGCAAGCCGACCGACAAAGAGCTTGCCGATCTCGTCTTCGCCTTCACCGTGGCGAAGCACGTCAAGTCTAACGCCATCGTCTATGCGAAGGACGGCGCCACCGTCGGCATTGGCGCCGGGCAGATGTCACGGGTCGATGCCGCGCGCATGGCGGCGTGGAAGGCGGCTGACGCGGCAAGCGCGCAAGGGCTCAAGCAGAGCCTGACGATCGGCTCGGTGGCGGCGTCTGATGCCTTCTTCCCGTTCGCCGATGGCCTGCAAGTGATCGCCGAAGCCGGCGCCACCGCGGTCATTCAGCCGGGAGGCTCGCTGCGTGACGACGAGGTGATCGCCGCCGCCGACAAGGCCGGCCTCGCAATGGTGCTCACTGGAATGCGGCACTTCCGGCATTAGGGTTTCCAAAAAAGAAAAACGAACTCCGTCATATCGGCGACGCCGGCATCCAGGAGGTCCGCTGGCGCCCGTGCGGTCTGCGCGAGGCCGACGGTAACCAGGCCGCAACCGTTCACCGCAAGCTATTCGCTCGACGTCCGCCGCGACGACTCGACGACAGCCGAAGCGTTTTTCGACTATCGAGCGCCGTTCCCAATCCGGCTTTGCTGATCGAAATCGGCAGACTGTTCGATTTCGCCCGCAGCCAATATCAAAAAATGCGGGTGCCCGAGCTGACCGAGCAGCAGCGCCGCAGGGTTCAGCAAAGCCTCACGCGGCCGTAGGCTCCGGTGTGCCTTGCGCGAACTACGTAATGAGCACGGTGGCACTCGGTGAACTCGCCCCTAGGTTAGCAAACAGAGGCAGCGGTACGTCCTCCCGTTTGGCTCGCACTAGTCAGTTCCCTCACGTCTGCTATGGCACTTAGCGGAACTTATCCCCGCCCCTCGAAGCTGCGCGGTGACGTGTCGCGGCGCCAAGAACGCATGCCTATCCATTTGTCATGCCCGCGAAAGCGGGCATCCAGTAACCACCGCAATAGCGATGGCACAACGCAGGGGCTACTGCATCGCCCGGTCAAGCCGGGCGATGACGAGACGAGGAAGACTACCTCACTTTGACCCGCAGCAGGAGCAGCAAGCCGGCGAGCAAGAAAGCGAGGCTCGTGGCGATGCCGATGCGCTGGCTGTCGGTCGCGTGCGTGACCACGCCGATCACCAGCGGCGCGGCGAAGGCGGTGATCTTTCCCGAGAAGGAGAAGAAGCCGAAGAACTCGGTCACCTTGCCTGGCGGGCACATTCTCGCCAGCAGCGTGCGGCTCGAGGCTTGGATCGGCCCCGAGGCGAGGCCGATCAGCACGGCGAAGGCGAGATAGACCTGCTCTCCGACGGAAGAGAACGGCGCGCTGCCCGGAAGCTTCGGCTCGACGGGCAGCACGAATAGGACATGGTCGTGATCGACGGAGAGCACGCCGATCGAGGCGGCGATGAACAGAAGCAGCGTGACGGCGATCACACGCTTCGAGCCGGCGCGATCGTCGAGCGGTCCGCCGAGCACGGCGCCGAACGTCCCGGCGATGGTGAGGATGATGCCGAACAGCCCAAGCTCCACCGCGCCCCAGCCGAACACGGTGGCGGCATAGATGCCGCCAAAGGCGAATACCGCGCCGAGGCCGTCGGCGTAGAGCATGCGCGCGAGCAGGAACAGGGCGATCTGGCCGTGATGGCGCACGAGGCCCTGCACCGAGCGGACGAGCTGGGTGAGCCCGGCCTTCACCGCGCGCGCTTCGACCGGCTTGGTGGCGCGGTCGGGCGTGAACAGAAACAGCGGCAGAACGAACACGAGATACCAGACCGCCGAGAAGGGGCCGACCAGGCGGTCGCCCTCGCGCGTCGCCGGATCGAGCGGGACGATGGGTGGCAGGCCAAGCAGCGTCTTGCCGGTATTCGGATCGGCGACGAGGAAGCCGGCGACGAGCGCAAGGCTGATGAGGCCGCCCACATAACCGGTCGCCCAGCCGAAGCCCGACAAAGTGCCGAGCCGCTTGCCGGAGACGAGCGACACCATCATCGCGTTGGTGAAGACCGTGGCAAGCTCGGCGCCAATGATGGCGAGGCCGAAGGCGATCAGCACGACCGGCACAAGATCGATGCGCCCGGGAGCCGCGAGCCACAAGCCGAACAACCCGACCACCAGGAGCACGGAGAAGAACGCGATCCAGGGCTTGCGGTTTTGGCTGGCATCGGCGATGGCGCCGAGCACCGGCGCAAGCGCCGCGGCGATCAGTTCGGCGATGCCGGTGGCATAGGCCCATAGCGCCGAGCCATGCGCCGGATCGGCCATGAAGCCGTTGACGAAATAGGGCGCGAACAGGAAGGTGACGACGAGCGTGTAGAAAGGCTGCGTCGCCCAATCGAACAGCACCCAGCCGATCAGCGCGCGCTTTCCTGTGAGCTCCGACGCTTGCGCCGCTTCAGCCTGAGGCCGGCTACGGCCGCCCGTATTCATCGAGCACGATCAGATGGTTAGGGAGCTCGTTCAGATCGGCTCGACCAGGCGGGAAATGCTTGGCGAGAATTTTGCCGCAGCGCTCCACGGCGCGGACGAAGCCCTCGGTCGCCGAGCCGCGCGCGAGATGATTGGTGAGTTCGCCGACCACGTCTTCCCAGGTCGAGGTCGGCACCTTCTTGTAGATGCCCTCGTCCGCGATCACCTCGGCGAAGCGCTCGGCGAAGGACGCGTAGATGAGCACGCCGGTGCGGCCTTTGGTGGTGTGCAGGTTCTGCACGAGGAACTGCTCGACCGCGCGCTGATGCGCGCGCGCTTTGCGCACGGATTTCGGCACCAGCGCGTAGCGCAGACCTTCCAACTGGAACAGAACGATGAAGATGAAAAACACTACCAGCTGTACGAGGTAGATGTACTCGACCGGCCATTTGGTGGCGAAGATCAGGGGCATCGGCACGGCGAGCGCGATCAAAGCCGCCCACAGCACGCCGAAAGAGCGATAACCGTCGGAGGCGATCGCCACCACCACGACGATCTCGCCGCTGGTTTTCTCCTCGGCGCGGTTGAGCGCCTCGGCGATGGCTGCCTCATCCTCTGGCGGGAAGGGGGGTGGCGTGGCCATGAATTTCACCATCCGCCGGAGGCTCCGCCGCCGCCGAAACTGCCGCCACCGCCGGAGAAGCCGCCGCCGCTGCCCCCTCCTCCGCTGCTCCAGCCGCTGCCGCCGGAGCCGCTGTCCCATCCCGGCCCAGGCAGGAAGATCGGACCGCTACCGCGGCCGCCCGCGCGCGAGGCGTAACGGGCGCTGCTCCAAACGCTGTAAGCAATCCACAGAATGATCAACGTCCAGAAGATCACCACCAGCCAATTGACCATGCTCTCGTCGGCGTCGTGCCGCGCCTTGGCGCGCTGCTCGACCTCGGCGGCATCGCCGGTGAGCACCAGGATGACGTCGCGCACGCCGTCCTTGATGCCGCCGGAGAAGTTGCCCTCGCGGAAGCGCGGCAGGATCGCATTCTCGATGATGATCTTGGACAAAGCATCGGTCAGCACGCCTTCGAGGCCGCGGCCGACCTCGATCCTGACCTTGCGCTCGTTGGGCGCGACAATCAGGATCACGCCATTGTCCAGCTTCTCGGTGCCAATGCCCCAATGACGGCCGAGCTGATAGCCGAAATCCTCGATGGTGTAGCCTTGCAGCGAGGGAAGCGTGACCACCACGACCTGATCGGAGCTCTTGTCCTCGAGCGCCTTGAGGTCGGCGGTGATCGCCACCTCCTCGGGATAGGTGAGCAGGTCCGCGTCATCGACGACGCGGCCGGTCAGCTCCGGGAAATTCGGCTCGGCGTGAGCGGGCGCGAGCCATGGCAGCAACGCCAAGGCCAACACCAATCCGCCGACGCGCCACCTAGCGGCCATTTGGCCCCCCGACTGAACGCTGAGGCTAGAATTTCACCTCCGGCACGTTCTCGGTGCCTTCTTTTACGGTGAAATTCTGCATGGGCTCTGCGTCTGGATAAAGCACCGCGCGCCACCAGCGGCCAGGAATCGTCCTGATCTCGGTATTATATTTCTGGACCGCGGTGATGTAGTCCTGCCGCGCGATGGCGATGCGGTTCTCGGTGCCTTCGAGCTGCGACTGGAGCGCCAGGAAGTTCTGGTTCGACTTCAGATCCGGATAGTTCTCGGTGATGGCGAGCAGGCGGCCGAGCGCGCCGGAGAGACTGTTCTGCGCCTCTTGGAATTTCTGGAACGCCTCGGGATTGTTGAGGATGTCGGGCGGAAGCTGCACTTGCGTGGCCTTGGCGCGCGCCTCGACCACATCGGTCAGCACTTTGCTCTCTTGCGCGGCGTAGCCTTTGACCGTCTCGACCAGATTGGGGATGAGATCGGCCCGGCGCTGATACTGGTTCAACACCTGACTCCAGGCCGCCTTGGCCTGCTCTTGCAGGGTGGGAATGGTGTTGATGCCGCAGCCGGCGAGCATGGCGCCCGCAAACATCAAGCAAATGACGCGGGCGGCAGCGCGCCCCCGCGGATGCGTCTCAGCCAGCATTGTCGCCTCCCCTGAAGCACTCGAGGAACTTCGGGCCTCGATGTATTGGCGCCCTCCCTCCGAAGCAAGAGCTTTCCGTGAGGACGCCCCGAGCGAGGTCAAGAGTAGCATGGCCTTGGCAACTGCACGTGATCTCCAGCCGACCCTATTCCTGCCTTGGTCCTGTCCTAGTTTCCCGTCGACAAGGATGGCAGCGTGCCGGCGAGTCGAGGCGGGCACGGCAGATGTGGCTTGTTCTGAATGAGTGCGATCGCGACATTTGGCGGTGAAAAATTGGCGCTTTTGGCCGGCCGCGCAGTCAAGGCGAAGTGTTGCGGGAATGGAACATCGAGAAGTTTATTAGCAGGGGCTGTTACCGGCCGACCTGCCCGCGAAAACTGGATAAGCAGCCGCGCCAACCCCGCAACATCCCGAGCTTTCGGGATTTTTTATTGAGACCGAAGCGCTCGGCTTCGGGCACCGATCGGGTTGACGTGCGTTAGGTGATTAGAAGGCTTCTGCTGGTCAAATGAGGGTGCCTCTTTTACTCTGATTCGTTAAGTCGGGGGACTCAAACGGGGAAGAGGCTCGCCTTGGGTCGGACCATCACGGGGAGCGTGTGTCTTGCGTAACGAGCGTATCGCCACGAGGGGCAGGGCGACGAATGTCGCCAAATGGGCTTCAACAACTTTTCTAACCTGGCTTGGCGTGGGAGCATTGGCGGTGGCGATTGCCGCGGCGCCTGCCGACGCCAAGAAGCGTAAGCCGGACGATGCGAAGCCCGATGAGGGCATTGCCGACATCGACACGTCCGAGCCCATGGTGCTCGTCGTTTCGCTCAAGCAACAGAAGCTCGATGTCTATCGCGGCACGACGCTGGTCACCACCTCGCAAGTCTCGACCGGCATGCCCGGCCACGCCACCAAGGCCGGCGTTTTCAGCATCCTCGAGAAGCAGAGATTCCATCACTCCAACATCTATAGTGGCGCGCCGATGCCCTGGATGAACCGGATCACCTGGTCCGGTACGGCGCTGCACGCTGGCGTGGTTCCCGGATATCCGGCCTCGCATGGCTGTATCAGGCTGCCTTTCTCCTTTGCGCCCAAGCTGTTCAAGATCACCACGGTCGGCGACAATGTCATCGTGGCGCGCGACCGGCCGGTACCGAAGTTGATCGAGCATCCGGCCCTGTTCCAGCCGCTGCCGCCGCCTCCGCCCCCGGCGATGGTGACGCAGGAGCCGCCACAGCGTCAGTCAATGAACGATATCCTGCCGCTTCCGGCCCCGCCGAAGCCGCATCCCGGCATGCTGGCGAGAGCCGATGTTTCAGGCTCCACGACCGACGTCCCGTCTTCGCTCGAGGTCGAGGCGGTAGGCCAGAACGGCGCTCCGACCCTCAAAGCCGACGATCCAGCTGCCGTCGAGGATACGCATGCCCACGCTTTCGATCCGTTCGCAGGTCAACCCGCTGCCGGCAACAAGAACGAGACCGCAAGCATGAGCGGCCATGCGCTCGATGACGAGGAGGATGGCGCTCCGAGCAAGCCGGGCAGCCTTGCCGCGAAATCGATCGATCGGTTACCGGTCGAGGCCCCTGCCCCGATTGTCGCAAGAGCTCCGGCAACACCCGTGGCTGCGGTATCGATCCCGGCAGCCGTCCCGGCCGAAACCCCCGTTCCGGCCGCTCTGTCGATTCCCGTGAAGGTCGAGCCGGCTCCCGCCAAGCCCGAGGTCACCGCCAAAGCCACGCCCGCGCCTGAGCCGGTCGTCGCACCAGCCGCCGCAGCGCCAGTCCCCGCACCAGTGGCTGTGGCAACGCCAGTCCCCGCTCCCGCTGAATCGACGGCCGAGCCGGTTGCTGCGGCAACCCCTGCTCCCGCTCCTGCTCAGCCGGTTGCTGCGGCAACGCCCGCTCCCGCCCCCGTCGCACCGGTCATTGCGGCTGCCACGCCGGCTGCTCCGGCGCCTGTCGCGCCACCGGCCGTACAGGCGGTGGCAACGACGCCGCAAGCCAGCATGGCCATGGCCAGCGCAGATGCTATGCCTTCGATCAGTGAAACCAAGCTCGGCGCCGGAGCCAAGGCCGCTGCCATTCAGGCCGCGGAGCCGCGCTCGACGGCGCCACTACGCATTCTCGTGACGCGCCGGACCCAGAGCGACCGCATCATCGGAGTGCAGAGGATTCTGTCCGACATGGGGTATCTCGAGGCCCAGGATTTCGACGGCACGCTTGGCAAGGCCACGGCCAACGCCATCAAGGCCTTCCAGCGGAATAATGGGATGGCTGAGACCGGCACCTTCAATGAGGAGCTGGTGAAGAAGGTCTATGAAGTTGCCGGCAAGGGCGAGCCCCCCCTCGGACATCTCTTCGTTAGACAGGAGTTCGGCCGGCTGTTCGACGGGCCGGTCACCTTCAAGGATCCCGAGACGCCGCTCGGCACGCATATCTTTACCGCGTTGAAGTTCGCTCCCGGCGATACCAAGACGCAATGGATAACGATCAGCCTGCAAGGCGACGACTCAACCGCCGTCCTGGACCGCATCGAGATTCCGGCGGACCTGCGTCAGAAGATCTCCGAGCGCCTCACGCCGGGCTCATCGCTGATCATCGGCGATACGGCGATCAATACGGCGACTTTGACGAAGGGCTCGGATTTCCTGGTCTGGGCCAAGGACACGCCGGCCAAGATCACGTCAGCCAGCATCGAAGACGACGCGAAGTCGACACAACCGCGCAAGAAGAAGCGGACGACCGTGCGCCGTAACAATTACGACTACAGCTATCGCTATCGGCGCTCGCCGACCTTCTCGCGGGGCTATCCGTCCTGGCCCTGGTAGGCAGCGGAACCATTGAGATTGGACAACGGCCCCATCGAGGGGCCGTTTGCTTTTCCGGCGCTAGGGAGGAAATTGGAGCGGGCGAAGGGATTCGAACCCTCGACCCCAACCTTGGCGAGGGCGAGGGCTCTGCTGAGCAAGCGCAGCGGTAAGAACCGCCTTCCCCTTTCGTACCGCTCTTGGTCACGACACTCGACAGCCGCGCGTGGAAGTCGCTCTCGCACGGTGCAAGGAGCCTCTATGTCGCCCTGAAGCGGCGCGTGCCAAATGGGCGGAACCGCGCCTATCTCTCCCATCAAGAGGCCGAAAGGGAGGTCGGGTCCGCCGCAGCCCGATGGTTCAATGAGCTGGAACACTACGGCTTCATCGTGCTGCATCGGCACGGCTCTCTCGGGGTCGACGGCAAGGGAAAATCTCCGCACTGGCGTCTGACCGAACTCGGCGTGACGGGCAATGCCAGCTCGGGCGGGAACTTGGAGCCTCCGAATTGAGGGCATCGCCGCGGAAGTCATCAGAGCCGCGCTGGTCACGGTAGCGAGTGAGTTTGAAACCACGAAGGAGCGAACGACATGACCAGACGGAGAGAAGGCGGCTCGGCACCGTGTAATTCCCCCGTCACACGGTGCCAGAGCCTAGCCAGCCAAGAACCTCGGCCCGTGGCTGGTGTCCCTCACCTCGGAACCTGGCATCGCAAGACGGCGGCAGAAGGGCATTTAAGGCCCGGCGCTGGCTCTAGTTGAGCAAGCGCCGAACCTAACGAACTACGGGAGTGTGACCATACTGGCTGCCTAAGTGAAACGAGCGTGCAGGCGACCAGTTTCGAGGCGGCCCTTGGGA